>JAZONW010000042.1:0-66438 GCA_045654745.1 Victivallaceae bacterium | reverse complement strand
CACTGCCGCTGGCAGACCGGGTGGAAGTGCGGCTGATCAAACAACCGATGACTTCGTGGCTGCTTTTTTTGCAGGGAAATCTCGATTATAATGCGTTGAGCAAAGACAATATCGACTTGCTCGCCGGAGGCGGAGGCAAGTTGCCGCAAAGTTTGCAAAAACGCAATATCCGGCTGATACAGGTGCCGGAATTTGAGATCCGATATGTCGGGTTTAATTTTTATGATCCGCTGTTGGGCGGCAATATCCATTTGCGGCGGGCAATGAGTCTTGCCTACAATGTCGGCCGCAGGGTCGAACACTTCGGCGGTCAGATGATCCCGGCAAAAAGTGTCATCCCGCCGGGAGTGGGCGGGCACGATCCGGCGATGGATAATCCTTTTGTCTGCGATGATGTGGATCAGGCGCAAGAGGAACTGAAAAAAGCTGGTTTCCCCGGGGGGATCAATCCCGCCAACGGCAGAAATCTGGAGTTTTCTTTTGATCAGAGCGGAAATACTTCCGCCTATCGTCAACTGGGGGAATTGATGGCCGCTGATTTCGCCGCCATCGGCATAAAAGTCCATCCGGTGCTGAATAACAATCCGAGATTTTACGAAAAATTACGCCAGAAAAAAGTACAGCTTTTCCGCCTTTCCTGGATCGGAGATTATCCGGATGCGGAAAATTTTCTGCAGCTTTTTTATTCCGGCAATATCGGCAGCTGCAACCGCACCGGTTTCTCTGATCCGGAATACGACCGGATGTATGAAAAGATCCTTACTATGCCGGACTCCCCCGAAAGGACTGCATTGTACCGCAAAATGGCGGCTCTTCTGGCAGAAAAATGCGTCTGGATCCTGGAAGGTTATCCGATATCCTGGCTCTTGTGCCATTCCTGGCTGGAAAATTATGTGCCGGGTGATTTTGCTTTCAACTCTTACAAATATTTGAGTGTCGATCCGGCAAAACGGGAAAAACTGAAATCGGCTTTCCGTCCCTTGAGTTTCCGGGAATTGCAACAGTAATCTTACTTGCGGCGCAAAAGCAGTGCCGCAATATATACAAATGCCGCTTCGACCACGATCACCGGCCCCGAGGGCAGGGCAAATACAAAACTTGCTGCCAGACCGGAAATGACAAATACCGCCGCCAGTATCCCGGCGAATATCATCATAGAGTAGAGATGGCGGGAAAATATTCCCGCTATCGCCGCCGGCATAGTCAGCAGAGCGATCACCAGAATTATCCCCGCAAGATTTATCAGCAGGACGATCGTCAATGCTGTCACCGCCAGTATCAGCATATATATCAGATCGGTTTTTACTCCCCGCAGTTTGGCGAATACCGGATCAAAAGAGAGTGCAAGTATTTCCTGCCGCCATATTACTGCCGGTATGACGACAAGCACATCCAGCAGGGCCATAAGTTTCAAATCGCCCGGTGACAGCAGCAGTATATTTCCGAAAAGATACCCCTGCCAGTCCACATAACCCGGTGTCCTGTCAAGAAAAAGCAGTCCGATGGACATGCCTGCCGCCCAAACCACACCGATAACAGTATCTTCCCTCTCTTTGCCATAGAGCGAAACAAGTCCCACGATCAGCGCGGCAGTGACAGCCCCGGCGGCGGCTCCGAGCAGGGGGGTGACGCAATGCATCTGCCAGACCCGTGCCATATAAAGAGCGATCCCCATACCGCCGAGTGCCGCATGGGCACTGGCACCGGCAAGACTGGATATCCTTCTGGTGACTACCAGTGTGCCGACAACTCCGAGTGCTGGAGATGCCGCCAGACCGAAAAGCAGTGCCAAACGCAGAAACGCCAGTTCAGGAGAAGTAAAAAGTGAAGTGATGATCTCCATTATTTTGCCTCCCTGTGGTGGCCGCACCCGCAGAAACACTTGTGATCGTGTTTGATGAAATTCACCGAGTGATTGTAAACCTCATCTGCACTGGCGGCAGTGAAATCTTCCGCCCGGTGGATGGATACATTTTTGTTTACACATATCACCAGATCGGTTTCTCGATCGACAAATCCGAGATCGTGGGAAACGGTCAGGACGGTCATCCGGCGGCGCAATTCATCGAGGGTGCCGTAAAATTGTTCTTCGGCACCCGGGTCGATATTGGCGGTCGGTTCATCCAGCAGCAGCAATTCCGGCTGGCAGGCGATGGCTCTTGAAATCAGCACCCGCTGTTGTTGTCCGCCGGAAAGCGAAGAAAAGTTTTTTTCTGCCAGGTGGCATATCCCGAGTTCAGCCATAGCATCGTGGACGATTTCCCGTCTTACTCTTGCCGGATTACCGGCTCCGAGTTGTCCCATTTGCACTACTTCACGCACAGTTACGGGCAGTGCCGCATCCAACTGGTGATATTGCGGCATATAGCCGATGCCCAAACGGGCCTTTGCCGGATTTTTGCCGAAAACCCGGATCGTGCCGCTTTGAGGTACGAGTAATCCGAGAATAAGTTTGAGCAAAGTACTTTTGCCGCCGCCATTGGGGCCGACGATACAACCGGATTGGAGACGGGGAATTGTAATATCTACATTTTGCAGAGCATTGTCTCTGCCGTAAGAAAAACTGACATTTTTTATGTCGATGATGATATCGCTGTCAATCATATTTCACCAGAGTTGAAATGATTTCCTGCAAAGTTGCAAAGATATTTTCCCCCATCGGGTCGGCGGCAATGGCTTTTGCCCCGGTGTTGCGTTCCAGAGCCGCGGCGGCTCCGGGGGAAAACTCTTTTTGCACGATAATGACTTTGGCATTGGAATTTTTTATATCGCGGATGATTTCAGCGAGTCTGGCTGCTGACGGTTCTCTGCCGCCGGTTTCCACTGCGATTTGCTGTATGCCGACCATATCGGTGAAATATCCGAATGCCGGATGGTAAACAAAAAGTTTTCCGGATGTAAGTTTTGCACGCATCGCTTTGACCTCTGATTTCAAAGCGGCGGCACGGGATTCAAAAATTTTCAGGTTATTTTGAAAAGTACCGGACTTATCCGGGAACTGTCTGCATAGTGCCTGTGAAATGTTGCGGGCGATTTGCACTGCATTGTCCAGATCGAGCCAGATATGGGGATCATCTGCATCGTGATGGTGGGAGTGAGAAAACTGGTTGTGGTTTTCAAGCATCCTTTTTTTGGTATTTTTACGAATGTCAACGATTTTGGATTTGTCGGCAAAAATGGTTTCTGCTCGCAGTTCAAATGGCATTCCCGCTGAAAAAAAGAGTGCCGTCCGGCTGATACTGCCGATTATGTGCGGCCCCGGTGAGTAATCGTGGGGATTTTTGCCCTGTGGCAAAAGAGTGGTTACTTCAAAATCACTGCCGGCAACGGCTTTGACGATACCGGCGACGGGCGGGATGCCGGCTCCGAGTCGCGGACGGGAACTTTTTGCTTCTCCGGTACAGCCGGATAAAAAAAGCATTGCTGCAAATAAGCAGGATAACAGGTACTTCACGGTAAAAATTCTCTCTACTGCAATAAACATTACATCACAGTAACTTAAAATAACACGCTTTGCCGGTTTTTCAAATGAAAGCATCGCAAGGGAAGTTTGATTTTTTACAGATACGAGTGTCTATTATAGTTGAGTATGGCATATCTACCAAACGGGAATCAGGATAAATGATAAACGAATTGAATTTTGAACCGGAATTTATGGCAGATTTTTGTGAGGATGTTTTGCGTATCGCAGAGCGTAAAATAGCAGAAAGCAAAGAACTGCTTGCCAAAAATCCACCGGTGCGACCGCTTTTGCCGCGTCTGGCGACCGGAGGCGGCTTTACCGGGTTGTTTCTCTGGGACAGTTGCTTTTGTACGATGTGGGCAAAATTTGCCCCGGAACGTTTTCCGGTGACGACTACGCTGGATAATTTCTATAATTTGCAGCAGGAAGACGGATTTATCTGCCGGGAATTCAAAAGTGACGGCAGAGCCTTTTGGAGCAAGGAACATCCGATATCTTTCAACCCGCCGATCCTTTCCTGGGCGGAAATACAGCTTTACGATGCCGGAGTGACTGGCATTGACCGCCTGCGGCAGGTTTATCCGAAACTGAAAAAACACTATGAATTCTGCCGCCGCACCTACCGGAGAAGTGACGGGCTTTACTTTGGCGATGCACTCGGTTGCGGGATGGATGATTTGCCGCGGATGCCTTTTGAAAAACACAATGATGCCCATAGCGGTATAGATATCAAACCGGAGCATATCACCGTTGAAAGCCGTATGTGGGATTTTGTCAGCCGCACAGATCTGTATTGCTGGAATCGTCAGATGGGCTGGATAGATATTTCCAGTCAGATGGCTCTCAATGCCCTCAATATGAAACGCATAGCCGCTCTTATCGGCAAACAGGCGGATGCGGAAATGTTTGCTATGCATCACGCAGAACTTGCTGAAATCATCAATGAAAAATGCTTTGATGAAAGTCGCGGATTTTATTTTGACTTCTACAACGGCAAAGTTATTCCGCGTTACCACGCCGGAGCATTCTGGGTGATGATCGCCGGAGTTGTACCCGGAGAGCGGATCAGTCAGGTTGTAGCAGTCTTGCGGGACGAAAAGATTTTCAACCGTACGGTACCTTTCCCGTCGCTGGGAGCCTGTGACAAAGATTACGATCCGGAAAAAGGCTACTGGCCCGGACCTGTGTGGCCTCCGACTGCCTATGTGGCGATCCAGGGCCTGCGGGCAATGGGTGAGGAGGAAGAAGCGGTTTATTTTGCCAGAAAATATTACAATGCTGTTGCGGAACTTTATCGCAAGACCGGCACTGTTTTTGAAAATATTTCCCCGGAGCAGTACGATCATCCCAAAGAGTTTGCCGGCAGAGATTTTTGCGGCTGGGCGGCATTGGCTCCCGTTGCTTTATATCACGATTTCTTTATATAAGCCGTTTGGATGATGTAAAAACTTGATTTTATCTGCAACCGGTAGTACATTATACAGTGAAAACAAATCAGTTACACATATAAACAAACTAAAAGGGTGTTTTTTTATGAAAAAAGTATTTTTGACTGGTATTACCGGTCTGGTCGGCAGTGCAGTTGTGGTTGGTCTTTCCCGTCAGCACAAGGGTGAATATCAATTTATCTGTCTTGCCCGCGGTAATTCAGCCAGAAGTGCCGAAGAACGCGTCCGTGAGATCATTGCCGACGAATGCAAATTTGAAGGCTGCTCCGAAGACTTCGATCTGGTGATGGAGCACGTCCGGGTCATTTCCGGTGATGTGGTCACTCTTGATCCCGAAGCCATTGCGGCTGATCCGCTGATGCAGGGTGTCGAATCCATTTTCCATTGCGCCGCTGATGTCAACCTCGGCAAAGACCCGGAAGGCAAAACCTACCGCATCAACTACAACGGTACAGAAAATATCCTTGCTGTCGCCAAACTGGTCGGAGCCAAAGAGTTCCACTATGTCGGCACCGCTTATGTCGCCGGTAAACTGGTCGGTACTGCCATCGAAAACAACCCCATTGACAGCGGCTTCAACAATCCTTATGAAGAAAGTAAATACAAAGCCGAAATGCTGGTTCGTGCTTCCGGTATTCCCTTTTCGGTCTATCGTCCCGGTATCGTTACCGGACGCCGCAGTGACGGCCGTATCCGCAAACCGCTGGCTTTCTACCGTATTCTGGAATTCCTCGGCAAAGTCAAAAGCCATCAGTGCTCCAAACTGAAACTTGATCCCCGCGAATGGGTTGACCTTTCCATTTCCTTTGCCGCCCAGCCGTCGGAACACGTTTACTTTGTGCCGATCGACTATGTTGCAGAAGCCATCGTTGCTCTTTTCCCGAAACCGGTCAGCAATCAGGCTTATCACATTACCGGTGACAGCCCGGTGACCACCAAACAGATCGAAGATACCGTCTGCCGCGTTTTGCGTCTCAGCAATGTCAAAGTCGGATTGGATGTCGAGAGCAGTGAAAATACCAACTTGATGGCCCGCTTCGTCGGTGACCTTTTCCCGTATTTTTCCAGCGACATCGTTTTTGATCAGAGCAATGTCCGCCGCGACCTCGGTGATGCGGTGCTGGATTGGGAATACGGCGTCAAAGGTTTGCAGACTTTGATTTGCAGTTATTACCTTGACCACTTCCCCAATGTGGCATGGTTGCAGGAAGTTGCTTCCAACGTTCCCACGGAACGCAAATAAAAACGTAAAACCCGGCAAATGAGTATTGACAAAACCTGTTTGCCGGGTTATATTATGAAAAAATTTTTGCGTTCGTAGCTCAGTCGGTAGGGCAAGTGACTCTTAATCACTGGGTCCAGGGTTCGAGTCCCTGCGAACGCACCATTCAAACAACAAAAAGACCGGAAAATTTCCGGTCTTTTTTTATTTCACCAAAGGAGATAGTGTTGTTGCTCTTTTGTTCTTGGCAGGGCAGTATAAAAATTTTTGCAATAATAGTAAATGGATTGACAATTAGGAAGTGTAAGCGCTGACTTGACTTATTGGTTATAGTGTGTTATATTTGGGCATTAACGATATTATTCTGATATTATTAGTTAAGGTTATGTGAAATGAGTTATAAACTTTTAACTGTATTTGTTTCAGGTATTATTATGTTTAATCTCTCCGCCCGGTCGCCGCTTACAGTAATTACCCCGACACTGTTGAAATATACTTCTCCGGCGGAGTTGAAACAACTCCGTGATCAATATGGGATCAAGCGTTTCTTTGTCTGCGGGCCGGATCACGCCAAGGTGCAGTTGCGGGGGTATCCTGATATTGCCGATTTTGAGGAAATAGGCAATACAATACTCCGCTGCAAAAAGGAATTGGCTGATGATAGTATTGAACTCAATTGGTGGTGCACGCCCACTTTGCGGAGCGGCTTGAATGCCCCTTATCAGCATGTTGTCAATTTTGACGGCAGGGAATCTCACCTCGGCTTGTGTGCTTTTGATCCGGGATTTCAACAGGATTTCGCCGCAAAAATTGCCCGTGTGGTGGAAATCGCCCGCCCTCCGATCGTTCTAATGGAAGATGACTATACGCAGCATACTCATCCCGGGGTGGTGCTGGGGTGCTTTTGCAAACGGCATCTTGCGGAATTTTCCCGCCGGGCCGGTCGGAATTATACCCGCGATGAAGTGGCAAAATTATTTCTTGAAGATCGCCCCGAAACGCTTCCGTTGCGAAAAATTTTTGCTGAAGTAAATCGGGATTCACTGGTGGAATTATCCAAAGTGATCCGTCAGGCGGTCGATAAAGTTGCTCCGGATACCCGCATCGGATTGTGCGAATGCGGCGGAACTGATATCGATGGTTTTATGACTTTTGATGTCGCCCGGGCACTGGCAGGCAAAACCCGCCCTTTGATCCGTGTTACCGGCACCGAGTACTCATCGGAAGATTCCGGCAGACGTATCCCTTTGCGTACTGCACATTTGCTCTTTGATGCCGAGCAGATGCCGCAGGATATAGAGTGGGTACACGAGTCCGATACCTATCCGCACACGACCTATTTTATGTCTCCGGAATATCTGGAAACCCTGATGTTGAAATCTCTTTTTCTAGGAGCAGACGGTTCGCAGTTTTATGCTTTGCAATACCTTGATGACGCGGCAGAAGATACCGGATATTTGGATATGTACCGCAAAAGTCAGCCGCGTTTCCAGGCGATCCACGCTCTGGGCAAAGAAATTGAACTTGCCGGGTGCCGGGTTATTCACGATCCTTTGAGTGTTTCGTCCAAGCGGCTTAAAAACACCGGATTTTTCGCCGGAGGCGGTGATTATGCGTGGGGTTGTGCAATGCTTGCACGTATGGGAATACCTTACTCGATCCGCAAAGGATCTCCGGTTTTACTGCTCGGCAATGAAGCGGAAGTTTTGAGCGATGAAAAGTTGACTGAAATCCTTTCCGGTGCGGTGCTTATGGATGTCAAAGCAGCCGGGATCTGCCGGGACCGCGGTTTTGCTTCTCTCATCGGTGTTGATGTCAAGCCTATTGAAAAGTACGAAATCTGTCTTGAAGAATTCGCCGCTATTCCTGAATTTGCTGATATCAAGGGGCGTTTCAACTATAACAACGCTTATGCTCCGGCAGGTGCAGAAAGCGCACAGTATGCCCAATTGCAGTTGCTTCCCGGTGCAGAAGCTTTAAGTTACTATCTCAATCCGGAGGGAGAAAGAATCCTGATCGCATCCAGTCGCTTTGTCAATGCAAAAGGCGGACGCGTCGCAGTGCTTTCTTACAGCCTTACCCACAACCAGAGTTCAACGGTATTTTCTCTGCGCAAGCGGAAAATGCTGTTGAGGACTATTGAGTGGCTGCGCCGGAGCGAACTCCCTGCAACAGTAGTTGATTGTCCCAATGTTTCAATTATGGTGCGGCGTCTTGCCGGAGGAAACTATCTTTTGGCTGTGACTTCTCTCTCCGGCAGTGAAAGGGAAAATATAACCTTACAGCTCTCAAAAGAACTGCGGGATACTGCCGCTTTTGAACTTGATGATTCCGGCGTGTGGCAGGAACTTGCTCCGATTCCGGCTGACGGTAAACTGCTTTTGCCGGGAGGAACCCGGGTGCTTCACACCCGTTTCATTCAGCTCAAAGCCAAATGATGTACTCATTTCATTGAGATAAAGGCATCGTTGAGGGGGGCTTCGTCCGGAGCAAAAGGCTTGAAAGCCATACTCATAGTCAAATAACTGTTGCCCCAGTCGTTTGCATTGAGCATTGCCATATTATCTTTGCCAAACACCGCCGGCATCGCCGTAGTGGAAATATCCAGCTGCAAAATATTTTCTCCGGCGGCAAATTCTATATCCCAGTTATACGGCCCCCAGGCTTTGCGGCCGGCATTTGTACCGTTGACCAGCAGTTCACACATCGCCCGTACTGCCTGCGGCAGGCAGAGGGTAGCTTTTTGCCGCTCCGGCAGATTTACGATCGCCCGGTAACGCATTATACCGCAGAAATCTTTATCCGGAATTTCAGGCGGCGGAATGAGTTGCTGCAAGCCGTTTTCTGAACCGGAAACGGCAGAAACAACTTTTTCAAATTCAAAAGATATCGACATTTTTTCTGCCGCTTTTTCAATGACGGCACTTTTTTGTACTTTGCCGGGTAAAGTCAACAGAACCATCGCTCCGGCAAACGGCAGAAACAAGTCAAGGCAGTTACTGCTGTCGGCACAGGCGGGGGTACGCCTGCCTGTGGCCGGATCGTACCAGACATTGTATCCCGCCGGAGCAGTAAAGCGGCAGGAAATGGCATCAGTTGTGCTGTTGACAAATATTCTTCTCTCGCCTCTGGGCGAAAGCAGATGCCTTGTCCGCAATCCGGGGCAGGGGGCAGATAACTCAATATCCGGTTCGCCGGAAAATGTTTCATCCGCATTGGGCGAGTAAAGGTAAGTTTTCTGCTCTGCGGCAAGTTTCAGTCCGGTCTGCAAAATATCCTGTCTGCAAGTTCCGCCCTGCAAATCTCTGACGGGAAAAGGCACAGCGGCTTTGAAAACCGGTACTGTCCTGTCGGAAACCTTTGACAGCCGCCGGCAGAAATCAGCAAACAAATGATAATATTCCCACCTAGGATCAGGAGAGAAAAAGTTGGAAACCGTCGAGACCTGTCTTCCCCCGCGGTCAGAATAGTGCAGTGCCATTGCGGCAATGATGTCAATTCCGGATACAAACTGCCTTGCCGCAATACTTTTCATTTCTGCAAGTGACAGATCCGGGCCATATACAGCGAAACTTTCACTGATGCAGGTTTTGTTTTTTGCCGCCGAAGCAACGATGCCGGATAAGTCGCTTTCGCTTTCTGCGGGGTGTATTTGCCGCAAAATAGCATCGCATCCCGGGACATCGAGGGCATCGAGCAGTTCAAAGACTCCGCAACCGGACATTTTCAGCATATTGGCAATCGTGTCATCTCCGTTGAAATGACCGGTCAAAAGCAAATTGTTGCGGCGGCACCACTCCCGTACCGGGTACAGGAAATTTTCCAGAATAAGTGAAACCCAGATTTCGCAGTAATCTATTCTCGCCTGCGGATCGTTGTCGTTTAATATTTTCATTGCCGCATTTCTGGCATCATATCCTTTGACAGCGGCGAAACGTTCCGCCAGTACCGGAGACCAGGGGAGTTCGGTGCCGGGCACGAAATTACCGAATGCCGGTTCATCGGTAAAAATACCTTTGATCGTCTTGCCAAAATCTCCGGCAAAGCGGGCGCGGTACTTCTCGTGGACATTGTCGATAAACAATTGCGTCACTGCCGGATTCAGCAGATCCGGACGGGCGGCAAAAAATTCTGTTCTACCGTCAGGCAGTATTTTTTGCAGACGCAAATCTGGATATTCTGATACTATTTTGCCGTTTACTCCGCCGCTGGGCCAGCCGCCTTCGTCGTAAAGCCAGAGGTCCATACCGCATTTTTTTGCACAATCAACTGCCGTCTGCACCATGTCAAAATATTCATCCGACAGATATCCCGGCATGCCGCCGTGAAAATTTGCCGGACGGAATTCAGACGGCATGGGATGAATGAAAAATCCGTCGATATGCTGACGGTGAAATTCCTCTATCTGACGGGATATTTCATTTTTGTCAAGAGTGTCATTCCAAAACCAGAAAACAAGTGCGCGTTTTAACTTCGATGCCGGTTTGCAGAGTTGAGAAGTCATTGTTTTGGTATCCTTATGTCAGGACTGTCAGATGGAGTTTGCTTTGTCTGCTTCAGAATTTCAGCAGATTGCCTGCCAGATTGACTGGGAATTTTGATCCGGTTTTGAGATTGAGTTTTTCCAGCGTACCAGCTCTGAAATCAATGGCGATCCGGGCTGGGCAGCCGGATGAGTAAGTCCGCAAACGCTTTTCGTAACTTTCTTCGCTTTCGTTTTCGGCTTGGGGGGCTTCGGCTTTCATCTGTTTCTGGGCGACGATGCGGTTGCGGTTGTTGACAAATACGACATCAATATCGTGCGGGATATGTTTCATCCAGAAATAAAGTCTGTCTTCCTCGGGGAAAACGGTGATCACTCCGCCGTTTTCCGGCAGTTCTTCGTGGCAGAGAGCATTTTCCAGTTCCTCAAAAGATGAAGCAAGCTGCATTTTTTCAAACTTTTTGCCGTTGATGGAAATGGGGTACTCCATAAGTTTCTCCTGTATGTTAAAAATTTTTTTGATGATACATAGCAGTGCCGCCGATAACCAGTCCGGGGATCAGAAAAACCGGCAAAAAGGGAATGAGGAAAATCAGAAAAATCATTGCCCCGAATCCGTAAAGCGATCCACTGCGGTTTTGAAAAATATTGTCGATGCTGCACAGTTTACCTCCGGAATTGAAATGTGCTTCTGAAGTATAAATGACAGCATAGCGTTTGCCGATGAAAAAAACCGCCAGTATATGCGGTATCACCGGAATAAAAAGACCGGCGATAAAAAAAATCAGGTACAAAAACAACGTGCCGACTGAAAAAAGAATACAGGAAAACATATTAGCGATATCGCCTACAATTCCGGGTGGAGTTATGGCTTTGCCGAGGATTTCAGTTTCATAACAGCGTACCATACGGGAAAAAAACACTGCTCCAAGTATCTCAAAGAGGTTCCCTGCGAAAAAACCCGCAAGTGAGATCAGCAAAAGAGTGGTGGAAATATAAATAAGATATTTGAGGACATTGTAGATGAATTCATACCAGTGGCCGGTGAAAAATTCCGCAATCGCCTCCATACTTTGCGGCAGAAACAGAGTAAATGTAAAATAAAAAAGGAGCCAGTATATCAGCAACATCGCCGCCAGAGGTATAATGGCGTATTTCCACAGTACAGTGTGACGGCAGAATTCTGCAATACCGTTTCCGCAATATCTGATTCCTGCAAAGAAATCTTTCATTTACTGCAATGCCCCATCCGGTCCGGTGGCAGTGGAAGTCTGTTTTACCGCAGTACCGCATTCCGGCAGCAGCGGGATGATTTTTCCGGCCAGAAAATCCGCCTGCATATCAATTGCTTCCCGGTGGAAATGATAGTTGTCCGTCCACAAACTACGGTCAAATTTATCGCAAAGTGAAAAAATATCCCACAAATCCAAACCGCACTCTTTTGCGGTGACAGCAGTCATTGCGTTGATTTGCTCAACTCTGGGGTCGCTGTTTTTTAGCGGAGTAGAATTGAGGATGACTACCGGTGTGCCGGGCAGTTTCGCCAGTATGAATTTTACCGCCAGAATGGCCGCTTCCTGCCATTCGTCAGGATCGCTGGTAAGAGAATGAAGCCCATTGTTGAAAACTACAAGATCAGCGGCAGGCCCATCCAGTACATTGTCGAGTAAATGCAGATAAGCCGGGTCCGTAACACAATAACTGCTTGCCCAGAAAGTTATTGATGCTTTGTCGGCAAGTTTCTGCCGCAGTACGGCGTGGTATCCATTGCAGATGGAGTCGCCGATCAGCAAAACCCGCGGCGATTTGAGATCATTGCGGTTGTAGATGTAGGAAGTTGTCCACTCGATATTTTCACTTTGGCGGGTGGATTTTGGCAGTTGGTATCGGGCAGGATCAATTTTCATCTTTTTTTTTGAGTATGATTGTTGTCGTCTTTGAAAGAGAAACTTTTGCAGTCATTCTGGGGGACAAAATGGTTGTTGTTCTGTACCCAGGTGATGCTTTTCGGGCATTTGAGATTGTGGTACATCCGGCTGACTCCCGACGGCGGGCAGATGTAATCTGCCAGACCGGCACGGTGGACATCCACTTTGCATTTTATACGCTTGGCAAAGTTTACCGGATCGTAGTATCTTGCCGCCGGATGGTAACTGAGGATAACGGAATCCCTGCCCATCAGGCCGAGTTCAGTTTCGCCGCGGTTGCAACCCCACGGGACAGTGATCGTGCAATAAGAGACATCGGGATCAAGTCCCGCTGCCCACAATGCCTGTAATCCGCCTTGACTGCCGCCGTATGCTGTAAGATTTTTTCCATTCCACAGCGGCAGGCTTTTAACAAATTGCAATGCACGCATCACTCGCAAAGCCATCCCGTTAAAATAGCAGGTGTCGGCATTTTCGCTGTCGTTGAGGGCATAACCACGCAACGGAGCAAAAAATTGGTCATAAAATTGTTTGTCTTTGCCCAGCGGCATACCGTGAGCATTGATGCGGAATACGATCTGATCTCCCAGCGTCGGAGCAGAAGGAGTCTGGCGTCCCAGACCGTAACCGGGGAAACAGACAATGGCATCAAGACTTTTTTCTTTTGCGTTTTTGGGCAGAGTCAGATATCCTGTCACGGGGCGCGGACCTGCGCAATCCACGCTTACGGCATAAGTGTCGTAATTTTTCCAGGGAGTATCTTTGAGCAGAGTCATTTCTGCCTTGACCGGGACGGCGTCCAAACGGGCTTTTTGTTTTGCCCAAAATGCGTCAAAATCTTCCGGCTCAGGCATTTGCGGGATTTTTTCTGTGTCAGCACCGGCGCCGCCGTCAAAGTATCCGTCAAAGCATACGCCCTTGTCATCTACAAAAATAATGGTGTTGCCATCAGTATCGCACAGATTTATTTTTGCTCTGACAAATCCCGGTTTGCTTAATTGGGTGGTGTAAACTGCTTTGCCGTTTTCAAACGGGATGCAAACAGTTTCTCTTTTGCCATCATCCCCGAAGCGGTTGACTGCGATGGCGGCATTTTTGACCGTCTTGCCTTTAACTCTGGCAGTAGCAATAAATTTGATATCTTCTCCGCAGGTGTAAGTCAACGGATTTTTGTCAGTTTTTACTCTGAATCTGGGTTTGCCGCTGTAACGGTGTCCGCCGTAGGGGATGAGTGAAACAGCTTTGATTTCAGGAGAATCTCCGGTTGTCAGGAGGAGGGCGTCAAAACGGACGTTACTTCCGGCAGTAATAAATTTGAAAGAATGCACTCCTTTTTGCAGAGTGATCTGACCATCGTATTTGCTCCACTGGAAAGCATCATTTTTTTCATCGCCGACCGGAGCGAACTTTTTACCGTCGATTTCCAGAGCGATCTGACGGCTGCTGTTTCCATAGCCGAAATTACGCAGATAAATATTGTAAGTGCCGCTTTCCGGTATTTCAAATTTGCCGTATGCGGTTGCCGGGGTGTCAAAACTTCTCAATATGAATTTGTTGCTGGCAAGTTTGTTGCTTTCAAGCATAAATTTACCGGGGCAGGTCGTGTATTCTGCCTCGATCAGGTAACTTGCTCCGTGAAGTATCGCGGCAAAACCAACAAGAAAAAGTGTGAAAATTTTTTTAAACATAATATAAGCCCCGTTTTTTATTATATGAAACTGTTTTATAGAAATCTATACGTAAATATATCACGATATAGTGATAAAGTCAAGTGCTTTCAGGGTTGCATTTTCCCGGGTCAAACTGTATTTTATAATCAGGGAGAAAAGAGTATTATGACAGTATCAGCAGAAGGCCAGCAGATTTGGAGCGTAGGTGAGATCAACCGGGCAGTCCGGGATCTTGTTGAGAATTCCTTTATGCCCTTGTGGATAAGCGGCGAAGTCGGCAGTCTGGTCGTCCACAATTCCGGCCATGTCTATATGACTTTAAAAGATTCCAACAGTCAGCTTCGCGGCTGCTGGTTCGGCGGGGCGGCACAGTGCCGCCAGCTGGGAGTTGCCAACGGCTCTGTTATTGAGGCTTTCGGCAATCTGACGGTGTACGAAGTCCGTGGCGAGTACCAGTTTGCCATGAAAAAAGTTCGCCTTGCCGGAGTCGGCACTTTGCAGAGAAAATTTGAGGAGTTGAAACATAAACTTCAAGCCGAAGGGCTTTTTGAATCTTCACGCAAAAAAGCCATACCGTCACTCCCCCGTACTATCGGGGTCATCACCAGTCCTGACGGGGCCGCACTGCGGGATTTTTTGCAGATCATCCGCCGCCGCAACCCTCACGTCGCTATCAAAATTTATCCGGCGACAGTGCAGGGGGAAAATACTGCCGGAGATGTTATTGCCGGAATAGATTTTTTCAACAATTTTTCTCCGGTGGATGTGCTGGTTGTCACCAGAGGCGGCGGCAGTATGGAAGACCTCTGGGGATTTAACGATGAGAAACTTGCCCGTTGTGTGGCGGCGAGCAGGATCCCGGTGATTTCGGCGGTTGGCCATGAAATAGATTTCACGATTTGCGATTTTGTTTCAGACTTGCGGGTCCCGACACCTTCTGCCGCCGCAGAATTGGTCAGTGCCAGTTACGAAGATGTGATAAAACATCTGGAAAGATTACAGAAAGATCTCAAATTTGCTGTAAAAAGTCAACTCGACGGAGCCAAACTGCATTTACAGCGGCTTCTTGCCGGCAGGTGGCTCACTGATCCTCTGCGGCTTTTATCCGACAAAAGGCAGTATATTGATGAATTGACTTCGGCGATGGAGCGTTCTGCATTGTCGTTTTTGCGTGAACGCAGAGAAATTTCGGCAAAATTGGATTCCACGCTCGCGGCGCTCAACCCGCGGCGGCAGTTGGAACGCGGTTATGCGATGGTTACAGATGCCGTCAGTGGCAAGCTGGTGAAAAGTTCACTTGATGTATCGGCAAATGCCGCAATGGATATAATTTTTGCCGACGGTAAAGTCAGGGTCGTGCCGGATAGCCGGCAGGATAATAAAAACGGGCTTTCTGATTGAATTCTGTTTCCAGACTGTGATCTCCGCGGAGTCCGGCAATGATTGCAAGTTTATGCCAGATGTTTGCCGGGGAAGCACCGAGGTCAAGACAAATGAGCAGGTGTTTTTCGGCATTTACCAGGTCAGCAGATCCCATAAAAATTGTTGCGGCATATTCGTGTATCACCGGGTTGCGGGGATATTTCTGCAAAAGAGTTTGCAGTTTTCCCGTTGAAAATCTTTCCTGACAATCGTATAACGCATAATCCTGTTTGAGTATTACACCGCTTTGGATGATTATTGCCGCCGCGGCAAAGATCAGTGCTGCCAGAAGGATATTTCTGCACTGTTTCGGCAAGGTTTTATGGATGGTGCAGGGGGCTGCCGCCAATGCCCCGGCTGTCAATGTCCCTGCCAGAGTCCATATACCGGGGGCAAGATGATTAAGCTCCATCATCGAGTGGCACAAATAGGCGGCAACTCCCCAGAAAACCGCTTGATTTTCAGGAGATATACCGCGTGCTTTTGCCAGTTTTATCACTGCTGCAAGCAACATCGCCGCTATCGACAGTGCGGCAGGTATGCCGCATTGAGCGGCAAAAGAGAGTATCACGTTGTGCGGATCTCTGGCGGCTTCTGCGGCCCGGGATTTCCTTACTTGCATATGCTGACGCTGGAAACTGTCCCAACCGTGTCCGGCAAGCGGAGCAGATGCCGCCATTTTTAACGAAGTCCGGCAGTAATCTGCCCGCTCTGCAAAAGAGATGAAACCCCTGCCGTACTTTTGGATGTACCACGCTCCACCGGCAATAGTGATGATGACGATCGCCGTAAAGACGGCCTTGGTGCTTTTTTTCTGCCCGGAGAGCAAAACCGCCGCCGTCATTGTCGCCAGTGCGGCAAGAAATGCTCCGCGGGTTTTGGTCGCCAGAAATACCGCCGCACAAAGCAGAGCCGCCGCAATACCGAAGCACCACGATGAGAGTCTTTCCGGAGAGAAATGCCTGCCGGCCTTGAAAAAAACTACCGCAGTAAGCGGGGAAATCAACAGCAGATATCCGGCAAAAATATTTCCGGAGCAGGTCGTACTGTACACTCTGGTGTCGTTGATCCTCGCCAGCAATTCCGGTGAAATATTTTTACCGGCGGCGATTTCAGAGGCGATGAAATTTCTCATTACTTCAAAGCCGCAGCAATACTGGTACACCCCGATTATCACCGTTACGGCGGCTCCTGCGGCGGCAGATGCAAACAAATATCGGGATTTTTCCGGGAAATCAGCGAAATATATTCCGGCGGCAAGTATCATTGCTCCGCAGGATGCGAAATGATTGAAATAGAAACCCGACCGGAAAAGCGAGGGAGTATTGCAGTATCCGGCGATCGCTCCGACTGCCGGCAGCAGTGCAAGCAGCAGAATTTCCCATTTGCATTGCATTTTGACGCCGGAAAGCAATACCGCAATCAAAGTTGTTCCGGCAAGTATTCCGAAACTGTGCGGCGGAAAAGTCACCAGCAGCCATTGGGCAGGGGAATCAGGATAGAAACTTGTTATTTCCGGCAGGGTCGCCAATGTGCCGAATTTCAATGCTCCGGCAAACGCTTCGGCGCAGAGCAGGAAACAGGCGGTATAGCGGCAGAATTGCTGGAATTTTTTCATCTGTCAACTGCCGAAAACAATAGTGCGGCGGTCGGCAAGAATGATACGGTGTTCCAGATGGGCTTTGACGGCACTGGTCAGAACACGCCGTTCAATATCTCTGCCGATTTCCCGCAGTTCATCGGGGTCCTGCTCGTGATTGATCCGCACCACATCCTGCTCGATGATCGGCCCTTCATCCAGTTCGGCAGTGGCGTAATGGGCAGTCGCACCGATCATTTTTACGCCTCTTTCCCACGCCTGCAAATAGGGGTTGCCTCCCTGAAATGCCGGCAGGAAACCGTGGTGGATATTGATTATCCGCTGGGGATAACTTGCGATGAAATCATCAGAGAGTATCCGCATATAGCGGGCGAGGACGATGAGGTCGATGTGATGACTGGCAAAGAGTTCACGCAGTTTTGCCTCCTGCTCGTGCTCTTTGCCTTTTTCCACCGGACAGCAGAAATAAGGCACGCGGAAACGATCAGCCACCGATTCCAGATCGGGGTGATTGCCTACCACCATCACAATGCGGCAGTTGCCGAGGGTGCCTTCTTCGGCACGGGTCAAAAGATCGTAGAGACAATGGCTGGTTTTAGTCACCATTACTGCGATATTGGTCACGGTGTCGGAGTAATGGATTTTGTATTCGAGTTCCAGTTCGGAGGCAAGATCGGCAAAGGCGTTTTCCAGTTCGTGCCGGGTCACACCGCCAGAGAGGTCAACAGCGACCCGCATATAGTATTTGCCTTCACGCAGATCTGTGTACTGGCGACAGCAGATGATATTCAGGTTGAGGCGGGTGAAAAATCCGGTAATGGCAGCCACCAGCCCCTGCCGATCGTTGGTTTTGATAAGAAATACAGCTTGTGTCATATCGTTTGATTCCTGATTGTGTGGTGAAATTTTGAATTAAAGCAGCTCATCATCCTTAATAACTTGCGGCACGGTAAAGTTCGAAACGTTGCGGAATTTGGAAGAAGACTTTTTCAGTACGAGTCTGACCAGAGTCGGCACCGGCAGTGTCGTCACTATCGAAAGCACGATGATCGCATTGAAATAGACCGGGTTGAGTATTCCCATATCTTTACCGATAGCGGCGGCGGCAAGTGTCGCCGAGAGCTGCGGTACTGTCATCAGCCCTGCCGCCAGACTTGCCGGACGGTCAAATTTGTTGACCCGCATGGAAAAGTAACCGGAAGCAAGTTTGCTGACAATCAGACCGATCACCGTGAAAAGTATCACATTCAAATTGGAAAGATTGCGGAAAACACTGAAATCGGTGCTCATGCCGATCGAAACAAACAGAAACGGGATGAGAAAACCGTATCCGATACTCTCAAAACGGCGGAAAAGCAGCATATTGTCATCTTTGACAACCTGCGACAATCCGAGTCCGGCGATGAATGCTCCGACGACCAGATTGATCCCGAAAATTTCACCCAGCAGTACCGCCGCCAGCACGACCGCAAGGATCAGAGTTATCAGCACATCTTCGCCGGGATTGAAATATTTGAGCAGTTTTTTGCCGAGAAAACCTACGCTGAAAATCGTAAAAATCAGATAGCAGAGGACGATCAGCAAAAATATCACCATAAAACTGTTGCCGAAAAATTCTCCTGAAACATGGTCAAATATGGATAGCGTATCCCGCCCTATCATATGAGAGATGTTTGTCGATTGACGGTACAACTGGACACTGACCGCCAGCAGAATGATACTGGCAATGTCGGTAATGATAGTCGAAATAAGTACCGATGCCCCGAAACGGGTCTGCGAAAGATTGAGTTCCCGCATCACCGGAAAAACGATACCTACCGAATGGGAGGCAAACAGCGAAGCATACAGGAGTTTGCCCGCCAGATTGCCGGGTTCAAAATGGCGGTAAATGATATAACCGGTGATCGCCGGTATCAGAAATGTCATAATACTCAATGTTATCACCGGCTTGCGTACTGTTTTGATAAGTTTGAAGTCCGCTTCCATACCGGCGAGAGCCATAAGAAACATCAGTCCGAGCGATCCCAGAGAACTCACCAGCGAGTTGAAGTACTTTGCCGTTTCTGTCGCTTGAGCCGCCTTGGCTGCGGCATCTCCCGGAGTGCCGAGGAACCCCAGCCAGTTGGAAAGATGTCCTATGAGATCAAATCCCGTAGGCCCGATCAGCATACCGACGATCAAAAGTGCGATCACCGAAGGAATTTCCAAACGGCGGAGCATAAAGGGAACCAGGGCCATCAACGCCGTCAGTGCGATGAACATTATAAGAAAAGCACTGCTTGTCATAGTATAAGTTTTTATCCTCTTGGTAAGAAATCCGCCCTGCGGATGATTGAAAATTTATGTTGTCGTTTTTTAATGTATATCAACGACGGACAAAAGTCAACTTTTGACAATGTTTTTTTATAGGCGGACTTGTATTTTTTGCGTACATGTATTAAATTAAAGTGAGAATTATTATTATAGTATTTAATATATTTTTTGGACAGTTTGTCCGGGAGAAAATAAAATGGCAGAAGAATTGCAGAGTTTGCTCGATCGTATTTACTCCGAAGGAGTCAATAAAGCCGAAGCGGAAAGAAAAAACATCATCGACACGGCACGCTCTGAAGCTGCTGCAATCGTCGCTGAAGCCAAATCTGCCGCCGAAAAAATCGTCGCCGAAGCCGGTGCCGAAGCCGAAAAATTGCAGCAGCGTGCCGAGAGTGCCGTGCGTCAGGCGGCCCGCGATATCCTGCTCAAACTTAAAACCGAGCTGGAAAGCCGCATCGACAGTGCGGTAAAAGATGCCGCCGCCGGTGCGATGACTCCGGAAATAATGGCAGGTATAATCAAGGATCTGGCGGCAAAATTTGCTGATGATCCCAGTGCAGATATTACCGTGCTTTGTGCCGTCAAGGATGAAGAATCTCTGAAATCTCTGCTCTGCGGCACTTTGCGTGAAAGTTTCGTCCGCGAGCCGAAAGTTTTTGCAGACAGCAGTATTTCCGGCGGTATGGAAGTCAACTTCAAAGACGGTGAATTCTACTTTGACTTTACCGTGCCGGCTCTGGCTGAACTGGTCGGTAAATATACTACTGAACGCATCGCCAATCTGCTGAAAGATTGAAAAAATGTTCACCTTTTTGCTGGCGGAACTTCCGCATCTTGATCTCAATCAGCCGCCGCCGCTGTCGCTGGCTGAATTTGATGAAACTGTCGAGTGTGCTATGATACCATGCGATTACCGCAGACAGCTCGCACTCTATGACGGCAGTGTAAAAGTTGATCCGCAGTCATCCTGCGATTATCCGGAAATATTCCGCAAATATCTGGATTTTGAAAGATTCCTGCGTACTTGTATCGCCGGCATCAGAAGCCGGAAACTGGGTAAAGAGATTTCTCTGCCTGAAACAGAGAATTATTACCATTATGCCGCTGTCGCACTCGATGCCGCCGCCGCTGTAAAAGATCCGCTGGAAAGAGAAAAAATCGTCGATAATTTGCGTTGGAATGCGGTCGATGAGATCGCCGCCGGGTGTGAATTTGATTTCAATGCCCTGTGTGCTTATAAAATAAAATTGGTCTTGCTGTGCAGTCGGCGTCACCGCAACCGGGAAACCGGATTGGCGGCATTCAATTCTGCTTTGGAAAGCAAGATATCTCATGATTCTGTAAAAATAAATCAATAAAATAATTCGGGGAAAATAAAATGGCAGAAAATGCTCCGGTAATGGAAAAAGTGGTCGCCGTCAACGGCAATATGATCACTGTTGAATACACCCACCGGGTGATGCAAAACGAGTTGGCCTTTGTCCACGTTGACAATTCCCGGCTCAAAAGTGAAGTCATCCGCGTCCGCGGCAACCGTGCTGACTTGCAGGTCTTTGAATCGACCAATAAACTCAAAGTCGGCGATCTTGTCGAGTTTACCAGTGAACTTTTGAGTGTTGAATTGGGGCCCGGTCTGTTGACTCAGGTCTATGACGGATTGCAGAATCCTTTGAATCTGCTGGCGGAAAAATCCGGCTTTTTCCTGCAGCGCGGAGTTTACCTCTCGGCGCTTGACCGCGAAAAACTCTGGGATTTTACTCCTATGGCGCAAGTCGGCGACAAAGTCCGGGCAGGTGACCGCCTCGGTTTCGTGCCCGAAGCAATCATCAAGCACTACATTATGCTGCCTCTGGCGTGGCAGGGCATCTGGACGATCAAATCGCTCAAAGCCGCCGGCAGTTACAATATTGACGAAGAAATCGCCATTGTTGAAAATGAACGCGGTGAAACCCGCAAAGTGACTATGACCCAGTTCTGGCCGGTAAAAATCGCCATCGATGATTATGCAGAGAAACTCCTGCCGGAAGAAACTCTGGTAACCCAGCAGCGTACGATCGACACCTTTTTCCCCGTGGCTGTCGGCGGTACATTTTGTACTCCCGGACCTTTCGGGGCAGGTAAAACGGTGTTGCAGCACGCTATCAGTCAGCACGCACAGGCCGACGTGGTGATCGTCGCCGCCTGCGGTGAACGTGCCGGTGAGGTGGTGGAAATCCTGCGTGAATATCCCGAATTGGAAGACCCGCGTACCGGACGCTCTCTGATGGACCGCTCCATCATCATCTGTAACACTTCTTCTATGCCGGTAGCCGCCCGCGAAGCATCAGTTTATACTGCGGTGACTCTGGCGGAATATTACCGCCAGATGGGACTCAATACCCTCTTGCTGGCAGACTCGACCTCCCGCTGGGCACAGGCTCTGCGTGAAATGTCCGGCCGTCTGGAAGAAATCCCGGGTGAAGAAGCTTTCCCCGCATATCTTGAATCTCTGATCGCCAGTTTTTATGAACGTGCCGGTCTGGTCAGATTGAGAAGCGGAGATACCGGTTCGGTAACCATCGGCGGTGCAGTTTCGCCTGCCGGCGGTAACTTTGAGGAACCCGTGACCCAGGCCACCCTTAAAGTGGTCGGTGCATTCCTCGGACTTTCCCGTGAACGTTCTGACGCCCGCCGCTATCCGGCGATCCATCCGCTTGACAGCTGGAGCAAATACGCCAGTCTGGCTGATGCTGAAAAAGTCTCCGCCGCCCGTGAGATACTGCATCGCGGCTCGGAAATCAACCAGATGATGAAAGTTGTCGGTGAAGAAGGTACCAGCACGGATGATTTCGTTATCTATATGAAAAGCGAATTTCTGGATTACGTCTTTTTGCAGCAGAATACCTTTGACGCTGTGGACGGAGCAACTTCTGCCGACCGTCAGCGGAGTATGTTCGACCGCATCTGTCAGGTGCTGGACAGCCGCTTCAATTTTGATGACAAAGAAAAAGCCCGTAAATATTTCCTGGAATTACGCCAGCTTTTCATCGACCAGAATTATATGACGCTTGACAGCGATGAATTCAAATCGCAGCAGGCTCTCATTGATGCCAAAATCGCGGAGGGAGTTAAAAATGCGTAAAGTATATCACCGGATCATCAATATCGCCGGTAACGTTATTACCGTTGAAGCCGATAATGTCGCTTATAATGAACTTGCCGAAGTAACCAGCAGTGTCCGCGGTACTTCTCTTGCCCAGGTGATCCGTCTGGACGGACGCCGGGTGTCGCTGCAGGTTTTCGCCGGCAGCCGCGGTATCGGAACTGACGATCAGGTGCGTTTCTTGGGCAGGGAAATGCAGGTTTCCGGCTCTGATGATCTGTTGGGCAGGGTTTTCAACGGCAGAGGTTCTTCCCGCGACGGCCGTCCCGATATCGACAGCGAAATGATCGAAATCGGCAAACCGTCTGTCAATCCTGCCAAACGTATTATTCCGCGGAATATGATCCGTACCAATATCCCGATGATCGACCTTTTCAACACACTGGTCGAATCGCAGAAACTGCCGATCTTTTCGGTCGCCGGTGAACCTTACAATGAATTGCTCGCCCGCATTGCTCTGCAGGCAGAGGTCGATGTCATTGTGCTGGGCGGTATGGGGCTGAAACACGACGACTACCTGACCTTTAAACGGACTCTGGATGAGCACGGCGCTCTTTCCCGTACTGTTATGTTTATTCACACTGCCAGTGACCCGGTGGTGGAATGTCTGATGGTGCCGGATATGTGTCTTGCTGTGGCAGAGGCATACGCTCTCAAAGGCAAGCGGGTGCTTTGCCTGTTGAGCGATATGACCAACTTTGCCGATGCGCTCAAAGAAATCGCCATCACTATGGAGCAGATCCCGGCGACCCGCGGTTATCCCGGCGACCTTTACAGTCAGCTGGCGTCCCGCTATGAAAAAGCAGTGGACTTTGACGGAGCCGGTTCCATTACGATCCTGGCGGTCACCACTATGCCCGGCGATGATGTCACCCATCCCGTGCCGGATAATACCGGATACATTACCGAGGGACAGTTTTATCTGCGCAACGGACGCATTGAGCCGTTTGGTTCGCTTTCCCGTCTCAAACAGCAGGTCAATGATAAGACCCGTGCTGATCACCGGGCGATCATGGATGCTATGATCCGTCTTTATGCCGATTACAAAAGCACTCTGGAAAAACAGTCTATGGGATTCCGTATGTCGGCGTGGGATAAAAAACTTCTCAAATACGGCGGCCGCTTTGAAAGCGAAATGATGTCGCTCAAAGTAAATATTTCTCTGGAAGACGGTCTTGATCTCGGCTGGAAAATCCTTGCCGATTGTTTCGACCGTGCCGAAGTCGGCATCAAAACTGATTTGTTGGAAAAATACTGGCCCGGCAACTGACGGTAGATCATGGGAAAGATAAAGTTTACCAAGACTGAATTAAAGCATCAGCAGGATGCCAAAAAGCAGTATGAACGCTTTTTGCCCACTTTGCAGCTTAAAAAACAACAGTTGCAGATGGAAGTGCGGTTGAGTGCCGAGGCGCTGGAAAAAAATTTGCAGCGTCAGGAAGCGTTAAAAGAGCAGTTGGCATCCAGTCTGGCTTTTTTTGCCGCACCGGAAGTCGTCCGGCAGGTGGAAGCCGCGGTATCAGTCGATTATGTCAAAAAAGGCGAGGCAAATATTGCCGGTATCAATATTCCCACTTTTGAAGAGGTGGTGTTTCACGACCGGGATATAGATCTTTTTGCTACAGAGTGGTTTCTGGATGATGCCATCGAGGCAATGCGTTTGTCTGTGGCTCTCAAAGAAGAATACAATGTGATTTCTGTGCAGTATAAACTGTTGAGCGATGAACTGAATACCACCAGTCAGCGGGTCAATCTGTTTGAAAAAGTCAAACTGCCGGAATGCAAAGAAAATATCCGGCGCATCGGAATCATGTTGGGTGATGCCCAGACTGCCGCTGTCGCCAGAAGCAAGATCGCAAAAAAGAAAAACGCCGCTGCCACAGCCTGACAAACAGCGGTCAAGCCGGAGACTGTATTATGCCGTTTCTTTACGGTGCAGTAGTGCTTCCCGGCGGCGATGCCGTCGGAAAGATGGTATTGACGGATGATCCATCCGTCATCCGGCCATATCCCGGTGTCGCTGTATCCTGCGGTGTGGATGATGAATACATATTCACTGCGGTTTCCGGTGATTTGGAAACAACTGTTCCTGTCGGTATCAAAACCCCCTCCACCCATGAAATCCTTGCCGGGATTTACCGCAATGGCGGTATCAATGGTTTGAAAAATGCAGACGGTGCTTTTACCGGTGTCATCTGCGATAAATCCATCGGCAGGTTTTTGCTGATACGCGACGTTCCCGGCAGCCGGATGCTCTTTTATACCATCTGCGGCAATGTTTTATTTTTTGCCGAAAAATTGAGTCTTCTGCTGGAAATATCCGGTTCCCCCGGGCAGATTGATATCAATGCGGTTTCAGACTATCTTTCGCTTGGAGTTGTTCCTGGCGACAAATCCATATACAGCAATATCAAAAAGGTTCCTCCTGCCGGAGCGGTGGTTTGCGACAGCAATGGCGTTTCTGTTATCCGCTACCGGGAATTCCCGACTGAAATCAATGAAAAGATAAGTTTCGGCGAAGCCGCCGGAGTGATCCGCCGCAAAGTTTTTGATTCTGTGCAAAAAAAACTCAACAGCGGCGATGCGGCAGGTTTGCTGCTTTCGGGCGGATTGGATTCTGCTGTGGTGGGAGCCGTGTGCAACCGTCTGACAGAATCCAGTATCAATATTTTTACTGCCGGATTCCGGGAAAAAGATTACGATGAGAGCGAAACCGCATTCAAAACCGCCTCTTTTTTTACCGGCGGCAGAATCAAAGCCAGGCATCATCTGATCAATATAACTCCGGAAATACTGGATGAAGTGCCGCGGTTTATGCGTATGTGTGATGAGCCATTCGGCAATGCCTCGCTGTTGGCAACCGCCGCATTGACAGAAGCGGCAGGCAGGGAGTGCAGTTCGGTTTTTACCGGAGATGGAGCAGATGAACTTTTCGGCGGTTACGAACGCTATCTTGCTTTGCGTTATGCTGTGATGTTCAAGAAACTGCCGCACTGGATGACGGCGGCAGTAAGACTTTGCCCTCCGGGCAGGGAGAGAGGATTCTGCGGACGGCTCCGCCGCTTTTTTGTCGGTTTGGATGATACTGAAATGAGGATATATTTCAACTGGCTGGACCGGGCTGAGCCTGAAATCAAAAAACATCTGCTGGGCAGAGAAATTTTGCCGGAAACTTTTTCCCGGTTTGAAAAATTTCTGCCGGATTTGAAATGCCGCACCTGGCACGAAGCCGCCTGCCGTCTGGATTGGTACACTTACCTGCCGGATGATTCTCTTGCCAAGAGCCGTTACAGTTATCAGATAAGTAATGTGAGTATGTTTTCCCCCTTTGTCAATGCGTGGATGATGGATTATGCCGCCAGGCTGCCGTGGAAACACAAACAGCGTTTCGGCAGTCGCAAGCGTGTTTTGAGTACGGCATTTGCAGATATCCTGCCGCCGGGACTTGGCAAAATGAAAAAACGCGGATTCGGTGTGCCGATCGCAGATTGGTTGATGCAACCCGGTACTGCCGCCAGATTCAGAGAGGAATTCCGTCAGGGGGCATTGGCAGACAGCGGTATCGTCGATATGGATTTTGCCGCCGTACTGCTTGATGACCATATAAAACATAAAAACGATAATTCCTATATCCTCTATAATCTTTTTGCACTTTCCTGTTTCCTCGGCAGATAAAAATGGAATACCGCATTAAAATTTTCCCGGGGCGGCGTTCTGTCGGGTTGCGGGCGGCGCCGGATGGAGTCATTGAGATCGTTGCACCGGTTGCTCTGCCGCCGGAAGTGATATCCCGGTTGCTTTACCGTCACCGCCGGGCATTGGCAAATATGCTCTCTGCAGTTAAAAAATTTTCTTTTGCCGACGGAGAAACATTTTTTTACCGCGGCAAAAGTTATCCTGTTTCTGCTTCTCAAAGACTGCTTTGCTTTACTGGAGAATTGTTTTTGCTCCCGCCGGGAGATGATGCGGCAAGAGGTGCCGGATTGGAAAAACTCTATCGGCGTCTGGCAGAGCAGTATATTTTGCCGCGGGCAGCTGAAACAGCAGAAAAATACGGTTTCAAGCCGGAAAAATTAAAAATTTCTTCTGCCGCAAAGCGTTACGGGTCGTGTTCCGCAAGCGGAGTATGCCGTTTTTCGTGGCGTTTGATACAGTATCCGGATGAATTGATAGATTTGGTCATAGCACACGAATTGTCGCATTTGAAAGTTATGAATCATTCTGCCGGATTTTACCGTGAATTGCAGAGGATTTCCCCTGATTTTGCACTCTTACAGCAAAAAATGAAATTATTTTCCCGAAACAACCGCCTCTTGTAAATAAAACTTGCATACTTTTTTTTTGTGTGTTATATTATTGGTGATATTTAAAAGTTTAACTTTACAGAAAGGGGTTCCGGTTATCTGCGAAAGCGGAAAGAAGATATGAAAATCGCACTGGCAATAATGAAATATTATGAGCACGGCGTTACCCGCCGTGATTTCAAACAACTGGTCAATGAATTGACAGACCGTGGCCACGAAGTCGTGATTTATTACCGGTCAAAGACTTCCGATTTGTCTATGCAGGCAAAATATGTGAAAATCAAAACCCACGCTTTTACCACTGCCGGGCATTTGAGGAGTTTCGGGCGGCAAATTCGCAAAGCGTTAAAAAAAGATCCGGTCGATTGTTTTGTTACCTTTTCCAGAGTGCCGGGGGCAGATGTCTATTATCTCGGGGAACATTCCAGTACTGACGCAATTCGCCGCAAGTATGGTTTCTGGCGTTGGTTTGTGCCGGGGTTTTTCAGTATCAGAGCGTTGGAAAAACAACTTTTCAGCGGCAGCAAAAATACAAAAATTTTTGCATTGACGGCAAGTCAGATCGAGCGTCTCACCCGCAATTTCAAAATGGATCCGGATCGTTTTATCCAGTTGCCTCCGGGGATACCGTATGCTTTTAAAAGACCGTCGGAAGCACAGCGTGAAGAGATCCGTGCCGGAGTAAGAGAAAAACTGAATATCAAAGAAAATGAAATGATGGTGCTTCAGATCGGTCCGGGATTTCATGCCAAAGGCGTTGACCGCACCCTTGCTGCTCTTGCTGCCTTGCCGGAAGACGAACTTGCCAATATCAAACTGGTTGTCGGCGGCAGCGGTTCGGTTTCAAAAATGGATTCGCTTGCCCGGCATTTGCGGATAAGAAGCAAAGTGTATTTTTCCGGCAGTCGGGAAAAAGAGACCGAATTGCTGGCGGCGGCGGATATGCTGGTGCATCCGGCGCGAAATGCCTCAACAGATTCTGTTCCGCTTGAAGCACTTGCTTTCGGCGTGCCGGCAATATGTTCCGGTGATTACGGATTTTGCGACCTTATTACCGCCAATGGTGGTATGGCCCTGCCGGTACCGTTTTCCTGTCGTGATTTTTCCCGTATGCTCCGGTTGATAATCAACACTCCGGAAAAACTTGCCGAAATGCGTGAAGCCGCTTTGGAGTTTGATCCGGAATCTCTTTACCGCCGGATTCCTTTTGCCGCAGATATGATAGAGGGAATCGCCGGGAAATGATATGGTTTGCCGACCGGATATCCGGATTTTTTGCCGGACGCGATCCTTTTCAGGTGTTGCAGGATCACGAATCTGAAAATTTGCGGCAGGTCAAAAACAGAAGAACTTACCGGCTGGTATTTGAAAACAAAGTTTTTTATGTCAAATACCACCGGGGCGTTGGCTGGAAAGAGATTTGGAAAAATTTACTGCAATTCAAAAAACCGGTCATCAGTGCCGCAAATGAATACCGCGCATTGAATGAATTGTCAAAATTATCCATCCCGACGATGACAATTGCCGGCTTCGGTATCCGTAATTTCAATCCGGCAAATCAGGATTCATTTATCATTACAGATGAATTATCCGGTACTGTCAGTCTGGAAGAATTCACCGCTGACTGGAGCAAAAAGCCTCCTGCCTCGGAATTAAAACATTTTCTCATATTGAAATTGGCAGAAATCATCCGCCGGATGCATCAGGCAGGGATAAACCATCGTGATTGTTATTTGTGTCACTTTCACTATTCCCCTGAAGCAAAAAAACTTTTTGTCATAGATCTGCACCGGGCCCAATGTCGCAAACAGGTACCGTGGCATTATCTGGTCAAAGATGTCGCCGGGATTTATTTTTCCAGTATGGATCTGCCGTTGAGTAAACGCGATATACTGCGTTTTATGTCAATTTATTCCGGCAGAAATGTGCGACAGGATATCGCACGCGGTTTCTGGCACAGTATCCAAAACACTGCCGGAAAACTTTACCGCAAAGAATACGGGAAAAATCCTCCTTTGCAATTTTGAATTTATTCCGTCGGAAAACCGAGAGATTCTTTGAGAAATCCGGCGGCAAGATCCACCCAGACTCCGGCACAGGGAGTTTGCAATGCTTCACCCAGGCCGTGCCCTCCTTGCGGGAAAATATGCAAAGAAGCCTTTACTTTGTTTGCCCACAGTGCTTTGGCATATTCAATGGAATTGCGGCAGGGAACTCCTGCATCTTCGGCGGTGTGCCACAGAAACGCCGGAGGTGTATCCGGCGTTACCCATTTGTGCAGAGATAATTCACTGCGTGCGGCAGAATCACCAGTGGTGCCCAACAGATTGTCGCCACTGCCGACGTGACCGAATTCAGATTCAATGGAAATCACCGGATAACAGAGTATGGATGCATCCGGTCTGCCGCAAAGCTGATCGATATCATCATTGACCATTGCCGGTATCGTGTCGTGCAGTATCCCGGTACTGGCGGCAAGATGTCCACCTGCCGAAAAGCCGAGTATTGCGATATGATCAGAGGAAATCTTGTATTCCGTGCAGAGTGAACGCAGGATTTTTATTGCTCTGATTGCATCACACTGGGGCGCCGGATAAACTGCCGGTGCGACCCGGTATTCCACCACTGCCGCGTGAAATCCGAGAGCATTGAAGCGTTTCGCTATCGGATCGGCTTCGTGTCTTGCCCGCATCGCATATCCGCCTCCCGGGCATACCAGTACGCATCCGGCCGGTTTGCTTACCGCAAGCGGATAAAAGGTCATAAAAGGGATAAAACCGTCAGGAGATTTTATGCCGGATTTTTCCGGATAAAGCGGAATAGTTAACTGTGTTTTCATATATTTCCTCACTACTGTCCGGTAAAAATTACCGGAGTTAATTGAAATTGTCGGGACTTGTTATATATTAAAAACGACCAAATCCTTAATATTTAACAAGAAAGCCCCGAACAGTGTATTACAATAGCATCTATACTCAACTTTTCAACTTCATCCCTCGATATCGTTTTGAAAAACCATAAAAAAGTCAGGCGGAGACAGATATTGCAAGCATTTCACCGCATGGAAACAGTTCCTGACTTTGCTCTTTGCTCAAATTTCCGGCAAAGATCAGTCATGGCGATATATACAAGAATTATACCACTGATGCCAATAAGAATCAGCAAGCAGTAAAAATAAGCTTCAAACTGCTGGAAAAAGCGGAAGGTTATTCGCCGGAATTTAACGGCAGCAAAAATCTTGCTATGAGTATCAGCGGGAAAACTTGCAATATCTTCATTGAGCCGGAAACTTTTGCCGGATATCTGGAAATAATCCTCAAATAAAAACCAGTTCCCAATAAGCAAGAGTTGCGATTTTAACAAGCGCAACTTTTCCCCAAACGCAAACAAAGCTCAAGGCTGTTGACTGGTATAACAACAAGGGAGTTGCTAAACTATCATAAGTTTTGCAACTCCCTTGATTGCTGATGCAATCCCAAGATCGCTCGAATAAAAAAGTCGTTATTTTCCTAAACGCCGCAAGACTTCTTGCGCATCGGCATCCCCTTGTTCTGCGGCTTTGCGATAAGATTTGACTTTTTCAACTTTCTCATCTTTAGGTGAACAGCCGCAAAAACTAAACACCAACATTGCTGCTGCCAGACACACCAACCAAATTTTTTTCATTTTATCACCCCATTATTTTATATTTGCTTTACTGTAATAAGCTTACTGTTCCCACTATTGTCCGGTAAAAATTACCGGAGTTAATTGAAATTGTCGGGACTTGTTATATATTAAAAACGACCAAATCCTTTATATTTAACAAGAAAGCCCCGAACAGTGTATTACAATAGCATCTATACTCAACTTTTCAACTTCATCCCTCGATATCGTTTTGAAAAACCGTAAAAAAGTCAGGCGGAAACAGATATTGCAAGCATTTCACCGCATGGAAACAGTTCCTGACTTTGTTCTTTGCTCAAATTTCTGCATGGTTTCAAGTTGGGGATGACGGAGCTGACAAACCGTATTTGTGATACCTTAATGCAAAATCAGTCTCTACTGGAAGTCTTGTCGCTTGACAGAAAAATCCTTGAAAAGCCGCCAAACTGGAATTTGCCCGTTCAAGAGGAATTTTTCAGTCCCTTACTGCTCTGAAATTTTTACCGGACAGCAGTGATATTTCCTCTGTTTTTACTGCTGAAAAGTTTATTTTACCGGAAAATCGGTTATGTCTTTAAGAAAATTTGCGGCAAGTTCGGGCCAGACATAAGCACAGGGCAGGGAGGTAGCCAGTTTTTTGCCGTGACCGCCAGCAGGAAAAATGTGCAGTTCCGCCTGACCTTTGTTTTGCCAGACGGCATTGGCAAATTCAATGGAGTTGCGGCAGGGGACGGCGCGGTCTCCGGCCGTGTGCCACAGAAAAACCGGAGGGGTTTCTTTGCTCACCAGTTTGTGCAGTGAATATTTCTGCTGTAATTCAGGAGTGAGGTTTTTTGCCCCGAAAAGGCATTTGCCGCTGTTGATATGACCGAAATCCGGAGCCAGAGAGATGACAGGATAACAGAGTATCAGAGCATCCGGACGGGCGGAAATCCCGTCGATTTCATCGTTGACTGCCGCCGGAATGTCGTTGAAAAGCACTCCGGTGCTGGCGGCAAGATGGCCTCCGGCCGAAAATCCGAGCATAGCGATTTTATCCGGAGCGATGTTGTATTTACTGCTCAAAGACCGGATAACTCTTATTGCCCGCAGAGCATCCTGCTGCGGTGCCGGAAAAACCGAGGGGGCTGTACGGTATTCCACCACTGCCGCATGAAATCCGAGAGCATTGAATTTGCGGGCGATAGGATCGGCTTCGTCCCGGGAGCGGAAACGGTAACTGCCGCCGGGGCAGACCAGTACGCAGCCGAGCGGCTTATCGGTTTTGAGGGCATAAAGCGTCATATACGGAATGTGTCCATCTGGACTCTTTATTCCGGCAGAGGTCGGATAAAGCATTATTTTTTCTCCGGCACCCAACACAAATGCCGAAATCAAAACCAGAAAAACGATAATTCTGTGACTCATTTTTCACCTTTATTGAAATGCTGTTTTGCTGTGTTGCAACTGTTGAATGTTAATATAGCGTAACCGTAATAAAAAAACAAGCGTCAGCCTCTCTTTTGTCCTGTTGAGAAAGACCGTAAGTATTTGAATTATTCCTCTGTTACAGTTATATTATGAAATGAAAAAATCAATGTTGCCGGCAGGCTGTAAACATATTGCGGCAGCGGCCATTTTGTTGAGGCAGGATATATTATGAAACAGACTCTTACTCCCGGTAAACGCATCTTTTTTGCCGGAGACAGGATCACCGTCAAACTTGAAGGTATCGACCCCGCAAAAAGCGGTAAAGCCGTGTTGCGGACGACCCTCGGCAGGGAAGCCGTACACCGCCGGGAAATCATTTGCGAAACCGAAAATAACCAGCCGGCGGCGGGGCTTGACTGGACAGATATCGAATTGCTCCGCAATGGAAGCACCGCTTCCATCACTCTCGGTTTGCCGGAAGTGGGGATTTTTGAAGCCAAATGCTGTTTTATTCCCGATGATGATTCTCCGGTGCAATGGGCAGACGGTGAAAACTTTTTTATCAAAGTCGAACCGGCAGCTTCGCTGTGCGGAAACAGCATTTATTCGGCTTTTATCCGTCAGTTCGGCAAAGATATGTGCAAAGCACATTCGACATTGCCGGAATCTGCCGAAAAACTTTTGGATGATGCCGGTTATACGGTGATCCCGCCCGGAGGAACTTTCCGTAACTGTATCGCCCGTCTGGATCATATCTTTGATACTCTCAACTGCCGGATATTGCAGCTTTTGCCGATCCATCCGCAACCGACTCAATATGGCAGGATGGGGCGTTACGGCAGTCCTTTTGCCGCATTGGATTACTTTGAAGTCGATCCGGCATTGGCCGATTTTGACGAAAGTGCCACTCCGATGGAGCAGTTTGTGGAATTGATCGACGCTGTACATTCCCGCCGTGGCAGGATCTTTATGGATATTCCGGTCAACCATACCGGCTGGGCATCCGAATTGCAATCGCATCATCCGGAATATTTCGTGCGGGATGCTTCCGGGCGTTTTGAGAGCCCGGGCGCGTGGGGTGTGACCTGGGCAGATCTCTGCCGTCTTGATTATACAGATATCAAAGTTCACCGGATGATGGCGGATGTATTTCTTTTCTGGTGCCGCCGGGGAGTGGATGGTTTCCGCTGTGATGCCGGATATATGGTGCCGGAAAAAGCCTGGGATTATATCGTTGCCAAAGTGCGTTCGGAGTATCCCGATACAGTTTTTATGCTGGAAGGCCTCGGCGGTCCGGCGGATGTGCAGGAAAGATTGCTGGCTTCGTCAGGGTTGGATTGGGCATATTCAGAATTGTTTCAGAATTACAGCCGGGATGAGATATCCCGCTACTATCCTTATATGTGCCATGTCAGCCGGAATTTCGGCACACTGGTGAGTTTTGCCGAAACCCATGACAATCTGCGGTTGGCATCGACTTCAAAAACTTTTGCCAGATTGAGATTTCTGGTGTGCGGATTGCTGGCTCTTGACGGCGCATTCGGGTTTGTCAACGGTGCAGAATTTTTTGCCGCCGAAAAAATAGATGTTCACGGATGCGGAGCATTGAATTTTGATTCGCCTGAAAATCTCAACACCCTGATTTCCAAGCTCAACTATCTTTATAATCACGCCGAATCATTCGGTGCCGGAGCATCTGCCGAACTGATCCAGACCGGTCCGGGCAATGTGTTGGCACTTTTGCGGACAGCCGCCAGTGGAGAACGCAGTCTTTCGCTTATAAATTTAGATTGCGACCATTGGCAGGATGTTTTTTTCCCCTGCAGCGGCATCCCCGGCAGCGGTTTTGACTTTTTGAGCGACAAAGTCATCGGATTTGAAGAGCATAACGGTCTCTATAAAGTTTCTCTTGCTCCCGGCGACGGATATTGTATCCTTTTTGAGCAACTTGTGCCGCAGGCATCCGGAAAAGGAGAGGCAGGCAAACTTATTTCTCAGAGGGCAAACGCTATGGCACAGCGTGCGGCACTTAAATACGCCGGATTTACCGCCTGTGCGGATGTCAGCGGTGATGAACTTTGCGAAAATCCGGTGGCTTTTGCCGGAAAACTTGCCGGGATCGACCCCGCCCCGGTTACAGTGTGGGATCCGGATATCCACGATGACCGACGGGAAGTGATGATTCCGGCAGGAAATCTGCTTCTGGTGCGCAGTTCCCAATCTTTCCGGTGCCGGATATTGTCAAAAGAAAGCACCGTGTGCTATGTTGAAAGTCTGCCGGAAAAATCCGGCAACGGTGAGTTCGCTCTGGTCGCTTTGCCGGAAAACCGCAGCAGTGAATTGCATATCCTGGCTCTGGAAATCTCTGTTTTCAAAGCCAAAGGTCAGGCAGAGCATTTACGGGGAGTTTTGTGGCAGCTGCCGGGCAGAAACAATGAATACATCTCTTTTGCCTGTAACGGCAGTGAAACCGGAGATAAATACTTTTTTGCCGCAGGCAATAATGGTGCATATTCCCTTTACCCTGCAGACTGGGGTGTGGTAAGAAGCAAGTACGACGCCCTTTTTGCAATCAATCCGGAAACGCGGTATCCGGTAGACAGGCGGGTGCTTTTTTCCTCTTTCAAAGCCTGGCTGGTGGTCAACGATTTTTCGCAGGAGATCAACAGCAAAAATCTGGTCAGATTTACTTCCGGATGCGACAATATCGCCCGTTGGGAATTTGCCATTCCTGCGGGGCAGGGGCGCAGACTCAAATTGAATGCCGAAATGGAACTTGCCGCAGATGGCGGTGGATTCCGTATTTCATTTTACCGTCCCGGCAATGACGGCGATGATAATTTTATTGCCGATACGGTCAAGGCAAGACTCATCATCCGTCCTGATTTGGAAAACAGGGTGAATCACGAAACCACCAAAGCTTATGCCGGAGCAGAAAAAAGTCTGCCGGAAAATACCCGTTGCCGGGAAAACGGTTTCGTCTTTTCCGGTTTGGATTTTACCGTTTCCGGCGGCAGATTTGTCAATGAACCGGAATGGCACTATATGAATCATCTGTCGTTTGAGGCGAACTACGGACAGGATTCGTTGACCGACCGTTACAGTCCGGGATATTTCCGGTCTGAAATTTTAAGTGGTGATACCGCTGAAATAATTGTCGCAACACCAAACTGGCAGGGGGAATTCACCCGGAGTGAACTTGCTGAAAAAAGAAAAATTTCCGAAATCGCCAAACCGATATTGAGTAAATATGTCGTTAAACGGGATGAACTCAACACCGTGATTGCCGGATATCCCTGGTTTCTGGATTGGGGCAGGGATACTCTGATCGTACTCCGGGGAATGGTGAAATGCGGTATTTTTGCTGAATCCGCCCAGATCATCAAGGCCTTTGCCGCCTTTGAAAAAGACGGTACGATCCCGAATATGATCCGTGGCAACGACGATGCCAATCGCGATACCAGCGATGCTCCGCTTTATTTGATCGTCGCAACGAGAGATTATATCGCCGCCAGCGGCGACCGGGATTTCCCGGATACGGTTTGTAACGGCAGAAAACTGCGGGATATTCTGATTTCCATTGTGGAAAATTACCGCCGCGGGACACCGAACGGGATAAAAATGGATGAAAAGAGCAAACTTGTTTTCAGTCCGGTACATTTTACCTGGATGGATACCAATTATCCGGCAGGTACTCCCCGGCAGGGATACCCCATAGAAATCCAGTGCCTCTGGTTTGCCGCATTGGAGTTCCTCGGATTTGATAAACTGGCACAGGAAGTTTCTGAATCAATAGAGAAATATTATTTCAGAGACAACCGCGATTTTGCTTCTGATTGTCTGCACGCCGCGCCCGGAGTGGGGGCGGAGGAGGCTGTGGCTGATGACCATCTGCGGTCAAATCAGTTGTTGGCAATCACGCTCGGAGCTGTCAAAAAACGCGAATTGCAAAAAAAGATACTTTTTTCCAGTGCCGAATTACTGGTGCCGGGGGCGATCCGTACTCTGGCAGACCGCAAAGTTGATTATGAACTGCCAATTGATTTCCGCGGACAGCGCCTGAACGACCCGGCACATCCTTTCTGGGGCAATTACTGCGGACCGGAGGACACCCGGAGGAAACCGGCATATCATAACGGCACTGCGTGGTGCTGGCCTTTCCCGGCTTACTGTGAAGCACTTTTTATGCTCGGCGGCAAAAAAGTACGCCGTCAGGCAATGGCGGTATTGCTTTCCGCCAAAAAATATTTCACTTCCGGTGCGGTCGGACAGCTGCCGGAAGTTGCCGATGGCAATGCTCCGCACCGTGAAGGCGGATGTATGGCACAGGCATGGAGTGTTTCGGAGTTTTTCCGTGTATATGAAATCCTCTTTGAGAATTAAAAACTGCTGGGTGACTGACGGCAGCGGCAGGGAGCCGGAGCGTCTGGATGTGCTGATTTCAGGCGGCACTGTCGCTGCTGTGGCAAAAGATATAACCGGTTCTGCCGCCGCAGATGCCACGATCGACCTCGGCGGTGCGGTATTGGCACCGGGATTTATTGATGTCCACGGCCACTCTGATATTTCTCTTTTGGCTCATCCGGCAGCGATTTCCAAAGTTTCGCAGGGAGTGACAACTGAAATCGCCGGTAATTGCGGCTTATCCGCTTTCCCTGTGACAGAAAATAATCGTCAGCATTTGCAGGAACTTTACGCCAATTACCAAATTAAAATCGACTGGGATGATTATAAATCTTACATCCGGACATTGGCTATGCACGCTCCGGCATTGGATCTGCGTTTTTTGTGCGGTCATAATTCTTTGCGTGCCGCTGTATGCGGTTATGAAAAACAGGCAGTTTCCTCCGGCGATATCGCTTTGATGCAGAAAATTCTTGCCGGGTCAATGGATTCCGGCGCTCTCGGTTTATCTACCGGACTGCTCTATGTGCCGGGAAAATTCGCCGATGAAAATGAAATCACCGGACTGATGAAAACTGTGGCACAAAAAGATGGTATTTACGCTACTCATCTCCGCAGTGAGGGCAATACCCTGCTGGAATCTTTGCAGGAAACACTTACCCTCGCCAAACGTGCCGGATTGAAAAAAGTCCACATCAGTCATTTCAAAACCGCCGGGCGGGATAATTGGGATAAACTTGATGCGGCACTGGAAATAATGGAAAACTTCCGCCGGGATGGTATCACTGTTACCTGTGACCGTTATCCCTATGTGGAATCCCTGACTCAATTAAGCGTTATCCTGCCGGGGCAGTGGAGCGATATGGACGATGTGGCAATACAAAAAAAATTGCAGTCTGCCGAAGAAAGACTTCAGCTTGCAAAAATGTTGTCAGAGTCCCGCCGCAGTGATTACTGGAATACCGTGCGACTGGTTTCGTGCAGTGATAGATATTCCGGATTTTGCGGCAAAAAATTGGCAGATATCTCCGATGATCCGCCGCTTTTGGTAACTGAATTACTGGCGGCGGATTGTGCCGGTACAACAGCCTCTTTTACCGGTATGAGCGAAAAAAATATGCATCGGATATTGCAATTGGATTATTGTATGCCCGGCAGTGACGGCAATGCTCTGCCGCCGGACTACTCATACGGCAGGGCTCATCCGAGGGCATTCGGTGCAGTGGCGAAATTTATCCGCATAATGCTTGATACAACCGGTTCCATCGGTAAGGCTGTATATCGGGCAACCGGACTGCCCTCTGAAACCTTTAAACTTGCAGGATGTGGTTTTATGCGTCCGGGAATGCCGGGAAATCTTGTCGCCTTTGATCCGGATGAGATCGATTGCAAAACAGATTTTGCCACCCCGCACCAGATTGCTGACGGCGTAATACTTACAGTCAGCAACGGCAAAACAGTCTATCGCCGGTAAACGGCTTTGGGCAATATAAAAAAAATAAACCGGAGTTTTCACTCCGGTTTTTTGTCAGCTGTTTTTGCCGCAGCATTTTTTGTATTTTTTACCGCTTCCGCAGGGGCAGTCATCGTTTCTGCCGACCTTGGGGGCTTCCCGGTGAAACGGGATGAAAACTTCCTGCGGCATTTCCGGTTCCTGCGGTGCTTCCTGCGGCAACTGGCTGTTGTCAAACTGACCCAGTGTCTGATGCACCATTTCCTGCGGCAGTGATGCCAGAAGTTCCTCTATTGAAGCGATCCTTGTCATCGTCAGGCGGAAAAGATTATTGGCAACATCGGTGTAAACCTGATCCATCATGGCTTTGAATATTCCAAAAGCCTCGTGCTTGTATTCCACCAGCGGGTCTTTTTGGGCATATACCCGCAGCGACATACTCGAACGCAGGTTATCCATCGCATAGAGATGCTCCTGCCACAGGCGGTCGATCGCCTCCAAAACAGTGTGACGCATCAGATATTCGGCTTGTTCGGGGGGCATATCGGCATTTTTGCTGTGATAGGCAGCCTCGATTTTTTCGACGATGCTGATGGTCAATTTATCGGGAGCAACAAGTTCTCCCTTGGCGTTGAAACCAGCGGTCAAATCAGCCTCTGTAAAATTCAGCGGGAAAGTTACATTGAGAAATCCCAGCAGTTTGGCATAATTGAAGCCTTTTTCACGGCTGTTCGGTTCCGGTTCGCTGGCTTTGGCGATCTCATCGCCGACCACCTGTTCCACAATGCCGAAAAGTACATCCGCCGGAGTTTCCGAAAGCAGTGCATCCCGGCGCAAAGCATAGATGATTTCGCGCTGTTTATTCATCACATCGTCAAAATCAAGTGTGCGTTTGCGGATGGCAAAGTGCTGCTGTTCCACCCGGCGCTGAGCAGTTTCAATAGATTTATTCAACCACGGATGCTGAAGTTCGTCACCTTCTTCCAAACCAAAACGGTCAAATATTTTAATGATACGGTCACTGCCGAAAAGACGCATCAAATTGTCTTCAAGTGAAACATAAAATTTGGAAGATCCGGGATCCCCCTGACGGGAACAGCGTCCGCGCAACTGACGGTCGATACGGCGGGAGTCGTGACGGCTGGAACCGATGACATGCAAACCGCCCATAGCATCAACTCCCGGAGCAAGTTTGATATCAGTACCGCGGCCGGCCATATTGGTCGCCACTGTAACTGCACCCGGGATACCGGCCCGTGCAACGATTTCCGCTTCGTGCTGGTGATTTTTTGCATTGAGTACATTGTGCGGGATGCCGCGGATTTTGAGCATACGCGACAGGATTTCAGAATCTTCAACTGAAATAGTACCCAGCAGTACCGGCTGGCCTTTGGCGTGGCGTTTGATCACATCGTTGATGATGGCATTGTATTTTTCCCGCTTGGTTTTGAAAATGGAATCATTATCGTCTTTGCGGATGCAGGGACGATTGGTGGGGATGACAATGACATCAAGTTTGTATATCTGCTGAAATTCAGATGCTTCAGTTTCCGCAGTACCGGTCATACCGGCAAGTTTCTCATACATCCTGAAATAATTCTGGATGGTGATAGTTGCCATCGTTTGAGTTTCCTGCTCGATGGGCACTCTTTCTTTGGCTTCCAGTGCCTGATGCAGACCGTCGGAGAAGCGGCGTCCGGGCATCAGACGGCCGGGATGCTCGTCAACGATGAGGACTTTGCGATCCTGGACCACATAATTGACATCTTTTTCAAAAAGGCAATATGCTTTAAGCAGTTGCGAAAGGTCGTGCAGGCGTTCACTTTTTTCTGCGAATTCTTCCTGAAAAGCATTTTTGCGGGAAACTTTTTCCTCATTAGTGAGTGTTTCATCAGTTTCGATGCGGTTGATTTCGCCCAGCAGATCCGGCACGATAAATGCCTGCGGGTCCTCGGGGGAGATCCTTTCGCGTCCTTTTGCTGTCAGATCTGCTTCGTGAGTTTTTTCATCAATAACAAAGAAAAGTTCCGACTGAACTTCCTGTATCATACCGCGGTTGTTGTCACTGCGGACACGGGCCTCGACTCTTTCCAGTTCGCGGAGTATCTCTCCGTTTTCCAGTATGCGGAGCAACTGTTTGTGGGTCGGCATACCGAATTTGACCTGCAACAGTTTGATCAGGGCATCATCTTTGTCTGAAACCGGGGCATCCGGATCATCCAGTACGGCTTTGGCCTCTCTTGCCAGTCGTGAACAAAGTTCATTCTGCAAAGAGTAAAGCGACGATACCGACGGCTGCAATGAATCAAATTGATTGGAGGAATTCGGCACCGGACCGGAAATGATCAACGGAGTTCTTGCTTCGTCAATGAGAATACTGTCGATTTCGTCGATGATGGCGTAATAATGATCGCGCTGTACCAGCTGATCCTTGTCGGTCGCCATACCCATATCGCGCAGATAATCGAAACCGAATTCGCTGTTGGTACCGTAGGTGATATCACAGCGGTACTGCTCCCGCCGCACATCCGGAGTCTGCATATTCTGGAGACAACCGACCGTCAGACCGAGAAATTTGAAAACCTGACCCATCCACGAGGAGTCGCGCAGGGCAAGGTAATCGTTAACGGTGACCAACTGGCAGTTTTTTCCGGTCAGAGCATTGAGATAAAGCGGCAAGGTCGCCACCAGAGTTTTGCCTTCACCGGTCGCCATTTCGGCAATGTTGCCCTTATGCAGGGCGATACCGCCGAGCAACTGGACGTCAAAAGGCACCATATTCCATTCCAGCATCTGTCCGCAGACTTCAAACTGCTGACCGCACAGACGCCGGCAGGCGTTTTTGACAGTGGCAAAAGCCTCGCACATGATATCATCGAGGGTTTCGCCATTGGCAAGACGGTTTTTGAATTCGGCGGTTTTTGCCTGTAATTCCTCATCGCTCAACTGCTGGTAGGAAACTTCAAGACGGTTGATTTTTTCCACCAGCGGCTGCATTTTTCGCAAATCACGTTTGGATTTGCTGCCGAAAATAAGTTTAAGTATAAAGTTGATCATTACTGATTTCCAGGTTGCCGTGCGGGCTTATTTTGAACCGGGACGGTCGATGGGCAGACCTTTTTCGCACATCGGGCATTTATCCGGCTCAAAAGTCGGCAAAGTGAGTTTGAGGGCACTGCGGAAAACCGGCACGTCAAAACTGGCATCGCCGCCGGAGCGGTCAACGATGACAGCCACACCGACCACATCGGCGCCGAAACTGCGGACAAGGTCGATAGTCTGCTGAACTCTGCCGCCTTTAGTGACGACATCTTCGGCGACCAGGACTTTTTCGCCGGGTTTAAGAGTGAAACCGCGTTTGAGAACCAGTTGACCGTCTTCTTTGTCGGCAAAGATTGCCCGGCATCCGATAGCACGGGCGACTTCCTGACCGACGATCAAACCGCCGACTGCCGGACTGATCACAGTTTCGACTTTCGTGTCGGCAAAAGTTTCAGCCAGATGTTTGCAGACGATTTCTGCTTTGTCAGGGTACTGCAGCAGCAATGCCGCCTGAAAAAAGTGGTCGCTGTGCAACCCGCTGCGGAGTTGAAAGTGTCCGTTGAGCAAAGCTCCGGAAGATTTCAGAATGTCAATAATTTCCTGTTCTGTCATGATACAAGTTCTCCGGGGCATCCGCCCCTTGTTGGGGTTGAAAAAAAAGATCAGCGGAAAGTTTCCTCTGATGCCGGTTCGATCCACAGGTGGAAATCGACTTTCTTCCCGCCGAGTTCCAGAGTGATTATCGTATTGAGTCTGGTAAGCAAAAGAGCATACGGTATGCTGACACTGCCCCCGGCGACATTGACGGATACTGCGGTATCGCCAAGGACATCTTCGGCATTGCGGATGGCAATGATCAGCTGCATCATTTTCTGAAGTTTGCTCCGCAGAGATTCATCCGGAGCGTAGGCGCGGTGACATTTCGGGCAGACCGCCTGAAAGTCGGGATCGCTTATTTCGGCAAGATCAAAACGTACTACTTCGCCGCAATTTTCCTCCAGACAATGAAAGTCGAATTTCGCTCCTGCACCGATGTTTTTGGACGGCATTGGATCATTCTCCTTGCTGGACGAGGGCGAAAATCTGATCCGTAGATTCGACTTCAGTCAGGGCGGAAATCAATTCCGGATTGCGGAAACGGCGGGAAATACTGCTCAAAAGCTGCAGATAAGCTTCCTGATTTTCGTCAGGAGCAACGGTGAAAACAATGACGCGGACGGGCTGGTCATCCTGACCCTGATAGTCAGAGATGGCGTTTTCGCATACACCCACGAGGACAAAGGGGTGGAGAATATCATTGACCCGGATATGCGGCAGAGCCAGCTGGCCGCCGACACCAGTAGTCATCATCTGCTCGCGTTTCCAGATCAGCCGGAAAATCATATCGCGGTCAAGTTTGGTCAGATCAGCGGCACGGCTGATGAGCTGATCCATGACTTCGAGTTTGTTTTTGCCGGTGAGGAGCATGACGGAATCACTGGTAACAAATTGGGCAAAATCGTTTTTCATACTTTCTGAATCCACTAAAAATACTTCAAAAAACTGGGCTAACATCACACAAATTTGATGACACAATGTAAAAGTAGTTGCAAAAACTATTTTTGTCAAGGCTTTTTGAGGCAAAAACGCCATCTTTTTATGATTTTTTTTGTCTTTTTCAGCCGGAGAGGTTCCAGTGAGATAAAAAAGAGTGATTTTTTCCTTTGCCGCGTGCTTGAAAACACGCGGGTTGAAATGTATGTTAGGTGTGTATTGTTATCAGTTTGAGAATGAAAGAGGTTCAGTTTTCTGATGTTGGAAAATATTGTCATAAAAGGTGCTTCACAGCACAATCTCAAAAACATAGATGTGGTTATCCCGCGTAACAAACTGGTGGTGATCACCGGATTGTCCGGTTCGGGCAAAAGCAGTCTGGCTTTTGATACGCTTTATGCCGAGGGGCAGCGGCGTTATGTAGAGAGTCTTTCTGCCTACGCCAGACAGTTTCTTGACCGTATGCAGAAACCGCAGGTCGAGCATATTGAGGGCTTGTCTCCGGCGATTTCCATAGAGCAGAGAAGTGCCGGCGGCACTCCGCGTTCGACCGTTGCCACGGTTACAGAGATCTACGATTACCTGCGTCTGCTTTATGCCCGTGCCGGAGTGCCGCACTGTCCTGAATGCGGCAGGGTACTCCAAAGTCAGAGTGCCGAAAATATTACCAGACAGTTGCTGGCTCTTGCTTCCGGCAGCAGGATGACGATATTAAGCCCGGTTGTTTCCGGCAAAAAAGGTGAGCATCGAGAGGTACTCAACAATCTGCTCAAAGACGGATTTGTCCGGGTCAGGATCGACGGCGAAATCATTTTGCTTGACGACGGTATCCCTGAACTCGGTAAAAATTTGCGGCACAGCATCGACGCTGTGATCGACCGTCTTGTAACCGGAAATATGGAAACATCCCGCCTGACAGATTCGGTGGAAACGGCTCTCGCCAGAGGCGACGGTACATTGGAAATCCTGCTGCAAGGGGAAAATTCTGAATTTGAAAGCCGCCGTTTCAGTGAAAAATTTGCCTGCCCGGATTGCGGTATATCTTTCGGCAAACTTGAACCGAGAAATTTTTCTTTCAACTCTCCGTACGGAGCCTGCCCGGTGTGCAACGGTATCGGCGTTGAGCAGTATATGGATCCGGATAAAGTGATCCCTGAACGCAGTAAATCCATCCGCAACGGAGCCATCCCGCTTTGGCGGCGTGGCCCGCGGCATCTCATTATGTACTACAATATGCTGCTGCGGAAACTGGCGGAGTTTTTCGATATGCCGTCGATGCTGACGGAACCATTTGGTTCGCTCCCGCCTGAAATTCAGCACGCTATTCTTTACGGCACCGGCAGTAAACCGGTGGAATTTGATTATTATATGCACGGCAGAAAATTTCATTGGTCAAAACCTTTTGAAGGTGTACTGGAAAATCTCCGGCGACGGCTCAATGAAACAGAATCCGATGCTGTCAGAGAAAGACTCAATGCCGCTTTGTCGCCCCGACCGTGCCCCAAATGCCGCGGCGCTAGACTCAATCCTGAATCTCTGGCCGTAACTGTCGGCGGAATGGCGATCGACAAATTCAACGCATTGAGTGTCGTCAGGGCTTTGGAATTTATCCGGAGTGTCGAATTTGATGATGAAAAAAGCGAGATCGCTTCCGGTTTGATAAAAGAGATTTCTTCGCGTTTGCATTTCCTTGCCGATGTCGGGCTGGATTATCTTACGCTTGACCGGGTCAGTTCCACGCTTTCCGGCGGAGAAGCCCAGCGCATACGGCTTGCCACGCAGCTGGGGTGTTCTCTGGTGGGGGTGCTGTACATTTTGGATGAACCATCCATCGGATTGCATCAGCGGGATAATGACCGGTTGTTGAATACGCTGGAAAAATTACGCGATTCCGGCAATACGGTGCTGGTGGTGGAGCATGATGTGGATACCATCCGCCGGGCGGATTACATTCTTGATCTCGGCCCGGGAGCAGGCAGGTGCGGCGGCGAATTGGTTGCGGCCGGTACTGCCGCAGAAGTGGCAAAGTGCAAAAAATCCCCGACCGGAGATTTTCTTTCCGGCAGAAGGAGTATCCCGGTACCTGCTGAACGCAGTAAAGGTAACGGCAAAAGTATAGTGATACACAAAGCGGAATTTCACAATCTGAAAAAATCCGATTTTGAGTTTCCGCTTGGTACATTCACCTGCGTTACCGGAGTTTCCGGTTCGGGAAAAAGTTCTTTGGTCAACGGCATCCTCGTCCGGGCATTGAATGCCCATTGCGGCATTCAGGATGAGGCGCCCGGTAAATGTGTCGGGATCGATGGTCTGGATGCGGTGGATAAAGTCATTGTCATTGACCAGAGTCCCATCGGCAGGACGCCGCGATCCAATCCGGCGACTTATACGGATGCCTTCGGCTTGATACGCAAACTTTTTTCCGAATTGCCGGAATCCAAAGTCCGCGGGTATGGGCCGGGGCGTTTCAGTTTCAATGTCAAGGGCGGCAGATGTGAGGAGTGCTGCGGCGACGGGATCAAAAAAATCGAGATGCAGTTTCTCTCTGACGTATATGTGAAATGTGCCGCCTGTCAGGGGAGCAGATTTAATGCGGAAACCCTCAGCGTAAAATACAAAAAACACAACATTGCCGAAGTTCTTGACCTTACCGTCGATCAGGCTTTGGAACTTTTTTCAGCCCATACACCTCTGCGGCGGAAATTATCTATGCTTTCGGAAGTCGGGCTGGGATACATAAAGATAGGTCAGAGTGCAACGACCCTTTCCGGCGGTGAAGCACAACGGGTGAAACTTGCCGCCGAACTGGCAAAAGTCCCCAAAGGTCACACTGTGTATATTCTGGATGAACCGACGACCGGATTGCATCTGGCAGATATCGACCAGTTGCTTGAAGTTATTTTCAAACTCCGGGATATGGGCAATACCGTTATTGTCATTGAGCATAATCTGGATGTGATAAAAACCGCAGATCACATCATTGATCTCGGCCCTGACGGCGGCGACCGCGGAGGTAAACTTGTCGGCGCCGGAACTCCGGAAAAAATCGCCGGATTGAAAAAATCATTCACCGGAAAATTTTTGAAAGAATACCTCAAGTGATCGCCAAAGTTGTAACAGATATTTCTCTTGACCGGGAATTTGATTATATCGTGCCGCCGGAACTGGCGGACAGTGTCAGAGTCGGCAGTGCTGTGGAGATACCTTTTGGCAACAGCCGTCGGCAGGGATATGTGCTGGCTTTGAGTGAAACATCCGGCAATAATTCATTCAAACTCAAATCCATTGATGCCATTTCCACCCGGCGGGCTTCCATCCCGGCAAAACTGGTGGAATTGGGCCGGTGGATGTCCAATTATTACTGCTGTCCGCTGGAACACGCTATCCGCACTCTGCTGCCGGCGGCGGTACGCAACGGCAAAGTCCGCCCGCTCAGCATCCGCGTATATTATGTGCCTGACCGGGAAAAAGCAGAGCAGTTTATTGTAGAAAATTCCGGTAATGACCGGACCAAAGTCCGTTGTGTGCTTTTGCGTATATTGCTCGCCGGGGATACCGCTTCGACTGAATTGCGGCGCAATCCCTCTTTCAGCAGTTCCGGATTGAAAACTTTGCTGAAACACGGTCTGGTCGCTGAAAGAGTCGAATTCTGCCGCAGGGATATTTTCGGCGACAGCGAAGTTGTCCCCGATGCTCCGAAACAACTTACTCCGGATCAGAAAAAAGCGATGAGCAAGGTCATTGCCATGCTGGATCAGAGCAAAGGTGTGCTGCTCTTGCACGGAGTTACCAACAGCGGCAAAACAGAAGTCTATCTGCAGGCGATAGCTGAAACTGTCCGCCGGGGAAAAAGTGCGATCGTACTGGTGCCTGAAATTTCATTGACTCCGCAAACGGTGCGGCGTTTCAGAGCGAGATTCGGTGATGTGTTAAGTGTACTGCACAGCCGTCTGTCAGAGCGCGAACGTTTTGATGAGTGGAACCGGATCAATTCTGGTGAAGTTAAAATCGTTGTCGGAGCGAGATCGGCCTTGTTTGCACCTTTTGCTGACCTCGGATTGATCGTGGTGGATGAGGAACACGAATCGACTTACAAACAGTCGGAGTCCCCGCGCTATCACGCGAGAGACGTGGCGGTGATGCGCGGGAAAATGGAAAATGCCGTAGTTATACTCGGTTCTGCCACTCCTTCGGCAGAGAGTGCCGGCAATGCCGCCAACGGCAAATTTGAAATCGTCAGGATGAAAACGCAGGTGGGGGCAAAACCTGCTCCCCGCTTTATTGTCATTGACCGCCGTCAGGGTGAGCGTGAAAACAACATATTCTCCCCTGAATTACAGGAGGCCGTGGCACAGCGTATCGAATGCGGGGAGCAGTGTATATTGTTTCTCAACCGCCGCGGTTACGCTCATACTATGCAGTGCCCCGATTGCGGTTATCAGGCGGGGTGTGAAAACTGCTCGGTCAATTATGTTTACAGCCGCCGCCGGGAAACTCTCTCCTGTCATATGTGCGGAGAAGTTATTCCGGCGTATGAAATTTGCCCGCAGTGCGGCAAAGGCAATATCCGCTATTTCGGCAGCGGCACTGAAAAAATCGAAAGCATCGCCAAAGCGGTTTTCCCCTCTGCCCGTATCGCCCGGATGGATTCTGATTCCATGCACAGTGCCGAAGATTACGAAAATATCCTTGCCCGCTTCCGCCGCGGCGAACTGAATTTGCTTATCGGTACCCAGATGATCGCCAAAGGACTGCATTTTCCCAATGTTACGCTGGTGGGGATAATAAATGCCGATCAGGGGTTGAGTATGCCGGATTTCCGGGCTCCGGAAAGGACATTTCAACTGATTACCCAGGTCGCCGGCAGAGCAGGGCGGGGAGATTTGCCGGGTGAAGTTATTTTGCAGACTTTCAAGCCGGATAACGATGCGATACGCTGTGCAGTTGCCGGAGATTACGAGGGCTTTTCAGCTTTTGATCTGGAATTCAGGGAGTTGATGAATTTTCCTCCGTTTTCGCGGATGATAGCTGTGCTTTTCAAAGGCGATGACGATGCCGAAACTGAAGCATTTGCCAAAGATTTCGCCGCCGGTCTTGCCCCTTATATCCACAGCGGGATCACCCTCGCCGGACCGGTGCGCGCTCCGGTGGAAAAAATAAAAGGTAAATATCGCTACATTATGACATTGAGAGGTCGGCAGATGGCAACTTTGCGGGTGGCTCTGCGGACTCTTGCCATACACCATGCAGGCGGCAGGATCCAGGTTGCGGTCGATGTCGATCCGCAGGCACTTATGTAATGTACCGAATCAGTTTCTTTTGAGTGAAACCAGTCCTTTGAGGTAAAAGGTTTCCGGCACTGCCAGTGATACCGGATGATCAGCACTTTGCCGTACTGTGTCGATTATTGCACAGTCACAGCCGGACTGTACGGCGGCATCAGCTGTGATTTTTTGGAACAATTCTGAAGTCATCAGTCCGGAGCAGGAAAAATTCATCAGGATACCACCGTCAGCGAGCAGTTCAAAACCTCTTTTTGCCAGATGGGAATAAGCACGGCATCCTTTGGTGAGATGCTTCTGGCTGTCCACAAGTTTCGGCGGATCGAGTATCACAAGGTCAAATTTTTCACCGCTGGCGGCAAGTTCATCCAGTGTCCGGAAGCCGTCGGCGGCGCAGAAAGTACATTTTGAGGCATCCAGATTATTGAGTTCGATATTTTTCTGTGCCTGCATAAGGGCAGGGCGGGAACTGTCAACATTCATCACGCTTGCAGCATTGCCGCGGAGTGCCGCCACCGCAAATCCGCCGGTATAGCAAAAGAGATTGAGGACCTTGCGGCCGCCGGCAAGTTTGCAGACTTTTTTTCTCGCATCCCGCAAATCAAAATAAAATCCGGTTTTCTGTCCTTTGACCGGATCGACAGCAAAGAGCATCCCGTTTTCATTGATGATGATGTTTTCCGGCGGATTTTCCCCTGCGGCAATACCGGTACGCAAAGGGAGTTTTTCGTGCTTTCTCACCGAAGCATCTGATCTTTCATACACACCCCGCACTCCGGGCAGAGCCATAAGAGCATCCACGATTTCCCGTCGAAAAAATTCAGCCCCGGCAGAGAGGATCTGTACGGCGATAAATCCGGCGTAGCGGTCAGCGATCACTCCGGGTAGATTATCTGATTCAGAAAAAATCAGTCTGCAGCCGCCGTCGGGGGAATTCAGTTTTGCCACATCTCTCAACTCGGCGGCAGCGGCGATACGCCGCCGGAAAAAATCGGGATCGATGATCTCGTTTTGATCAAAACTCCACACTCTGCCGCTGATTTGAGAACCGGGACTCCACGAAGCCCATGCCAGAAAATTTCCGTCGGCATCTTTGACTGCACAAACTTCACCCGGAGCCGGGTCAGAGGTTACTTTTTTTATTGCGCCGGAAAATATCCACGGATGGCGGCGCAAAAGGGATTTTTCTCTGCCTCTGGCAAGGCAGATTTCCGGAAAACTCATTTTTTCAGACCCTTGACTTCTGAAATGAAATCTTTGGCATCTTTAAATTGGCGGTAAACCGAAGCAAACCGGACGTATGCCACCTGATCCAGATTTTTAAGTTCGAACATAACTTTTTCGCCGATTTCACTTGCTTTGACTTCCGGAATACAGGCAGAGAGCAGTTGCCGGGTGATGTCATCGACGATGCGATCTATGACATCCGCACTGATGGGGCGTTTGTAACAGGCATTGGCGATACCGCTGCGTACTTTGTTGCGGTCATATTCTTCTCTTTCGCCGTTGCGTTTGATGACTTTCAGTTCTTCCGGCACGATTTCTTCGACGGTGGTAAAGCGGTAACTGCAATCGGTACATTCCCGCCGCCGTCTGACGCCGGATTCATCGTTTATACTGCGGGAATCAATGACCCGGTCGCGGTTGGAGCCGCATTTGGGACAACGCATACTTCAAGGCTCCATCTGAATAGTTTTCATAATTCCGAATGGACCGCTGATGATGCCGCCGAAGGTTTTATTTTCAGCTGCTTTCTTTTGCAGATAATCTGTTATGCGGACATAATCATTCCAGTCGCGGCGGCGGATTTTGCCGGAAGCGACCGAAGTGTGCGGAGCGATTTGAGTGAGCAGTATCACGCTTTGAGGAGCAAGCGAGTTGTCCTGCAATTCATCGGCGGTGTTTTTGATAAGTTCCGATGCTTTGTTGCCGCTGGTGATAAGCACCAGTTGCGGCCGGGGATCGCGTACAGCGGCAAAGTCGCTGATCCTGCCGCACGAAATCATATTCGCCTCGGCAAGTTCATTGTAGAAATCCGGCACTGCAATGACCAATTTTGTCTGCGGCGGAAATTCCGGCAGATCGCGGAGCATTTTGAGCGTCATTTTCATCAGCATATCGTTATCCAGTCCGATCCCGAAATTGTTTTCAGACCAGACGAAATGGATGTTTTTAGGAGTGTCAAGGTTTTTGGCAGTAAAAAGATGCGGATTGGCAACGACAGTAACAGTGTCAAGCGTGGCAAAAACATCATCATTTTGGATTTTGTCGATGAGCATTGCTGTCATTTCCGGCAGGGTGGGACTTGCCGGACGGATCGCAGAAAGCAGGCGGTTGCCGGCTTTGCGGGAATAAAAATCAGACATATTGAGGATGATGCCGCAATTGATATTGCGTTTGTCTGATTCGAAAATCAGATCCCGCAGAAAATCGTCCAGTTCTGTTTCGCTGGTGATGCAGAAATTCACCTGATTGAAGCCGAATTCTGAAACCATATCCATTGTTTGGGCAGCAGAGTAAAAGGGCTTGAAAGCAGACGGATAAAGCCACGTTCCGCGGATCGGGGCCTTTGCCGTTGCCTGCTGAAAGGCACTGATCCTTGCCCGGGCAACCGCAGACGACGCACAGGGATCGGAAATTCCCGGTGCGGCGGCAGGTCTTGACGGATTACTGACCGCAATACAGCCGCTGAAAATCAGAGGCACAAAAACAGATAAAAAAGTAATTGTTTTCATAATAGTATCTAATTTAGTCCCGAAACGCACATAATTCAAATTTTTCTGCTGATTTTAATTGGATTTTTTTTCTGATTTGTACTATATTGTGTCTGCGAAGTTGTGTTTCAGTTGGATCGGAGTTTGTAAAAGTGAATTTATACAGTTTGGGCTTTCCGGCAATGATTTCGGCGATCGGTGTGGCATTGCTGGCGGCGGCAGTTTCCAGTAAAGTTTCCCGCCGGTTGAATCTGCCGATACTGGTCGCTTTTCTCGGATTCGGGATGTTGTTGAAAAATCTTGACCCCGGGATCGATCCCAAATATATCAACCACCTCGGAACTGTCGCGATGAGTTTCATCCTTTTTTCGGGAGGATTGGAAACCCGTTATACTTCGATAAAAGCAGTGTTTGCGCCGGGGGCGATACTGGCTACTTTTGGTGTGGTCATTACTGGACTTATTCTCGGAGTCGGTACATATTTTGTTTTCCGGCTGCCGTGGATACAGGGGGAATATCCTCTGTCGTGGTGCCTTGTGCTGGGAGCGGTGATATCCTCGACCGATGCTTCATCGGTGTTTGCCATTTTACGCGGCAAAGGAGTCGGACTCAAAGGCAGACTGCGGGATCTTCTGGAATTTGAATCAGGAAGCAACGATCCGATGGCATATTGTCTGACGATCATTATGCTCTCTTTTGCTCTGGGCGAAAGTGTTTCCGGCTTCGCCTCGGTGGTGAAACTGATCTGGGCGATGGGCGGCGGATGTCTTATCGGGTATGCGATCGGTCGTGCCGGTAAATGGATATTTCATTTTGAAGTGGAGTACGAGGGGCTTTATTTTGTATTCATAGTCGCTCTGGTGCTGTGCAGTTACGGATTGGCGGAATTGATCCTTGCCAATGGTATGATGGCGTGCTATGTGGCGGGTGTGACAATGAACCACCGCAGATTCAACTATCAGCGCAGTGCCAGCCGTTTTTGCGACGGTATCACCTGGTTGCTGCAGGTGGTGCTTTTTGTAACTCTCGGTCTGGTTTCCGGCGGCAGTGCGCTTTTGAGCAAAGGGGTACTGATACCGGGTATATTGCTTTCGCTGATACTGATGTTTGCGGCCCGTCCGGCGGCGGTTTTTTTGTGTTTGAGTTTTTTCAAGCGGCCATTCAAACAGAAACTGTTGATTTCGTGGGTGGGTTTGCGCGGGGCAGCTCCGATCGTGCTGGCGACATTTCCGTTGGCAAAAGATCTGCCCGGTGCGGAAATTATGTTTGATATGATATTCTTTATGGTGTTGACTTCGATCGTGGTGCAGGGGTCGACCCTGATGAGTGCGGCTAAATTTCTCCAGCAGGATCGTCAAACCGATACCCGGAGCCGCCTGCCGCTGGAATTGGAAGTCACAAAAGCCAGTTCCGGCAGTGATATGTATGAATTTGCCGTTACCGGAGATTCTGTGCTGGCGGGCAAGACTTTGGCGGAAGCCGGATTTCCTGCGGAAACGCTGGTGATGATGATCCGCCGCGGCGAAGAGTTGATCTCCCCCCGCGGCAACACCGATATACGTATCGGAGACGGTCTGCTGATTATGGCAAAACACAAAACATTGCAGCAGCTTGCCAAAGACTTTTTCCCCGGCAACGATTACGAATAATCAGACCGGAAATATTGTTCCCTCGAAAAATCTCCCGGCAAAAAAGCACAAAAATATTATAAAAAGCACAAAATTGCTATTGTTTTCAGCGGCAAAAAATGGTATTATATATTTTGTGATACGGATTTTTTATTCAACACTGCCGAAGTTCGGCTATTTTATTTGAAAGGAATTGCAATATGAAATATATTGATATACATGCTCACGCTTACCGTAAACCTGTCCCGTTTGTGACTTTATTCTGTACCGCAGAGGAACTTATCGCCAGATATGACCGTTTCGGTATTGAAGCCGGTGCCGTATTGCCGGTGGTCAATTCTGAAATATATTTCCCGCAGGCCAATGAAGATATCCTCGATATGGTCGAAGCCCATTCCGACCGCCTGTTCGCCTTTTGCAATATCGACCCCCGGGCCCTGATAAACCGTGCCGATGCACAACTGGATCAGGTCTTGGAATATTATAAAAAACTCGGGTGCAAAGGCGTGGGCGAAATTATGCCCAATTTGCATATTATGGATGAGAGAGTGCAGAATCTTTTTGCCTGTGCCGAAAAAGTCGGTCTGCCGGTAACAACTGACGGTTCCGATCGGGTCGGCGGCGATTTCGGACTTTGCGATGAGCCCGGTATTCCCGGCCTCGAACACACCCTGCAGCGTTTCCCGGCATTGAAATTCATCGCACACGGGCCGATTTTCTGGAATGAAATAGTCGCCGGCGGTGTTTGCCGCGGAGCCCGTAAAGCGGTTTTCGGCACCGATGGGCTGCAGCACGGTACTCCGGCGTTTGCTCCGGAACTTACCGGTTCCGGTATGGCGCAGGAATTGCTCCGGGCATTTCCCAATCTCTACGGAGAGCTTTCCGATGCCTGCGGTATATTGAAATACGATGAAGATTTTGCGGTGGATTTCCTCGTGGAGTTTCAGGATAAACTCATGTTCGGTACGGACTGCTGCAACAATACTTGCGATGCCAATTTTGAAATCAAACTGTGGTTCGATCATCTGCACGAATCCGGTAAGTTGCCGACTGATGCGTGGAAAAAAATCTGCCGCAATAACGCTATCGAGTTTTTTGATCTGCCTTTTGTCAAAGCATGATGCACAATTGAAAAGGTATAAAAATGGATATTATTATCAGAAAATTTGAAAATACCGATGCGGAGAGAGTTGCTGATATTATGTATGCAAGTTTCAATGCTGTTTTCGGCAAATCCGAAAAAATGGTACGCCGTCCCGCATCTTACTGGCAGGAAATTTCTCACGGCAATACCGCTGGAAATATTACGATTTCTTATGTCGCCGAAAGCAACGGAGTCGTTGCCGGTTATCTGCGGGTAAGTATTAATACAAGTAATGGCCTTGGAGTACTTGAAGTCATTGGCGTTGATCCCAATACTTTTTCCAGAGGAATTGGGCAGACTCTTTTTGCTGAGGCAGAAAGGTTTTGGAAGGAACACAGTATCCGTAAAGCTTATACTTGCACCAGCCATACCAATCTAAACGCACAAAAGTTTTACAAAAAACTCGGCTTTGAAGAAGAAGGCAGATTGAAAGCACATTTTCATCCGGATCGGGATGAAATACAGTTGGGTAAATTTTACAACTGAAAAATCTTTTGCCGGATCAGTGATGTGATATCAAAAAAACAACGAAAGTGTCGCTTCCGTCGTTTTTTATTTTCAGGGCAGGGGATTTCCCGGCAGAGTTATATTATAACTGCGATGCCGGGGAATTGGCGGTATTTTTCATCAGCATCCATACCGCAGCCGATCAGGAAGCGGTCATCCATAATGAAACCTGACCAGTCCGCGTGTTCGATGCCGTCCGGACGGGGCAGGCTTTTTTCCACCAGAACTGCACTTCTGACACTCAAAGCCCCCATATCCACCAGATTTTCGCTGATTGCTTTCAACGTGCGGCCGGAATCAAGGACTTCATCTACGATCAAAATGTGACGGTTGCGGGGATCGAGTTTCAGTGTTGAACGCAATGTCACAACTCCGGAACTGACATTGTTTTTGTAACTTCCGGCGGCAATGGAGTCAATATAAAGGTCGTCCATTTCCAGGGCTTCCGCCAATTTTGCGGCAAAAAAGAGGCCGCCATTCATCACGACCAGCATAGTCAACGGTTCTGTGCCGCAGGCACGGGAAATTTCAGCAGCCAATTCTTTGATGCGCTGATCGACTTCGGCGGGGGTTTTGATGATTTCGATGTTTTCCATAATTAAAAATCTCTTGTGCTTTCCTGCCGACAGTTTTGCCTTTTTCGGTCAGCTGTACTACAATGTTTTTATTGTTGTAAAGACTTTTTTGCCTGGAGATCAATCCGACTCGTTCCATTTTTTCCAGAATCAGGGAGAGTGTAGGCGGTTCGATGAGACAACCGTCAGCGATTTCTTTTTGATATGCATTTTTTTGATGCATCAGAAAATCAATAATTTTGGGCTGTCACGGTAAAATATCCGGATAAATTATTTGAAGCCGTTTCAAAAACACCCTCTGAAAATAAGTATGGACCGCCAAAAGTTGAAAGTGTAAAGTATTTATCATAAACCTCATATTGTTAGCGTGCTAATAATATAGCACCAAACAATACAGAAGTCCAGAATGCCATCCGAAAAATTGGCACAAATTAATACAGGTTTGTCGCGAGAGGTAAGAAGCACTGTAATTTGAAAGGAAAATTGATTTGGCTGCGTTCCGGGTCTATCTCGCAACAGTCTATTGACAGGCAGGACTCGACTGTGACGCCCTCCAGCAAGCAACGAGCTGAATTCCTGGAACCTGGCCGTACACCGGAAAATGTTGCAGATGCCACCAGGGAGTCTGGATCCAAATCAATATATAATATAAACCCACTTGCGAAAAAGTCAAGTGTGCAAGCAAGGTCGGACAAACGAAATGCAAAAGCGGAGTTTCCGTTGTACCTGGCAACCGCGAATGGGAATCAATCAGGAACTTCCCAGGGCAATATACTGACTGACCCAACACCAAATATATCACCTGAAAATAAAAAGTCAAGGAAATTTTATTCCGGAACTGAAAAAAGATTTGAAAATCGATTATCGTCTGCGCTGAATACCATTGTCGCCACAGCGGCAGTCAGCACATTGTGTACGTTGATCGACAAAGTCTGGGAGAATGTGCGAAACAAAGATGACGACGAATGGGAAGTGGATGATCTGCTGCCCGTATTGCCGGAACTGCTGAAAAATGCAGTGCTGATACAAAGTGAAGTTTTCAAAAACAAAGAAAATGTTACGTCCCGCACACACTTGTTGGCATCAAAAGTTCACTATGGCGCAAACAACCGATATGTAGCAGTAATGGTGATCCATGAAAGTAATGGTGATTTTTACTATGATCACTCAATGCTGGTGCTGAATGAAAATGGACTAAAGCAGATAAGGGCAGAAGCGGAGAAAAGAAATCCCGCGGAATCGGCCGGCTCGTCGTCTCCGTCTGCCCAAGTACTTAATGTAGCCAGTCAAGCTCTTTTGTCAAGTGGTTTTGATGAAAAAGCATCAAATATTTAAAAATCCGTTTTGTTGATAATCAAATTTTTCTTGCTCTTGAGGAATGGTTGACATTTACACCTTTTGCTTTTTTATGTTTCATTTGTTTAACAACATCTTCCAACCAATACCTTATTTGTGAAATTTCTACAATTAAATCATCACATTCATCAATTTTTTTCAACAAATCATCTACAACTTTTTGTTTTTTGTCCATGATGTAATCCTCTTGAAAATAAAGTTATTTATTTTTTTTACTACCAATATTTAGAGTAATTTACTTTTTCGCCTGCAAAAGAATAGGGTAACAAAATCTTTTGCATGGTATTTTATCAACAAATATATGCTTTTTGGTATATGGTGTTTGTCTTGTATCTCAAATAGCGAAAGTCCTCCTTTTTTGTTCTTTTATTTGGTGTCTTTGTTTAAAATATCATATCAAATAAAGAAAGTCAAGTGAAAATATTTATTATTGGTGTTATTTGTTGAAAAAAATCATCAAAAACGATTTTGCAGTTGTATTTTTCTTTGTTTTTGGTTGTCTAATAGCAATAACAGTGTTTTATCTGTTTGAGTGAAGAAGATCTTGTCTAAATACTTTTAGGGGATAATTGTTCTTGACTTTTACGGTTTATGGTGTATATTACTGACAAAGTCAGGATGTGGAGTATTTCGTTGAGGTGAAAACACCAGCTTTGCAATCTGGAAAACTTAAGTTTTTTAAGGTGTTTTGTGGAATATAAAGGGAATGAAATATGAACAAACCATTAAAAAAGAATAAAAAGCCGGTTGAGCAGAAAGATATGGAATGGGGGCGGCTCTCTCAACGGATTTGCCGTATCATCGAAAAAGTAATGGAAGAACAGGGATTGAACAAATCCAAACTTGCCGAAAGTATCAAGTATCCTCAATCAGCATTGAGCGATGTATTTACTCCTGATAAAACCTCTAAAAAGCGTCGTTGGTCCATTCCTTTGCTGATGGCTGTATGTGAGGAACTTTCTCTTTATTTTCCGGATGTTATCAAAGCTGCGTGGGATGGCAGTACTCTGGCGTGGCTTAAATTTTCACTTGCCAATAAAGAACCGAACAGTCAGGAACGTCTGGATGCTATAATAAAAGCGATTGCTCCCGGAGAGGCTTCAGAAGAACTCCGCAACTTGTATTACAACGTAGATATGCTTAAAATGGCAGCCCCTGAATATGTACAAAAATATTTGGTTGGCGAGCTCAGTGATTCCCAGGTTTATGGAGATTTAAGCGAAATTATTGAAAATTCAGACAACAATTTTTGGATTTGCGTGAAAGAGCAACTGGGTGTTTCGCAGTAAAATGAATTTCTGAAAAAATCGTTTTGTTTGAGTAAAAACGATTCCAGGTGCTGTCTATATTTATTGCAGTATATGTGCAACTATTAGTTTGGATACCCGTATTTTATTACTTGTAAAATCCGTTATTGTAGTCACGTATAAACTCATTCACGCATTTGATCAATGCAAATTTTGTAGCCATCCGGTCACAGTACCATACGCGAATTTTATTGTTTACTAAGTATGCGAATGGAAATCCAAATCCGGTTGTATGGTAGTTACCGGTTGCGCTATATTCCTTAAGCCGCTTCCCATTCTGGTTGTAGATAATTAAAGTCACATCATTTTCCCGTTCACGGCTGACTACCATTCCGACAGTGCAAACCGAAAGAAAAAAAATTGGAACATCTCTGTACCACATTGCTGGAGAACTCCACATATAGTGACCATCTCCGATTCTACCTGCAACGGTCAACTTGGGGGTTCCTGTTCTGATATTGGCTCCGGATGATTCGAAAACATCTTTTACTATTTCAGGAAACTTATCATCAAGAAGGCGTTCATAGGTCGTTCCAGAATACGAGTCGCTTCCGGTAAGCCAACTGTCATTTTTAAAATTATAAGCGGTGAAATAAGAGCTTCCCGCCGTGTATTGTTTTTCTCTTACACTGTAAAGCTGAAACCCTTCCAAATGAATTTGGACGTCGGCAGAAAATTTTTCTGTCAAAGCTGGAGCTTGGGGTTCATTGACAGACATACACCCACTTAAAATGGATATATATACGCTTGCTGTTATCGTCAAAAAAAATTTCATTTTCCATATATTCCTTGAAGTATAGGTTCGGAACTTGCTATCTCTTATGCCAGTATACCTTTACTGTTTTTCAAAAGTGTTTCACTGATATAATTGTTGCGGCTGATGTTTATAAAGATGTTTTCGATTTAACTTTAATTTGATCTTACGAATATATATCTTTCGCTGCAAATATTCGGAATAAAATACTATAGTGAGAGCGGTTTGTCAATATTAGAAAGCTGTTTTTTTCAGAATAATTCGGCAAAATGACGGTGTTTTCCCGCAATAAGTTATTTTTCTGCTCGCTTTTGAAATGCTTTGATGCGAAGTTTTGCATTTTCTTTCAGATCAAAGTAAAAAAACTGAAGATCGTACATATGATAAACACCTTTGCCCAGTGTGCGTGAATCGTATTTTCCTGATTTTTGCGGAATAACCATCAAAGCTCCCGTTTTCATATCAATTTGTGCTGTTACAAAGTTTCTGCATTCAGTTACTTTGCCGTTTTTATGATTAAAAAAACGGCTCCCTTTGTGTTGAGCGGCAGTTGCTATTTCGCTGTTTGTACGCCAATTTACAGGATTGATGCAAAAATATTTGTCCGATCCTGTAAAAAGAGACCTTATTTTGCCTGGAGCTTGAGAATTATAAGTGATGATACAACCGGTGTCATCTGCTTTTTGTGCGGTTTTCAAATGAGGGTATTGGGGAAAATGTTTCGGCATGGCTGGATGACCGATCAGATATGCGGCGACCAGTCGGGAGTTGATATCCGGATTGGCAAGTTCAGTTTTCATCATGTCAAGTAATGCAATTGCTCCCTGGCTGAATCCGAAAAGAATAAATGGTCTTCCTTTATTGTGATACTTTAAGTAGTGACGGAACGCATTTTTAATATCGGAGATACCACGTTGGGTAAAAGTCCGTTCATCAGGCTGCATAGTTAATTCCATAAGTGCGAGTTTGAATTCTGCTTGGCGATAGTAGGGGGCGAACACACGGCAGTATTCTGTGAATATTCCTGTGTCTTGAGTTGCGATTATTCGTGCTTTTTTCTGAAATTCCGGAGCGTTATGCCAATACATATTCTTGCTGTTTTTATCAGAAAATATTGTCGGCAGGGCATAAAAGACATCAAAGTCGCACTTCTTATTATTTTCAAATATCACCCAATTATCCAGTCGGGAATAATCAAGATCTTTCCATGCTGACAAATGACATGGCAGTATGCTGAATATTATTAATACAAGTGCAAAAAAATTTTTCATATCCCATTTCCCCATGTTAAATCAGCAGTCCAATGGTAAAGTACAGTTTTCAACAAGTGTTTACAAGTGCGAAAGGTATTTTTTTTATGTTTTGAGAGGCTTGATAGTGACAGCTAAGGTTAAATAAATGACAATTAAAGTCATTGTGGAACTTTGGCGTTGCCAAGAATTTATAAAAAGTATTTCTACCTCTGAACGTTGATAATTATAAAAATACGGTATCTTTCTTGAATTTTTTGTCATCGATGCTATTTTAGAAACGCGAATTCTTAAATTCCGGTTGTATAGTAATGTGCACTTTTCCAACTGGTTGCAGTATTCTAATCTTAACGGATAATATATTTTCTCAAAAGGACAAAACAAATGAAACTTTTTAAATGGTATTCACGTATTCCGCTGATCTATCTCAATGTGGGGGCTTTCGTGCTTGGTTGTGTCGGTGGTCTTTCTCTTCACTGGATTGGTGGATCCGTTTTGAACAATGCCGTCGTGATTATCGCTCCTTTTGGCAATATTCTGGTAAATATGCTCAAAATGATCGTGATGCCAATCATTGTCAGCACTTTGATTTGCGGAGCTGCCAGTCTGCCGCTGAAAACATTTGGTAAAATGGGGGTTGTAGTGTGTGGATGGTACTTTTTTACTTCACTTTTTGCTGCAATTTTCGGTAGCGCCATTGCGATTATGTTTAACCCGTCGCTTTCTGTTTCTCCGGATAAACTGGTTGATGAAAGCCTGCGTAGCCGGGCAGCGGCAATGGCGGTGCAGAGCAGGGAAAGCGGCAACGCTTTTCTGGATATTATCTACAGTCTTTTCTGTAATCCTTTTGAAGCTTTAGCACAAGGAAGATTTCTGCCAGTGATCGTCTTTTCTATCCTCTTCGGGCTGGCTGCGCGGGTGGTTTTTGATGTTGCAAACGAGAAAAATGATCTTAATACCCAAAAGCAGGTACAAAATATTCTCGATATTTTTGACGCATTTCAGAAAGTCATTTTTAAAGTGGTTGACTGGGTACTGAAATATTTTCCCATTGGAGTTTTTGCTCTGACGGCATTTTGTTTTGCCAAGTTCGGAGTGGCACTTTTTCAATCCTATCTTCAAGTTGCCGGATGCGTTATCTGTGGTATAGTATTGATGATAACCATATGCTATCCGCTGGCGATTGCTATTATTTGCCGGAAAAATCCTTTTCCGATACTTTGGGAGCTGCGTGAACCGATTCTTACTGCATTCGTGACCCGTTCCAGTGCTGCTACGCTTCCGGTTTCAATGAAAACTTCAACAGAAAAGTTAAAAGTAAAAAAAGAACTTTCCGGTTTCACTTTGAGTTTGGGAGCCACAATCAATATGGATGGAGTGTGTATTCATTTGCCGGTATTTGCGGTACTTGCCGCTAATCTTTTTGGATTCGAAATGTCTATGAATCAGATTGTACTGATGGTGGTGGGAGTAGTCTTTGCCTCTATCGGGGCCGGTGGCATACCTGGAGGCAGTGTGTTTTTGCTGTTTTTAGTGCTTTCTGGATTCAATCTGACGCAGGAGCAAACTTCTATCATTGTGTCTCTGGCACTCGGAATCAATCCGTTGCTGGATATGTTTGAAACGGCTTGCAATGTTGCCGGTGATAACATCGGAACTTACGTTGTTGGTAAAAAAATGAATATGATCGAATCTGAAAGTTGTTTGGGTAATGGATTCCAAAAGTAATTTAAAAAGAGATTTTAAACTATGAAAACAGGTGATATGGCTCCGGCATTTATCCTGCCGGATCAAGATGGCAAAATGATTTCTCTCACGGACTTTACCGGCAGGAAGATTGTTCTCTATTTTTACTCCAGGGATAATACCTCCGGATGTACGCGGCAGGCATGTGCCTTTGCTGAGCACTTTGGGGCGTTTGCCGCCCATAATGTCGTGGTGATAGGCATCAGTAAGGACAGTGTTGAATCACACCGCAAGTTTGCGAAAAAGTACAACTTGCCTTTTATTTTGCTTTCTGACCCGGAACTGCAGGCAATTAAAAGTTACGGCGTGTGGCAGGAAAAAAGATTATATGGCAAAGTGTCTATGGGGGTCGTACGTACTACATTTATCATTGATGAAAAAGGGATGATCACGGAGATAATGCCTAAAGTTAAACCGGACACCAACGCTGCAGAAATTTTGGCAAAACTCTGAAAATATCTTCACCCGTTATCAAAAAACTCTCTTTGTCTTTCAAAACAACAGCGATAGCGATGGCAACCCTCCCCATGTGAGCAATTCTGTTTTTTGCGATTTTGCAAAAAACACCAGGTAAAAAGAAAAAGCAGCAGTGTGAAAATTTTATTTTCCAAACTGCTGCTTGCTTTTTATAGGGGATTGCTAAACGACATTAAATAAAAAATGGCTGCTTGTTTTTTTAACGCCACCCGCCATCCAGAAAGGCTTTTTGAGGAAGAAACTTCAGAATTTGGCTGTGAAATGAAATTCTGAAAAACGCTTCACTTTTGTTCAGAAAAACTCAGGGTACTATTTTTCGCAAAATAAAAGTTACTCCCTTGGGGAAAAATGTTTTTTCATAAGCAACATAAGTAAAGGTCTGTCCCTGTTCTTTGCTATATGTATATGCTGCAATATTATTTTTTGTTTCACTTAATAACAATTTCCCATCTTTTATTTCCCATTTTCCTGTTGTTTCTTCTGGTGTACTTTCGGAAAGACGGGAAACATATTTTCCATCTGGCATAAAGGTATAAGTTATTGGTTGTTTCTGTTCTTTGCCATTGCGCCCCGTATCGGCGGCATACATCTGCCATTTACCGCAAACGATTTCAGGCGAAATATTTGATGCTGAACTACAACCAGATAAAAACGCAATACAAAAAACAGATATGATGATTGTACGCAATTTGCTTTTTGCCATAAGACGATTTCCTTTTGGAGTTTAATATATCATAGCAAAAGTAAAAATCAAGGTGGCTTGCCGCTGTGTAAGCGAAGCGCAGTAAAAGGTAACACAATCCTTACTCCCGGCTTGTCCTCCGCAGCCTTGGCGAATGAGGAAGGGAGAAAACTTTATCCGGCTTCATTTTATTACGCCGTGACAGGCAAGTGAGCGACTTCATCCGCCGTCGCTCTGCGAGCTATGGCGGGACAAGCAAGCAAGCAAGGCGTAACGGTTATTCAGTGAAGAGCGGCTGGCGCCGCGTGAAGATGCGAAGTTGTGCCTGACGGCACAGTGAAGTGAAGCCTTGCGGCTTCGTTCGCCATTTTTTTGGCTTTTCAAAAATGCTTTTATGGGATTGCCTTCATTTTATTCAGGCTATCCCGCATTTTTGGCAAAAAAAATGGCGGAGAGAGAGTGAATTTCAGCTCTCTTGATTTCACGCTCAAAAACAGATATATTACCCTCATTTACCCTGAACTTTGGCACTTTATAGCACATCATCGCCAGAACCCCGAAATCAACAAAACGGGGAAGAAATGGGGAAAGCCTCATTTCATGGGGAAAAAGTGGGGAAGTCTGTTGTTTGCCTATCAGCCAATCTCCGAACCGGGAATCAAACCATCATCCCTACTGATTTGAAGACAGTAAAATATAGCATGGAACAGCAAATTTTCAACTCATATGGGGAAGAATTGGGGATATTTTCAGGCATAAAATAGTCATCCTTGTAATAACATGTATACAGTCAATAGGCAATGCGAACCTTCAACTTCAAAACTTGTGTAAGGAATCGAGAGCTGCAGGGCAGGAATAAGGTTTTATGATGGTACAAACGCCCTCTAAACCTTCCGTTTCAGTACGCTTGATTTCCAATCAAATATTTCCGTTTTCACCTGAAAAGCGGAAGCGGAAATACCTGAATCCGGAAGTTTTATACCCCCCTGTTTTACACCAATGCGGTTACCGTACCTTCATCAGTTGAATAAGTCTATTATTCTTTTGGAATTCTTGACGAAAACAACTCCCGCTGCCCTTTCGGTGCATTGCCTTTGGTGTTGACTTTTGCCAGATATGAAGCTCTTCTGAAGCAGTCATCTTTCTTGGATTCATAGTCCGGATCATCCTTCCGCAACATGACTCCGTTAACTTGTTTTTGACCGGCTCTGTTTTTAGTGCAATCATCGACCAGACCGTAACCATTCGGTCTTTCCAGCAATCCCAATGTTTTGTCCCATAACCGTTCTGCTGTTGCAATGTGATCATGGATATTTTGAGTCTTCTGTCCATCCAACCATAAGGCTATATGATAATGCTGATGCTTCTCTCTGGATTGTTCTCTGACTGCCACATATTGCGGTTTGAGACCTTTGCGAGATCTGTTCTTTATGAATTTGGATTGGAATTCTCTGAATAAGTCATTGTTGGTATGTTCATGTCCTTCCGGCAATCTCAAATCCATTCTCTGAAAGTATATTTTGCTTTTGGTTGCTTCTGCATATTGGAATTGTCTTTCAATTTCATCAAGTATTTTGATATCACAGGCCAGTCCTCTTCCTTTGTTTGTCATAATGGTATGATTGTTGTAAGTGCTTTCTGTTGTTGTTCTTTTCATGATCTGTATTCCTTATGTTTGTTGTAGTGGTGATAGTGGGATATGGATGTATATGCTTCTATGTGTAATAGATACATAGGTGATATTGTATGTAGATTGAGGAGTATAAAAGGTATTACCTATATACCTTACTTTCAAACAGATGATATTATTCAAAATGCATTGGCATAACTTCTGAACGCAGTAATTTTTGGTTACTATATTATGACTGCATTAGTAAAATTTAATGATGACATAAAAAAATAATGCAGACAATATAGTATGTAACCCATAAACAAACAAGAACCGCACCACAAGTATCTGTTTCAAAAAAGAAGACAGATACCCTCTGCCGGTGTGATCCGGCAGAGGGGTGTGGTTATTTGTTTACGAGCTTGCTGACCAGCTTGATCGCGGCTATTGTTGCTCCAACACCGGCAGCAAAGGCGGTTGTCAGCGCAGCAATAATCCAAGAATCATCTTGATTATCTTTAAGCGGATTATGGTCGCGGTTCTCATTTTCATTCTCCATCAATATTTCCTTTCTGTTTGTGGTAAAAGACCGGGAGGTTTTACGCTCCCGGGACGACTTGATACAGCACGGTTGCATCACTTCCGTACCGGTTGTGCCGTAGGTCTCCGGCAGATGCCGGACACTGCTTTGTAGCAATGTTGGCGGACCTCTGGTGTTACCATATTGCGGGATGTTTGCCATCCAGACCGAAACAGCGATTGAGAGCAGTATAAGACTGATCTACACGTAACGGCGTATACTTCTTGATGGTCTCCGTAAAGGCATTGAGCAAAGAGTACCGTGTAGGTTCAGCGAACTCCGGATGCTGCGGATTCTTGAACTCATTGAATACCGGTATGATGTCGGAACTGTTGATCGCTCCAAGTTCAGCTGCTCTGACAATACGGCTGCGGGCTTCATCATCGTTTTTCAGATAGATGATCTTCAAATCCTCGCAGACCATTTCCAGAGTTAAGAACTCGTTTTCAAGTTCGGTCATAGCCACATCAACCAGTTCGGTTAATTCAATGCGGCTGGTATGTCTTCGTTTAATTACGGTACTGCCTCCGAATGCAAGGTTACTGCAGACCGTCACGCTGATACCAGCCGACAGTCCGACAGCGAAACTTTTGTCATGGCTATTACGCAAACCAATACAACGGCTCCAATCAGAACTGTTACTTTTGTTGATCCGCATCACTCCGAACATCTTTTGTCCCTCTCTGGCAAGTCCAAAGTTTTCATCAAGGATCTGCCAGTTGTGCGCCTTGACCACATCGGTCACGGCTTCAATGACTTCCATATGAGGAACCGGCTTCCAACTATCGGTACCGCTGGGTGTCGGAACGAGCGCAACCTCATCACGGCTCACGAACTTTCCATCGCACATCATCAGTCCCATAGTTACCTCCACTTTTTGCAACGGTCACGGTACGGGCATTCTGCACAGCCGAAGCCGCCTTCATTGGGATAGAAGTTACCGCTGATAACGCTTCTTTCGATACCGTTGGCAAGCGAAACAAAGCGGTCAAGCTCGTTGTCCGTCCGCAATGTATAGTAGTTATTGACGGTTGGAGTTTTGGCTTTGGTGTAAACGTCGAACCTGAACAACGGCTTTTCTCCGTACTTCTGCTTGAATGCATAACAGAACGCAGTCGCCTGCAGGTCTTTATCGGCTTTACCGACCGGCCATTTCGCAGAAGCGGTCTTCCAATCAACGATGCAATTATCGTGACCGTCCGTCACCACGCAGTCAAATTCACCGATCAGCGGCTTGCTCAAACCGGGAACATTGACAGAGAAAGTTTCCGCAACACGCTGCACAGCGAAATCATCCTGCCAGTATTTACAAGCAACCTCCACCATCTTGAAGCCGGTCTGCAACATTGAATCGTAGTCCTCATTGGCTTTATAAACGAGGTTTTCAGCGGCATCGGTCTCTGCTTTGAAATAATCTTCAAAGACATCGCAGACTTCACGCTCGGACATATCCTTTCCGATGCGGGCACGCTCTGAAAGTGCCGCATGAAACGCTCTGCCAAACGGAAAGCAGGAGCCGGTACGTTCCGGCTCTGCGTTGTCGATGTAACGGAATTTGTATTTCAGCGGACAAGTGAGATAACACTGCATCGCTGAATACGACCAATGCGGCATCTCACGGAGCTTATCAATCCTCATGCTGCCCTCCAACTGTTGATGAGATCTGAACATTGCCGCTTGCTCATCTGCTCGACAGTCGCTACGCCATGCTGGGCGGCAATCTGCTGCGGAGTAATGCCTTTGGTACGTGCCAGATCAAGCATGAATTTAATCTGTTTGGGGCTCGCTGGGGGAGTGGGTTGACCGTGCCGATTTTGAGTGTTTTGAACGCCATTTACCGGTGCAGAAGCGGGGGGATTTCCGTGTAATTCAGCTTCAACTGAATTACGTACCATTTCAAAAGTTTCGTGAATTTTACCATTGAGCTGTTCAGCGGACAAACCATTCGGCAATTCAACTTCGATACTGGCATGGTAACTCTGACTGGTGTAATCGCCCTCTGCAGGCACTTTCTTTGAATAACTTGCATTGAGTTTCAACATAATCTTTTCTCCTGAATGAAGAAGTCCCGGCAGGCATTAACCTCCGGGACTTCGGTTATTGGTTCGGTTCAAATTGCCATCCGGATTCGCTCGATGGCACGGCGGGCTTGGATGAAGTCGCGCTCTTTCTGCTTCTGAATCAAAGCGACTTCCTTAACCTTACGGCTCAATACCGTTGATTCCTCAAACATTGCCTTAATTTTGAGCTTGAAATCCTCAATGGCAGTACCGAGTTCATCCAAGGGATTGACGACCGGAGCAGCGTTCTGCGGCTCCACAACATTGGTGTTTTCAGTTTCCATT
>JAZONW010000041.1:0-55484 GCA_045654745.1 Victivallaceae bacterium | reverse complement strand
TGTGCGGGTGCTTGATTTCGGCAGGACTGTAACTACCAGAGAGCCGATAAGCGGGATACTTTCCCGAAGTATAATCCCCTCGCTGATGCTGATGATACCGATTTTTTTCGGAGAACTCTTTTTTTCAGTGATACTGGCTCTGATAAGTGCCGCATTCAGAGACAGGTGGCTGGATAGAACTCTGGTCATTATAGCGGTTTCCGGGATGAGTGTAAGTTATCTTGCGGTGATTATTTTTGCCCAGTATTATCTGGGTTATTATCTGGAACTTTTTCCTTTATGGGGCTTTGAAAGCTGGAAAAGTTTCGGTTTGCCGGTGCTGGTCGGGACGGCGTGCGGTATCGGTGGAAATCTGCGTTTTTACCGTACTGTGCTGGTCGGCGAACTGCATCGGGAATATTTACGGACAGCGGTCGCCAAAGGTGCCGCTCCCGCGGCGGTTTACGGGAAGCATCTTTTGCGGAATGCAGTTTTGCAGATAATCACCCGGTCGAGTGCGTCACTGCCCTTTCTTTTTACCGGCAGTCTGCTGTTGGAATCTTTTTTCGGGATACCGGGACTGGGATTTGCCGGTGTGGATGCCCTGTATAATTCGGATATCCAGCTTTTGAAAGCGATCGTAGTGTTGAGCGCACTGCTTTTTGTAGTAATAAATCTCTTGGCGGATCTTGCTTATGCGTGGGCTGATCCGCGGATAAGATTGGAGTAAAATATGGTTAAAAAAGATTTCGTGCCGGAACTGCTTGCACCTGCCGGTTCCCCCGCCTGTGCATTGGCGGCATTTGAGGCGGGAGCAGATGCTGTGTATGCCGGGCTTGCCAAATTCAACGCCAGAGAAAGAGGTGAAAATTTCACCCCTGATATGATGGGCAAAGTGATCGATTATGCCCACGCCAGAGGTAAAAAAGTATATGTTACTCTCAATACTCTGGTCAAAGAGCAGGAACTGCCGGAAGTGGTGCAGACTCTTGCTCTGCTGCAGGATCTCGCTCCGGATGCCCTGCTGGTGCAGGATCTTGGAGTTTTGCGTATCGCCAGAGAGTATTTTCCTCAATTGGAATTGCACGCTTCGACTCAGATGGGTTTCCACAATTCCGCAGGATTGCAGGTGGCGTCAGAACTGGGCGTAAAACGGGTGGTGCTGGAAAGGCAGGTCACGATGAAAGAACTTGCCGACATCCGCAAATCGACTCCTCTGGAATTGGAATGTTTTGTCCATGGAGCGTTATGCTGTTCGCTTTCCGGGGCGTGTTATTTTTCCTCTTTTCTCGGCGGAGCAAGCGGCAATCGCGGCAAATGCAAACAACCCTGCCGCCGCCGCTATTTTTCCCGTGACGGCAATGGATTTTTCTTTTCGCCGCAGGATCTCTGCGGTATCGAACTGCTCGCTCAGTTCCGCAAAATGGGTATCGAATCGCTTAAAATAGAGGGCAGGCTGCGCCAGCCGGATTATGTTGCCGCGGCAGTTTCTGCTTACCGTCTGCTGCTTGATTTGCCGCAGGAAAAAATGGCGGAGCATCTCGGTGAAGCCAGAAATATATTAAGTCACGCCTACGGCCGCCGCTGGTCGCATGGTTTTTATACCGCCGAATCGACTGCAAACCTCATCCGTCCGGATGCCTTTGGTGCATCCGGATTGCGGTGCGGTACTGTGGAAAGCATCCAGGATAATGGTTTCGGTTTTACCGCAAATTGCCGGGTCGGGCTGGGGGACCGTCTGCGGGTACAGCCGCCCAGCGGAGATGACGGTGTAGCGGTTACTTTGACCAAGATTTTTGTAGAAAACCGTCCGGCGGCACGGGCCAAGGCCGGGCAAAGGATTTTCATCTGTTGTGATAAACCTGTGCCGATGGGCGGCAGTGTCTTTAAAATAGGCGAAAGCGTCGAAGATTTTTCCCGCCGCCTGGCGGCTCTGCCGGAAAGGAAAAAAAGACTCGATCTGGCATTGACTGTCAGCGGATCAAAAATTTCTGTCAAATGCCTGAATGCTCCTCTGAAAGAGTTCGTGCAATCGGTTTCGCTCGCTCCGGCGGTGAAATCGGCAGTTTCAGCAGAGCAGTTACAGCGTGAATTTGCCCACGCCGATTCTCCCGATTTTGCTCTCGGAAACTTCACAGCGGAAATTGACGGGAAATATTTCTTACCGGCAGCTGAATTGAAAATCATCCGCCGCGGATTCTGGAAACACGTTGCGGATTCGCTTGTCCCGGCACAGGTTATCGGTGATTCCGGGATCGCGATGGAAAAGTTCCGCCGGGATTATCTTAAAGTACAACCGGCGAAACTGCCTGAAAAAAGCGTGGAAACTGTCGCTTTGAGTTACAATGGTGCCGAACCAGCCAACCGGCGCGCCCGCAGAGCCGACAATGTATTTGAATTGAACCGCTTTTCGGGTGAAGCCGTCCTGCCGGAATTCTGTGCCGAAAGCAAATTACCGGCTCTGCGCAAAGCAATAGAGAGTGCCATAAGCCGGGGCGTAAAACGTTTCAGAGTCACATCTCTCTATGGTTTTGCTCTTTTTGAAGGTCTGGGAAATGTGGAAATCGTCACCAGTTTCCCGCTGCCGGCAGCCAACAGTATGGCGGTTCAGGAAATCGCCAGGCTCGGCGCAATACAGGCGACGTGTCATATCGAACTGGAAAAAACTTCCATCGAAAATATGCGGGATAAATCCATACTGCCGCTGGAAGTTTACCGGCTCGGGCGTCCGGCTTTGCTGGTCAGCCGTGCCGCAGTGCCGAAAACCGGATTTTTTCACGATAAAAAAGGCAATGAGTTTGAATCCGTCCACGACCGTTTCAGCAATCTGACCAGAGTTTATCCCAAAGCAGTGGTTTCAGTGCCGCGGGTGCCGGGATGTGCAGATTTTTACGACTTGCGCAACGCCAACTGGAAAGCTCCGGAAAATACCACTTTCAACTTTGATGGCAACTGGGAATGATTTGCAAAAAATAATTTGCAGTGCTATATTAAGAGAATGTTTAACACCGGAAACGACGAAAGGGGGTGAAATCTATGGATACGGAAGTTCGCGTCAAGAAAGGCGAGATCATCGACCGCGCTTTGCGCCGGTTGAAAAAGAAACTCGACAAAGAGGGTACTCTCAAAGAATTGCGTAATCGCCGTCACTATGAGAAACCCAGCGAAATCAAACGTCGTGAAGCCAAACAGCGTCGTCACTGATTTGCAGTTGATCTCGACCGCCGGAATTTTTCCGGCGGTTTTTCTTTTTATTGGTGTGCCATTTGTGGCACAGTGTGACAACCAAGTCACATCAGGTGTGTCAATGTGTCACACTTTTGGCCGAAAACAGTGCTTTTTTGACACTGAAATGTATTGGCACGCAAATTGCTGATAAAAGTTGCGTAACGATTTAAAATCAAAAACAACAAAAAAAGGAGTTTTCGTTATGAGTAAAATTATCGGCATCGACCTCGGTACTACCAACAGCTGTATGGCAGTAATGGACAACGGTGAATACAAGATCATTCCCAATGCAGAGGGAAACCGTACCACACCGTCAATCGTTGCTTTCACCAAAACCGGTGAACGTCTGGTCGGTCAGACTGCCAAACGTCAGGCAGTGACCAATCCCAAAAACACTATCTTTTCCATCAAACGTCTGATGGGCCGCAAGTATGCGGAAGCCACCCGCGAAAGAGAACTTTCTCCCTATGAAATCGTGGAAGCCCCCAATGGCGACGCTCACGTCAAAGTCGGCGATCACGTCTATTCTCCGCCGGAAATTTCTGCAATGATCCTGCAGAAACTCAAAGCCGACGCCGAAGCCTATCTCGGCGAAAAAGTGACCCAGGCAGTCATCACTGTCCCGGCTTACTTCAATGACAGTCAGCGTCAGGCCACCAAAGACGCCGGTAAGATCGCCGGTCTGGAAGGTCTGCGTATCATCAACGAACCTACTGCCGCTGCTCTTGCCTACGGTCTGGATAAAAAATCTGAAGAAATCGTCGCAGTATATGACCTCGGCGGCGGTACTTTTGATATTTCCACTCTGGAAATCGGCGACGGTGTCTTTGAAGTAAAAGCCACCAATGGTGATACTCACCTCGGCGGTGATGACTTCGACCAGGCTGTCATCGACTATCTGGCAGATGAATTCCAGAAAGAAAACGGCGTTGATCTCCGCAAAGATGCCCAGGCCCTCCAGCGTTTGAAAGAGGCCGCGGAAAAAGTCAAATGTGAACTTTCCAGCAGTATGTCCAGCGATGTGAACCTGCCCTTTATCACTATGAATCAGGATGGTCCCATCCACCTTAATATCACTATGACCCGCGCCCAGTTGGAACGCCTCTGCGAACCGCTGCTGGAACGCAGCCGTAAACCCTGCGAAAACTGTCTGCGCGACAGCGGTGTTGCCGCATCCGACATCAAAGAAGTCATTCTCGTCGGCGGTATGACCCGTATGCCCAAAGTGCAGGAAACTGCCAAAAATATTTTCAACAAAGAACCCCACAAAGGTGTCAATCCCGACGAAGTCGTCGCCGCCGGTGCCGCAATTCAGGGCGGTGTGCTGGGCGGTCAGGTCAATGATGTACTGCTGCTCGACGTCACTCCGCTTTCACTCGGTATTGAAACCATGGGCGGCGTTATGACCCGGCTTATCGAACGCAACACCACCATCCCCACCAAACGCAGTGAAATTTTCAGTACTGCCGCTGACAATCAGCCCGCTGTGGATATCCGGGTGCTGCAGGGTGAACGCGAACTCGCCAAAGACAACAAGAGTCTGGGGCTTTTCAAACTGGATGGTATCGCTCCGGCTCCCCGTGGCGTGCCGCAGATCGAAGTGACTTTTGATATCGATGCCAACGGTATTCTGCACGTCACTGCCAAAGATCTCGGCACCGGCAAAGAGCAGAATATCACTATTACTGCTTCCAGCGGACTTTCCGAAGCGGAAATCGAACGTATGGTCAATGAAGCCAAAGCCCATGCCGAAGATGACAAAGCCGCCAAAGACCGCATCGAAACCAAAAATCATGCCGAATCTATGGTCTATCAGTTGGAAAAACAACTCAAAGACAATGGCGACAAGATCCCGGCCGAAGTGAAAAGCGGTATCGAAGGCAAAATCGAAAATCTCAAAAAAGAAATTGCCGCCGACAACACCGATGGTATGAAATCCGCTATGAAAGAACTGGAAGAACTCGCCATGAAAATGGGCGAAGCAATGTACAGTCAGCAGCAGGCACAGGGTGCCGGTACTCCGCCGCCGCAGGATAATGCTTCTGCCAATGCCGGCAAAAATGACGACGGCGTTGTCGATGCCGAAGTCGTTGATTAATGGATTTCGCTTGAAACGCAGTTGAAAAAACGCGTGACAGAGGATTTATTATGAAGAGAGCCATCCGGAGAATCTTTTCTCCGGATGGTAAATGTAAATAAATCAGCATTGGCTGAATAAACAAAATAAGGAGATAAAAAATGGCAAATGTCAACATCAAACCGCTCGCTGACCGGGTCCTGCTCGAAATCTGCGAGAACACCGAAGAAATGAAAGGCGGCATCCTGATCCCGGATTCTGCCAAGGAAAAACCCCAGGAATTCAAAGTCGTCGCCCTCGGCACCGGCAAATGTGACGAAAAAGGCAACAAGATCCCCTTTGATGTCAAAGTCGGTGATATCGTTCTGACCAGCCGTTACGGCGGCACCGAAGTCAAAGTCGGCGGCAAAGAATACAAAGTCATCAATCAGGATGATATTCTCGCTATCGTCGGTTGAGCATTTTTACCAAAAGCATATAACAGGAAATTTTTATTATGGCTAAACAACTTGTTTTTTCTGAAGAAGCCCGTCGCGGCATTCTCGAAGGTGTGACCCTGCTTTCCAAAGCCGTCAAAGCCACCCTCGGTCCCAAAGGCCGCAATGTGGTCATCGACAAAAAATTCGGCGCTCCCGCCATCACCAAAGACGGTGTTTCCGTCGCCAAAGAAATCGAATTGCAGTGCCCCTATGCCAATATGGGTGCCCAGATGGTCAAAGAAGTCGCCAGCAAGACCAATGATGTCGCCGGTGACGGTACCACCACTGCCACTGTGCTTGCCGAAGCGATCTACCGCGAAGGTCTGAAAAACGTTACTGCCGGCAGCAATCCCATGGCTCTCAAACGCGGCGTGGACAAAGCCGTTGCCGCTATCGTTGATGAATTGAAAAAATTGAGCGTCGAAGTTTCCGACAAAACTGCCCAGGTCGCCACTATTTCCGCCAACGGCGATACCACCATCGGTAACATCATCGCCGATGCTATGGAAAAAGTCGGTCAGGACGGCACCATCACCGTCGAAGAAGCCAAAACCCTCGAAACCACTCTGGATGTGGTCGAAGGTATGCAGTTCGACAAAGGTTATCTCTCCCCCTATTTCGTGACCGATACCGAAGCAATGGAAGCCAATCTCGAAGATTGCTATGTCCTCATCCATGAGAAAAAAATCAGCAATCTCAACGATATGCTCCCCCTCCTGCAGAATGTCGCCAAAGAAGGCAAACCCCTGCTCATCATCGCCGAAGATGTCGAAGGTGAAGCACTTGCCACTCTGGTCATCAACAAAATGCGCGGCATCCTCAATATCTGTGCTGTCAAAGCCCCCGGTTTTGGTGACCGCCGCAAAGCTATGCTGCAGGACATCGCCATTTTGACCGGCGGTACCTGCATTTCCGAAGATCTCGGCATCAAACTGGAAAATGTCGCCATTTCCCAGCTCGGCAAAGCCAAACGCATTTCTGTCACCAAAGAAAACACCACCATCGTGGAAGGCTGCGGCAGTCAGGAAGCCATTATGGGCCGCGTCGGTCAGATCCGTCGTGAAATTGAAGAAACCAGCAGCGATTACGATCGTGAAAAACTGCAGGAACGTCTGGCAAAACTCGCCGGCGGTGTAGCAGTTATCAGCGTCGGTGCCGCTACTGAAACTGAAATGAAAGAGAAAAAAGACCGCGTCGATGATGCTCTGCACGCCACCCGTGCCGCTGTCGAAGAAGGCATTGTGGCCGGCGGCGGTGTCGCTCTGGTGCGTGCCGCATCTGTCATCGCCAATCTCGGTTTGGAAGGCGACGAAGCCATCGGTGCCAAAATCGTGGAACGCGCCGTGGAAGAACCCCTGCGTCAGCTCGCCGTCAACGGCGGTTACGAAGGCAGTGTCGTGGTTGAACACGTCAAAGCCGCCAAAGGCAACACCGGTTTCAACGTTGCCACCGGCGAATATGTCGATATGCTCAAAGCAGGCATCCTTGATCCTGCCAAAGTTACCCGTTCTGCTTTGCAGAATGCCGCATCGGTTGCCGGATTGCTCCTGACCACCGAATGCCTCATCACTGATGTCAAGGAAGAAAAAGAACCGGCTATGCCCGCCGGCGGTATGGGCGGTATGCCCGGCATGATGTAATTGCCGCATATTCCTTGAAAAAAGGTAAAATAATACGCCATCCGGATTTCCGGATGGCGTTTTTTTACATTACAGAGTTTCAGTAAATGCCGGAAGATATTTTCCGCCTGACGATTTGCGAAATTCTTTCCGCCGGAAAAAGTCCGGCAAACGATTCTCCTGCCGCCCGGCAGACGTGGGTGTAAACTGCAGGCAATTCATCCGGTTTTATCCACGATTTTTCGGCGGTCAATTCATCGCAGGCGGCGATGATTTCTCCGGCAATACTGCGGCAGATCGCATTGACAGTAGAACTCTTACTGACGGAGTCTTTGCTCTGATGATAAAGCCGCATAGCGTGGAGTATTTTGCTCCGGCTGCGGGGATAACCGGAACACATAAGATTCCAGGGATCGCTGTCGGGAAACTCGCTGTCGCCGGAATTGCGGAAATCTGTCCGCAAAAGCAATGCCGGATAATCCAGCATTTTGGCAAACATAAATTCCACTACGGTGCCGGAATCCAGTTCCTGTCCGTCAAAATTGGCGACAATAAGGTCACACTCCAAAAGCATTTCCAGATCGCTGTTGCGGATGTCGTCCAGATTGCGGCAGGAATTGGATTCGTTTTCCTGCGGCAGTATGACTTCGTAACGGCGTCCGGAAAGTTTTTCCACCGCATCCGCCACCAGCAGATTGCCCAAAAGGTCTTTGTGGTCAAAAAGAGTTCCGGCGAAATAAATTTTCAATGCCATAATTATTACTCCGGCAATTCATCAAATCCGATGATTTTCATATTGAGGGCTGAAGCCTTTTTCAAAATATATTCAAGCAGGTGAGTCGGCATACTGATTTTGTTGGCATCTGGTGAAATGTCGTGGGAAAAAAAGACGATAAGTTTATTTTCTCTTGCGGCTTTTTCCAGAGCTTCATCCAGATTGCCGGTGGTGGTCAGGTAGTATTCGCCGATACCGTGCCCTCCGAAGTTCACCGTTGCCGGTATGTCTGCCACGGGGATAAAGGTTTTTTCTGCATCAGCGATCCGGTAACCTCTCTTTTTTTGTCCGGCTCCGGCACGGAAGCGTTTGAAAATCCCGGACAGGGCGCGGTCAGTTTCATCCGAGCGGCGGTTGTTGGGGTAGGCAAAATATCTGACATCAATGCCGTTGGCACGGCAGACTTCCAGTTGCGGGGTGATCTCCGCGGCGATGTAGGCTCCGGCTCCTGATTCCGCTATGGCGGGCAGGGCGTTTTTGTGGTGCAGACTGTGCAGCCCGACAGAGTGACCGTGACGCTGCAGAGTTTTCATAGCTTTGATATATTGAGGCGTGATTGCCCCGGTAAAAAAGAATGTTGCACGGGCATTGTATTTTTCAAAAAGCGGTATTGCTTTTACCCAGTTTTCTCCCCAGCTGTCATCAAAAGTGAGGGCAACTGCTCCGTTTTTGAAATCAGATATTTCCAGTGCCGTGGCTGAAAAAAACACAGCGGCAATAATGGTCAGGGTCGAAAAAATTTTCACTTTATATTTCCCAACTTACGAAAAAATATTATGTTCCACTTCGCGGCAAACGGCGTGATATACCGGCAGATGCAATTCCTGTATCCTGTAAGTTTCCTCTGCCGGCACTGCGATGACGGTATCGGCGTATTTTTCGCAAATACCATGCCCGGAACCGGTCAAAAGAAAACTTTTTACTCCGGCGATTTTTGCCGCCATCAGAGCTTTTTTGATATTGGCAGAATTACCGCTGGTGGAAATCGCCAGCAGAATATCATCCTTTTTTGCCAGTGCGAGCAGATTCTGGGCAAAAACAAGATCAGCATCGATATCGTTGCTGACTGCGGTGATAAAAGCACTGCTTCCGGCAAGATCCACAGCCCGCAGACCGGATTGCAGTTGATCTGCGATCTCTCTGCCCTCACTGCCGAAAGCGGCGGTGAATTCTGATTTGAGTTTGTCATTCAGCGGGCGTTTGGAAACGAAACCTTTGAGCAGTTCGGTGCAGATATGGCTGCAGTCCGCCGCCGAACCGCCGTTGCCGCAGCAAAAAAAAGTGCCGCCGTTGCGGAAAGTATCCGTCATCAGTTTTACGAGAGATAAAATCTCTTTTTCACACGATTTCAGAACAGGATAGTTTTGTATAAGTTTACTTATCATATTTTCAACTCCTGATATAGAATAATATTACTGCAAGTAATATAACTTTTGTTTAGCGTAATTGCAAGCTTGACGGTAAAATAACGGATTATTTGGCGAAAGTTGAAAAAAAAACACGAAAAATTCAAAAAAACAGTTTGCAAAAAGTTTTCCTCTGTGATACATTTTTGGTGCAGTACCAGGTTTCGGTACTGTTTTTTTTGTGCAGGACACCGGTAATACAAGAAGGGGAAAAGGTATATTTTTTTATGGAGTCCAATGGAAAGAAATCCGGCGAGACACTGACTGGACAGTATGAGCAGGAAAAATTCAAAAAATTTTTGAAGTTCATCAAACCATACTATCCCCTGATCCTGATGGCGGTATGCTCCACTATCGTTATGAATGTTATCGGTGCCACGATGCCGTGGATGCTCAAAATCGCCATTGACCGGGTGATCCCCAATTCCGATTATGTCCTTTTTTGGGTGGTGGCAGTGGTAATGGTGCTGCTTTTTATGGTACGCGGTCTGCTGCGTTACATCTCGGCATTTCTGATGGGGTATGTCGGCGTGCGGATCATGATCGGGCTGCGCCAGAAAATTTTCCGCCATCTGCACAACCTTTCTCTGCGGTTTCACGAAGAAGTTCATACCGGTAAACTGATTTCCAATGTTACCAATGACGTCAATCTGCTGAGTACCACCCAGTCGGCGATAGCCCAGTTTCTGGAGCAGTTTGTGTTGATGCTGCTGCTTTTTGCGATGATGTTTTATATCAGTTGGCAAATGGCGATAATGGTGGGACTGACTTTGCCTCTGCACTATTTCAATTACCGGTTTTTCCGCAAAGAACTGCAAAAAGACACCAAGCATCTTGCAGAAGTATATTCTGAAATGTCCTCGGTTCTCTCTGAAACGCTTCACGGAGTCAAAGTGGTGAAAGCTTTTGGCAAAGGTGCGGCGGAGGGATTGAATTTTTTCAACGCCATGCGTCCGCAGTTGTATTATCAGATGCGGGTGGCGACAGAAAATTCAAATTTGTGGACGGTTTACGATTTTCTGGCACTGCTCACTCATCTGGCGACTGTCGGTATGGGGGTCTTTCTGGTACAGAGCAATACATTGACTATTGGTGAATTTGTGGCATTTTACGGATATATCGCGATGCTGCTTGCTCCGTTGAATATTCTTTCCAATATGAGCAGTGTTTTTGCCGGCGGTATGGTCGGTGCCGGCAGGATCATGTCGCTGCTGGAAGCCATCCCGGAAATCCAGGAAGCGCCGCATCCGGTACGGGTTGACCGCCTCAAAGGCGAAATCGAATTCAAAAATGTCTGTTTTGCATACGATCAGGAAAAAGAACAGACGATATCGGATTTTTCGCTGACGATCTCTCCGGGGCAGAAAGTTGCTCTTGTCGGAGCCAGCGGTTCCGGCAAAACCACGATCAGCAATCTGCTTTTGCGTTTCTACGATGTCAACAGCGGCGGGATCAAGGTCGATGGTATCGACATCCGGCGGTTTGCCATAGAATCTTATCGCAACAATTGCGGAGTGGTATTGCAGGATCCGTTTCTTTTTTCCGGTACGATCCGGGAAAACATTGCTTACGCCAAAAAAAATGCCACTCAGGAGGATATCGAAAAAGCCGCAGAAATGGCAAATGTTACCGAATTTGTCAACGATCTGCCGCTGGGATTTGATACTGTCATCGGCGAAAACGGCACGTCGCTTTCCGGAGGTCAGCGTCAGCGTATTGCCATTGCAAGAGCCGTGCTGACCGATCCGTCGATACTGATCCTTGACGAAGCCACCAGTGCCTTGGATACAGTTTCGGAATTTCTGGTGCAGGAAGCGTTGGATAATATGATGAAAGACCGTACCACGATAATCATTGCCCACCGCCTGTCCACAATCAAAAATGCCGATCTTATCGTTGTGATGGATAAGGGCACCGTAGTTCAAAAAGGCACTCACGATGAACTTATCAATATAGATGGTGCTTACAGAGAACTTTACCGGAACCAGAAAAAACTTGCGGATCGGGCATAAGGAGCGGCAACTATGAAAATCGAACAGTGTCCGGAAAATTTACGGGTGCATCTTCAGAAAAAATTGCAGGGATTCCGCCGTATGCTGCTATCCATCGGGATCGTTTTGCTGATAGTGCTGGCGGTGTTGATATTCGGCTCGATGGATGATATCGTCAAAGGTGCCGGCAGTGTAGCCGGCATCAGAGAATATGCTCTGAAATCTCTGGTTTCCGCCCGCAGTGTGAAAATCTGCCACCGAGAGGGGGACGAGGTGAAACGCGGCGATGAACTCATCCGTATGGATGACCGCGAGCAGCAGAATGTCATTGCCCGCATCGCCAATGAAATCAAAGAACTCAATCTGGAAATTTCCGTTAAGGAGAGGGAGTTCGCCCTGCTCAAAAAAGACCCGCTGCCCGACTACTACCGGCACACCAGAAAACAGCTGGAAGAAGCGAGGGAAAAAGATGTCCGTACCAGCAAGGAATTGGAAGTTTACAGCAAGCTTTACGAGCAGAAACTTGTCACCCGCAAAGAGTTTCTGCAGGCGGAACTGGAACAGATTTCCAACCGGAAAACCGTGGAAAGACTGGAGGAGGATTTTTCCCGTTTGAAACAGGGTATCGAGGATGAGATCATCGCCAAAGCCGCCGGAGAATTGGAGTTGCTGCGGCAGAAACTTGCCAGCAAACAGGATGATCTTAAAATGGAAAAACAGAAACTTGAGGATTATATCATCCGGGCGCCCGATGCCGGAGTGGTCACAGACATCCCGCCGCGGGCGGGCGGTTATTACGAAACCGGGGAGGTGATCGTTAAACTTTCTGCCAACCGCAGTAAAAAAGTTATCGCTTATGTCGATGAAAAGCAGATATACAAAGTCGCCCCGGGTCAGAAAGTTCGCATTTACTGCAACCAGTATAACTATCTTGACTTCGGTTACTTTTACGGCACAGTCGATGTGATTTCCCAGTTGCCGGTAATGCAGGATGATGTAAATTATTATCCCGTTAAAATCGTCCTTGCCGGGGAACAGCAGCCGTTGCGTTTCGGCTCCCGTTGTGAAGTCGATATCATCACCGGCAGAGAGCGGATCATATCGGCTTTGACCGGCATCCGCAGTGCAAAATATATCCGCAGCAAAGTAGTCGGCGGAGAGAAATAAGATGATTTTCATAATATAATGCTGTTTTTTCGTAAGATAGTCAAGGTTTTCAATATGAGTATAGGCTATTTTATGATAACATTGTAATAAAAAGGAGGCAGAATATGAAAATAAGTGACAATTGCCGGAAATTTGAACTTGACGGCCTTTGGGATTTCGGCTACAGTACGACTTGTGATATGCCGGAATTCGATGCCATCGCGCCGGTGCCGGTGTGTGCAGATGCCCTTACGGAGCGCCTGGGACCGGATGGGTACGCCGCTTTTCGCCGCAAAATCGCCATCGATGGCATGGTGCGTTTGACTGTTACGTCCGGTTTGCACAGCCGGATCTACTGGGATGGCAGACTTGTCGGCAGCAGTGTGCTGGGGTATTCACAGGAAGAGTATGATTTTGATGCCGGGGAAACCGGAGAGCACGAACTTGTTATTGTGACCGATAATATCCGCGATGATGAGCATTCCTCGGTATTCCGTCCGTTTTATGATTTTTTCGGTTACAACGGTATCTATGATAAAGTGACGATCCAGCGGCTTGTCCCCGGTATGATCGACCGGGTCGAAGTAATTCCGCTTGCCGCAGAGCCCGGCAGTGTGGAATTGCGTATCAGTGCTGTAGAGCCTGCTCCGGAAACTCTGGAAATTTCTTTTGACAACAAAAAAGCTCAGATCGTTCCTTTCGCTGAAAAAGTGGTGATGCAGGTGCCGGAGTGGCACTACTGGTCTCCGGACGATCCTCACTTGCATCAGGTTTCGGTCAATGGTTGTGTGGCGGAATTCGGTATCCGCATACTTGACTGGCAGGGGCGGAGACTGCTGCTCAACGGGAAACCGGTGAAACTGCTCGGGGTGAACCGCCACGAAGCCCATCCGGAATTCGGTTCCGCCACACCTGAAAGTCTGATCTGGAATGATCTTCTTGCCATCAAGCGTCAGGGATTCAATTTCATCCGCGGTTCTCATTATCCGCAAAAAGAATTCATGCTCCGCTGTGCTGACAAACTGGGACTTCTGGTCTGGGAGGAGGCACTCGGCTGGGGAAATACCGCCGAAGATCTGACCGATCCGCTTTTCGGAGACCGTCAGGAAGAGCAGTGCCGCAAAATGGTCCGCAAAAGTTTCAATCATCCGTCGGTGATCTGCTGGGGATTTCTCAATGAGTGCGCCGGGGAAGCTGAAACATCCATCCCGCTGATCACCCGTTTGCGTGATGCCATAAAAAGTATGGATCCGAGCCGGCCGGTGACTTTTGCTACCTGCCGTCCGGCGATCGATGTATGTATCCGGCTGATGGATATTATTTCTGTCAACACCTATCCTGACTGGTATGATACCAATGCGATGATATTTGACCCGGAAGCGATCGGCAGAAGACTTCACGATATCGCTGAACTTTTCCCCGAAAAACCCCTGATTATCAGCGAAATCGGCTGTGGTGCCATCTACGGTGATCACAGCGGTTTCCGGTGGAGCGAAGACTGGGCGGCAGATTATATGTCGACCGCCATCCGGGAGATCCGTGACCGGGATGATTATTCCGGTGTTTCGCTCTGGCAGTATTGTGATACCCGCACCTGTCAGACTTCCCGTCATTGTCCGGGGACGCCGCGTGGTTTCAACAACAAGGGACTTGTCAACGAATACCGCCTGCCCAAACTGGCGTGGAAAGCATTGGGTAAAGTACTTAAAGAAAAATAATCAGATATGCCGGGTGAAATCTGAAATCAATTCAGCTGTTTGATCTGCGGATATAATTGCCAGACCGCTACTTGCTTTTGAGCAACTGCATCAAAAATCGTGGCGGTTATTTTTTTCTGACTGACTTGCAGTTTGACAAAACCTGCTCCGCGGTACAATGTGAAATTTTCCATCCCGTCCGGAAAAAGCCTGTCAAGCTCTGCGATAAGTTTCCCGTCTTTGCGGCTCTTGCGGAATGTATCATAATCAGAGAGACGCAGTTCCATCGGAGCGATCGCTGCGGAAATGGAGCTTGCGGTCAGTTGAGTGAAGCTTCTGCCGTTTCCGGCGACCCCGGTCTGGTGAATGTGACCGCATATGATGATGACATTGCGCTGCATGATTTTCTGCTGTAATTCCGGATGATAGTATCCGTAATATTTTGCGGTTCCGACCATCGGATAATGAGTCAGCAGGAAAATGTATCTTTTGTTGTGCATTTTTTCTATGGCATCGATCGCCCATTGGTGATCCGGACGGTAAAAGGAATCAAAAATGATTATGGCATCCCTGCCGAGATCGACAATGCAGTTGCTTTTTTTGTGATCACTGCTGCCGGGCAGTTTTTTCAGATATTCCGGAAAAATCGTGTCAAAAGTATTCCATTGGGCTTTGCCGACCCGGATGTCGTGATTGCCTTTGGTGAAATAAAAGGGCAGGTCGGCAAATTTGTCTTTGAAAGTTTTTATTGCTCCCGTGATCAATTGAGTTTGGGCATCGGCATCTTTGCCGTCGCCCTGAATGAGATCACCTGCCTGCAAAACGGCAATGGTTTGCGCATCCCGTGTGGAAACCGCCAGATCAAAAAGATTTCCGGCAGTTTTGCTCCAGAAATTCAAATTGCGTTTGACTTCGACCTTCCGACGTGGAGAGAGTGCATCCAGATCGTGTGCTTCGGCAAAGGAGTAGTGCGTGTCTCCGAAAATAATGAAATTATAATCGTTTCCGGAACAAAATACGGGGATAGCAAATAATATCAGGACAACGACGGAAAAAAATCGACAATGTTTCATATCTTGCTCATTTTTTTGCTGCGATCAGTACTTGCACAATAAGCCCGGAATCCTGTACGGATATTCCGGGGTTTACAAATTGAAAACTGCTTTTGGGGCAGTTGAAATGTGCTGGTGGATCCGGACGGACTTGAACCGCCGACCCGGAGATTATGAGTCACCTGCTCTAACCGACTGAGCTACGGATCCATTTTTGGTTGCTATGTAATATAACCCGCAAAGCTTATGTGTGCAAGTCTGTTTTGCTCAAAAACGAAATATTTTTCTTGACTTTTGCAGTAATGTGCTGTATATTAGGATTTTAACCGGGTCGGTCGCAGCACGGGGCTGCTTCCGATGTTATAGTTCAAGTAAATAAATCAACTAACCAAAAAAGAAAAAACAAATGCAAGACAAAAATTTCGAAGCCGATTTTCTCGATTTCAGCGACATGCCTGCCTCTATGGAAGAACTCCTCGGCACCGCCTCTGTGACTCCCAATAAAGGCGAAATCGTCAGTGGTAAAGTGACTGCCAAACGCCAGGATGGTGTTTCTGTCGATATCGGTTTCAAAGCCGAAGGATTCATTCCCGCCTCCGAATTCATCCACTTTGACGATGTCAATGTCGGTGATGAAATCGAAGTTTACCTCGAAGAAACTGAAAACCGTCAGAATTGTCCCACTCTGAGCCTTTCCAAAGCCCAGTCTATCAAAGCCTGGAACAAAATCACCACCGAATACGGCGAAGGTCAGATCGTCAAAGGTTATATGGATAAACGCGTCAAAGGCGGTATCATGGTCAATGTCGAAGGTTTCCAGACCTTCCTGCCCGGTTCCCAGCTTGATGTCGGTCCTGTCCGCAATATGGATGATTATATCGGCAAAGAATTTGATGTCAAAATTATCAAAATCAATGTTGACCGTCACAATATCGTGGTTTCCCGCCGCGAACTTCTGGTGGAATCCCTCCGCGATCAGCGCAGCAAACTGCTCGAAGATATGGCTGTGGGCGATGTCCGTCAGGGCAAAGTCAAAAACATCACCGATTTCGGTGCCTTTATCGACTTGGGCGGCGTAGATGGTCTGCTCCACATCACTGATATTTCCTGGGGCCGGATCTCCCATCCGTCTGAAGTCCTCACCGTCGATCAGGAACTCGAAGTTATGGTCATCGGTATCGACAAGGAAAAAGGCCGCGTTTCTCTCGGTCTGAAACAGAAAACCGCCAACCCCTGGGACGCTGTTGTGGAAAAATATCCCAAAGGCAGCCAGGTTCACGGCAAAGTCGTCAACGTCATGCCCTACGGTGCTTTCGTTGAACTGGAAACCGGTATCGAAGGTCTGATCCACGTTTCTGAATTGAGCTGGACCAAACGCATCAACAAAGCCAGCGATGTCCTTTCCGTCGGTCAGGAAGTCGATGCTGTGGTGCTGGAAATCGTCCGCGAAACCCGCCGTATTTCTCTGGGTCTGCGTCAGAATGAACGCAATCCGTGGGAAGTTCTGGCTGAAAAATATCCCGTCGGCAAAAAGATCGTCGGCAAAGTCCGCAATATGACCAACTACGGTGCTTTCGTTGAGATCGAAAACGACATCGACGGTATGATCCATGTTTCCGATATGAGCTGGACCCGCAAAATCAACAACCCCAACGAACTGCTCAAACCCGGTCAGGAAGTCGAAGTCGTCATCCTCGAAATCAATCCGGAACAGCAGCGTATTTCTCTCGGCATGAAACAGGCCGAGGACGATCCCTGGGCCAACATCGACCAGCTCTACAAAGTCGGCGATGTGGTCAAAGGCAAAGTTTCCAAAATCGCCCAGTTCGGTGCTTTTGTTGAATTGAGCAACAAAATCGACGGACTGATCCACATTTCCCAGTTGAGCCGCGACCGTGTCGAGAAAGTCAAAGACGTTCTCAAAATCGGTGATGAAGTCGAAGCCCGTGTCATCAAAGTTGACAATGATGAACGCCGCATCGGTCTTTCCATCAAGGCTGTCAGCGAAAACTTCTCCGAGGCCGATCTCAAAGCCGCCGAAGAAGAATACACTGCCGCCCTCAAACCGGGTGAAGACATCGTCGATGGCAACGAGATTTTCAATGATGAATCTCTCGCCGGTCTCAATCTCTGAGCCGCTGTCGATGTGAATTGACAATACACCGGACAGGGGTGTTTATACGCCCCTTTCCGGTGTTTTGATTTGAAACTGATTCAGGGGAATCATGCTCCATTTTTTTCTTAAGATCCACCGCGGAATGATCCGCACTTTTGCGAAAGACTGCCGCAACCGTTTCGGCATCCGCACGTTTCTGCTGGTGCCGTCGGTGATAATCGGTATTTTTTCTGCATTGGCGGCGGCACTGCTGCATACACTGGTGGAAAAACTGGAAAAAGTCGGTATGGAAATCGACAGTTCCACTGAATTGTGGGAAGGCAAACTCGCGTGGTTGAGCGTGATCATGTTTGTTCCTTTTGCCGGTATATTTCTCTCTTATCTGGTACAGCACTGGCTGGGAGGGGCAAGATATGCCAAAAGTTTAAGCCCGCTGATACTGGCACTCAACCGCCGCAAAGTCTGGATACAGTTCCGTGAAGTTTTCACCCATTTGCTTTCCAGTGCTTTTTCTGTCGGTTGCGGCGGCTCTGCCGGTCTCGAAGCACCGAGTGTGCTGACCGGGGCGGCGATAGGCTCCACTTCCGGTTCTTTTTTCGGTGTGGATAAAAGGCATCGGATACTGCTCATTGCCTGTGGTGCGGCGTCGGCGATTTCGGCAATATTCAACAGCCCGGTGGGCGGAGTCCTTTTTGCGGTGGAAGTTCTGTTGCCGGAATTCAGCGTCGGAGCCCTGGTGCCTATGCTTATGGCAAGCGGAGTGGCGGCGGTAATAAGCCGTCTGATCGTACCGGAAGCCAGTGTCAGTATGCTCAAAGTTACCGCTGATTATCAGCCGGTGGCGATACCATTTTATATTCTGCTCGGAGTGGTGTGTGCTTTTATCGGTATTTACATCATCCGGAGTTGTTATTTCCTCGGTTCGTTTTTGCGTAAAAAATTTGTCGGAGCGTGGAGCAGGCTTTGTGCCGGAGGCATTATGCTCTGTGTCATTTTGACGATTTTCCCCGTTCTGCGCGGGCAGGGGTATTTGTTTATCGCAGAAACATTCAACGGCAACACCGATAAGTTGATTTCTGCCGCACCGCTTTTACGCTGGATCGAGCCGGATACAGTTACACTGGTGATTTTGCTGCTGGCGGCGGTATTTCTTAAAACAGTCGCGTCGGTGCTTACTGTGGACAGCGGCGGTGACGGTGGTGTATTTGCTCCGACGATGTTTGTCGGTGCTTTTACCGGATTTGCCTTTGCCCGGCTGGTCAATCTGACCGGATTGGTGGAACTCAATGAAGCCAATTTTCTGGTGGCAGGTATGTGCGGTGTGTTTACGACGGTGATGCGCGCTCCGTTGACGGGAGTGTTTTTGATCGCAGAAGTCTGCGGCGGATATATTCTTCTGGTGCCGCTGATGATCGTGTCGGCTCTGTCGTGGATGTTTTCGCGGCCCTATGAGCCTAATTCCATATATCGCAAAGTCCTGATAGAAAACAAGTTGCTCTCTGATGATCCGGATCTGGCGATGCTCAAACGCCTGCCGGTCAGACTCAATCTGGATGATTCTGCTCCGCATATCCTGCCGGAAACAAGTGTGATGTCTGCCGCTTTTGTTTTGGAAGAATGCAGTTCCTGCCGGATTTTCCCGGTGGTGGATTCAAACGGGGTTCTGCAGGGGACGGTCAGCCGTCACGCTCTGAATGCGGCATTGATCGACCAGACTGTGTCCAGAGAACTGGTGGTGTTTGATCTGATCAAAAAGCCTTACGGCACAGTAAGCCCCGATGATGATCTGGCACTGGCGATGAAAAAAATAGAGAAACGCAATGTGACGTTCCTGCCGGTGGTCAACAGCAACGGGATTTTCCGCGGATTTGTCTTTAAAGACGTGATATTTGAGCAATACCGGCGTCTTGTAAGAGAGAGCGAAACCTTTTAAATCACTTCCAGTTTTATGCCGGTGATTTCTGCTCCGGGGATTTGGGTGTTGATCCTCTGTTTCAACAATTCGAGAGATGGGAGCAACTCTGTCAGCAAGGCACTGTGACGCACGCCGAGAGTAAGTTCTTTGTCCCGAAAAGAGACCGGTTGGCTGTATTTGCCAATGACATTGCCCGCCAGTTCCTGCCACTTTGCTGAGATTTCAGTAAATACTCCGGAATCTGCGGAAATTATTTCGGAACTGACTCTGCCCAGAATATCCTGCATAGATTCTGCTTTGCAGGTATGACAGGAAATCTCGTTTTCCGCCCGTTCATCACCGTACCAGTCGCTGAGCAGGGAAAAGATTTTTTTCCTTTCCCGCAAGAGGCGGTATTTTTCTCTGGGAAGGAATTTTGCCATAAATCAGAAGTTGGTTTCCACGCCAAACATATAAACCGGCAGCAGCAGGGCGTGCAGTATCATCTTGCAGGGCGCAAGCAGTCCGCGCAGACAGTTGACAAATCCGGGTCGGACTCCGCCGACTCCGCAGAGGAATGTCATTTGAAACAACCCCCACGGCAATCGCAGTAATTGGAGTGAATCTTTGCCGATTTTCAAGGCACCTTTGCCGAGATTTATCATCCCTCTTGCGACATAAGGGGCCGCACCCTGTGCCGCCCTGATCGCTATCGGGGCGAGAATCGCCAGTGTCACCGGGTCAATGGATTCAGCCCGCGGCACAAAAACACAGAGTGTCAAAAAAAGAAGAAGCATTCTGACGTATTTTATCATAATGAGAGAAATATATCTCCGGAGAGGGGGAATGTCAAGAGTTGTTGCAAAAAAAAGCACCGCTTTTCTTGACAAATCGCATTTGCGGGGTTATATTTCCGCCAACAGGCAGAATATGGGATTCTGCCGCCATATAAAAAAACTTTCAGGTTGGAGAAAATGAGTACAAACAGTGATGATACGGTTCCCCGATGGTGCGAAGCCGGGGATGTAAGCGTTTTTTCTGGTCGGAAGTCCTGCCGTTGATATTTGCGCTGAAATCCTTCCCCGGCTTCATTTCACAAAAGTTGCCGCTGAATTGATTTGGATACACCGGTGTCTGGTGTATCGCGGGAGGATTAAAAATGTTGAGATGTTACAATCTTGTCGACGGGCGTGTGCAATTGAGCCCGGATGGCGCAGAGGGGATGATCCAGGTTTATTCTGCCCCTACCGAAGAAGAAAAAAACTATCTTGTCGAAAAATGCGGTATTGATGAATACACTCTTTCATCAGCACTGGACGAAGACGAGATCAGCCGTATTGAATATGAGTCGAACTACACCGCGGTGATCATGAAACGGCCGCGCAATTTTCAGGTCGACCGCCGGATGTCTTTCAGGGTGTCATCCATCGGAGCATTTCTTTTTAAAGACAAAATAATCGTATTGCAGGCTGAGCATATGCCGCTTTTTGACCACGGCAGAATGCCGTTGCGCGGCAATACAGTGCAGGGAGTGCTACTCCGGCTGCTGCACCACGCGACTGCCCACTTTTTACAGCACTTGCGTATCATCCGCAATATTTCCGATGAGATCGAGACCAAAATAGAATATGCCGTCACCAATAAATCGCTGGTGAATATGTTTTCGCTGTTGAAAAGTCTGACCTACTATGAATCAGCGACCAGCGGCAATCTGGTGTTGCTTGCCCGGCTCCGCAACGATGCGGCAAAAATCGGTTTCAACGAGGATGAAATCGACTTTCTGGAAGATATTTCCGCTGAAAACAAGCAGTGCGACAACCTTGCCAATATCTATGCCGGCATTTTGACCGGAATGTCTGACGCCAGGGTGTCGGTCGTCAGCAACAATCTGGCGATGATCATGAAATATCTGGCGATCATCAATGTGGTGTTTATGCCGTTGACTGTCATAACCGGATTGGGCGGTATGTCCGAGTTTACTATGATGACCGAAGGTGTCTGGTGGCCCCACGCTTACAGCGCTCTGATTTTGTTTATGGTATTGATCGGTTATGTGACATATCTCCTGGTACGCCGTATCGGAGCAACCCCCGGCACAAGGAAACGTTGATATGAGCAAAAAAAGCAAAAAAAGACAGGAAAGCCGCCGCCGTTACAGCGAGAAAAAACGCCGCTATGCCCGGCTTTTTGATATTGCCGCACTCGGTGTGCTGGCAGTGATCGTGATCTGTGCGATGATACTTTACAAAGCAGATTGTCCGGTGGCAGATGTTTCCGGAGCCGGATTTGCCGGATGGTTTCTGCTGGTTTTCGGTTACATACCGCTGTTGGTTTACGGTATGGTCAATGCTGTTGCCGGGATGCCGCAAATCATGCCCGATCCTGCCGGAGTGTGGTTTCTGGCCGGAGCAGATGCAGTTATGCTGGCGGTGATATGGACGGTGGTGCGGGTGTTGTGCAAACGCCGTCCGCCGGATTTCACCCGGTGTGCGTGGCACATATTGATGCTGATCCTTTACTGGGGTATTTTCCAGCTTTGCTGTTGTGCTGTTTTCACACTAAACCACCACAACGGCATTGCAGAGGATGAGGGCAATATTTTTCCTGTCGCAGAGGTCGTTGCAGAAAAAAGCGGACAATAAGAGTTTTGTACTTTTTTTTATTGGAAAAAGTTTCTCCGGTATGCTATATTAACCGATTGCAGGGAAAAGTACTTTTTCCCTGTCGGATAAAAAAATTAAAGCAAACAAACGAGGGAGCTTTTTGATTATGTTTCGTACTCACACTTGCGGCGAACTTCGCAAAAGCGAAGTCGGGAAAAAAGTAAGAATAGCAGGCTGGATCCACAGTGTCCGCGATCACGGCGGTATTATTTTTATCGACCTGCGTGACCACTACGGCATCACCCAGGTGGTGATCGATCCGGAGCGTTCCTTTTATCAGGCTCTGGATAAATGGCGGGTGGAATCGGTAGTCCGCTTTGACGGCGATGTTGTCGCCCGCAGTGCCGAAACCGTCAATCCCCGTCTTGCCACCGGCGAAATCGAAGTCAGTGCAACTGATATGGAAATGCTGGGCGAAGCAGAGGTTCTGCCGTTTCAGGTCGCCAAAGATGACAGTGCCCCCGAGGCAATGCGTTTGAAATACCGCTTCCTCGATCTCCGCCGTGAAACTCTGCACAACAATATCGTACTCCGCAGCAAAGTTATTGCTGAGGTCCGCCGTTATATGACAGAAGCCGGATTCACCGAATATCAGACTCCCATCCTGACTGCCAGCAGTCCGGAAGGTGCCCGCGACTATTTGGTGCCTTCGCGTCTGCATCCCGGGAAATTTTACGCTCTTCCGCAGGCACCGCAGCAGTTCAAACAGCTGTTGATGGTTTCCGGATTTGACCGTTATTTCCAGATCGCGCCCTGTTTCCGTGATGAAGATGCCCGTGCTGACCGCAGTCCGGGTGAATTCTATCAGTTGGATATCGAAATGAGTTTCGTGGAGCAGGATGATATTTTTGCTGTCCTCGAAGGCTTGATGGAGCATATTTTCTGCAAATTCAGCACCAAGAAGTTTTCCGGAACTCCTTTCCCGCGTATTCCCTACCGTGAAGCAATGCGCCGTTTCGGTTCTGACAAGCCTGATCTGCGCAACCCGCTGGAAATGGTGGATGTTACGGAAATTTTCCGCGGCTGTGATTTCAAAGCCTTTGCCTCTACTGTGGAAAACGGCGGCGTAGTCAGAGCGATCAAAGCTCCCAAAGTGGTCGATCGTCCCCGTAAATTCTTTGATGATATGATCGGTTTCGCCCAGGAAAACGGTGCCAAAGGTATGGCTTACATCATCTGGACCGGCGAAGGACAGAAAAGTCCGATCGTGAAATTCCTGACTCCGGAAATTCTCGATGAATTGAAAAACACCTGCGGTGTGGAAGATGGCGATGCCCTCTTTTTCCTCGCAGACAAAGAAAAAGACGTGCAAAAAGTCGGTGGAGCCGTCATCCCTGAACTCGGCAGAAAACTTGATCTCATTGATCAGGATCGTTTCTGCTTCTGCTGGATCGTTGATTTCCCGATGTTTGAGGAAGACGAAGAGACCGGAGCCATTGTCTTTTCCCACAATCCTTTCTCTATGCCGCAGGGCGGTATGGAAGCATTGCAGACCAAAAATCCGCTTGATATTTATGCGTGGCAGTATGATATTGTCTGCAACGGTATTGAACTTTCCAGCGGAGCCATCCGCAATCACCGTCCGGATATCATGTACAAGGCTTTTGAAATCGCCGGTTACGGTCCGGAAGTGGTCGATGGCAAATTCGGCGGTATGATCAATGCTTTCAAACACGGTGCGCCTCCGCACGGCGGTATCGCTCCCGGAATCGACCGTATGGTGATGCTGCTTGCTGATGTGCCGAATATCCGTGAAGTTATCGCATTCCCCTTCAACCAGCAGGCGGAAGACCTGATGATGAATGCACCTTCGGAAGTTACCCTCAAGCAGTTGCGTGAATTGCATATTGAGGTGAAATTACCGAAAAAACCGGTTGCAGAAGAAGCCAAATAAGCGATGAAAAAGATATTTTTCCTGCTGACAGTGCTGACGGCGCTCCTGCCGCTCGGAGCGGCAGATATTTTCAAATTCTGCCCGAATGATGCAAACGGAGCGCTGTATCTGGATTTCAAGGCTGTTTTTTCACATCCCCGTTTGTCAGCTGTGCTCAAACGTGATGATGTGCAAAAAGTCATCAGGGAAAAGAGCATGGCTCTGGGGGAAAATATCACCCAGTGGGATGAGGCGCTGGCATTTTTTGCTCTCAGTGGAGACAGCAGTCTTGCCGGTTTTCTGGTGCGTTCAGCTGCCCTCAAATATATTCCTTCCTGGCTGGCGTTGAGCGGGTGCAAATATTCCAGTGCCGAAATCAACGGCAAAGACTGCTTCGTTATCGAAGACCCCTATGGAGCAACGGAAAAAAACGTATTGACCGAACTTGCTCCGGATGTGATGCTGCTGACTACTGAAAAAGATTTCAGCAAAATCATTTCCCTGCCGCGGGGAAATCCGGCGGCACTGCCCGCAATGCGTCAGGAACTGCCGCGAAAAGATGCTCCGGTGTGGCTGGTGGCGGATATTATGATGCCGCCGCTGGATGGTACACCGGGAGTGATGCAGAAATATTCACTGCGGTTGAGCGGTTATTTCTCGCCTGACGGCAATACTTATGCTTTGGATGGATATCTCCTCTGTCCGGATAAAAACATCGCACAGTCATTGGCAATGATGGGGTATTTTTATACCAGCAGCGTCAGTGCGGCACTTTTCAACCGGGATGAAAAACTCGGCAGAAAAGTGATGAAAATATTTAAGTTCAAGCCGGAGGGGAACAAACTTGTTTTGCGGGGCAAAGTCAACCATGATTTTATCGTGACAGTGCTGAATTACCTTGAAAAAAACGCTGATATGCTGCAAAGTTTTGCCGGTGTGAATTTTTGAAAAGAGGTTCCCCGTGCCGGAAAAAATGCAAAATTATATATCGGCAATTTTGAAAACACTTGCAGTTGCATTTATAATTTTCGGTACTGTTTATCTGGTTGAGAGATTTTCCCCCGCGGCAATTTTTTGCAACGACCGGCTGTACCAGCAGGAAATTTCCGCCGCTGCGCTCCGGCACGGTATCGATCCTGATTTGGTCAGAGCGTTGATATGGCGCGAAAGCCGTTTTGACCGTAATTGCCGCGGCCGCCGCGGAGAGTGCGGTTTGATGCAGATATTGCCATCGGGTGCCGCCGCCGGCTGGGCAAAAGCCGCAAAACATCATACAGTTGCAGAAAGCGATTTGTATAATGTAACGGTAAATCTTGAAATCGGATGCTGGTATCTTGCCCGTGGTTTGAAAGAATACCGTGATTATAAAAACGGAGTGCAGCTCGCTCTTGCCGGATACAATGCCGGCCCGGCAAAAGCGGCAGAGTGGAAACCGGCAACGACAGACGGCGAAGTGGTGATAACCTATCCTGATACGGCAAAATATGTGGCGGATATAGTGCAGAGATACCGGTATTATCAGGAAAACAAAAGGCAGAATGATCAATAATGAAAAAATCACTGTTGCTTTTTTTGATATTGTCTGCCGCTTTGCTTACCGGCGGAGAACGCATAGGTTTCAGCACCCCCGGTACTTTTCATACTGCCTGGCGTTACATCGGCAAGATCCCCCTGATCCCCCGGACGGTCTTTTCAGTTGTTCCCTCCGGGAATAACGGCAACAGTAAATTGGTGGTGGAAGCCCGCAAATCCAGCGGTATGATGATGCAGTATCTCAATGTCGATCTGGAAAAAACTCCGGTCATGCGCTGGCGCTGGCGGGTGGTGACCCAGATGAATTGGGGCCAGTGGCAGGATCATGATGATCAGCCGGTTGTAATATATATCGGTGACGGATCGGCATTGAAACAGCGTTCAGTGGGATACCGCTGGGAAATTCACGGTACTGTTGGAAAAAAATACATCCGCAATTATTCCGGCGGAGCGGTACAGCTCGGGTGTGTTACAATGCGTACAGCGGCAACTCCGGAGGGCAAATGGGTCACCGAGGAACGCAATGTGCTTAAAGATTTCGGTGAATTTTTCGGCGGTATGAAACGCAAAAAAGCCCTTGTCATTGGCGGCAACAGCCAGCACAGCCGCCAATATTCTCTGGCAGAAATCGACTACATCGAATTTCTCTCTGTCGAAGAAGCGGCGGCACGGCCCATTCCGGCGGAAGAAAAGTGAATTTTATTCGGCAGTAGTTTGAGAAGCCGCTTTTACTCCATCGACAAAATCTTTGATACTTGCCGGTCGTATACGCTTTTTGATATGAGAGATTTTGCTGTCAGTGATGATTGTTGTCGGCACACTGCGGAGATCGACAAAACTGTATTTGGTCTGCATATCTCTGGCAAAATCAGGATCATATTTTCTCGGGACATCCACGTAAAGCAGAATGCACTTGTCTTTAAGGGCCCGGCCGAATTTTTTGTCATCAAGCACCCTTTTGCGGAGCATTTTGCAGGGCGGGCACCAGTCAGTACCTGAAAACAGCACCACTACCGGAACTCTGAGTTTTTCAGCTTTTTTCTTTGCGGTATCGAAATCGGTTTCCCAGTTGTCCGGAGCCTTGCCGGCAAACAGTGCCGCTGCACAAAAAACAGCAAGAAACGGGATCAGCAAAAACTTTGACATTTTAATTTCTCCTTTCTCTGATTGGTTTCTGTAAAACAATATAATATTTCTGCGGAGGAAAATCAAATCATCAGTAAAGAGTATTGCCGTCGGCATCGATCGCAACGATCAGAGGCAGATCCCGGACTTGCAGTTCATATATCGCTTCCGGACCGAGGTCTGCAAAGGCGATTATCCTGCTGGCGGTGATACATTTGGAAATCAAGGCACCGGCGCCGCCGGTGGCGGCAAAATATACAGCCCGGTGCTGTTTCATTGCTTCAATGACTGCCGCCGAACGATTGCCTTTGCCGATCATACCGCGCAAACCGCATTGGGCGATAAGCCGGGGGGAATAGGCATCCATCCTGCCGCTGGTGGTGGGGCCGGCACTGCCGATGGCTTTGCCGGGAGGTGCAGGGCAGGGACCGACAAAATATATGATTTGATCTTTAAGCTCAACCGGCAGTTTTTCGCCTTTATCCAGCAGAGTGGTCAGGCGGTGGTGTGCGGCATCTCTGCCGGTAATGATGGTTCCGGAAAGCAGTACCCGGTCACCTGCACGCAGAGAATCGGCTTTTGCCACAGTAAAAGGGGTGGTTATTTTGATCACAGTATCACCTCCGCGTGTCTTGCCGCATGGCAATTGAGATTTACAGCAACCGGCAGACTGGCCAGGTGGCAGGGGAAATAATCGATATGCACTGCCATTGCGGTAACAGTACCGCCAAGTCCCTGCGGTCCGACTCCGGAAGCATTGATTTTTTGCAGGATCTCTTTTTCCAGTTCGGCATAGTCGCTGTTGGCGTTGGGCTTGCCGATTTCTCTCAACAGGGCTTTTTTGGCCATATAAGCGGCTTTTTCCACTGTGCCGCCCACACCGACACCGACGACTGTCGGCGGGCAGGGATTGCCGCCGGCACCGGTGACGGCATTGACCACAAAATCCACGACTCCCTGTCTGCCGTCGGAAGGTTTGAGCATTTTAACTGCACTCATATTTTCACTGCCTCCGCCTTTGGGAGCGAGTATGATGCGGAGCGAATCGCCGCTGGTGATTTCCAGATGGATAACTGCCGGAGTGTTATCTCCGGTATTGACCCGGTTGAAAATCGGATCGGCGTCTATGGATTTACGCAGATAATATTTTTTGTATCCCCGTCTGACGCCTTCGTTGACAGCATCGTATATCAGACCGTGGTCGAGCCGCACCTGATCGCCCATTTCGATAAAAAACACGGCAAAACCGGTATCCTGACAGAGAGGCAGATTTTCTTCACGGGCGATTTCGGCATTTTGCAGGTATTGGCGGAAAAATTCTCTGCCGGTCTCTGAAGTTTCCTGTTTGGCACAAGCGGCGATTTTTTGCAGTACATCCTGCGGCAGTTCAATGGCGGCTTTGCCGCACAATGTTTCCACGGCGGCGGCAATATCGTCAAATTTGATGATTTTTTCCATAATATTCTCCGGTAAAATATTGCTTGATATAATATAGATGAACTTTTACCGCAAGGCAATAAAAAACATTAATTTTACCGGTAAATTTTTCAGCCAAGTCAGAAACGGAACCTCAATACAAACGGTCTGGTCGCCCGGAATTCCTGATTGACAGAGATGTTTTTGCTGTCAACTGCGCTGAAAGGTACTTTGAGCCATTTGCCTCCGGGGGAAAGGCTTTCCACCGAGACCGGTACTTTTTTGCACTTTAATTCCAGAGATTTCAGGTCATCTCTGCCCAGAGTGATCAACGGCATGACAACATATCCATCTGCCAGCCACAGTTTGGTGAAAACTTCTCCGGTGCCGCGATACTGCACCGGCAGATCGGCGATTTTTTCGATGGCATCAAAAATAAGTTTTTTGCGGGTTTCGTTGAAAAAACTGAATTCGCCCAACCACTGACCGCCATAAACTGTGCCGGCAAATATCAGGGACTTGCCGGTTCTCACCATTGCCGGGGAAACGGCATCGCCATTGTCATCAAAGAAAGTGGAAATGATTTCCGCCCCGGGATCAGTCACTGTAAGATGCCTGCGGGTGTTTATCGGCTGGGAAGCGATAAGTTTGCCGTCGGCAGTTCTTTCCGAAAGCCGGCGGGAATCGCCTTTGAATTCTGCTTTGACTCCCAGGGCTTGGGCAAATCCGCGTTTGGTCAGTATTTCGGCGGCGGCACCATCGACGATAATGCCGTTTTTGAGCAGGGCGGAAATTTTTTCATCACTCAAAGCATTGATATATTCACTGACGATCACCGAGGGAAGTGCAGGTTTATCCGAAAAGTTGCAAGGCAATCCCAGTCTTCCGATGACATCGGTAAACAGGGTCTGGTTGTTGATCGCTTCACCCTGATAAATGGAATAATCCCAATCCGAAGACGGGACGATAGAGCATATCCCGATATCTTTTTTGATTTTTTGCAATCTCTGCAATTCAAGATAAAAAGGAGTATATTCTGCCAGAATATCCCGGTATGCTTTACCGCTTGCCGGTTCAAAGCATTCTGCCGCTCCGCGGGAAAGCCAGTGTTTTGCTCCGTCTGTACCTTCGGCTATGGAGCCTGCCATGTGGCAGTTGAGCAAAGCGGCAGAGGTGGAATATTGGTTTTGCGGGCAGGTATCTGCTTCGCTTAAAATTTTATCCACACCGCCATTGCGGAAAACCGAAATGATCGTGGCGGTAGTGTACATCCGGCTGGGGAAATCCCGCATAGTTTCTCTGGCGTATCTGCCGTTGCCGAGCCGGGCGACTGCCGGATGGTTTTTGCCGGCGCAGGCTTTGGCAAATTTTGGGGCGTGTTTTATTTCCAGCATACTTGAACAGTAATACATTTCGATTTCAGGGGCAGTTTCATCCAGAACGGCCCGCATTTTTTTCAGGAGATCGATAAATGTATCTGCAACGAAATTTTCGTAATCCAGTGCTGTTTTGCGGTCATTTTGCAGGGCGAGCGAGAGGGTGGTGTAGTCAAAAGAAGTCTTTTTCTGCTGATTGTAGAGGTCGATGTGCTGTTTGCACAGGCAGCCGTAACGGCCGCCCCAGGGACGGAAGTCGTCATCGACAATCAGAAATGCCGGTTTGAGTGCGGCGAGTTTACGCATTACTCCCAACCAATATTCCTGAAATTCCGGAGTGACAGGGCAGGACATATATTTGCTGTTGACAGATTTTTTTGCCAGATGTGATGGCGGAGTGATCCTTGCAAAATTCGCAGGCGGATTATCGAAAATATAACCGTGACCGATGGAAGCCTGCAAGAGGATGCCGCATCTGACTTCGGACTGCGCGGCGATTTTTTGCTGTATTGACTGAAATCTCCGGATATACGGAGTCAGCAAGTCCCGCGGAGGAGTCCCATCCGGATTCAGTTTCATACTGAAAGCTACTTCGTTGATGATACCTTTTTTGCCCATATCGGTGATGTCGGCAGCGATTTCATCCTGATTTTTTTCAAACATCGGCGCAATGTGGACAAGTTTCAAAGGCGGTTCGCCGCCGCATACTGCAAATTGCGTAAACAACAAAGATAAGAGGGTAAAAAGACATTTTTTTCCGGCCATAGCGATACCTCGCGTGTGCATATTTGGGTTTGCTTTAATAACTTGACGGTTATTTAAATATACACTGTCGTAAGAAAATGTCAAGACAGCTCTTTCGCAAATATTTGCAAAAAGAAAAAAGATGCAGTATTTTAGGTGGATGTCTGAGTTTTTTATTACTGCATCGGAAAATGCCGGATATCCGGTTTGCCCCGGGGCTGAAAATTGAAAGATTTTGTTTTATGTCTGTTGAAAAAAGAGAGCAGTTTGCTTCGCGTCTTGGCTTTATTCTGATGACTGCCGGGTGTGCCATCGGTCTTGGCAATGTCTGGCGTTTTCCTTATGTGGCGGGAGCCAACGGCGGCGGTATATTTGTGCTGTTGTATTTGTTTTTTCTGGTGGTGCTGGGTTTCCCGCTGATGATGATGGAGCTGTCTGTCGGACGTGCCGGGAAATGTACTCTGCCGGGCGCAATGCGTGCTTTGCAGCGCAATAAAAATGCACACGGCTGGTTTTTAAGCGGGCGGGTGCTTTTTACCGGAAATCTGATCCTGCTGATGTTCTATACGGTAGTGACCGGCTGGCTGCTGGCTTATGCCTGCTATTTTGTTTCCGGCCGTATGGATACGGTTTCAGCGGCAGAAACATCGGCTTTTTTCGGTTCATTTCTGGCGAGTCCCGGGCGTCAGGTGCTTTATACATTTATTTCGCTTGGCCTTACGGTTGCAGTCTGTATCGGCGGAGTCAGGAAAAGTATTGAAAAAAGCATAAAAATTATGATGATGGGACTTTGTCTTCTGCTGCTGGTATTGCTTTGCAGGGCACTTTCTCTGGAAAATGCGGCGGAGGGGGTGAAGTTCTTTCTCAAACCTGATTTCAGCCGGGTCACGGGAGCAAAAATTCTGCCGGTGATACATGCGGCTATGGCGCAGGCATTTTTTACATTGAGTCTCGGTATCGGCAGTATTGTGATTTGCGGCAGTTATATCAACCGTGAGAAATCTCTGCCCGGCGAGGGATCGTGGATCATTTTACTGGATACGTCAGTGGCGGTTATTTCCGGATTGATCATTTTCCCCTGCTGTGCGGCTTTCGGAGTTGCTCCCGATGCCGGACCGTCGCTGATATTCATTACCCTGCCGCCGATTTTCCAGAATATGAGCGGAGGATTTTTCTGGGGGACGCTGTTTTTTGTATTTTTATTTATTGCCGCATTTTCCACACTGGTTGCTGTTTTTGAAAATCTGGTGGCTTTCGGCATTGATGAATTCGGTGTCAGCCGCCGGAAATCTGCTGTCGTTGCCGGTCTTATTCTGGCAGTAGCATCATTGCCCTGTATTTTCGGTTTCAATCTCTGGCGGAAATTCCAGCCTTTCGGCGAGGGGAGCAACGTGCTTGACCTGGAAGACTTCCTTGTCAGTGATAATTTACTGCCGCTGGGGACTTTGGTGATCGCTCTTTTCTGTACCCGTAATTACGGCTGGGGAATCGAAAACTTTTACCGCGAAGTCAACACCGGAAGCGGCAGAAAACTGCCGCGTTTTATCGCCCCTTATCTGTGCTATGTCCTGCCGTTGACAGTTTTTGTCTTGTGGGCACTGGGTATAATCAAGAAATTTGATCTTTTCTGATGGAGAAAGAGGATGAAAAAGTTTTTTTCAGATTTATGCGGAGCTGTTTTGCAGACAGTTGATCTGTTTACCGACATCACCCTGCCGGAAGCCTGGCGCAGAAATATCCCGCCGGAAATACCGCATCCGGTTTCGGCGGCGGCAGTTATGCTGCCCGGTATCGCTGTCGGTCTGGTGGTGTTGATTGTCTGTACTCTGGCGTCGTTTCTGCTGCCCCGCGGCGGCAGTGCCTTGTTTTACGCGGTGGTGGTGTCATTTGTTCTTTACCGCAGGGATTCCGGCAGAGGTATGGCGGCACTGGCATCGTTTGCGGGAGGATTTTTCAATTCAGAAGTCCGGGGATACCGGGCGGCGGCGGAAGACTCCGGAGTGATGCAAAGGCCGTTCGGGGCAACATTTTGCGGAATACTCTTTCTGGTGCGTTTTGTTGCTCTGGCAGTGATCGCGTATGCCGGATTTTTCTGGGTCGTGATCCCGCTTCTGGCGGTCGATACTCTTATCCAGTACGCACTGTATTTCAAAGAGCAGGATAATATTCTGCCGGCAGTTGTTGCAAACGGTGCCGTTCTGGCGGTTTTTGCCGCCTGTTTTGCTTTGCCTGCCGCTTTGTGTGGGACTCTGGCGGAGATACTGCTTTTTTCGGTACTGCTGCGCCGTGATCCATACAGTGCAAATGAAATCACTCTCGCCGGAGAGTCGGCGTCGTGGGTGGTGCTGACAGCGGTGCTTTTTTTCTGCTTTTGATATTCCGGGTGATTAAGTCGCAGGAAAACGGTTAAAAGATACTTTTTTCTTAAATTTACTGTTGACTTTTTGCAGTATTGGTGATACATTCAATCTATGTAATTATTCTGCCGGTGTATTGTGTATGTTGCTGTTTTTTTTAGCAGTTGAAAAGTTCTTTCCCGGCACTGTCACGCAAAGGAGTCGTTTTTTTTATGTATAACGCAAAAATATTGAATACTCCAACTATCCGGCGGATGCCGGCTTATTTGCATAAATTGCTGAAAATGCGTTTGGAAGGAAGAGTCAACGTCTCTTCGACTGAACTTGCGGAATATATGAATATTGAATTGATCGTTGTCCGTAAAGATATCGCATTGACCGGCATTTCCGGTCAGCGCCGGGTGGGATACGACATCAATGAACTTATCCAGTACATAAAAAAATATCTCGGCTGGGAAAATTCCCTGCGGGCGACACTGGTCGGAGCCGGTTCTCTCGGTACTGCTCTCCTGGGGTATGATGATTTCAGTCATTATGGACTTTTTATCGAATCGGTCTTTGACAGCGATCCGGCCAAAATCGGTTCAGAAATAAGGGGCAGGGAAGTTTTTGACATCAAAGAGTTGAATCAGCGGCTGGTGAATAATGTACCGGATATCGCTATTATCTGCGTTTCCAATGCTTCCGCCCAGCAGGTGGCGGATATTCTGATCAAAACCGGGATACGTTATATCTGGAATTTCGCCAATGTGGCGCTGCAGGTGCCGCAAGGCGTTTATGTGCAACGGGAAATCATCGCCGGAGGGCTGGCAATGCTTTCTGTGCGTATGCAAAATGACAGAATGCAAAATGTCGGTCAAATTGCAGATAAATAAACCAAACTAATATAAAAACAAGGAAACAGGTGAAATGATGCAAAACCAGGGGCTGCCGGCAGCCAAGTATGCCGAGCTGGATGCTTTCATCGATGGTCTCGGAATCGACCGCAGTGATGAGCGTCGTCGCGGCAGGATGATCCAGATCCTGCACCGTGCGCAGGCTATTTTCGGATACCTGCCGCGTGAAGTACAGATCCACGTCGCAGAAAAACTCAATATGCCGGAAACGGCAGTTTCCGGAGTGGTGAGTTTTTATAATTACTTTACCACCGAACCCAAGGGCAAATACAACATCGATGTCTGCATGGGTACTGCATGCTATGTCAAAGGTTCTGAAAAAGTTCTGTCCGAACTGGAACGCGTCCTCGGTGTCAAAGCCGATACCCATCCCACTGCCGACGGACTTTTTTCCATTTCGGCACTGCGTTGCGTCGGCGCCTGCGGACTTGCTCCGGTGATGATGGTCAACGGCAAAGTTTACGGCAAGGTCACTCCCGCCAAAGCAATTGAAATTGTAAATGAATACAAGGCAAGAGGTTGAAAGCCATGAAAAAAATTAATTCTCAAGCTGAATTGATGGCTTGTTATGATTCCTGCAAAGGACTGCTCGCTCTGCGCTGTGTCAGCGAGCATGACATCAACAGTGCCAAAAAAGAAATCATCTGCTGCGGCGGTACCGGTTGCCACGCTTCCAGCTCCAAAGAGTTGATAACTGAACTCAACAAGGCGATCAGAGAACACGGTCTGGCAAATGATGTCAAAGTTATCCAGTCCGGATGTTTCGGTTTCTGTGCGCAGGGTCCGATCGTCAAGGTCATGCCGGATAATGTTTTCTATGTACAGGTCACTCCGGAAGATGCCGCTGAAATCGTGGAAAAACACATCGTCGGCAAACAGCTGGTCGAACGTCTGCTTTTTGTTGAACCCCTGCTCAAAGAACGGGTCCAGGACTATGCCAAGATGAGTTTCTACGCCACCCAGATGCGTATTTCTCTGCGCAACTGCGGTTTGCTCGATCCGGAAAACATCGAGGAATATATCGCCAACCGCGGCTATCAGGCATTGGCCAAGGCTCTCTTTGAAATGACTCCCGAATCTGTTGTGCAGGAAGTCCTCAATTCCGGTCTTTGCGGCCGCGGCGGTGCCGGTTTCCCGACCGGTATGAAATGGAAAATCGCCGCCGGCGTGAAAGCCGAAGAAAAATATGTCGTCTGCAACGCCGACGAAGGTGACCCGGGTGCATTCATGGACCGCTCCATTATGGAAGGCGACCCCAACAGCATCATCGAAGCTATGGCGATCGCAGCCTATGCCATCAGCGCCCAGAAAGGTCTGGTTTATATCCGTGCCGAATATCCGCTGGCGGTTTCCCGTCTGCAGATAGCGATCGACGAAGCCCGTGCCGCAGGATTGCTCGGCAACAACATTATGGGTACAGATTTCTCGTTTGATATCGAAATCAAACTCGGTGCCGGTGCCTTTGTCTGCGGTGAGGAAACTGCACTTATCCACTCTATGGAAGGTATGCGCGGCGAACCCACCAGCAAACCTCCGTTCCCCGCCAATATCGGCGGCGGCTACTGGGGATGTTCCACCAACGTCAACAACGTGGAAACCTACGCATCCATACCGGAAATCATCCTCAAAGGAGCTGCCTGGTACAGCAAAATCGGTAACTGGCAGGCCGAGTGGGATGAAAACGGTAATTTCGTCCGCACGATCAGCGGCAATTCCGGTACCAAAGTGTTTGCCCTTGCCGGACAGATCAACAACGTCGGTCTGGTCGAAGTGCCGATGGGTACCACCCTGCGTGAAATCATCTATAATATCGGCGGCGGTATTTCCGGCGGCCGTGAATTCAAAGCGGTGCAGACCGGCGGTCCTTCCGGCGGCTGTATCACCAAAGAAAATCTGGATACTCCGATCGATTACGGCAATCTTTCCAAAATCGGTTCGATGGTGGGCTCCGGCGGTATGATCGTGCTTTCCGATCGTGACTGTATGCCAGCTATGGCTAAATTCTATCTGGATTTCACCAAAGACGAATCTTGCGGCAAATGCACTCCCTGCCGTATCGGTACCCGCCGTATGCTGGAAATGCTGGAAAAAATCTGCGACGGCCGCGGCGATGAAAAAATGCTTGATGATCTGGAAAAACTCGCAAAGACCATCACCGACACCGCTCTTTGCGGTCTGGGACAGACTGCTCCCAACCCGATTTTGAGTACTTTGCGTTATTTCCGTGATGAATATCTTGCTCACGTCAGAGACAAAAAGTGCCCGGCAGGTACCTGCCGTAAACTTTTCAAATTCCGCATTACCGACGATTGTATCGGTTGTACCAAGTGCAAACGCAACTGCCCGGTGGATGCCATCAGCGGCGAAATCAAACAGCTGCACGTCATCGACCAGAATAAATGCATCAAGTGCGGAGCCTGCGTCGAAGGTTGTCCCAAAAAAGCAATTGTAAGAGAGTGAGAAAGTAAAGATGAACAGTGTAAATCTTACCATAAACGGCAAGTCGGTTTCAGTGCCGGCCGGATCCACCATCCTTGATGCCGCCCGTAAACTCAATATCAAAATCCCGACCCTCTGCTATTGTGATAAACTCGGTTGCGGAGTGGAAAATAAACCGGCTTCCTGCCGTATCTGTGTCGTCGAAGTCGAACGCCGCCGCAACCTTGCTCCGGCGTGTGCCACTCCGGTCACCGAAGGTATGGTCGTGCATACCAATACCCAGCGCGCTCTCAACGCCCGCCGTACCGTATTGGAATTGATGCTCAGTGACCACCCCCAGGACTGCCTGACCTGTCCGAAAAACCAGAAATGCAGTTTGCAGAGACTTGCTTCTGAATTTGACATCAGCGAAGTTGAATATCAGGGTGAAGTCAACAAATTTGAGGTTGACAAATCCAGCGAAGCCATTATGCGGGATTTGTCCAAATGTATTATGTGCCGCCGTTGCGAAACAGTTTGCAATAAAGTGCAGACTGTCGGTGCTCTGACCGGTTACGGCAGAGGTTTTTCCGCCAAAGTCGGTACTGCCAGTCTGATCCCGCTGGCTGATACCAGCTGTACTTTTTGCGGTCAGTGCGTCAATGCCTGTCCGGTAGGTGCTATCACCGGTATCAGTTATGTCAAAAAAGTCTGGGCGGCGATCAATGATCCCACCAAAACTGTGGTGGTGCAGACTGCTCCGGCGGTGCGTGTCGCTGTCGGTCATGAATTCGGTTTCGATGCCGGTAAACCTGTGACCGGTAAACTGGTCGCCGGTCTGCGGGCTCTCGGATTTGACAAAGTATTCGATACCAACTTTTCCGCCGACCTGACCATTATGGAAGAGGGTCACGAAATCGTTGAACGCATCAAATCCGGCAAAAACTTGCCGATCCTGACCAGCTGCTGTCCGGGATGGATCAACTTTATCGAACACAACTTCCCGGAATTGCTGCATATCCCGTCAAGCTGCAAGTCCCCCCAGCAGATGTTCGGTGCTATCGCCAAGAGTTATTATGCCGAAAAAATCGGCGTGAAACCGGAAGATATGGTCGTGGTTTCGATCATGCCCTGTCAGGCGAAAAAATACGAAGCCGCCCGTCCGGAATTTGCTCCCGGTGGTGTCCGTGACGTTGACTATGTGGTGACCACCCGCGAGTTGATCCGGATGTTCAAAGAAGCCGGTGTCAACCTTGCCAACCTGGAAGATGAAGAATACGACAGCCCGCTGGGTGCTTCTACCGGGGCCGCTGATATTTTCGGCGTGACCGGTGGTGTGCTGGAAGCCGCCTGCCGTTCCGTCTATTATATGCTCAACGGCAAAGAACTGGAAGGCGATGCGATCAATTTCCGTGCCGTCCGCGGTCTGGATGGCATCAAAGAAGCGATGGTCGAGATCGCTCCGGGCAAAATCATCCGCGTTGCTGCCTGCTCCGGTCTGGGTAACGCCCGCAAAGTGCTGGAAATGGTCAGCAAAGATCCCGATCGTTTCCAGGCGATCGAAATCATGGCTTGCCCCGGCGGCTGTATCAACGGCGGCGGTCAGCCTTTCCTGCAGGGTGAAAGTGAAGTTATTGAACGCCGTATGCGTGGTATTTATCAGGAAGATGAATCCAAAGCGCTCCGCTGTTCTCACCAGAATGAGGATATCAAAGCCCTCTATGCTGAATTTCTCGGCACTCCGGGCAGTGAAAAAGCTCATCACCTGCTCCATACCGTTTATCACAAAAAATAACCGGTACAAAACGATCACAACTCCGGAAATGCAAAGCGTTTCCGGAGTTTTTTTATCAGAATACTTGTAAAAGGACTCTTTCCGGATTATCTTATCAGCAATACAATGATAATTTCAACAGGTAATATGAAACGAAACATCCTCATTACCGGTGGAGCCGGATTTATCGGCAGTTTTCTGGCGGAATCACTGCTGCAAAAAGGTTTTTCGGTAACGGTGCTGGATAATTTTTCCACCGGCAGCCGGAAAAATCTTGACCGTGCAGCATCTCTGGGTGACCTTACAGTGGCAGAGGGAGATATCACCTGCGATGCCGGGCTCGCCGCTGAACTGGTAAAAAAGTCAGACGCAGTTTATCATCTGGCGGCGGCGGTAGGGGTGGAACTGGTCGTCAATGATCCCGCCCATACCATTTCCACCAATGTCCGGGGTGCGGAAAATATCCTCTATCCGGCAGCAGAATACGGCAAACGCATTATTGTTGCTTCCACCAGTGAAGTTTACGGTAAAAGCAGTGCTGCGAAGTTTGCTGAAACGGATGATCTGCATCTCGGATCACCATATTTTTCCCGTTGGAGTTATGCCTGCTCCAAACTGCTGGATGAATTCCTGCTGATGGCGCTTTGTCACAGTGATGGATTGCAGGGGACAGTGGTGCGTTTTTTCAATACCGTCGGGCCGCGTCAGACCGGGCGATACGGTATGGTGATGCCGCGTTTTGTCAGATCTGCGATCGCCGGAGAGCCGCTCAAAGTTTACGGCAGCGGTACGCAATCCCGTTGTTTCTGCCACGTGAGAGATGTGGTGGCGGCGTTGACCGGGCTGCTGGATTGTCCGGCAAGTATCGGCAATATTTACAATATCGGCAGTCAGGAATTGATCTCCGTCCGGGCTCTGGCAGAAAAAGTCATAGAGATCTGTCACAGTTCTTCCGCTATTGAAATGATCTCTTACGATGATGCCTACGGCAAAGGTTTTGAAGATATGCTCCGCCGTTGTCCGGATACTGCAAAAATTGAAAAACTGCTGGGATGGCGCCCCACTGCGAAACTTGATGAAATCATCCGGGATATTTACGATTTTGAATGCAGTAAATAAACATCCGGCAGTTCCCTCAACGGTATATTGAATATATCTCAAATCAAGGACTGTATCTGCAATAAATATTTTCAGCTGTGTAAAATTATTTTTGCAACTTTTGCAGAGTATATTGTACCGGCGGGGGGGCTTCTCTGTCCGGCGGGAAATTTCCCAGTATCTCAATGCTTTCAAAAAGGGCAAGACAGGCGGTGCGGTAATCGGTTTTGCCCAGTTCGCAAATCAGCCGGATGGCGCGGTCTATCAGTTTCTTGTTGGAAACACTGACGTAACTCATCCAGTTGCCGGTCACTCTGCCGACTTTGACCATAGTTCCGGTGGAAATGGTATTGAGTACCAGTTTTACCGCCAGATGGGTCATCAGTTCCAGCGGAGATTTCCGGTTGCGGCAAACGATATTCAAAACCCGGTCGGCATCGGGCATTTTTGACAGCAGGGCATTTTTGCCGGGAGCATTTTCCACTGTTACCAGTACGGAACGATCTGCCTGACTGGTAAAACGTTCCGGAGCAGGTTCATTGCCTACTTCGATGAGAAAGAGGTCTTTTTCGCTGATCGCAGGGGGATTCTCGGCAACTTTATCTCCGGCATCCATAGCGATATAATCTGCCTTGCTCCAATTGAGACACCGGCAGGGACGGTTGAGCATATTGTGCCAGGTTTCCGGAGTGGAAAAAAATGGGTTTTTGACAAAAGCCCATGATTGCGGAGCATCTTTTGCCGCCTTGCTTTTAAATGGCGGCAGCATAAATGTCGGATTGCGTTCAGTGGTATCAGTAAAAAGATCGAGCAGATAATCATTGGCGAAATAAGTTACTTTGCCGTTTTGCTGATATATACTGCTTTCAAAATCAATATGATCCGCCATCGCAGTAACGGCATCCGGAGTTTCCAGTTGGTCGAGCAGTATGGCGAATTCTGCCGCCCAGTCAAAGGTTGCGCCGCCGCACTTGTATGCGGCAAGATTTTCCAGCAAAGCACCGGCAATCAGTTCTTCACTGGTAGTTGCCTGCATCCGGGTCGAACCGGCGAGAGTCATCGGACCGCAGGAGAGGTCAAGCACTGTAACTGCCGGATTGTCAATGACTTCACGACAGCGTATCAGATGTTTACGCAATAAACTTGCAGGATTGTTGAAAAGCAAAAATACCTTTGCCCCTCTTTCGGCGGCTTCTTTTACCGTACCGATGACCGAACTGGTTTCTCCGCCTTCGGTGATCGCCACCAGCATATCTTTGTCAGTCATGCCGGCTTCGGCGACCTGGCGTCTGCCGAAAGTCTGGAAATCTTCAAAAAATTCCACCGAGCGTATCAGAGCAAAATCGCCGCCGGTCATAATGCTTTCACACTGCTCCGGTGCATAGAAATCCCGGTTTTCTTTTGCAAATTTGCGAAACATTGATTCGAGCAGAATACTCAGCCTGCCGGTGGCACCGCAACCGGAAAAAATAATTTTCCCGCCGTTGTCAAGCACCTCTTTGGCAACATCATTCATAGCTTTGAATTCTTTGCCGGCAAATACTTTTTTTGCCATTTCCAGTACCGGACGGTCGGCTTTACGGATAGTCATCACTCCACGGGCAGTATCTGCCTTGAAGTCATTTTCCATTGAGGCAGTGGCAGGGTTTGCCTGTTCTGTGGGCAGGAATCCAAGATGGAATTCAGTTTCGTTATTGATAAAATTTTCGGCGGCGGCAATACTTGTACTGCTCATAATTTTTTCTCCGGAATTATTTGTAATCAAAAAAACAAGTTATATATTATTATAACAGGAAAAAGAGCAATAAGCAAACATAAAACCGGATAAAATATTTGATTTCTGGTCAAAAATATGACAAAAACAGTTCCAATGCGTCAATATGATGATATATCTGGAGAACTTGGCAATGTGCGGATTTTTTCTTGGAATTCCCACCGTTGGAAAGTTCTGCCGCTTTACTGCCGGTGCGGCACAACATCTCTCCGCCGCGGTAAGTGTCACTGCTTTCATTATTTTTACGGCAAAACAGCACTGGAATTGGTAATACGCGGCAGTATGCATTACCGCTTTGACAAGCGTGAAACAATTCTGCACTCCCGTGATGTCGCAATTTTCCGCCATGGCAGTAATTGTGGTTTCTATAATTTTGACAGCGATTGGGTCGAGCGTTACGTCCTTATTATCGAAGGTGAAATGCGCGATACCCTTTTACACCAGCTTGCTCTGGATAAATGCGATGTCATAAAAGTTGACGATGCTGAAAGAGTTAGAAAACTTTTTGCCGCTATCCATCAGGAACTGGCAGAAAAAGCAGAAGGAGGAGAGGAACGTATCAGCAGTATGATTTATTCTTTACTGCTGGATTTATCCCATTTCGTTCCTGCCAACAGCAGTACGGCACTGCCCCCGGATTTACAGGAAGTACTCCGTTACCTTGAACTCAATCTGCATTTGCAGTTATCCGTCAGTCAGATTGCTTTTGGTCACGGTATGAGCGTCCCTTCATTGCAGCGTCTTTTTAAAAAACACCTCGGGATTTCACCGGCGGCATATCTGCTCAATTTGCGTTTGGAACGTGCCGCCGATCTTTTGCTGGCAGAAAATGTTTCGGTAAAAGAGATCGCCTGGCGTTGCGGATTTGAAAATCCGCTTTATTTTTCCACAGCCTTTCGCCGTTACAAGGGAGTTTCGCCGCGTAAATATCGTCAGTCGGCAGAGTGAAAAACAAAAAAATCACGGGATTTTGTCCCGTGATTTTCGGCATTATTATTTTTTTCTGCACGCCGCCAGTTGTGCCGCTTTAGCAGCTTTGAGCAGCGGAGCATCGGGATGATGCTTGTAATACTCATCCAGCGGATAGCAGCCGGAAACCAGTCCGTGCCGCGGAGCATTGGTGCAGTCACCGATGGTACGGCAGATGCGGCAATGATCAAGATCTCTGCCGTTGAGTACATCATCACAGAGTTCCGGGTAGGGAAGTACCATACGGCCGATACCGATGAAATCAGCACCGCCTGCCTGCAGGACTGCTTCACCGACGTGGGGCAGGTAATCCTGCAGACAAGTATAGCCGGAACCGACAAAAAGCACATCCGGGCAGTGTTTTTTGAATTCAGCCACGATATCCAGATGTTTTTGCACCTGCAACAGCGGATGCACCGGCGGCGGATAACCGTCGGCCACGGCAAAATAAGCCGGACGCTGGATATGGACATTGTAGTAGGGACTGCCGATAGTGGCGCAAACCATATCCAGACCGCAAACTTCCTGTGCCATTTTGATAAATTTCACCGGTTCAGCGGTATTCCAGCCGCTGCCGCTGCCATCGCCGCCGAAAGCATAGGGATAATTGCCCTGCCATTCCATAGCGACACCGTTGCCGTCTTCATCTTTGATAAAGGGGAAAAAGTCGGCAAGGCTCAGACGCATGGAAATTTCCAGACCCGGAGCTTCAGTTTTGATACCTTCGGCGATTTCGCGGAAAAAGCGGGTGCGGTTTTCAAAACTGCCGCCGTAATCTCCCGGACGGTCGTAAGCACTCAGAAATTCGTGACCGAGATAACCGTGGGCGTGTTTGACGTCAACGAAATCAAATCCGGCTTTTTGTGCCAGTTTTGCCGCTTTGTGGAAATTGGCGATGATTTCCCGGACTTCGCCGTCGGAAACTACGCAATCCGGAGTGCTGTTGAATTTTTTATCCAGCAGCGGATGGCTGTAAGCGGTACGGGATTCCAGTTTTTTGTCATCGTTCGGATGGGCAAAACGGCCGGAATGGGTGAGCTGCAGACCGATGAGCAGATCATCGGCAGTCCCGAATTTTTCGGCATGAGTTTTTCTCATGTCTTCCACCAGTTTTGCCAACACCTCGTAACTGGTTTCATTCATTGTCAGCTGGCGGGTGTTGCTTTTGCCGGAGTGCATTACAGCACAGGCCTCTGTACCGTAAAGCAGTTTGGCTCCGCTTTTGGCGAAATTAAGCCAGCGGCGGCGGGTCAGGTCGCTGGGGCTGCCGTCGGGCAGACAATCCCAGCCTTCCATCGGCAATATCGCCCAACGGTTGCCGATGGTTTTTCCCCGGTGATTGACCTTTTCCGCCAGTTTAAGCGGTTGTTTAAGATCGGTCACCATCGGGATATGATAGTTTTCTTTATCCAGAAAACTTTTGAAATCCTCCGCCGTGCGGAAGGACGCTATCCTCTCAAACATTGCCATAAGAATGTTACCTCAACGATAAATCTTTTTGTTGCGGAATTCCGCCCAGACATTTTCAAACCAGTCATCGGATTCCGGTATGGGGCGGCAGTCGATCCACTTTGAACCTTTTTCTGCCACGGTGATCAACTGACGGTTGCGGAAAGATTCATTTTCCGCTTTGAAACGCCATTCAGGACCGAGTTGCGGGTGAATGGCGATACCGTCGGGATCGACAGCCATAGCGGAACCGCGGGAACCGACCCCGGATTCCAGCTGGAACAAAATGGCATCCAGATATACTGCATGGGCGTAGCAAAGCTGCAAGTTGCGCAGAGCTTCGGCGATTTCGCGGGTGGATTTTGCTCCGACGCCGGATTTTTCCAGTCTGCGGTACTGTGCCCAGGCATCTTTGGCGGCGGCGGCGACTTTTTTGTTGTCGCGGATATGGGCGCCGTAAGTGCTCATACGGTTCTGGAATTCAGCACGTTCTTCGCGGAAAGTGCGGGGAGCATCGCTATTGACAAGTCCGGTAAGTTCAGCCACGATCTTTTCTGCTTCGGCGACAGCCTTGGCTTCATCGAGAGTGGTTTCGTTATAGACATTGGCGATGTATTCTGCACAGCGGAAAGCACCGACCTGACCGGCGTTGAGAGCCGAACCTCCCGGACGGGTGACACCGTGGGAGCCGTTGACTTCGCCGATGGGGAAAAGGTGCTTGATATTGGTGGATTCATACCAGATATTACCGGCAAGACCGCCGTTGTTGTGCTGGCTGCACACGGCGATTTCCAGCGGTTCAGTTGCCAGATCGATATCGTGTTCTTTGTAAAGTTCCACGGCACCGGGATTCATATGGAGCAATCTTTCCAGCGGGTTGCCGAATGCCGCACCGGATTTTTCCAGATAGGTACGGGCTTCTTCGGAAAGATCATCGAAACTGAAACCTTCCGGATTTTCGCGGAAATCCAGCCACACTCTGCGGCCGCGGATCGCGGTTTCCTCATAAACGAGGATATCGACGATGGATGAACCGTCGGGGATCTTGCGGGTGTCAAACGGCCACTGATAACCCTTGAGGAACACCATAGAATTCATTACGCCGGTATCTTTGAAATAGGGGCGCAGGAATTCTCTGGCATCGTTGCCGTCCTGATCGGTGGAAATAAATTTGGGCAGTACCTGCATATAGGTACCGGAAACATTCCAGCGGAATTTGATGGATGCCAGACCGAACTGTGATTCCGGCAGACCTGCGGCTTCTGCACCGGCCTGCAGAGCAAGACCGATGGCACCGGTATGAACTGCCGGATAGACACTGCAATCGTACAGACCGCCGGGACCGCCGACGGCAAAGACCACATTGTCAGCCTGATAGTATTCAAACATATTTTCTTTGTCGGCATCGATATCAACTGCGATAAGACCGGCGGCTCTGCCGTCGACCATCACCAGTTTTACTGCGACGCGGCGTTCAAACACGGGGATCTGGCGGACTTCCACTTCTTTGATGAGAGAGCGGCACATTTCGCGGGAAGTGTAGGGGCCGCAGCTCGTGGCACGGCGCAGCGGGTCGTGGTCGGTCTTGTATCCGGCGAATTGTCCATAGGCATCACGCGGGAAAGGTACACCGATATTCACCAGATTGGAAAAAGCCCGCACCGAGGTGACAGCTTCGACCAGGGCGATATCCCCGTGGGCGGAACTGCCGCGGAGACTTTCGGCCAGACTTACCGGTGAATCGAGGTCGGCGCCGCAGATACCGAGTTTGTAATAAGTCTGTTTGTCACTGCCGGTATTGATGGAAGTACCCATCTGCAAACCTTCGGTGACAATGGCGATATCTTCAATACCTTCGGCGCGCAGCCGCAATGCCGCCGCCAGACCGGCAGCACCGCTGCCGAGCACGACTGTATGAAATTTTTTGACCGTCATAAAAATCACTCTCAAAGTTTCTGGATTTGCATACCGCCGTCAACATAGACGACCTGTCCGGTGGAGTATGCCAGATCGCCGCGGACAAAAGAGGCGACTGCTTTGGCAATATCTTCCGGGAAGCCCCAGCGGGGAGTGAGGGTGAGACCTTCGGCGATAAGTTTATCATATTTGGCGGTAACGACTTCGGTCATATCGCTTTTGATGACGCCGGGGCGGATTTCGTAAACGTTGATGCCGAAATCGGCGAGACGGACAGCCCAGAGTTTGGTGGCCATACTGACACCGGCTTTGCTGATGCAGTATTCGCCGCGGCTGATGCTGGCGACTTCGGCGGAGCAGCTGCTCATATTGACCACGCACTGACCGGGTTCCTGATGATCAGCCATATACTGACCGACCAGCTGGGTCAGGAAAAAGGGTCCCTGCAGGTTGATGCGCATAAGTCTTTCAAAACTTTCTTCGGTGGTTTCCAGCACATCTTTACGCTGCTGGGGGGCAACACCGGCGTTGTTGACCAGCACGGTGACTGAACCGAAAGCTTTGACGGTGGCATCAAGGAAGTTCTGACGCTGTGCGGCATTGGTAACATCGCATTTGACATAGAGGGGTTTGCCGGGATATTTATCGGCGAGAGCTTTGCAGTGATCGACCATCTGGATTTCTTCCGCCAGATCGCAGAATGCCACGTTGTGTCCTTCGCTCAACAGTTTTTCGACAATTCCGGCACCGATGCCGCGGGCACCGCCGGTAACCATGATGTTAGCCATTTTTTCACTCCTTGTTTTATCTGTAGTGTTTTTAAAAATAAAGCAGTAATTTTGTTGTTAAATGTAATATACTACCGGGAAAAGGATTTTCAAGTTGATTTTTTCTCTTAACGGGGATATATTTACTGTCAAACAGTAATAAATACGGTTTCCATAAAAAGGAGGAATGGCAAAATGGCTATCGTTGAACAACTCGAAAAAATCAAAATCGTCCCGGTGCTTGTGCTTAATACAGTGGAAGAAGGCATGGCGGTCTGCGAAGATCTCTACGCCAACGGACTGCGTGCCGCTGAAATAACTTTCCGTACTGCCGCGGCAGAGGAAGTTATCCGTCTGGTGAGCAAAAAGTATCCGGATATGCTTGTCGGTGCCGGAACCGTCCTTAATGTGGCTGATCTGCACCGTGCCTTTGCCGCCGGTGCAAAATTTGCCGTCGCTCCCGGATTCAACCCCACAGTGGTCAAAGAAGCGATGCGCTGCGGATTTGAATTCGCCCCCGGCGTTGCCACCCCCAGTGAATGTGAACAGGCGATGGAACTCGGTTGCAAATTCCTCAAATTTTTCCCGGCTGAAGCCGCCGGCAGTACCGCTATGCTCAAATCTCTGATCGCTCCCTACCGCCATCTCGGCATCCGTTTTATGCCCACCGGCGGAGTCAAACCCGAAAATGTCCGCTCCTATCTGGATATCCCCGAAGTGGCGGCGGTCGGCGGCACCTGGCTCAACAAATGCCCGGTGGAAACGATCAAGGCAGCAGTTGAAATCGCCAAAGATTACGTTAAATAAACCATTGTTATCAAAATAAAAAGAGGTAAAACTATGTCTTTGCAGTATCTTGCAGCAGATGAATGTACTTATGATATTCTCTCTCTCGGAGAAGTGATGCTCCGTCTTGATCCCGGCGCCGGCCGCATCCACACCACCCGTACTTTTGATGTCTGGGAAGGAGGCGGTGAATACAATGTCGCCCGCGGACTCCGCCGTTGTTTCGGTTTGCGTGCCGCTGTGGTGACCAGTTTTGCCGACAATCCGGTCGGCCGTCTGGTCGAAGATTTCATCATGCAGGGCGGTGTCGATACTTCTCTGATCAAATGGGTCCCCTACGACGGTATCGGCAGAACTGTGCGCAACGGTCTCAATTTCACTGAACGCGGTTTCGGTCTGCGTGGTGCAGTTGGCTGTTCCGACCGCGGCAATACCGCGGTTTCCCAGCTTAAAGCCGGAGATATCGACTGGGAATACATTTTCGGTACTCTCAAAGTCCGTCATTTCCACACCGGCGGTATTTTTGCGGCATTGAGCGACACCACCCCCGACGTGGTGATCGAAGCCCTCAAAACCGCCAAAAAATATGGTACTGTCACCAGTTATGACCTCAACTACCGCCCCAGTCTGTGGAACAGCATCGGCGGTCAGGAACGTGCCCGCGAAGTCAATCGCGAAATGGCAAAATATGTCGATGTGATGATCGGCAACGAGGAGGACTTCACCGCCTGTCTCGGTTTTGAGGTCGAAGGTGTCGGCAAGAATCTTTCCAATATCAAAGTTGACAGTTTCAAAAATATGATCTCCAACGTGGTCAAAGCATATCCTTTCAAGGTCGTTGCCACCACTTTGCGTACTGTCAAAACCGCTTCCATCAACGATTGGGGCGCCATTGCCTGGCAGGATGGGGAATTCTTTGAATCCATCTACCGTCCGAATCTGGAAATTTTTGACCGTGTCGGCGGCGGCGACAGTTTTGCTTCCGGTATGATCTACGGCTTGCTCACCACCGGCAAAGCCGCTGTCGGCGTGGAATACGGTGCTGCTCACGGCGCTCTGGCGATGACCACTCCCGGCGATACCTCAATGGCAAAATTGAGCGAAGTGGAAAAATTGGTCAAGGGCGGTTCCGCCCGGGTCGACCGCTGACAAAAATATCCGTCAGTAAGACGCCTTTATACAATAGACCGGTGCTTTTTGCGCCGGTCTTTTTTTTGTCTTGTACAGGCAAAAAAATTTTTCCTGCACAAAGTGATTATTTTTGCAAAATTTTTCAAAAAAAGGCTTGAAAATACTGGTTTCGTGATTATATTAAAAACACAAGATATAGGATTTTTGTTAAAAAGACAGCACAATATCTTGTATTTGAGGTTAAAAAGGACAGTTTACGCATAACTCTTGCTGTAAACAGTTGAAAACCAACGTGAATACAGAGAGAATGAGAGTGTTTTATGCGGTTCGGATTGCGTAAATTGACATTGCTGGATTACCCGGGGATGGTTGCCTGTACGGTATTCAGTTGCGGGTGTAATTTTGCCTGTCCGTTTTGCCATAATGCGTCACTGGTCAACGGCAGTGAAAAAGACTTGGAAATCGATGGTGCTGAACTGGCGGAGTTTTTTGCCAAACGCTCCGGGATACTTGACGGTGTCTGTTTCACCGGCGGCGAACCGCTGCTGCACAACGGTATCGGTGAAATGATCCGTGCCGCCAAACAAAGCGGGCTGAAAGTGAAACTTGATACCAACGGTTCGTTTCCGGCAAAACTGGCTGAACTGCTCGGATCAGGTGATATTGATTATGTCGCGATGGATATTAAAAATTCTCCGGCAAAGTACGATGCGACCTGCGGCAGAAAAGGGTCGCTCGATGCAGTTTTGCAGAGCATTGAAATATTGCTCGGCGGCAAAGTGGATTATGAATTCCGCACCACAGTGGTATCGGGATTTCACACGCCGCAGGATTTCGCCGCTATCGGCAATATGATCCGGGGGGCGAAACGTTATTTTCTGCAGTCGTTTGTCGATTCCGGGGATATTCTCGGGGATGGCAGCACTATGGCGGCACTGGATGACAGTGCCATGCAGGAGTGCCTTGCGGCGGTGAAACCGTTTGTTGGATCGGTTCAGCTCCGGGGCAGATGATGTGATTTTTTTTTGTAAAAATAACATAAAATATAAACAGAAAACAGTAAAAAAGAAAAGGAAAGAAAAATGTATCAGGTTCAGAAACGCGACGGCAAAAACATCGATTTCGATCTGGGGAAAATCTCAGATGCGATCAAAATGGCCTTTGAGGCACAGGAAAAACAGTACAACCAGTCGATCATTGACTTTCTGGCTCTCAAAGTTACTGCTGATTTTGAGCCGAAAATCAAAGAAGGCCTGATTTCGGTCGAAGACATTCAGGACAGTGTGGAATCAGTGCTGGTTCAGGCCGGTTACGGCGATGTCGCCAAAGCTTACATCCTCTATCGCCGTCAGCGTGAGAAACTCCGCAACGCCAAATCCACCATCCTCGACTTCAAAAAAGCGGTGGATGATTATGTCAGGATCAACGACTGGCGTGTTAAAGAAAATTCCACTGTCACATATTCTGTCGGCGGTCTGATCCTTTCCAACAGCGGTGCGATCACCGCCAACTACTGGCTCTCTGAAGTCTATGATGATGAGATCGCCAATGCTCACCGCAATGCTGATATCCATCTGCACGACTTGTCCATGCTGACCGGCTACTGTGCCGGATGGTCTCTCAAACAGCTCATTCAGGAAGGTCTCGGTGGCGTGCCCGGCAAAATCACTTCTGCTCCGGCATCACACCTTGCCACTTTGTGCAACCAGATGGTGAACTTCCTCGGTATTATGCAAAATGAATGGGCCGGCGCACAGGCATTCAGCAGTTTTGATACTTATCTTGCTCCTTTTGTAAAAGTTGACAATCTTTCTTACAATCAGGTCAAAAAGTGCATCGAGTCGTTTATTTTCGGTGTGAATACTCCTTCCCGTTGGGGTACACAGGCGCCGTTTTCCAACATCACGCTCGACTGGACTGTGCCGCCGGATCTGGCGGAACTCAACTGCATTGTCGGCGGCAAAGAGATGGATTTCAAATACAAAGACTGTAAAGCCGAAATGGATATGATCAACCGGGCGTTTATTGAAACTATGATCGAAGGCGATGCCCAGGGCCGCGGATTCCAGTATCCGATCCCGACTTACTCCATCACCCGCGACTTTGACTGGTCTGAAACCGAAAACAACAAACTGCTGTTTGAAATGACCAGTAAATACGGCACCCCCTATTTTTCCAACTATGTCAACAGCGATATGGAGCCCAGCGATATCCGCTCTATGTGCTGCCGTCTGCGGCTTGACCTGCGCGAATTGCGTAAAAAATCCGGCGGTTATTTCGGCAGCGGCGAAAGCACCGGTTCGATCGGTGTGGTGACCATCAATATGCCCCGCATTGCCTATCTTGCCAAAGATAAAGATGATTTCTTCGCCCGTCTTGACCATATGATGGATATTTCCGCACGTTCGCTCAAAATCAAACGTGAAGTCATTTCCAAACTGCTCGACGAAGGTCTCTATCCCTATACCAAGCGTTATCTCGGTAAATTCAACAACCACTTTTCCACCATCGGTCTGGTCGGTATGAATGAAGTCGGTCTCAACGCCAAATGGCTCCGGGCAGACCTGACCAACAAAGATGTTCAGGCGTTTGCCGAGGAAGTCCTCAACCATATGCGTGAAAGACTCTCTGATTATCAGGAGCAGTACGGCGACCTTTACAACCTGGAAGCAACTCCGGCGGAATCCACTTCCTACCGTCTTGCCAAACACGATAAAAAACGTTTCTCGGATATCGTTACCGCTTCCGGCGAAGGTCAGACTCCCTATTATACCAACAGCAGTCATCTGCCGGTGAACTTCACTGAAGATATTTTTGCCGCATTGGATATTCAGGATAATCTGCAGACACTTTACACTTCCGGTACCGTTTTCCACGCTTTCCTCGGGGAAAAACTGCCGGATTGGCAGGCGGCGGCCGCCCTGGTCCGCAAGATCGCCAACAACTACCGTCTGCCCTATTACACCCTCAGCCCGACTTACTCTGTCTGCCGCAACCACGGCTACATTGCCGGTGAAGCATTCACCTGTCCGGATTGCGGAGAACGTGCAGAGGTGTACAGCCGTATTACCGGTTACTACCGTCCGGTGCAGAACTGGAATGACGGCAAGACTCAGGAGTACAAAGATCGCGTTGTTTATGACATCGATCTCTCAATGACACGCCACGCTGATGACGCTCCGGCGGCAGAGAAAAAAGTCGAAGCCCCCGCCGCGGCAGACAAAGTTGTCGCTGACAAACTGGTGCTTTTCACCACCCGCACCTGTCCCAACTGCCGTATGGCAAAAACTTTCCTCGACCGTGCCGGTATGGAATACGAGGTAGTGGTTGCAGATGAGGAAACTGAAAAAGCAGAACGTTTCGGCATCCGTCAGGCTCCCACTCTCTGTGTCATGGCTGGCGACGAAGTGATCGACCGTATTGTCAATGTTTCCAACATCCGCCGCTTCATTGACGAAACGGCAACAGTCAAAATCGGTTGAGGCACGGGATGCACGATATCATCATCATCGGAGCCGGACCGGCAGGCCTGACTGCGGCGATCTACGCCAGACGGGCCAATAAAAGCGTGCTGGTCATCGAAAAAGAATCTTTCGGGGGGCAGATCACCTACTCCCCGAAAGTTGAAAACTACCCCGGTTTCCCCGCTGTTTCCGGCAGTGAACTCGGCGAAAAACTGGTGGATCAGGCACTTGCTCTCGGCGCAGAGATCGAACTGGATCAGATAGTTAATATCCGCGATGTCGGTCCCTACAAGATCGTACAGGGAGCCAATGGCGATTATCAGGCGACTGCAGTCATCATTGCCGCCGGGAGCCGCCACCGCCAGTTGAATGTGCCGCGCGAGGAAGCTCTGACCGGTCACGGTGTCTGCTATTGTGCATTGTGCGACGGAGCCTTTTTCAAAGACCGCGAAGTTGCGGTCATCGGCGGGGGAAACACTGCTTTGCAGGATGCAGTATTGCTTTCTGATATCTGCAAAAAAGTTACCGTCATTCAAAACCTTGCCGCCTGCACCGGTGAAGCTCGTCTGGTGGAAATATTGAAAAAGAAAGACAATGTCTCTTTTATTTTCAACACAGTGGTGGAAAGTTTGGATGGTGACCCGGAATTGACCGCTATCGAAATCAAAAATACTGAAACCGGTAAATCTGAAATGTTTCCGGTCGATGGAATTTTTGTCGCTATCGGTCAGCAGCCGGATAACGAACCATTCAGTACTCTTTGCAAACTCAATGATTACGGATATATCGTTTCGGATGAAGCTTGTCTCACCGGGACTGACGGAGTTTTTGTCGCCGGCGACTGCCGCACTAAAAGCGTCCGTCAGGTGGTGACTGCTACCGGAGACGGCTCCGTGGCGGCATTGGCGGCGTGCCGTTTTGTGGACAACAAAAAGCAGAATTGAATCTGTTGATTCTTTTTTAAGCGGTACCGCAAAGAGTTGAAAAACTTTTTGCGGTGTTGTATATTTATGCAGAGATAACAGACCTGAAATCTGGTTTTAAAAAGGAGATTATGATGAAAAAGTTGTTGATCCTGCTGTGCTTGTGTGTGACAGCGGCCTTGTTCGGCAATGTGCCGAAATATGTTTTTCTTTTTATCGGTGACGGGATGAGTATCCCGCAGCGTATGATGACAGATGAATTTCTGCGTAAAACCAGTGGGCATGGGCTGCTTATCAATCAGTTGCCGGTACAGGCAGTGACGACCACCGCCAGTGCGACCTCTTTTATCACAGATTCCGCCGCCGCCGCTACAGCTATTGCCTGCGGGGAAAAAACCGCCAACGGCAGAATCGGTATGGATACCACCGGCAAAAGAAAACTTGAATCAGTGGCGGAAGTTGCTGAAAAAAGTGGTAAAAAAGTCGGTATCATAACTACCGTTACGATCAATCACGCCACTCCGGCGGGATTTTATGCTAAAAATGTCAGCCGCGGCAACTACTATCAGATCGCACTTGATCTGGTGGATTCCGGATTTGACTTTTTCTGCGGCGGTGTGGCACATAACAACCGGACAAATGACCCGGAATACCGGGGCGATATTTATGCTCTTGCCCAAAAAAACGGTTTTAATGTCGTGCGGGATAAAGAAACTTTTGCCAAATTGGATTCCGGCAGCGGCAAAACGCTGGTTGCTCTTACTTCCGGCAGCACTCCTTATACTGTTGACGCTCAAAACGATGGTCTGCGTTTGGCTGATTTTGTCGGCAAAGCCATTGAAGTTCTGGACAATGAAAAGGGATTTTTCATTATGGCCGAGGGGGGCAAGATAGACTGGATGTGTCACAGCAACGATGCCGGAACTGCTTTGCATGAAGTTATTGAATTTGATCAGGCTGTGCAGGTGGCATACGATTTCGCCCGGAAACATCCGGAAGAAACTTTGATCGTGGTCACCGGCGACCACGAAACCGGCGGTCTTACGCTCGGCTTTGGCGGTACCGGATACAGTTCTTATATCGAATTGCTCGGCAAACAAAAAGTGTCCAGCGGCAAATTTCACGAATTACTGCAAAAGGCAGGCAAAGAGGGCGGAATGACTTTTGAAAAAGCAAAATCTCTGATTACAGATAACTTCGGACTTTCTTTTGCCGATGTCAGAAGCAGGAAAACCCGGGGAACACTTTTGCTTTCGGAAAGCGAAAAAGATGGGTTGCGTAAAGCCTATGACCGCCAGTTCAAAAACGGTGTGATGCAAAAAAACAGTGCATTGACACAGGCGGTGGTGAAATGCTTCAACAACAAGGCTTCTCTCGCCTGGACCAGCGGAGCACATACGGCACTGCCGGTGTTGACTACTTCCTGCGGAGTAAAAAGCGAACTGTTTGCCAATCAGCTGGATAATACTGATATTGCCAAAAAATTGAAAGAAATTCTGCGTTGAGTATTGTCAGGATAATTTCTGCGTGGCTGAAAATCCCCAGCCGTAAAGAAACGGTGATGTTTGCAGTGCTGCTGGCGGCGTGTGCCGGACTTGCATTGATCAAACCGGTGGTGGAAGTGCCGCACGAAGGCAGTAAAGAAAAAGCCGTTGTCCTGGCTGTGGATGACAGCAATCTCCGTTCTTACGGGAATCTGCACCAAGGGACGCAGCTTCTGCAAGTCAGAATTTTAAGCGGCGGATATCGCGATCGTCTTTTCCCTGCGGTCAATGAATTGCGTGCCAATATGGAATTGGACAAGGTCTTTGCCGCGGGAGACGTCATTTTAGTCGGGATACTTGATGGTGCAATTCCGGGCGAAACGGTTGTAAACGCCCAGGATTATTACCGGATAGATAACACATTGCTCCTCTTTGGACTTTTTGCTGTATTACTGATGATTTTCGGCGGATTTGTGGGGATAAACGCTCTGCTGTCATTTGTATTCAGTTGCCTTGCAGTGTGGAAAGTTGTTGTACCGCTGGCGTTGCTGGGCTGGGAACCGGTTTCGCTGATATTTGGTGCGGTGGTGGTGCTTTCGGTGGTGATAATTCTGCTGGTGGCCGGTTTGAACCGCAAGGGATTATCAGCACTTGCAGGTACTTTGCTCGGAGTGGGGGTCAGTGCTGTAATGGCGTGGATATTTGCGGCGGTTTTCCGGATCAACGGAGCGGTTATGCCGTATTCGCAAACGTTGCTTTTTTCGGGTTATGAATTTATTTCCCTGCCGTCGATTTTTGTGGGTGGAGTGTTTCTTTCGGCATCCGGAGCGGTGATGGATCTGGCGATGGATGTTGCCAGTGGTATAGATGAAATAAAACTTCGCCGGCCGGAATTGGGGGCAAAGGAGTTGTTTCTTTCGGGGATCAGGATCGGCAGGAGTGTTGTAGGTACGATGACAACGACATTGCTGCTGGCATATTCCGGGGGATATCTGACTTTGATGATGGTTTTTGCTGCCCAGGGGATTTCTCCGGTGGATTTCATCAACAATCCTCACGTGGCATCAGAAGTGGTAAAAACGCTGGTTGGCAGTTTCGGATTGGTGCTGGTTGCTCCTTTTACGGCACTTGCCGGAGCAATTTTTTACGGTAAAAAGCAGGAAAAATAAAAAAACCTCAAAAAAACCGCTTGACAAATTATTTATTGTGTAGTATATTATGGAACAATCACGGGGCAATAGCTCAGTTGGCTAGAGCATCACACTGGCAGTGTGAGGGTCGAGAGTTCGAGTCTCTTTTGCTCCACCATGCAAATTCCGCCGCTCAATCGAGCGGCTTTTTTGTTGCCGTTTTCGGGGTGTTTTTCAGCTCAAACAAGATTTGTTATCGTCCATCCGACCCGCTTGAAAGTGGTCAAAACCTCTAAAAACGCCGTTTTCTATAACTTTTACAGATTTAGAGGGGACTTGACCCCCTCTCAAGTCCCTCTCAAATGAAAATCCAAGTTTGTAAAACTCTATACTAGCCATTTTTGATTTCAGCGAACCAGTGTCCTCACGATAGAAACAACTTCCGCTGCTCTTCCCTGCTTCCCGGAATACCCCTGCGGAGTTTATCCAATGTCAATGTTTCCGGCTGACGGTTTTCCCAGATGAGTTTAACTATATCCGGAGCAAGGTTTGCCAACTGAAGTGTCCGGGCGAGATAGGAACGATCCATTTTCAACTTATCGGCGATCTCCCGCATCGTTGAGGCTTTGCCGGAAGTCAACTGCGCCATTCCCTGATGAGCTTGCAATATTGCCATTTTAAGCGGTGTCACAGGCTGTTCCGGAACATCTTCACTTTCCACTTGGATTTCCAGTTTACCGCTTGACCGGCGCAACAGACACGGTACGGTAATAACGCACTCCAACATTTGATTGCCGTCAGCGATTTCAAAATCCGCTCCGGCTTCCTTCAGGAGTCCAGCCAAACCTGCCGCTTCAAAATGGATTTGTATTTTATCCTCAAACACCATCACCTTGCTTATTAGCGTATGAATGAGTTTATGCTGTTCCAAGGGAAACATCTGACTCCCTACCGTATT
>JAZONW010000040.1:0-50540 GCA_045654745.1 Victivallaceae bacterium | reverse complement strand
CTCCGGAGAAAACGCGGAGAGAAAACAGGAATTGCTTGCCCGCAAAGCGGAAATCGAAAAAGAGATATCTTCCGGCATAGAGGACAATGCCGAAGAATTGGAAGAGATCACCGTTGAATTGCAGGATATTGACGAAAGTCCCTACGACAAATACCACCGTCTTGCCGGAGAGGTCGAGGCCCGCAATGCAGAAAAGCGCAGCCGGATCATCGATTTTGATGACCGTATGGAAACTCTTCTCGCCGAAACCGCCGATGTCGCCGAAGAAGATAAGATCTATTTGATGGAAAGACTGCAGTCTCCTCCTTTTGTCGTGGACAAAGACGGCAATACATTGCTTGAAGTTGAGGGCAGAAAAGGCTTGATGACCATTGATGAGATCATCAATGATCCATCAATCATGGCAGATGAATTTATTTGTGATTCCGACGGCAGTATCGACTGGGGCGAAATTTCCGGGGAGATCGCAAATGCCGGCAAAGAATTCGGTCTGCGAGCGCTGCCTGTCAGATTAAAAAAAGGTAAACACATAAGTTCGCATAACGGTTACGGTCTGGTACATCTGGCACAGCATCTGGATGATATCAAACGCATCAGCAACAACAATGTTTGCCAATACATTAAAAAAATTTTCGACTCTCCCAAAAAAATCTATGCGAGAAAAAACAGTGCCGGTGATATAACTCTTGAAATAGTACGCGGATCAAAACCGCAGAATATCGGTGTTTTGGAATTACAGAACAACGGAGACTATTATTCTATTGTAACAGCTTTTCCGAGGGAAGTAGAATATTATAAATTGCAGGGAAAATTGATTTGGCAGCGCCCCGGGACTACCAACAAAATGTCTAATGACATGCAGGCTACGGCTGTAACGCTCTCCAGCAAGCAACGAGCTGAATTCCTTGCTCCTGGCCGTACACCGGAAAATGTTGCAGATGCCACCAGGGATTCTGGATCCAAATCGATATATAATATAAACCCACTTTCGAAAAAGTCAAGTAAATATTCAGTTTCTCCGGTTTGGACAGGTGAGATACAGGATTTGAAAAAGAAGTACGAAGGCACAGAAGCTTGGCTTAAAGCCCCCAATGGCAAGCCGACAAACCTCACCGAGTTTCAGTGGCTTCAAGTCCGCACCAAAGCGTTCAAAGAATGGTTCGGCGATTGGGAAAACGACCCCGAAAACGCTTCCAAAGTTGTGGATGAAAACGGCGAGCCGCTGGTGGTTTATCACGGGACAAATTGGGATATTTATGAAGAACCGGAAGGCGAAGCAGTATTTTCCGACAAGTATCGTGGAGTCGGCAGCGGGGATAATGGTTTCTTTGGTCGCGGCTTTTACTTTGCATTCGGAAATGGTAAAGCAAGCGAGGGAGAGGCTGGGTATTACGGAAAGAATGTTTTCAAGTTTTATTTAAACATTGAAAATCCGTTTTATTTCAGTGAAACACTTTTAAGCTGGAACGGCAGAGAACCTTTGGGGGACGAGGTTCTTTCTGTTGAGATCCTCAACGCTGTCAAGTTGTTTCCGGAGTTGCTTGGCGATTTTGCGCTTGATACATATGATAAAAACGGGGATTTTGCTGGCGAGATCACACTGGATAAATATGCAAAAATATTTGAGAAAGTGTATAATGAAAAGAAGTTTTCAATCCGGCAAACATCCAGCCCCGATGAAATCGTGGTTGAATGTGATCCTGTTACAAAAAAACAAGACGATCACACCTGGACTGAATATAAATTTTCCCGAAGGATTGCCAAACCCCGCGGCGAAACGGATATGCAGTTGCTTTTTACTCATTTGTATCTCAGCAATCACGGCTTACCGGACGGGAGAGATTTTAAAGTGGAGATTCCTTATCGTCTGTTTCGGGAATTTTATGGCGAACCGCAATTCAGGTCATGGATTGAGCATAATGGCTATGACGGCGTGATGCAATCAAAGCATGGTGATGAAGCTGTTGCTTTTGAATCCAACCAGATCAAATCTGCCACCGACAATATCGGGACTTTTGACTCCAACAATCCGGATATCAGATACGATGCTGCATTTGATTCAGAGAGTGTTGATAATCTGGCTCAACTTCTGATCGATCGCAGTCTGGCGGACAAACGTCCTCCGGAGGGAATGAAGCCGGGAGAGTTTTATGCTCAACTTTTCAAGATCAACTACAATATGGATGTTGATCCGGCGCTTGCACATCTTGCCGGTCAGAGGGCACTGCATTTAGCAAATAAAGATCTCTTTGACCGGGCGGCTGCGGCATTGATCGAGGATGTTGCCGGGGCAAAAGATCAAGCAGATATCTACGACAAAGCAGCTGAGATTCTTGCCGCCAAAGGTTTTGGCAGCATCCCCCCGTCTGCGTATCGGCAGATTGTTACAGATGCAATCAGAAAATACAATAATAAAAAACGTGCTGCCAAAAGAGAAAATAACAAGAAAAAAGCTTGGGATCACTACCGGGAACATAATCCGCTGTTTGATTTTGTGATGGATTTCGTCGGCGAAAACGGTTTGGTCAATCCCGGCAAACGGTTTGAGGGAATCGAAACGACAAGTTCTTTCTTTGACCCCAAATACAACCAATGGAATGTGAAACAACCGCAGGGCAAAAAGTCAGACAAGCAGTATTGGCTCTGGACTCAACAGCGTCTCAATGCTCTTGCCCAGGTACGGGGAGTCGGCATCGATGAGATCGCCAATGCCTATGTCGATACTTTCGGCGAAAGTGCCTACGGCGACGCGCTGGCTGTCGAGGAACAAATCTTTGAGATGCTCCGCGACTTGAAACGCACAGACATAACCAGCGCATACAGCGATCACCTGAAAAAACTCAAAGCCGAAAACGAATACTGGGAGGAACAGGCCGCCAAAGAGTATGAAGCTGAATTGATGAATCTGGCAGAAAAAATCATCCATACCCAAAACTGGCCGGAGCATGAATTTGTCAAAAACAATCCCAAAGTGATCAAAAAGATCTATGAAATGGTAACGCATCAGATTGCACCGGACAAACTGTCCCAAAAGGAACTTCTTGCGCTTGAAGCAGCAGTCCGCAGCCAGGGTGAGGACAAGCGGGCATTTTACGAGGCTTTCAAAGTCGCCACTGCGCTGGCCCGGGATGAATTCCGGCAGAAACTTGCCGACTTCAAAGAAAAACTCAAAGCCGGCAACATCAACGCCAGAGAATTGCAGCAAATGGCTATGAAGGCAGCGGATCAACTGCCGACAGCTTTGAAAGGGATGTTTATCAGGCGGGTAGTCGCCTTGCAAAAGTATTCTCCGGGCAAAAGGGAAAAAGAATATAACCGGCTGCTGAAAGATCTTGCTGAAACAGCAGAAAAAGCCCGTAAAGCCGAGGCGTTAAAAAACATCAAAAAGCTTTTGGATAAATATCAAGTCAGACGTAATGCCAAAGGAGTCGCCTACTCGGTCGTGCCGGAGAAACAAAAAGAAATCGATACAATCCGTCGGATATTCAGAATGGGGGCGCAGGCCGCAAAAGTTTATCAGGGACTTCTGCTGCAGCAAAAAAATGACGCAACCGGCAATCCTGATCTGGAAGAGGAAGTTGACAATAAATTATTTTTGTTTGACAAATTCAATCAACTCTCCGACCGGACGGCCGATGATGCCAAAGACGCATTGAAGCACCTGCGGGATCTGGTCAATAATGCAAGAAATGAGGCGTTGAGAGAATTGGAAAACCGCGCCCGGGATATATATTTCAAACGCAATCAGATACTGCAGGGGATCAATGACAGGATCGTTAATACTCACGTTCAGGAAAAGCCGTCGGATAAAATTTCCGGCATATTGGTAAGCAACCGGACTTTTATCGAATCCGCTTTCCGGATAATTCATGGCGGCACGCAGGAAGATTTCGAAAAATCCTACCTCGCTGAAATGGCGCGCCGGATGTTTTTTTCCGAAGATAATGTCTCAACTGATTTGCGCCTGGCGGAAAAAGAGATCAAGCAGGATATTGAAGAAATTTTCGGTCTCTCCGGGCCCGTCGGATTTAACAGGTTTTTTAAGGAATTAACGGAAAAACACGAAAATACCGGGATTTTCTTCACCGAATATACCGCTGATGTCGACAAACCGGATAAAGATACCCGGGGAACACTGCTGATCGGCAAACGCCCATCGGTAAAAATAAAGGTAAATTCCCGTATCCTCAGCGAAGCTCTGGCAAGGGACGGAGAGTTTATCTCTCACATCCGGGATTATTCTGAAGATGCGACAGGTTTTACCAATATCAGCGATTTGCTCAAAGAAAAAGTCGGGAAAAATTTGACCCATGTCGTTGTGTTTGACCTGGATAATATCAACGATCCGGAAAGAGCCAACCGGCATTTCAACCGGGATCTGGAAAAACAAATCAACGGCATATTGCCGCAAGGTCATATTTATCAATTGGGTATGCCGGGAAATATTCTTTTAAGTGCCGGTGTTCCTGATTCACCGATAGAGTTATCTTCCACGCGATTGGCCGAAAAATCGGCACAGGAAAATCATCCCTTTGACATTGCAGACTTGAAAGACTTACCCAGAGCGTTACAGAATCCTATTGCTGTCTTTGAGTATGGAGATAAAAATAAAGCTGTCAATATTATCGCAGAACTTAAAAGTGGAGGTGAAAATTTCCTTGTCGGATTAAGTTTGAATTATAAGAGAAATGGACTCAATGTACACTCAATACGCGGTCTTTTCCCGAAAGTAACTATATCCTGGCTGCGCTGGATAAAAGAAGGCAAGGCATTGTATCTGGATAAAGAAAAAGTCCGGAAACTTGTCACCCAACAGCGAACCGATCTCGCTGACGTGAGTGATCAAGAACTGGACTCTATAGATAATATAATTCAAAACTTCCAAAATGCAAACACAAATGATACAAATGATGTAAAAAGAGAGCCGGTCAACCGGAGATCTGTGATCTGGGCATTGTCCGGGGGCGAAGTCGTGCATTTGGAAGTACCCGGATATATGGCAGGCGGCGAGCCGAAACCATTGAGTGATGTTTGCAAAAATTTTGCCGCCAAACAAGTCGCCGATATTGAAGCCGGTGTCAAGCCGTTGTCACACAAATTCACTGGAGATCTTGACCGGGAGCGACTGCACGAGCTGGAAACCAACCCGGATTTCGGCGAAGATATCCTGCTGTTGACAGAGTTTCCCATAGGGAAAACGCGCACCGTGGAATTACAGAATCTTTCCAAAGATGAAGCTATGCAGCTGCTGTTGACGTGGGAGCAGGAGGACTACCGGGATAATTTCTCCTGGAATGGCTACAGCAGTCATTCCATTGAGCAGCTTAAAAATTTTCTCGGGCCGGAGTTTGTAAAATTTTCTCACCGCCTCCGCGAAAGACTTCACTCCCGGCAGGATTCACTTGATAAAACATTTTACAACTTGTACGGAGTACACCTGCCGGATAATCCGTTGTATTTTCCGGCCTGTTTTACCGGTGAATCCGGCAATGTAAGCGATGAAAAAAGAACTCTGACCAAAATGGCGGTCAATCCGAACTTTCTGATTTCCAGACGTGCACATTTGCGGGCGCCGGAACCTTATGCCGGAGCATATCAGAGTTTTCTCAGAGCCGTGGTGAATCAGAGTAATTTTATTCACAAACAGCAAATCGCTGTTGAATTGCGGGAAATATTTCTCGACAACAAAATCACCACCAGTTTAAATGCAAAATACGGAAAAAATTTCTTAAACGACCTTCACGCCAGGATAATGAATTATTATTCCGGAGTACCTGAAAATGCTCCTGAATCGGAAAAAATCATTATGAAACTTGCTTTTGGCGACTATGGATTGTCCAGGCTCATTTTTTCGCTGACAGGGATGTTGCGTCAGATGTCCGGTATATTCAACGCTGCCAGAGTAGTGCCGTCAATTCATTTCGGCAAGGATGTTTCTGCCGCTTTGGCGGGAACTGCCGGATTCAGAGCTTTTGCAAAAAAAGCCTGGCACAGCGATTATATACAAAATCGTCTGAATGGAGAACTCTCTCCGGAGGCTGCAGCAGTAATGAATCGTTTGTTTACAGAAGAAAAACCCTCCGCTGTGATGAGTTTTTCGATTGACATAGGTATGATCCCGATCAAAGTGGGAGACCTTTTTGCTTCGTTGTTTGGCGGTTATCCGATATATACGTATCATCTCCGAAAAGCAAAAGAATCCGGACTTGCTGACAAGGCAGCGGACGATTATGCCATGAAAAAATGGATGTACTTGAATGACAAAGTGCAGCAGTCAAACAAGATGAGTATGAAACACCGGTTTACCGGTACTGTGATGATGCGTCTCCTGACTATGTTCAAGCAAAACGAAATGCAGATGCTGGATTTCGTGAGAAATGCCTTTGATGACGTAAGGATCGAAGGTTTCAACAGGAAAACGGCCGGAAACTTATTCAAGCAGTTATTCCTGTCGCATATTCTTGTGCCTTGCGTGGGATGGATAATAACACAGCTCACGACCAAAGGTTTCGATTTCGATGAATATGACGAGGATGAGTTATGGGTTGCAATGTTGCTGGGCAACGCCGGCGGTCTTTTTATGGGAACGATTATTGTGGATGCGGTCAAAGCTCTTTACGGTTGGATCGGGGATAAAAAAGGGTGGAAATGGGCGCTGTATAAAGGAACCGGAAGTTTGCCTTTGATCTCCAGTATTGTTAAATCTGGCGTTGAGCTTGCTGAGTTCATCGCCGATACAAAAGAAAGCGATATATTGAGGGCCATCGAGGATTTCGGTAATATCGGTATGGGATACCGACTCATTCCTGGAGCACCCGCTAAAGATACCGTTTCGAAAGTCGGCATACTGCTTTCCGGAGCAGGATTACGCCTCGACAGATGGAGAAAATTATTCTCCGATGACAATGAGGATTCCGCTCAACCGGCCACAGGTGGCAGACGTCGCAGACGCAGACGCAGGCAGCAAAAATAAACACAATCCAAACCTGAAAGGAGACAAATTGTATGGCTGTATCAGAAGAAACCCCGTTTATCCGCTATGAGTGGACAGGCACAACCCAATTCCCGGTGACATTTGCTTTTCTCTCTCCGGAAGATCTGCAGGTGGAAATCACCGGCAACGAGTCGCTGGATTACTCCGACGATTACGAAATATCCGGCAAAAACCTGATATTGACTGATCAAGGTATCAGTAAACTGGAAAAGGCCGCCGCCGACAATTCCGGCAAAGAAGACAAAGTTTATATTGCGATCGTCCGCAATACTCCGGCGACCCGGGACAGCGATTATACAGAAGTCGGCAAGGTTTCAGGTGCAAGCCTCAACCATAATTTCGATCGCGCGATAATGATTGCGCAGGAATGCAAAGAGCGGCTTGAACGCTGTATCAGCGTTTACGCTTCAGAAAATCTTTCGCCGCAGGATCTGCGCCTGAGTTTCGATACCAACCGTAATACCTGTATAAAGAAAGCTGCAGAATCAGCAAAGAGTGCTGATGCCGCCGAAGAGAGTGCCGATGCCGCCGAAGGGAGTGCTGCTGCCGCCGCAGAGAGTGCCGATGCCGCCGCAAACAGTGCCGTTTCTGCCGCCGGTGATGCGGATAGCTCATCCGCCAGTGCTGACGGAGCCCAAAAGAGTGCCGCATCAGCCTGGGATGCCGCATCCCGGGCCAATGCCATTGCCAAAAATGTCGAGCGCGCGGATTTCGGTATGTATTCTGAATATCTGCTGGGGCAAACTCCCGGCTGGGTAAATCTTGCGTTCACCGCCGGTGAGGATAGCGACGGCCAAAGCGTAAACTGCATCGCGATCGATCCGGCAAATGGCGAATATCAGACTGTCGATACCAACGGTACAGTCGGCAAAGTTTATCTTTCGCTGGATGTGGATACGTCAACGACGGCAGACAAAACGGCTTCATTCATCTTGCTGACTGTCCGGAATACCGCCGGATCGCCGATCTATTTCTCGTATTCCAAAAATGACCAGCCGGTATTCATCACTGAAACTGCCGGCGTTTACGTCGTTACGATGTACCGGATAAATTTTTTCAACGGTCTCGGTGATAAATGGTACATCGGCAACTGGTGCAAACTCAATGAATTGACTTGAAAAAGAGGTAAAGCGTGAAATACTTTGTCGATCATTTTTCACCGGCTCCAGCCTGGCCCGAAAGAGCTGTCGTCTGTGATCCCAACTGGATAAGCAGAGATGTCGACACTTTTTTCGATATCGGGAAAACTCCACCTGTGCCGGTCGATCCCGGCACGGCAGATAAAGTGTGGGGCTTTGACCCGAAGGGCGAAGAGGTGCTTGCTTCCTTTGGTGAAGATTTCCCGATGGCAGACACCATTACCGGTGATACAAGCGAAACTCCTGCGATCTGCACCAATCGCGGCGGCAAATACGGCAGCAGCAGCGCCTGGTCGATCGTTGTGATCAGATGTGTTTTAAATCCCGATAAAACAACGGAGGAAAACATATATATCTGCCATATTGTAAGGGAAGATGCCCCGGCGATCCGGCGGATAACAACCGCACTGGGAAGTGCTGAGATAATGCGATACTGCGAAGCGGAGATACTGGTTCCTGAAGGTGTTAATGTTTTTAATATGGAGTTCGGTCCGGATGCGCGGTATTTCCGCCGCAGTGCCAAAAGAGTGTATGACTATTTTGTGGCGCATCTGGAAGAAGAAAATTTCTTCTTTCTGGGTGCTTGGAGCGATACCAGATTGCTGCTGCCTTTCCCGTATGACTTTGAACAAACAACCCAAAAATAAGGAGGGATTATGAAAAAAACATTTACTTACGAATGGACTTTTGCGACGTGGGATCGCCGGAGCGCCGAAGCAACTGAGTATGTTCCGGTCGATCAGAAAATCGGCGATGAGACCTGCCAGGTTTACGGCAGTCCGCTGCGCGGAATCAACTTCGCCAATATGACCCGGTTCCCGGTAAAAGTGGAAGTCTGTGATTCAGAGACTTATATGACCTATTTTTCCGACAGCGAAAATGCTGCAGGGGAAAGCACCGGCGTAAAGGTTCCGATCATCAAAATTACTGAAACTGTCGAGGAGTAACTATGGATGCAAAATTTGATGTTTTTGCCGGCGGGCTTCGCGAGATCCCGGAGTGCAATCCCGGCGGCGGCACTGGCGGCGCGATCCCCACTGTACTGCCGGTGGCAGAGGTTGCTGCTGATATAACTTTCTCCACCAGCAAGGCAGTCTATCGCTTTGCTCCACAGGAGGCAAGTTCGATCACATTCACTGCCCCGGAACTCAACGCCAATGAAGTATTCCAGTGCGAACTCTGGATCACCCAGCCGGAAAGTCCGGTCTCCCTGACACTGCCGGTGATCAAATGGGGAGTTGACAAAGCACCGGTAATGTTTCTCGCAGGCGATTATCACATTACTCTCCAGTATGACGGTGCAGATTGGTACGGCAAATTGAATTGGTCGGACACTGTGGCATTTCCTGGCGACTGGACTAAAGGGGATGGCGGCGTTTACTTGGTTGTAGATGGTGAAGCCGTACTGTCTGCTGCCGGGGTAGGCAACATCAACGCTGATTACGAGGGCGCCGTGATTTATTGTTTCCGCGATGACAGCACAACTGGAAGTCTGACCGGATGCACCGTAAGCAACGGCGGTGTAATCTATGTCGGCGGATATATTGAGGGGCTGAACAACGGAGAAGGCGGGTTGGTCGACGGCGGCGTGGTCAATGATTTGACATTGGCAGAGGGAGGTGAACTGCGAGGCAATTATGGGACTGTCAACAATCTCACTATGACCGGCGGCAGTATTCCCGATGTTACTTGTGTAGTATTCAATGATTGTACCTTCCTCGGAGGTGAAGTCCCCAATCCTCCGGACGGCATAGATATTGTGGGCGGCACTATCGGAATAGAGTTTGATTTGATGTATTCCGATGCATCCGGTGTTGAGATTATTGACCGCGGTCATTTGAGCACCTGTGGCAGACAAAACACCTATAAGGACATCACCCTGTCAGGAGGCGGGGTTTTACTTGATAATTCCAAAATAACCAACCTCGTCAACAACGGCGGTATGGTCAACTTCTTCAACAGCTACGGAGGCATCATCGACGGCTATACGCAGACAGCCGGCAGTATTGATTCTCTCTTTGGAAACAGCAGCGACAGCAGAATCAAAAACTTCAATATCTCCGGTGGCACAGTGGAGGATGTTATGGAAGCCTGTATCGAAAATGGTGTGTGGGATATCGACACCACTATTGAACAGCCTATTTATTGTGTAGGCGTGCAATTCCTGCAAGGCGGCGTTTACACTTATAGCGACAGCAGCACGATTACTGATTGTGTGTTTGAAGATGGCGCATCAATATCTATCGAAGCCAGCGGCGCAACTGTGGCAAGAAATGTTGTCAAAAGCGGCGCATCTCTGACCATTTATGCGGATCAATCGGCATTGAGCAACGAAGAGGACTGCAACATCATCGAGGCGGGTGCTACGGTTTTCTTTCCTCCGGAGTACCTTACCATAGCCGCAGGTGTCTGGTATGCCAAAGCCGGAGCGATAGTCAACGATGTGGAGTTGATGGCTGACCAATGGATTGAGAATGTGGCGACAGGAGAATAATTATGTACTGCAAAATAATCAACGGCAGAATCGTCCTGCCGCCCAAAAATGACGGTAATAGAATCAATGTACATTTGGATCCGGCGTGGCTGGAAGCTCACGGTTATCGTGATATGACCGGCACAGAAATCAACGCCGCCAAAAAGGAGTGGAAAGAAGCCCATCCGGATAAGCACGACTGGCAGGATAAGGAATCCTTCATCAACGCGGTGTATTCTCTGGTTCCGGCTGACAAGCTGGCACTGATTATGGCGGATGGTGAAGCGCTCAAATCGGCAGTCGCCGGGATGGCGCTGCTAACGACCGATGCTGCGCCTGACGGCAAGATCGACCTGGCAGATAAGCGGGTCAGTGACTTCCTGGCGCTTTCGGGTCTGACAGCGGCAGAAGTCAAGGCGGTGATGAAGTGAAACGCTGCATTACCGTTATGATAGATCCGGCGCATCCGGATGCTTATATCACCGTCGATCAGATCCAGCTGCACGGCTTCACAGTTCCGGCGGGATTTCGATGCGACGGCTGCAGCGTGCCGCGCTTTTTCTGGCGGTTCATTTTTCCGCCGGGACACCCGAAGGCGCTGCGGGCAGGATTCCTGCACGACTTTATTTACCGCACCCGGCCGGTTGGAGTTTCCCGCAGACAGGCAGACCGGCTTTTCCTGGGGCAGATGATCATTGACGGAGTTGCTCCCGCCAAAGCATATCTGGCTTATCTCGGAGTCCGGCTCTGCGGCTGGATTGCCTGGCTGCAGATGGTAGACAAGAGGGTACTGGGATGACGGATGAAGAGAGAGACCGGCTGCTGATCGAGATCCGGTCGGACATTAAATATATCCACGCCGCACTTGAGCGCGACTACAAGCATATCCACGGCAACGGACAGCCGGGGCTGCTTTCGCGGGTGCAGCACCTGGAAGATCTGCACGAAAACGAAAACACTTTTGTCAAGAAATTCGGGCAGCTGGCGGCGTGGGTGGTAACAACAGTTATAGCCGTGTATTCGGCATTGAAACATCATTAATCAAAGGAGAGAAAAATGAAAGAAAAAACCAGACAAAGTATCGAAACATTTGTTGCTGTGGCATTGCTGGTACTGCTGGCAGTGGTGTGCGGAGTTTGTTCCGGCTGCACGAGCGTGATCACGCACTATGATGCCGCCGGCAACGTCACCAAAGTGGAAGAAGTGACAAACTTTTCACGGGTAATGGATGGCACCAATGAAAAGAGCCAGATGGTGCTGATCGATGGCACCTGGGCGAGCTTTGAAGCATCCGCCACGGCGGGCGTGAACTGCACGCCTGGGATCGCAGTCAAATACGCCACCGGCAACACGGCGCTGATCAACGAACGTGATGCGGGCGATTTTTCCGGAGCCTCTGACACCGTCGAAAAATTCTTTGCCGGCGAAAAAAAGATCGGCCCGGATGGCATCACAACGCGATAAATCAAGCAATCTCCGGAGTGCAGTTTTGCACTCCATTTTTTTTTGAACCGTTACAAGTTTTTAAGCAAAAACAGTGACTGAACAGTGAGTAACTGAAATTGGTTTTGTTTTATAAAAAACTTGCTGACTGCATCGTTTGAGTATAAAAAATGGCGGAGAGAGAGGGATTCGAACCCTCGATACCCGTGAGGGTATAACGATTTTCGAGACCGTCGCCTTCGGCCACTCAGCCATCTCTCCGCTTGCGGTTGCACCTAATATAATGCCGCTTTGTCGAAAAATCAAAAAAAATCACACTCAAGCCTGAAAATTTTTTGCAAAACAGGCATTTTACTGTTACTTTATACATTATGTAAGTATTTGTATGCAACATTATATGGATAAACAGGTGAATATATGAGTTTGGAATTCTTCAACACTCTCGAAAGACGGCGGATGCCGTTTGAATCTATTACTCCGGGCAAAGTCGGTATGTATACTTGCGGCCCTACAGTTTATAACTTCGCGCACATCGGTAATTTCCGCGCATATATTTTTGAAGATATCTTGCGCCGTACGCTTGAATATTTCGGCTATGAAGTTACTCAAGTCATGAACTTGACCGATGTGGATGATAAAACCATCCGCGATTCCCGTGTCGCCGATTTGCCTCTGCGGGATTTCACCCGCAAATACAAAGATGCTTTTTTTGAGGATATAAAATTCCTGAATATCGAACCTGCCGCGGTTTATCCCGCCGCTACTGACCACATCCCGGAAATGATTTCTCTCATTGAGAAACTTTTTGAAAAAGGTCTTGCTTATCAGGCTGAAGATAAATCGGTCTATTTCGCCATCGACAAATTCCCCGCCTATGGCAAACTCGCCCGCATCGACCGCGAAAATCAGCGCGCCGGAGTGCGTATCAATGCTGATGAATACGCCAAAGACTCCGTGGCGGATTTTGCCCTCTGGAAAGCGTGGGACGAAAATGACGGCGATGTCGTCTGGGATTCTCCGTGGGGCAGGGGACGGCCCGGCTGGCACATCGAATGCAGTGCCATGTCCAGCAAGTATCTCGGCGATGCTTTTGACATCCACACCGGCGGTATCGACAATATGTTCCCGCACCACGAAGACGAAATCGCCCAGAGTGAAGGTGCCAGCGGAAAAAAGTGGGTCAACTATTGGCTGCACTGTGAACATCTGATGGTCGGTGGTGAAAAAATGTCCAAATCTCTCGGTAATTTTTACACCCTTCGTGACCTCAAGGAGAAAAATTGGGCGGGCCGGGAAATCCGTTTCGTCCTGATTGGTGCCCATTACCGCAAAAAACTTAATTTCACTTTTGAAGCTTTGGAGCAGGCAAGGGAAACCCTTGCCAAGTTTGATGAGTTATTCGTCCGGCTCAAAGAAATCGCACTCCCGGGAGACGGCTGTGAAACAGAAAATATCATTGCTGCTGCAGATAAACTTTTTGCAGATTCCATGGCCGATGATCTCAATATTTCGGGTGCACTCGCCGCCTTGCACGAATTGACCCGCGGCGCCAACCGTCTGGCGGATGCCAATGAACTTTCGCAAGCCGGCGCCGGAAAAATATTGGAACTTTTCCGCAAGTTCGATCGCATTCTCGGTTGTCTTGAAGTCGATGCAGAAAAGGTCAAAACCACCATCCCGCCGGAAATCATCGCTCTTGCCGAGGAGCGTGTCGCCGCCCGCAAAGCGAAAAATTTTGCAGAAAGCGACCGTCTGCGGGATGAGATCCTTAAACTCGGATTTGTGGTAAAGGATTTGCCGGGAAATAATTACGAATTGAAACAAAACTGATTTGAATAAGACAGGAGGGTGCAGGATGTTTGAAAACATACCTTTGGAAGTTTGCTGGTTCATCCAGCTGATGGACGATGAAAAACTTTGTCCGGTTGCTGATTCCCAGCGATTACTTGCAGGTTTCCCCCAGGGAGTAGATCTGCAGGGATTTGCCCAGACGGTACTCAATCAGCTCAGTTCCGGGATGGGTGAGTCCCAGATCCAGTATATTCTTGAGCGGGTGCAGAATCTCGCCGGTCGTGCCCTCGGCGCTGCTGCCGAGGGAAATATGCCGGCAATTATGCAGCAGGGCTCTTACGAAGATCTGCCGCCGTTTGATGATATTCCTTCTCTTGATGACAACGACGTAAAGGCCCGGATGTGCGAATTGCTCGGTATGCTCCGTCAACTCGGATGCAGTGACTTTCACATCTGCGGTGGCGCTCCGGCATTTGTTCGTCGCAATCTGCAGGAAGAGAGGATTTCCAATTACGTTCTGACTGCCGAAGATGCCAAACGGTTGAATTTCGCTCTCCTTACCGAAGAACAGAAAGCCGAATTCAAAAAAGAACAGGATCTTAATTTTGCCTGTACTGTCGGAGAAGACCGTTTCAGAGTTTGTCTTATGGATACCAAAGACGGTATTACCGGCAGTTACCGCCTCGTGCCCAGCAAAATCAGCACTCTCGAAGCCCTCGGTTTCCTGCCGGAAGATGCCGTTTATGTCCGCCGTCTGCTTGACTATAACAACGGATTGATCCTGGTTACCGGTCCGATCGGTTCCGGCAAAACCACTACGCTGGCGGCTATGACCGATGTTATCAACGAAAAGCGTTACGATCATATTATTTCTATCGAAGACCCGATTGAAATTCTGCAGAATTCCAAAAATTGTCAGGTCACTCAGCGGCAGGTCGGTATCCATACTCCGAGTTACCGCCGAGCACTTAAAGCCGCTTTGCGTGAAGACCCGGATGTTATCATCATCGGTGAAATGCACGACTTGGAAACTATCGAAAACGCCATCACCGCATCTGAAACCGGTCACCTCGTTATCGGAACTCTGCATACCGGCGATGCCGCCAACACGATGAATCGTCTGCTGGATGTTTTTCCGCCGTCGCAGCAGCCGCAGATCCGGGCTATGACTTCGGTTAGTTTGCGCGGCGTGATCTGTCAGAAACTTATTCCCAACGGTTTCGGCGGTATAGAAATGATTTATGAGATTCTGCTTAATTCCATGGCTGTTGCCAACCTTATCAGCGAAGGCAAATCGTTTCAGTTGAAATCGACTATGGCGGTTTCCCGCAAGCAGGGTATGTGTACTTTTGACCAGTGCATACTGGAAAAATTCAGTCGCGGACTTATCACCCGCGATGCGGCTCTGCCCTTTATGAGCGATCAGGTCATCATCGAGCAGCTCAACAAAATGTGGGCAATGGCTGAAGCACAGAAACTCTGAAAACAATCAACTCTGGGAAGTGTATCAATATGAATCATGAACCTCAAATCAACATTTATCTCCGCCGGATGCTTGAACTCGGCGGTTCGGATTTGCACATCGCCGTCGATACTCCTGCCAAAGCTCGTATCCACGGCAGACTTACCGCTCTGACCGAAGATGCTCTGACCGCAGAGCAGGTCGAATATCTGATGCAGGAAATCTGTCTGCCGGAAAAACGCTGGGGACAGTTCTTGGCTCAACACGATCTTGATTTCGCTCACGAAATTCCCGGGTTGGCCCGTTTTCGCTGTAATTATCTTTATAATTCTCACGGTATGGGTTGTGTACTGCGTCAAATTCCCAACCGCATCCAGACGATCGACGAACTTGCCCTGCCGCAGGTGCTCAAGGAAATCTGCCAGCTTAAAAGCGGCCTGGTGCTGGTGACCGGACCTACCGGCAGCGGTAAGTCAACCACTCTGGCGGCAATGCTGGATTATATCAATTCCGGCAAGAACAAACATATCATCACTATTGAAGACCCTATCGAGTTTGTGCATCAGAATAAACTCAGCACTATTGTCCACCGCGAAGTCGGTATCCACAGTGAGTCATTTCCCAAGGCTCTGCGTGGTGCGATGCGTTCCGACCCGGATATCGTGCTTATCGGAGAAATGCGGGACAACGAAACCATCCGTCTCGGTCTGACCTGTGCCACGATGGGTATGCTGGTCTTTGCCACTTTGCACACCAACAATGCCCCCAAAAGTATTGACCGTGTGATCGATGCCTTTCCGGCAGAAGAGCAGGCTCAAATCAGAACTATGCTCGCAGAATGTCTGCAGGGTGTTGTTTCCCAGCTGCTCTGCCGTACCAAAGATGGCGGACGCGTAGCGGTGCATGAAGTTCTGCTCTGGTCTGATGCTCTGCCCAATACTATCCGCACCGGGCAGATTTCCTCCGTCCGTACCATTATCGATGCCGGAGCCGGCAGAGGCATGTGTTCGATGGATAATTCTATTGCTGAACAGTATGAAAACGGCGTTATTTCTGGCGAAGAAGCATATATGAAAGCCAACGACAAGACCCGTTTCCTTAAAGAAATGGAAGCCGAAGAAAAGGCCCGTATGGGGCGGTGATTATCTTTGAGCAGGACGATGACCGGTGTTTTTATGAGCAGTGAAAAAATCTATATTTCCAATTCCGAAAGCGAAACAGAAACTCTCGGTATGGAAATCGCTTCCCGGATGCCGAGAGGCAGTGTGGTATTGCTTTACGGTGATCTCGGAGCGGGGAAAACTGTTTTTTCCCGCGGTTTTGCCAAAGGGCTCGGCATAGATGAGGATGTTTCCAGCCCCACCTATACCATCGTGCAGGAATATGATCTTGCCGGAGGCGGCAGATTGTATCATCTGGATCTTTACCGCATCAGCGGAGTTGAAGCGGCACTTGATTTCGGCATAGATGAATTTTTGAGCGAAAAAAAATCGCTTTCATTGATCGAGTGGCCGGAAAGGATCTCTGCTATGCTGCCGGATGATGCCGTAACTGTCAGAATAATTCATGCGGGGGAATCACGGCGTGAAATCCATGTTGCCGGTTGAAAGATTCAATTTGGATCTCTCCCCCAAAGGTTATACGGCAATTTCCCTCTGGTCGCTTGCCGGACTTTATATTCTGCCCGGGATGTTGTCCTTTTTGCCGGTGGCTATGCAGGTGTTTCTCTCTGCTCTGGTGATGCTTGCCGGATTGCTTTTTACCCTGCAACTCTGCGGGCAGGGCAATATTCTGAATCTTGCCGGCTGGCAAAAGTTGAGGGTTCAGGATCTTCCGGCAATCATCAAAGGTGCATTGGCGGCAGTATTCATCACTCCGCTTATCAATGCTCTGTGGATCATTTTACTGCGATTATTGCAAATACCGTATTCAGAGATCCAACCGCTGATGAAAACAGCGGTGACCCTGCCGGTCGGCAGTTTCATCCTTGTTGTTTTTACAGTAACGGTACTGGTTCCGATGGCAGAGGAAATACTTTTCCGCCGGGTGATTTTCGGGTGGTTGACGCCTTTGGGCAAATATACCGCCGTGATTGCCGCCAGTATGATTTTTGCCGCGGCGCATTTTTATCTGGCAGGAGTTGCCGGGTTGTTTTTTCTTGGTCTGTTGATGCAGATTTTCTATTGCCGCAGTGGAAATATCGCAGTCCCGGCAGCGATCCACGCAGTATTCAATCTGGTAAGTATTCTCGTTGTAAGATGTTGCAGTTGAATTATTTTTTGCCGCAGAAATGCCGGTAAAAAATGACCAGATACAAATCAAATGCGACCATAAGCAAATTTACGATATAGAGATATCCGACAATATCCCATTTGCCGTAAAAGGCCTTGTGAGCAATGCCGCACAGATATCCGACAATGATCAGGACGGAAAAAAGCAGGCTTTTGCCCGCCGGGTTTTTGCTGGTGTAAGTTTTGATTATAGCAAGCGGCCAACTGGCTCCAAAAGCCAACAACATAATCGCTTCGTAGATGGAAAAAGACATTTTTATATTTTATCCTTATTTTACCTGTTTTGCTCCTGTGAGAGCCAAATTACGCCGGATATAAGTCGGAATATCCAAATCCATACCGTTGAATGTAACAGCAACAGTTCCCTGCATGATACCTTTGTCGGTATCCCCCAACGGCAAATCCAACTGTGCCGGAGCAACCGGAGTGTTTTTGCTTGTATTCATATCCGGCAGTAAACTTGCAGTATCCTCGGAGGACAATACCGTCCTTGCGGCATCCCGTTCATCAAATTTAATGGCGACAATGCTTAATTGCAGGAAATTTTCCCAATGTTGAGAGGTGGCGGCGCCACTCATAAAAATTGCGTTTTCCGGAATAAGTTTTTTGCCGCATTCCAGTGCGTTTTTTGCATCGCCGATCGAGAGGGACGCATCTCCCAGTACCGAAAATATCACCGCATCAGCTTCTGAAATGCGGTCGAGTCCGCCCAGCAGCGGTGAATTCAACATAGCGCCGAGGGCTTTTTCTATTTTATCCGGAGTATCTGCTGTCGCTCTGCCTATCCCGATGGCACAGGTGTTTTTCTGTTTATTCAAAATCGCACAGAAATCGCTGAGTTTGGTGCTGAAAAGGTTTCCTCCGGTAAGGATAGCACTTAATGCAAGTACCGTGCGGGCGAATTCCTGATCTGCCAGTTGAAATGCTTCTTCGATCGGTGTTTCAGGAGCAATAGCGGCAAACAGCAAATCATTGGGCAGTGCAAGCACTCCGTCAGCCGTCGGGAAAATATCCTCATGCAGGGCTTTTTCCGCAGTCATACTCTTAACTTTGCTTTCCAATGAGAAAAACGGCATGGAAATAATGCAGATCGTGGGGATATGCAGTGCCGATGCTTCGCTGAGTATGATCGGGATACCGCTGGTGGCAGTACCGCCGCCGAGTCCGCCGATAACAAAAATAAGTTCACTGTCTTTGAGCATCGTCCGTATGGCACTGCGGGCACTGGCAATGGCACGCTGTCCGTCAATGATGCTGCCGCCGCATCCTTTGCCGCGCCGCCACGCTTCAGCGGCGAGGATAGTGTCGCTTGCCGGCAGGGTGCTGGCGATAAGATCCTGACGGTCGGTATCAATGGCTTTGAGGTTGAGTACGGAACTTTGCGGCATAGTTTTAAGTTTTGTCATGATCCGGCAACCGGCACCGCCTGCTGCGATAACTGTAATTGCTTTTTGCATAAGTACCACCTGCCGTTAAAATTTGAATGAGGCCCAAAAGTCTTTGAAATTGGAAACCACAGACTTCCAGCGGTTGTGCCAATTATCTCTGTTGCGGCTGCCGGGATCCCCGCATGTCTGCATGAATTTTTCGGCACTGAATTTCAATGCACCCCAGACTGCACTGAAAGCGGGATCTTTTACTTCGGTGACAGCACCGTCGGCATCTGCCGGGAAGCGTACTGAGCAGGAAAGTTCAAAAATTTTGCTGAAAGCCTCTTTGGTGCGGATGAATTTTGCTCCGCCTCCGGTCAGGACACCGCCGCTTTCCAGATTTTTCGGCACTTTGTCAGCGATGAGGTTGTGCTTTATGACAGTGAAAATTTCTTCCAGCCGGGCATCGACAACGGTAAGGATATCCTGCATCGGTATCCGGATTTTTTTGCCGGAATTGTTGATACATTCGATTTCTTCGCTGTTGTTTTCGATTTCAGCGTTGAGTTTGCCGTTCGCCAAAAGTTGACGGCAGGTATTTACCGGCAGTGAAAATGCGATCGAGAGGTCATTGGCAACATGCTCAAAACCCAATTGCAGAGAGCCTGAACTCCAGATACCGTTTTTGAATTCAACCACATAGTCAGTACAGCCGGCACCGATATCCACCAGAAGCACACCGGAGTCTCTTTCTTTATCAGAGAGGATGCCGATGTCAGAAGCCAATGGTGAAAACAATACATCACATTCGGCGGTGTCAAAACATCTGCAGATGACTTTTCTGAAATTATCGATCCGGGATGAAACAGCGTGGACGATATGCGCTCTGATTTCAAGTTCTGTCCCGCTTTGACCTCTCGGATTCAATACCTGTCTGCTGTCAACCAGAAACGAGGTGGTGGCACTGTTTATTATTTCCCGGTCCGCCGCCAGATTAAGTACTTTTGCTTCCTCCGAAGCGGCAAAAATTTCATCGTCAGTAATGATCCCGCTGCGAGCTTTAGCCGTGCCGATGCCCTGCCTGGAAGCAGTTTGACAGCCATTCACCAGTACAGTCAGGATTTTGCCTTCGGCGGGATCTATACCGGAATCATCAGATACTGTTTTTACGGCACGTTCCAGCAGTTCTTCGGCTTTTTCCATATCCTGGATCTCGCCTTTGACAACGACTCCGTTATGAGGAATGGTACAGTAACCGATGATACGCGGAGCGGCTGAATTAGTACATTCTCCGGTCAGCAGAGTGATTTTGGATGTGCCGAATTCAACGGCACTGACGATGTTGTGATTATGAACCATAACTTATGCATCAACGATGGCAAACATCATTGTTACTTTAAAAACCAGTTTGTTTTCGCAGAATATTTCAGCACTGCCTTTGCCGAACTTTGCTTTTGTCGGCGGCATCACCGAACGGATAACCAGCTGATCGCCCACTCCCACCGGAGCAAATGATTCGGCTTTGTCAATTGCCATGAAAACGCCGATTTTGCCTTTGTTTTCTTCTCCGGCGAGGACGCTTGAACAACCTGCCTGGGCGGAAATTTCACACAAAAACGCTTCCGGGATCACCGGGAAATCTGCCGGTACTTCGCGGAAAAACGGTTCGTTGCCGGTGAGGTTTTTAGTCGCCTGAATGAGATTGCCGTCGGACTTGTAGATATAATCCACCAACAGGAAAGGGAAACGGTGCGGAATGGTATTCATCAAACCATTAACATCCAGAGCAACTCCTTCGCAAAGGTCATCACAATTGGGCAACTCAGGAATGGAACGCTGGAAAACTTTTTCTCTGGCGGCAATCGTCATCATTGCCTGACAGGTCACTCCGCCTGCAGATGAAACAGTACCTTTGACCAGTGCGGCTCCGTTTTCATCTTTTCCGGTGATTTCGATTTCGATTTTGATGCGGTCACCGGGCACGACCGGGCGGCGGAATTTCACTTTGTCGGCTTTTTGGAGATATATATCTTTGACACCCTCCGGGTCAAGTTCACCGTGCAGTGCAAGTTCTGCCAACTGTTTCATTGCTTCCAGCTGCAATACTCCCGGCATAATGGGGTGACCGGGGAAATGTCCCTGAAAAAACGCTTCGTTGATGGAAACGGCTTTCAAGGCCTGATAGTGTGTGTCGTCGATCTGCTCTGCGCGGTCAAGCATCAGGAAAGGGGACCGCTGGGGCATGGAGTTTCTGATGTCAGCGTAACTGAAAAAGCGGTTCATATTACTTCTCCTTGTTTATGGTATGAAAATTTTATTGTTAATTTTGTTTGGCGATCTCTCCGGCAAGGATACCTGCCAGTTCCACATTGCGGGGATGTCCCGGACGGATAGCGATCACATTGCCTCTGATACGGCATCCGGCAAGGTAAAGATCGCCGATAAGGTCAAGTATTTTGTGGCGGACAATTTCGTTTTCAAAGCGGAGCGATTCTTTGCAGATGATAGCCCCATTGTGGATGATCGCCGCCGCATCAAGACTGCCGCCTTTGCACAGGCCGACACTCAACAGCATCCGGAGATCTCTGTAATCGACAAAAGTGCGTCCCGGCGCGATTTCTTTGGCATAAGTGGCACCATCCAGCGTGTATTCAAAAAACTGCGGGTCAAAAGGACAGCCTTTGAAATTGGTGACACAACTGATATTCAGTGCTTCGCTGTTGGGGAATATCACGATCTGGGTAGCATCTTTGACCACCCGGATCGGATTTGCCGGAGTAAAAAATCTGGCTTCTGCATCCTGCTCTGCAACTCCGGCAGACTGGATCATCTCAAAAAAAGCAAGACTGCTGCCGTCGCAGATGGGGGGTTCCTGTCCATTCATTTCCACAGTACAGTTATCGACACCGGCAGCATGGAGTGCCGACATGATGTGTTCAATAGTGAAAACAACTGCTTTGCCGTCGGCGATGGTGGTGCCGCGCTGGACATCGACCACGTTTTTTGCCAGAGCTTTCACTTCCGGTTTACCGGGAATATCCACCCTGCGGAAAGTTATTCCGCTGTTTTCGTCAGCCGGTAAAAGACGCAGAGTCGCCCGGTCTCCGGTGTGCAGAGCTATGCCGGAAAGAAACGACGATTTTGCCAAAGTTTTCTGTTTTTCGCTCATATTTCCACTTTTTTATTTGCATTTTTGATAAACACGCACCATAATATATACGCTGACGATGCAAAATAAAACCCCTGTGACGGATTTTTATGAATGTTTTTTCAAATTCTTCCCAAAGGGAAGTCAAAGTGATAGCGGTCACCGGACCGACTGCAACCGGTAAAACTGCACTGGCGGTGTATCTTGCCGGAAAAATCGGCGGTGAAATCGTTTCCGTTGACAGCCGTCAGGTTTACCGGGGGTTGGATCTCGGTACCGGTAAAGATCTGGAAGAATACGGTGATGTGCCGTATCACCTTATCAATGTTGCTGATCCGGCGACAGAGGAATATAATCTGCACCGTTTTTGTACGGATGCATTCAATGCGGTCAAAGATATTTCAAGCCGCGGCAAGGTGCCGGTTCTCTGCGGCGGTACTGCACTCTATATGGCGGCATTGCTGCAGGGATACAATCTGCCCGGCAGGGAAAGAGATCACAGTGCCATCCGCACCGGGCGTGATCTTACCGCCGCCGCTTCTTTTGCACCGGATATAAAACTTGATGCACTGGTGCTGGGAGTTCTCTATCCCCGGCAGGAAGTCCGGGAGAGGATCGCCCAACGACTGGATAAACGCTTTGAAGCAGGAATGATGTCTGAAGTACAGCATTTGCTGGCAAACGGTGTCTCGCCGGAAAAAATGGAATATTTCGGGTTGGAATACCGTGAAATATCCCGCTGTATCACCGGTAAATGTGATTTTGAGACGATGCACCGTACTTTGCTTGACCGGATCCGCCAGTTCGCCAAGCGGCAGGATATATTTTTCCGCAAAATGGAACGCGAAGGTGTGGAAATACGCTGGATATCAAAAGGCGACAAAACAGAATCACTTACGCTCTGCCGTGATTTTCTTGCCGGAGTGCCGTTGCCGCCGGTGACATTCAGACTGGCAGATTTCCACAATCCACCCAGTCAGTGCAAAAATCAGAAATCAAAGAGTTGATTGTCTCTTTCGTAATGCTGCAACGCCTGATATAATTCTGCAGAACGGGAGTGGATCGCCGCTCCGATCGCCAGGCGTTTTGCTTCTGAAATCGCCACCCGGGTCAATACTCCGGCATTAATTTGCGGGGCAGGGCAGGAATTGTCGCACCAGTCCGGCAATTCGCGTTTGAGCAATATCCGGTTGGGGTTGACGATTTCCATATCGCTGAAAACATTTCCGAAAATTTCCTGCCACAAAGAGGAGTATCCGAAATGCGTACAGCACAAAGCGATGAAAACTTTTCCCCGGGGAGAGGAAACAGCTTTGCGGCAGTATCCGGCGTAACGCGACAGCATCAGTCTCACATCAGCCCCGTCGGGGGCATATTCTATCTGGGTGGCAAGCCCGGGGCAGGGGCAGGCGTGGATCCGGTCTGGAGCAATACCGGCACAACGGAGTTTTTCGGCATAGACATTGCCCTCGACTGTGGAAAGCGTACCCAGCAGAATGACTTCGCTGTCGGGAGTTTCTTCCAGTTTTTTCTGCAAAAGTTTTACTGTCGGAGTTATCGTGTCGTAAATGGGGAAAGAATATTTTTCCGGAGCAGACAGCGTTTTAATCACAGACAGAGTGTTGCAGGCAAAAAATACCGCATCCGGAGCCAGCGTGCTGATACCTTTAAGCACCTGCTGCATTGCTGCAGAACGAGCCTGAAAATCCGGCAGCTGGTTGAATGAAAACCCCGGTTTCAACCAGGCGTTGAAACAAAGGACATTCACCCGGCGGTACAGGCAGCCGTTTTTTATTGCGGCAATGAAATCCGCTGCAATGTCAAGACCTCCCAGTCCGGAATCGCAGAATACAACACTGCATTGGTCAAAAGGAGCGTCCATCGTTCAGTATTTGTTGTCAGCGTAAGCGACCCATCCGCCGGCTTTTACCAGATCAAGGTCGAAATCCCCGATTTCAAACGAATATGTTTTGGTTTTACCGCTGCCGGAAATCGTAAATGTACGCTTGTCGATGTTGGTGGATAAAGTTGCCTCATTTTCGGCAAATTCATTGAATATCTCATCAATGACAGCAGGGGGCAGTTCGGCGGCGATCATACCGCAGTTGAACATATTCTGGCGGAAAATACGGGCGAAACCGACCGCAATTACGATATTGATATCATTGCATTCCAGAGCCCACGGAGCGTGTTCACGGGAAGATCCGCAGCCGAAATTGTCTCTGGTGATAATGGCACTTTTTCCGGAAACATCTTTTGCCGGATCAAAGCCGTCAAGCGAGAGGTCTTCCAGACAAAAAGGTTTGAGTGCCTCTTTGGTCGCCTCATTCAGATAACGGGCGGGGATGATTTCATCGGTATTGATATCCGAACGGTCAAGAAACAGGATTTTGCCGTTGAAGTTTTTCATTTTTTTTACCCTTTGTAAAGTTCAGAGTTGCAGATTACCCCGGCGACGGCGGTGGCGGCGGCGGTAGCGGGACTCATCAGATGGATCATACCGCCTCTGCCCATACGACCGTTGAAATTGCGGTTGGTGGTCGAAGCACATACTTCACCGGGGGCAAGGATACCGTTGCTCATGCCGAGGCAGGCACCACAGGTCGGATTGCTGACACAGCAACCGGCAGAAGCGAAAATTTCAATGATGCCTTCCTGCAAAGCCTGCCGGTAGATTTCCTGTGTGGCAGGGGAAACAATGGCACGCAAGTCAGGGGAGATGACTTTGCCTTTGAGGATTTCAGCGGCGACCCGCAAGTCTTCGAGGCGGCCGTTGGTACAGCTGCCGATATAGACCTGATCGACTTTGGTACCGGCAAGTTCCCGCACCGGTACGACCTGATCCGGTTTGTAGCCGACAGTCGCCACCGGTTCAAAGGCAGTGGCGTCGAAATCGTAAACCGCAGTGTATTCGGCATCTGCATCCGGCAGGAATTGACTGTATTGGGCGAGGGCGGCTTCTTTGTCTGCAAATTCATCTTTGATATGCTCCCAGAGGTAATTGACGGTAGTCATATCGGGGTAACAGATACCGCAGGTGGCGCCGGCTTCGACCGCCATATTGCAAATGGTCATACGACCATCCATACTCATTGCCTCTACTGCACTGCCGGCAAATTCGATTACCTGTCCGGTAGCACCGTTGACAGTAAGTTTAGCAATGACGTTGAGAATGACATCTTTGGGATAAACCCCGGCAGGGAGTTCGCCGTTGATACGCACCAGAATGGTTTTGGGGTCATGCATTGCACAGACACCTTTGAGAATGCCGACTTCAAGATCGGTAGTGCCGACTCCGGCGGCAAAGGCACCGAATGCACCGTGAGTGCAGGTGTGGGAGTCGCCCATAATGATGGTGTAACCGGGACGGACAAAGCCTTTTTCCGGGAAAATAGCGTGGCAGACGCCGTTGCGGCCGACATCAAAAAAATCTTTGATATCGTGGCGGCGCACCCAGTCCCGCAGGGTTTTGCCCTGTTCGGCGGTTTTGCCGTCTTTGGCAGGGGTCACGTGATCGATCACGGCTTTGATTTTGGATTTGTCAAAAACCGCATCACGATTTCTTGAAACCAGATCATTGACAGCGATCGGGGTGGTTATTTCGTGACAGAAAACCCGGTCAAGCCGGATGACGCATATCCCTTCTCCGGGGCGATCGACCTCGTGAAGGGCAAATATTTTTTGTGCTACTGTTTTACCCATTGAAAAATTCCTCATTCGTTGAAAGACAGAAAAAATCTGCCGGTTTTGATTTACGGATTTACAAATCCATAATATAACCGGCAGAGCAGAGTTTGTAAAGTAAAATATTCTATTTTAACGGAGATTTTTTCAGGACGACTGACGGATCAGCATTTCGGGGGCTATTTTGCGCCGCACCGGCAGTTTGCCGCCGTTGTCGCATATATGCTCCACTGCCAGATGAGCCAGCCGGTCGTAATCAAGGGCAACAGTGGTCAGTGCCGGAAAAAGTTGTCCGCTGAGAGGGATGTTGTCGCATCCGCAGACAGCCACATCCGCCGGGATATCCAGTCCGTGGGCTTTGAGGACCCGGCAGGCGGCGATCGCAAGTTCATCGGTGGTGGCAATGGCGTCAAAAGAAATGTTGTCGGCGATGGCTTTTTCCAGCATTTCGGCAGCGTTGTCGGGGGTGAAATCGCATCTTATTATCAGTTTCTCATCCACAGTCAGACCGTTTTTTTTCAGTGCGTCCCGATAACCCTGTTCCACTTCGCGGGCAAAATAGTGTTCGTTTTCGCCGGTCAGGAGCAGGATTTTTTTGCGGTTGCGGCTCAAAAGGTGTTCGACCTGAAGCCCGGCAGCGAGAGCGTTGTCAAAGGTCAGTGTACTGTACGAAGCATCATCATCCGGGATGCCGGGGTTGTCAAGGATGAATAATCCGGGTATGGCACACTGCAATGCGAGAAGTTGTTTTTCCGGAAAATCTCCGATGACAACTGTCGCTACTGATTCGGTGTTTCGCAACGAATCCAGCATCCTGGTAAAGGCACAGTAATCGCCGTTGGCAAAACTGGTCATACAGACATATCCGCGGCTGGCGAGCAGCTGCTCAAGAGCGATAAGTAAACGCATAGAAAAAATCGGCAGGCTTTTGCGTCTGAAACCGACCAGCAGTTGTATTTTGGGCGGTTCATTGAGCGTACTGGGACGCCCCTGACGGGTTTGACGGAAATAGCCCATTTTCTGGGCGGTTTTCAAAATATTGGCACGGGTTTCGGCATTTATCCGCATTTTTTGCCGCAGAGCCCTGCTTACTGTCATGCTGCTGGTACCGCATTCTTTGGCGATATCGGCAAGAGTTACGCGTTTAGGCATCAGATCCAACCTGTATTTTTTGGTGTGTGAAAATATTTGAAATGATTGTTTTTAACATAGCACAGCAACTTGGAAAGTCAAGCCGCAACCGGGTGAAAATCAAGGGAAAAGGCTTGATAAAAAGAGAAATTCAAAAGTGAAATTGTGATAGTTTTAACACTGTTAAAATATTTGAGATCCGGGTTTCGCTGTGATTTTGCGGAATATTTCTGCAAAAAAAGTCTTACATGACTTGAAAAAGTTTTTAAACGGTAGTATTTTATAAGACACGCCGGAGTGGCGGAATGGCAGACGCACTTGACTCAAAATCAAGCGGGTAACCCCCATATGGGTTCAAGTCCCATCTCCGGTACCATTTAAACATTAAAAAGAGAGGCTTATTCAGCCTCTCTTTTTTTTACTTTTTCTACAAAGAAAAACTTGTCAAACGCTTTGCTTTATGCTGAATTTAAATAAGTATAAGTGGAGGTGTTTTATGAAATTTGAATGTCCTTTTTCGGTCAGAGGTATGAATGTTAACCCGGCTTCGGGGAAGCGATATGTCAAAAATGTAATCACACTGTTTTTAAAAAAGATGTGACCTCGCAGGAAAAGCTTCAAAGCACAAAAAAAGGATGCATCAGCGTCCTTTTGCTTGTTTTGTATTTTGTGTTGTTTGCTAATGTTGGTGGGTGTGAATTTGTAGATCACGCACAAAAAAAAGGCAGTGATATCCCGTTGCTGCTTCTCGTCTTTCTGCTGGTTCTAACCGCCGGTGGCATCGCCACATATTTCTTTATGCTCCCCGAGCGAATCAACAAAAAATGACCACACACCAAAAGGCACAGAGTCAATTACCCTGTGCCTTTTCTTTTGGATCGTTAATATCATCCAGCCCTTTTATTACCACCTTGCGGTACTCCGGGCGGTTGGAGCGGATGGTCTCAATGGCGGCGATAATTTTATCCATCCACTCCAGCTTCATACTTTGTTTAAGGTCATCAAAATCCATATCTCCTTCAAGCAGTCCCCAAGCACAAGTATAATAACCCTCGTCCGGGTCGCCGAGCATTCTTTCTTTAAATCCCATAAATCACCTGCTTTAAGCAGTATTCAGAGGTCAGAGCGATTTGCTGACCCAGATGTTTTCTGCGATGGAAATCGGTATTTGGGAAAAAGAATCCCCGTTTTTTATGCGGATAGATTGACAATTTTCGCAATGACATTCGATGATGTCACCGCTTTGCAGCGGCGGAATATCTGCCGGGGCAAGATTTTTGCCGAAAAATTCAACTGCGGCACTTTCGCCATCGGCAAGTTCTGCCAGCGTAACGATATTTTTTCCATCGGCATCATCCAGGAGAGCCATAGCTTCCGCAAGGAAAACCTGTAATTTTTCGGCATCACTGCGGGATTCAATGGCTTGGGAAAATACGACAAAACGCCTGATCGTATCCTCATCGACCACGTGTTCCAGATGACACGCTGTCGCAGAAGCTTTTTCCGGAGAAAGATGCAGGATGTCGGTGAAAAATTTTTTCAGTATCCGGTGGCGGCGGGTGACTTCGTCGGCGACCCGCTTGCCTTCATCGGTCAACTGTACCGGATAGTGAGAATTATAGATGATGTATCCCTTTTTGACCAACTGGTGCAACGCACCGGTGACAGAAGGCATTTTGACATTGAGTTTCTGGGCGATCTCCTTTGTATGGGCGTGACCGTACGTCGCTGTCAATTCAGCGATGACTTCCAGATAATCTTCCAGACTTGCTGTGAGTTGTGCTGCCATACCATTCCTTAAGTCAGATTGTTTGATGCCAAATAATATACATCATTTGACAAAAAAAGCAAACGGCAAAGTTTTCCCGACAGACAAAGCAGATTTTCAACGCTTTTGAAGTGTGACCAGCGTTATTTCAGCCGGGATACCGAGCCGGACGGGAAATCCATTCCATATCGTAGTGCCGTTTGAAACATACACTGTCGTACCGGATACCCGGTAAAGACCGGAAACGAATCCGCTGTTAAAGGCGGCAACAATGAGGTCAAGACCTCTGATCATACCGCCGTGGGTGTGGCCGGAAAATTGCAGATCGATTTTATTTGCCGCGGCGGCGTCAGCATTGTCCGGCCGGTGCGAAAGCAAAATGGTGAAACTGCCGGCGGGTATCCCGGCAACAGCACCGGCAACATCGGGCATCGGCAGTTGGTATTTTTCTGCTGCCCGGTCGGTCACGCCTGCAAGGTAAATGCCGCAGGGCAGGGCGGTATGGCGGTTTTTCAGCATTGTTATGTTGTGATTGGCAAAAAAATCCATCCATTCGGCATATCCGGAAAAGTACTCGTGATTTCCCGGTACGGCAAAAGTACCATATTTTGATCGCAGTTTGGATAAACCGGCGAGGTCCTGCCCCCTTTTTGCCGTCGTACCGTCAACAAAATCCCCCAAAATGAAAACTGCATCCGGCTTGAGTGCGTTTACCCGCTGGACAATGGCATTGATTTCAGGCTCCCGGGTGATGTTGTCAACGTGGAGATCAGCCAATACGGCGATTTTCAGATTTTCAGATTGTTCCGGCAAGTTGGGAAATGTCAGTGTGATTTGCTTGATTTGCGGCGGTTTTGTGCCATTAAAAATTCCGGCAAAAGCGAGTATGACAGCGGTAAAAAACAGTACCGATCTGATTTTGCCGATGATGGCGGCAGGAATCGGTTTGCCGCACAGTTTTGCCGCGGCAGCAATGATTTCAGCAATGAGCAATAAAAAAAATCCGATAAAAAGTACCGCATACAGCAAAGAGGCTGTTATCAATATCCACGGCGGCAAATCAGGGGCGAAAAACATCGGCCCGCCAAAAAATTTGATGATGTGAAACTTGAATGTAATGACGATCACCAAGCCCGAAAGCAGGATCTTTACCGGCTTTTTCACTTTCAGCGGCCAGACTATCCTGCCGATGAAAACTGATGCCATCAATAAAGAGAAAAACAGCATCATAACACAATATTCCCCGCAGTATCCTCCTGGTCAGAGTGCCGCACCGGCGGCGATAAGTTTACGCCTGATTTCACAACCGTCCAATTCTGACGGCGTACAGGATTTTTTCACACATTCCGCCGCCGCCAAACCAGCCGCCTGACCGATCGAGCATACCGGAGGCATAATACGGATACTGCTGTGGAGTGCATGATCCACTGAAATCGCCCGGCAGCCCATTAAAATATTGTCAATCCTTTGCGGTATCAATGCGGCGTAACGGATCTCGTACCAGTCATCGGGAGCCATGCGTTTGATAACGGTACCTGACCCGGCAGGATTGTGGATATCGATGCAGTAATTGACCCGGACGACCCCGTCTGGATATTTTGCGGCATTGAGGAAATCTTCGGCAGTCTGATAGATATGTCCGCGGATGCGGCGGCTTTCGCGTACCCCCACCTGATGGGCGATCGAATGGATTTTGGCATTTTCAAACCCGGCGATATTTTCCCGCATAAAAGCGATGAATTCCCTGATTTGACGGCGTCCTTCGATTTCCGCCTGCGAAAGTTCCATAGCGTCCACCGCACTTTTTTTGGCAATGCGGGTCGTGTTGAAATGTATCACGTCGTTTTCCAGAGAGGTGAAAAAGAGTACATTTTCCCGCGGGCAGTCGATTTTGCCGCTTGCTTTGGCTTTTTCGTACAGGGCGTTGATTTCTTCTTTAGGGGGTATCCTGCTGCAGTCAACGCCGGAAAGTTTGAAGCAGGTACTCATCGGCTGGGCGTAGTTTTCTTCATTACCGAATTCAAAAGGACAGCCCGCCATCGCGGCAAGGTCACCATCACCGGTGGAATCGATGAAAATTTTTGCTTCGACGGCGCATAGTCCGGATTTTGAACTGAATACCGCCGCTGAAATGCGATTGTTTTCAGTAATGACATCGGTCAGGAAATGGTGGTAGAAAATGGTGACATTTTCATTGATAAGCAAGTCTTCCATTGCCAGCATAGCTTCGTCTTTGGCGATGATTCCGGCGGCGACTTTTTCATTCCACGGGAATTTTTGCTGGATATCCCGGGAACGGTACTGCCACATATTGCGGCACCAGTCGATAAATACCGGTCTATCCATAGATTCTCCGTTGGCGTGATTGCCCATAAAAGGTGAAACCTCGCCGAAAACCGCCATACCTCCGACACAGCCGTAACGCTCTGCCAGGATAACTTTTGCACCCTGGCGTGCCGCCATTACGCCTGCACTGACTCCTCCCGGCCCACCGCCGATGACCAATACATCTGCTTTGGCAACAACAGGGATGTTTCTCTGGAAATTATATTCCACTGTTATTCCTCCTGTGATTGTTTTATGATGGTATTTTATTCCACAAATCCGTCATCTTTTTCGTTGACTTCGGTGGTGCGCAAGTCTTTGACCAGGTTGATCACATCGCGGATGCCGCCGCAGGAAAGCCAGATCGTGCAGATCGTGCCGAAAATAAAATACATGGGAATGGTTTTCCAGAAACCGATCTGCTCCCAGAATCTGTCCGTGAGCAAATTGGTGAAAAGTGCCAGAATTGTGACGATCACAAAAACGAACCACTCCAGCATCGGGATGGAAAATGATGCGTACATCAGGAAACGTTCAAAACCGGTATGCTGGGGAGAAATACCGCAAAGTTTTTTCCAGACAGAGATTTTGGTGGTCGCAGTTTTTTCTCTGGTATCTGCTTCGGCATATTCGCCGCGGTGCAGCAGTTTATCCATATTGTGGACGTGTTTCGGCCCGAAAAGGGAGATCAGAACGTAACTGCCGACAGAGATCAGCATTGTAAACAAAGTGAGAATGGGCGACGGAATGGGGAACTTCGGAGCCTGAAAAAATGTGCATTCCGGGAAATACTGCAAAAAGAATGGCGCAATGTGATTCCAGAAAGACTGGAAAGTCAGTCCGGTACAGCAGAAAATCGTCCCGAGGATCAATGCAGTCCACGCCGCCGGAGTACTGCCGCGTTTCCAATACAGTCCGCCTATAACCACCGCACCGGCACCGCCCATATAGATCGCCCCTGTGATCATAAAGTACATATTGACGAAATCTTTGAGCGGGAAAAACAGACTGAAGAAAAAGGAAAATACTGCCACTCCGATGATTCCAAGACGCAGGTAAAGCAAGTGCCGTCGGGGGGTGAAAGGCTTTTTGCGGAAAGGCATCACCACATCCTGGACAAAGATGGTTCCCCAGCTGTGAAGATAACTTGCATCCACAGAAACCGTACTGCCGACAATACCGGCGACAAAGAGTCCCAATAAACCGGTCGGCAGAATCGCTGAAATAAAAAGCGGTACCCGCATTTGATTCTGGATCGTCGTATCAGCAACGGTATCCAGTTTTGCCTGCAGCGGAGCAACCAGTGAAATATATTCCGGCAGGTGAAATGCCGCATACGCTGCCAGCGGAATCAGCAAAGTGGCGAGAAACATTCCGTAACTTCTCCAACGGACGAAAACTCCGCTCATCACAAGGTCGTGCGGGGTTTTGGCGGCGGCGTGTATGCCGGCACCGCCCTGCCAGCAGCCGCGGCTGTAAGCGTTGAAAAAAATCAGGATCACATAATACCAGATGTTGAATCCATCCGCATCAAATGCCTTGAATGGATTGGTGAGAGATTTTTTGTCAGGATCACTGACGACCCGTAAGCCTCTGATAATGGTATCCCAGTTGAATTTGTAAATGATAAAGTACGCAACGAGCAGAAAGGCGATGATCGAAATGAAATTCTGAAAAAATCCGGTGACGATAATACCGCCCTGACCGCTGCAGCAGGCAACAAAACAGCCGGTGAAAAGAACGCAGAAAAGCAAAACCGGAAAGGTCTGCCATTCAAAACCGAGAAACTCAAAACTGACCGGCAGTCCGAAAAAACAGATGAATGCCCGCGCCGCCACCATCGGCATGATCGCGTAATTCAACGCACCGCTGACCCAGCAGAGCGTACCGGCAAAAAGCCGGAACTTGCGGCTGTAACGGGCTTCGAGAAACTGTGAGAGAGTCAGTGCTTTGGTTTGACGCAGGCGGTAATGTACAAAACCGCACAATGTCAGGATAATGGATACCGGCAAACCGATTTTCTGCCACCAGCCTGATGAAATACCGTTGTTGTAAGTCGCTTCTGTCAGTGCAACAAAAGCCGTTGCTCCGCAGAGAGATGGGGCCATCGTCAAAATGTACGGCCCTGCCAGCCGGCTGGCGGCAAGAAAGTCGGTTACACCGCGGTTGAAGCGTTTGAAATAAATTGCGATGCAGTATGTCCCGACAATAACAGCCGCAATAATCGCGATATCTGTGATTCCAAGATTCATAATGTTTTTTCCTTTGTAGTTGTTTATTTTATTTTATTTTATTTTTATCCAACAATAACAGATCGGTTCAGTGCAGATGGATTCGGATTCTCCTGCATCCAAAACACCAAGCTGTTTAAAATATAACATAATAATGTTCTTATACAATGGTATTTTTGTCGCAAACAGTGTAAAAATGTTGCGCTGTCAGTACTGACATAAAATAAAATACCATAAAAAAACAGGTTTGGCAATGGATTTTTTTGCCAAAATAGTGTATTTTATTCATTGACAGGTAACAACAGGTGTTTTTATGGATGCAGATAAATTAAACCAGGCGATACGGACATTTGAAAGCGAATTCAACTGTCATCTTTCGTTTCACGATTATACCGGCAGGATGGCAGTAAACAGTGTGCCTAAAGAGCATTTTAATTTTTTCTGCTCCGGATACAAAAAACATTACAGTAGTGATAAAAGGTGTATCTGGTTTGATACTGCCGCCATCCGCCGGGAACTTTTCAGTGGTAAATTTTTTCTGAAATGCTGTCATTACGGTCTTTGGGAAGGGGTTTTCCCTGTGCTGATCGACAATACTCTTGCCGCGGCATTTTTTGCCGGACCTTTCGGCAGTGTAAACGGCAGAATATCAGCTGATATCCCAGTGGTCAAAGCGGATGTATGTTGCAAAAAACTGCACTTTGACAGAGATTTGCCGCTGCTCCCCGAAAATATCAGCCTTTTTCGGAGTCTTGGCGAAATGATTGCAGAAAGTACAATAGCGGTTTATATGAAAAAAGAAAACTTTTTTGCAGATGAAAAAAGTATGATAAAATACTTTATAGAGCAGAATTTTAAACGCAATATCGGATTGGATGACCTTGCCGCTGTATTGAATATCACTCCCGCCCGGGCGTCTGCCAAGGTTAAGCGGCTGTTTGGCTGTGGATTCACATATATACTTAATTATCAACGCATTGCAACTGCAAAACATCTGTTGCGAAATACCGGTTTTTCTGTGGTGAGGATAGCCGGTATGTGCGGCTTTAACGACAGCAGTTATTTCCACCGGATTTTCCACCGCTATTGCGGAGTTTCTCCGGTTGAATTCCGGCTGCGCGGCGAAGTTGAAACGATAAAAAAACTCCGTGAACTTCACGGAGTTTTTTAACTTTTTTTACCGCATCGGTCACGGACGTTTGCCCGCATCTTCGTGAAAGAGCCGGTAACTTTGATTTCTGCTGAAATCATCAATTGTGATGGATTTACCGGTTTTGCGGAGTCCGAAATAAAATTGCCAGTCACGCAATTTTTCATCATCCATTTTTAAAGTGATCTCGTTTTCTGAATCAATGGAGTACTTTCCCGCCCAATCCCGGTACTGGTTGCCGTCAATAGCGTTTTCCGGCATAAGAACCCGCACGAAAATCAAATCGTTGCATACCCAAACCGCAAAATCATCGCGGCTGTCGCTGCGTTCGTAACGGCCGTCATCAAGTCTGATATTTGTACATCCGGTAAAGAGCAAAACTGCCGTGGCAACCGCTGCAAGTCGGATAAAGTTGCTTTTCATTTTTTTGTCTCCTTATTAAAAACCTTAAAAAATAAAGGCGTTGAAACTTGATTTATTTCTGCTTTTGCTGTACCTTATATTAGTGTTATTATTATTATAACACGCCTTGGGCATTTTTTCACGCTTTCTTGGTGAAAATTGTCGAGTTTTTTTGAAAAATTTTTATTGCCGGTATATCGGCATCAAAGAAAAGGATTTTTTTGTGGATACCAATACTTACTGCAATCCGTTGACCGATCGTTATGCCAGTGCCGAAATGAGTTACATCTGGTCACCTCAATTCAAACATTCCACCTGGCGCAAATTGTGGCTGACTCTTGCCAAATGCGAAAAAGAACTCGGACTGGATATCTCTGACAAACAGATCGAAGCTATGGCGGCGCATTTGGACGATATCGACTTTGACCGGGTGGCGGAATACGAAAAAAATCTGCGTCACGATGTGATGAGCCATATCCGGGTATTCGGCGAACTCTGCCCCGAAGCCGCACCGATCATCCACCTCGGTGCCACCAGTTGTTTTGTTACCGACAATACCGAACTTATCCAGATGCGTGAAGCGATGAAAGTTGTGCGCGGCAAACTTCTGCAGCTGATGACGCAGCTGGCGGATTTCTGCGACACCTACAAAGACCTGCCGGTACTCGGATTCACTCATTTACAGCCGGCACAGCTTACCACTCTCGGTAAACGTTTTGCACTCTATCTGCAGGATTTCTACTTTGATTTCAACCGTATTGACCGCGAAATCTCCGAATTGCCTTTCCGCAGTGTGAAAGGTACTACCGGTACGCAGGCAAGTTTCCTTGAACTCTTTGACGGAGATCACGCCAAGTGCCGTCAGTTGGAAAAAAATGTTGCCGCGGCAATGGGATTTGACCATGTTGTAGCACTTTCCGGTCAGACTTATTCCCGCAAAATCGACTATTTTGTCCTTTCTCTGCTTTCCGGTCTGGGGCAGTCAGCTTCCAAAATTGCTACTGACATCCGTCTGCTTGCCAATATGAAAGAAATCGAAGAACCTTTCGGCAGTAAGCAGGTCGGCTCCAGTGCCATGGCCTATAAACGCAACCCGATGCGGAGTGAACGTATCACTTCGCTTGCCCGTTATCTCATCACATTGCCTCTCAATCCTGCCAATACTGCCGCCACCCAGTGGTTTGAGCGTACACTCGACGATTCTGCCAACCGCCGCGTGGTGCTGGCAGAAGCATTCCTTGCCGCGGATGTGGTTTTGTCGATCCTGATAAATGTTACTTCCGGATTGCAGGTCTGGGACAAAGTCATTGCCCGTCACATCAAGGCGGAACTTCCTTTCATGGCGACAGAAAATTTGCTTATGGCGGCAGTCAAAAAAGGCGGAAACCGGCAGGAACTGCACGAAGTTATCCGTACTCACTCTATGGAAGCTTCCAAGCGGGTCAAGGCCGAAGGTTTGGATAATGACCTTTTGGAAAGGCTCAAAAACGATCCGGCTTTTGCCTGTATCGCAGATGAATTTGATTCTCTGCTTGATCCGTCCACATTTATCGGCAGAGCGCCGGCGCAGGTGGCGGATTTTCTGGCGGAAGTCATCCGGCCGCTGCTCGATGAGCACAAAAACGATGCGGCAGTCAAAGTCGATGAGTTGAATGTCTGATAAAAATAAAAGTTTAATATAAAGGGTTTTTTTTATGGCAGCAAAAAGTGATCTTTACAAGGCAGCCGGAGTCGATATCGATCTGGCAACTGATCTGTTGAAAAAAGTTAAAGGCGATCTCGCTTCCACCAAGCGTCCGGAAATGCTTACCCCCATTGGCGGTTTCGGCGGACTTTTTCAGATCGACCTTGCCAAATACAAAGAGCCGGTCATGGTTTCCAGCATCGACGGTGTCGGTACCAAGCTGATGGTTGCGATGATGATGCAGAAATATGATTCCGTCGGTTGCGATATCGTCAATCACTGTATCAATGATATTTCCGTACAGGGTGCTGAACCGGTTTATTTTATGGATTATATCGGTATCGGCAAACTCCGCAGTCCTCTTTACGAAGAAGTCCTCGGCGGTATCGCCCGGGCCTGCAAAGCCGCCAACTGTGCTGTCCTCGGCGGTGAAACTGCTGAAATGCCCGGTATGTACGGCAATGATTTCGATCTGGTAGGTGTCATTACCGGTATCGTGGAAAAAAGCGAGATCATCACCGGCGAAAATATCCGTCCGGGTCACGTGGCGATCGGTATCGCTTCCAATGGTCTGCATACCAATGGTTTCAGTCTTGCCCGCAAAGTGCTGTTTGAAAGTGCCGGTTTCGATGTCAACGACAAACCGGAGATCCTCGGCGGCGAATCTGTGGGAGAGGCCTTGCTGCATCCTCACGTCTGCTATTACAACGCGATCAAAAATGCCAGAGAAAATGGTATCTCTGTCGATGGTATCGCCCACATTACCGGCGGCGGTCTTTACGACAATGTCCCCCGTATTCTGCCCGATGACGTCGATGTCGAATTCAAGGTCAAAGGATTCCCTGTGCCGCCGATATTCCGCCTGATCGTGGAAAAAGGCAGCATCGGCAAAGAGGAAGCCTACCGGGTATTCAATATGGGTGTCGGTATGGTGTGGTTCGTGCCTGAAGCCGATGCCGACCGTGCTGTTGCTTCTATCAGGGACAGCGGATTCTACGCCGCCAGGATCGGTGCTGTCGTCGCCGGTAACAAAGAAGTCCGGGTCGAGGATTGACCGCAGCCGGAAAAATATTGCAATATGGCACTTTTTAATTCCATCGCCGAAAAAATCCGTTTGCCGGGAGGGCTGGGGAATGCGTTGCGCAGTTCCTACCGCACTGTCGCCGCATTTTTTGATGCCGGAGACCCCCGTAAGCAAATGCAGAAAAGTGTCATGGGGGTGGTGAAATATCTGTTGAGCGAAAACAATACTATTCCCGAGTGCAAAATAGTTTTGCTCCGGGATATGATCGGAGAATTCGCTCCGGAAGATTCCATCTCCCTGATGGCGGAAATTAAAGACCTGCCGGTAATTGAGCCGGAAAAAGCAATCGGTGTGTTTGAAAGCATCCCGCGGGATGAAAAGGAAAAAATAATCGGATTTTTCCTGCTCTTTACTGTTGCGGATGAAACTGCCGCCGCCAAGCGGGATACTTTGCGAGTACTGGCAGAAGGGATCGGCTTTTCTGCTGCTGAATTTGAAACAATGGCAAAAGATGCCGCAGATATCCAGCAGAGCAGGAAACGGCTTTGGCGTTCCGGTACCGGTGTACTTGTGGCGTTGGGTGTGATACTGGTATTTATTCTCACTGCAACACTGCTGCGCTCGGTAGTATTCGGGCTGATTGGTGCGTATATCCTTTTGCCGCTGGAAAAATTCTTTGAAAAGCGTATCAGAGAGAAACGGGGATTAGCCTGGTGGATACTCCGCAGTGTGGAAATAATCTTTTACCCTCTCAATCGTCTTTCTGCTGTCGTTATGAAAAAATTTCACCGGCAGGAAGTACTTTCTGAAAGCGAACAGGCGGTAAAAGATGAACGCCGGGTAATCGTAAAAGCTGTGGTGATGACATTTGCGGTATTTATGATCGCGGCAGTTTCTTTTATCACTTTTGTTTCAACCGCCACCGGACATTATGTCAGCACTATCAAAGAAAAGGTCGTGGCAGAAACTGTCTATAAGCCGTCAAATGCCGCCAGGCCTGCAAGTGCAAACCAGGGGGAAACTTTATCAGCAAAAGCTAAACGCAAAGTTATGCCTATCATACGCTTTTTCAAACCTGAAAAAACGGGAGTGGCAGAGGAACCCTCTGTCCTGGATCCCGTGATAACATTTCTTGATCGTCTCAGCGAGCGTTTTTGCAATATACCGCTGGTGAAAATCTGGGTCGATAAACTGAAAGTTTTTCTCTCCGGAGACGATGCCGCAGAAAAAATATTCGATATGCTTATGCGCCATTCAGGTGGAGTGTGGAACTTTACTTCCGGAGTGATAAGTGCAGTTACCGGATTTTTTGTGGATCTCTTGCTGTCGCTGTTTTTCGGATTGCTCTTTTTGATAAAACTGGCGGAATTCTGCCGCCGGGATAAAAGCACCGGCAGGCAGAGTGAATATCTGGTGCGGACTGTTTTTAACGGAAACTGGCTGCCGGGTGCCGATGACTCGGTGGTTTCAGAAGCAAACCGGATCATCAGCGGAACTTTTGCCAGATTGAAAATATGGGTCAGAGGATATGCGACAATAGTCTTTATTGATATTATTGTTTATACTATCGGTTTCTGGCTGTTGGGGATACCCTATTTCCCGGTGCTGGGAGTGATCGCCGGATGCGGAGTCCTGCTGCCTTATATCGGACCGATATCAACTATGATATTGACTTCGACAGTTACCATCGTTGCCGGAAACGGCGGCGGGGTACAACTTTTGGGCGTACTGATATTTTACTTTATTTACAGCAGTATCATTGAGCAGTTTATCACTTATCCCGCGATAATCGGTGATTCTCTGGGGTTGAGCGCTCTTGAAACGATCATCGTTGTACTGCTCGGTGCTGTTTTTGCCGGGATACCCGGTATGATTTTTGCACTTCCGGCCGCTTCGGTGGCAAAATATCTTATCCCGCAGATATACCGTTGTCTGGAAAACAACCAATTCTGGGGAAGCAGATCAGCGAGTAAAGAAACAAATGTTTGATACAATAAAAATATAAACCAAGCAAAGAGGAATATTTATGATGACTTTGACAAAATTCGGGATCCGTGAATGGGGCAGTGCTTTGATCGTTGCAGTGATTTTGCTGGCCGGCTGCGCCGTTATGATAAAATATCAGTGGCACGCCTGTGCCGGAGTGATTTCAGCGGCAGTGATTTTGCTGGTACTGTTTTGCATCTGTGCCTTTTTCCGTAATCCGGTGCGGAATATCCCTGCCGGAAATGAATTGATCATCAGTCCCGCAGACGGTACTGTCAAAGACATTACAGAGCTGGAAAGTTTCGAGTTTTTTCCCGAAAATACCAAGGTGGTCAGGATCGGTATTTTTCTTTCGGTATTCAATGTCCACGTCAACCGGGCTCCTGCTGATATGACTGTGACCAAAGTGTTTTATCGCGAGGGAGAGTTCCTCGATGCCCGCCATCCTGAATGCGGCAAACGCAATGAAGCGATGACTGTCGCCGGAACCGCCTCTGCCGGAGGAAAGCAATTCCCGGTGGCGGTACGCCAGATTTCAGGTGCGATCGCCCGCCGTATCGTCTGTCCGGTCCGGGAAGGTGCATCTATGTCCAAAGGTTTCATCTACGGTATGATCAAATTCGGCTCCCGGACAGAACTCTATCTGCCTGCCGATCTGGTAAAAGTCAATGTTGCCATCGGCGATAAAGTCCGTGGCGGCGAAACGATCATGGCCATTGTTAATGGTGCTGAAAAATGAAAAAATATCTTGATGCCCCCAAAAAACTGGTCAAGTGTATCCCAAATATGCTGACTTTGTGCAACTCTTTTTGCGGCTTTGCCGCAATTTTGTGTACATTGCAGGCTTACGGCAAAAGTCCGGAAGAACAGTACCGGATCTTTGCGATCAGTGCCGTTATGATTTTTTGTGCTATGATTTTTGATGCGTTTGACGGCTTTGCCGCCAGATTGCTCAATGCCGGCAGTATGCACGGTATCCAAATGGATTCACTGGCTGATATGGTGACATTCGGCGTGGCTCCGGCGGTACTGCTTTCGGTGATGACTCACGCTATGACCAAAAATCTTTTGCCGTCGCAGGAAATAATGGTATACATTTTGAGTGCAGTTTATCTCGGAGGAGCCGCACTGCGGCTTGCAACTTACAATGTGAAAGCCATTTCCCCAGAAAGCAGCAAAGAAAATCACGATTTTTTCAGCGGACTTCCGACTCCCGGTGGTGCCGCGGCGATCTGTGTGGCAGTATTTTTTGCCAGATATAACACAATGGATCTTTCCAAAGTCGCTTTTGTTTTGCCGGTTTACGGTGCGGTGCTTGGCTTGCTGATGGTCAGCAAAATCCCGTATATCCACGCCGGACGCTGGTTCTTTTCTCTGACCCGCAAACGGATCAATTTGCTGATCTTTTTTGTGATGCTGCTGGCGGTGGCATTTTTCAGGGTGCAGGCGGTGGTGGCTGTCGTAACACTTTATATTATTTCCGGACCGGTTCTGGCTGTGTTGCGGAAATTTGTAAAGAAGTAATAAATAATGAAACGTTGTTTTATCATTATTTCTGCGATGTTGGTTTGGGGATCTGCGGCGGTTGATATCAGATTTGTTTATCCCGGCTGGAAGTACAAGGCACTGACATTCAGTTACGATGACGGCGTAATCGAAGACCGCCGTCTGGTTGAGATTTTCAACCGGTACAAAATGAAATGTACTTTTAATGTCAGCGCCGGCAGGGCAGGTTCGACTCCCCGTTTCATCCCGCTTAGCGAATACGCTGAACTTTACAAAGGGCACGAAATCGCTTCTCACGGGTACAAGCATCTCAATATGAATTCTCTTGATGATGCAGCCATGGAAAAAGAAATACGCGAAGATCTCGTTTCTCTGGAAAAAGCCGTCGGGTATCCGGTGAAAGGTTTTGCTTATCCTTACGGAGCAAACAGTGAACGGGTCTGGCAAATGTTGAAAAAATACGGGATTTCTTATGCCCGCACCACCGGAGACAGCAAGGCCTTTTCAGAGCCGCAAAACCGTCTTGCTATGCACCCGACAGCACACCACAACAACAATTTGCTTGCCATCGGTAAGAAATATCGTGAATACAAAGGGTGGGGCGGAGTGCTTTCCATTTGCAATATCTGGGGGCACAGTTATGAATTTGAACGGCAGGGCAAATGGGAGTTGATCGAAACATTTTGCCGGGAAATGGCAGATCGCCCGGATATCTGGTATGCTGCCAATGGCGAAATTTTAGACTACCTTGACGCCTGCCGCAAAGTGCGTACTGCCGTCGACGGCAGCAGTATGATCAACCCGACATCCACAACGATATATCTTTATGTGGACGGCAAAAAAGTGCTGTTGCCGCCGACTTCTGTGCCGGCGGAGGGATTGACCGTACAGGCGACTCTCCCTGCCGGGGATTATCCGCTTTTTCCGGGCGGCCGCACCAAAGCATTGACATTCAGCTATGACGACGGCAATGATATGGCAGGGGACAGCCGTCTGGTGCAGATATTCAATCAGTATAAACTCAAAGGCACATTTAATATCAACGGCAAACGCGATGTGGATTATTCAATTTACAAAGGTCATGAAGTCGCAACTCACGGCTTTTTTCATCTGACGTACCGCAGTGTGCCGTTTGACCTGATTGTGAGAGATATTTACCGCGACAGGGAAGCTCTGGAAAAAGCGGTAGGTTATCCCGTCCGCGGGCACGCTTATCCCAATGGCGGTTGGTCGGTAATGGAGGCTTCTGAAAACATCCTTGCCGGTTGCGGTATCGCTTATGCCCGGTTGACTGCGGCAAAACCTGAATCGTTTGCCATTCCGGAAAACTGGCTGCAATGGGCTCCGACAGCTCATCACGAAAATGATGGCGATATCATCAATATCGGCAAAGAATTTATGGCGACAGAAAAAGTTCCGGCACTGTGCAGTATTTGGGGGCACAGCCGGGAATTTCAAGTGAAAAAGAATTGGAAAATCATCGAAGATTTTGCCGCACTGATGTCCGGCAAAAAAGATATCTGGTATGCCGCCAATATTGAGATATATGATTATATGCAGGCGGTTGCCGCTTTGCGGTGGAGTGCCGATCGCAGTTTTTGTAAAAATATGTCGGCAATTCCGGTCTATTATTGTGTGCAGGGCAAACCCCGGATGATCGGATCCGGAGAGATTTGCCGCTTTAACGATTGATTCCGGTTTCAGCGTCGAGATCCCGGAAAAATTCATCCATGATTTTCAGCCTCTCTGCGGCAATTTTTCTGCCGGGAGAGGTTTGCATTTTTTCCGGCAGGAAACGGAGTTTGACCAGATATTCACGATAGGCTGTGTCTTCGACAGAGTAGGGGGCGCCGGCAAGTGCGACGGAGGTTTTGTTGTGCAGTCTTGCTCCTGTTTTGCCGGCAAAGAGGAATGCTCTGCCGATGCCGACAGCACCGAGAGAATCAAGTTTATCTGCATCGTAAACGATTTTTTCTTCCAGAGTTTCCGGCTTTTCTTCACCCCTGAACCGGTGCCGTTGAACTATTTTACTGACAGCGCCGGCAAACTCCTGACTGCAATTGAGGGAAACAAGAAGCCGGAAAACCAATTCAGCTCCGTGGACTGCATGGTCGATCGAACCGCAGGAGTCGTCTTCCTCCGGTCTGGCGTAGTCGTGCAGCAAAGCTCCCAGTTTTACCATTCCGGCATCAGCTTCTGGCAGTAAAGCGGTCAAATCAGCCGCGTTTGAAATCACTCTCAATGTGTGATCAAAATCATGGCAGCCGCCGGATTTTGACAGTTTTTCTTTGACTTTTTCAAAAACAAGATCGTATAACATCGCTTTTTTACTCCGTTTTGAACGATGAAATATAGTGCAGGCGTGAAAAAAAATCAAGCAGATAAGCGTTTTTTTTACCTTTTACGGTGGTATTGCGGCTTTTTTGTTAAAAAAATTCTGCTGATACTTGACAAACGATGATTTTTATGGTTCATTATAGGTATTGCAACAAAGAGAATAGATAGATTCTTCAATCAATATACAGAAGAAGATATTATGAAGTATTACACAGAAGAACATCAATGGGTTGAAGTCGTCGGCGACGAAGCAACAGTCGGAATCACGGAGTATCTCGCAGATTCACTGGGAGAAATAACCGGAATTGAATTGCCTGATGAATACTATGACATCATTGTCGCAGAGCATCTGGGTGAAATCGAAACCGAAGATGATACTGTTGAATTGATTGCCCCTGTGACCGGCACAGTGACCCAGATCAACGATCAGATATTGGATGATGTCTATCTGCTGTTGGATTCCCCCGAAGATAAAGGCTGGCTTTGCAAGCTGGAAAATATCGACCAGTATGAACTTGATGACCTCATGACAGAGGATGAATACGCCAGATATATTGAAACTTTGTAAAAAATGGCGTATGCTGTTGCAGCAGTTTGCATATTGACAGCGTAAATGTTGCAGCTGACTTAATTATTTACAGAAAGGGAGGTAAATGTGAATAAGAAAGTTTTTGTTTCCGGTTGTTACGATATGCTTCACTCCGGCCATGTCGCTTTTTTTGAAGAAGCGGCTGCCTACGGCGATCTCTATGTAGGATTGGGATCTGACAAAACTATCTTTGAATTGAAATCCCGTAAAACCATCAACAGCGATGCCGAGAGACTCTATATGGTCAAGGCTCTCCGCTGTGTCAAAGATGCCTGGATCAATTCCGGCAGCGGCATAATGGATTTTGAAAAAGAAGTTCGTGAACTGAAACCGGATATTTTCTTTGTCAATTCTGACGGATTTTCTCCGCAGAAAGAAAAGTTCTGCAAGGAACTCGGTATTGAACTTGTAGTCAGCAAACGCATTCCCCACGCCGGTCTTCCTGCCCGCTCGACAACCGCGCTGCGGCAGGAGTGCCGTATCCCCTACCGGGTGGAATTATGCGGCGGCTGGCTGGATCAGCCCTTTGTCAATAAACTGTGTCCCGGTTCAGTGATAACGGTTTCAATCGAACCGGATATGGAGTTCAATGACAAAAGCGGTATGGCGACCAGCAGTCGTAAAAAAGCAGTTGAATTGTGGCAGACGGCAATTCCCGCCGGTGACAGGGAAAAACTGGCACACCAGCTTTTCTGTATGGATAACCCTCCCGGTACTAAAATCATTTCCGGCAGTCAGGATGCACTCGGTCTTATTATGCCCGGTTTGAATAAATTGAATTACGACGGCGGTTACTGGCCGGAATCAATTGAGACGATCACAGATGATGATACACTTTCGTTTATTGAATCCAATTTCAGCCTGGTGGCTCTGCCGCAGCGGGAAAAGGGTTACGACGTCTTTGCCAGGACAAATTTCAATTACGATGATGCCAAACGCCTCGCTGATGCGACAGAAGATTGCTGGAAAGCTATGCTGGCAAGAGATGTCGCCGCGTGGGGGGATGCCACCACGCGTTGCCTTGATGCCCAGCTTGCTATGCTGCCGTGTATGGCAACTCCGGCCCTGATGGAAGCGATCGAATATTACAAAGATATTGCCTACGGCTGGAAACTTACCGGTTGCGGAGGCGGCGGTTATCTGATATTGGTAGGAGATAAGCCGATAGATAAATCAATCAGGATAAGAGCCTGCCGCAAGTAACAATTTGCAGGTTTCACTGTAAAATATTGGAGAATTTAAAATGCTGCAAGATGTGTTACGGACAGTTTTTATGCTGGGGACATATTCTCTGGTCGGTTTTGTCCTGTCGCTCGTCGGTACAAGGATCGCGATAGCGGTATTGCCGTGTCTGGGATACATCGACAAGCCGGGCGGCAGACATATCCATAAAAATCCTGTACCCCGCGGAGGCGGTATTGCGGTGATCATTGCCTTTTTTGCCGCACTTGCCGCTTATGTGATGTTGCAGGGGGGAAGTATCAGATTCTTTATGCAGCTGTTTATCCCCGGTACCGTACTGGCGATACTCGGATTGATCGATGACCGGATCGACTTGCCGGCACTGCTGAAATTGATAGTACAGATAGGTTGTGCTGTCGCGGTATATCTGATTTCTCCTGTAACGATAAAAATATTCGGTTATCAGCTTCACTGGGCTGTCGCACTCGGATTTACTGTGGCATGGGTGATACTGATCATCAATGCTTTTAATTTGATCGACGGAATGGATGGTTTGGCAAGCGGAGTTGCGGTCATCAGTTCTATCTGTCTTGGCTTGTGGCTGATGCTGAATCACAAAACCGATCAGATGATGGCGACGCTGATCCTTGCCGGCTGCTGTTTCGGCTTTTTGTGCTTCAACTTTCATCCGGCAAAAATTTTTCTGGGAGATGTCGGAAGTACTTTCCTCGGATTGGTGTTTGCTGTTATCGGGTTGAATGGTGTGGACAGTGTCGTGACGGTGACCAGTATGCTGATCCCTTTGCTTGCCCTTGGAGTGCCGGTTTTTGACGTTATTCTTGCTGTATGGCGCCGGGTGGTGCGTAAATTGCTCAATCCCAAAAGCAAGGGGATAATGGATGGAGATCAAGACCATTTGCATCACCGGGTATTGAGATTTTTCGGTAAGCAGAGAAGTTCAGCGTTTTTTGTCTATGCGATAGCGATCATCTTTTCTTTGTTATCGCTGATGCTGGTTGTTTCGGTCAAATCGATTGCCGGTATATCATTTGCGATCCTTGCGGTGGGAATGGTGCTTACCGTGCGGCATCTGGCATTGCCTGAAATGATTGATTCGATCAAGTATTTCGGCAAAGGTATTGCCAAACCGCATAATTCATTGCTGGCAAATGTGTTTCATCCTCTGTTTGACCTTGCAGTTCTGACGATGGCGATTATGTTTACTGACGCAGTATTCAATGTGCCTTTTGACAGTGTGCTGTTTTTGATAATAGTATGCTCGATGTTTGCGAGTTTTTTTATTGCCGGGATGTACAATGTTTACTGGCTGCGAGCCGGTATTGCAGATTATTACCATTTATTTTTGTCGGTGATTTGCGGATTTGTGGTATCCATACCGGTGGTTTTGCTGCTGGTGCCGGAAAAAATCTACGATTTGCAGCGGGTAAATATCTTTATTCCGTATTTGATAGTGTTGGTACTGATTGTAGCCAATGTCATTGTCGGAGAGCGTTTTTTGTTGGGTTATGTCGAAAGTTTCTGGCTGTATAAGTTGACTTTATCCCGCTTTGCCGGTAATGGTCCGACATTAAAGACGGCGGTTCTGGGGGGCGGTATATGGTGCAGCCTTTTTATCAAATATCAGTACAGCATTAACTGGGATCGCAATGTCAGATATGAGATCGTCGGTATCATTGATGATAACCCGGTACTTAAAAAACAGCGGGTACATGGTTTCCGGATATTGGGGCAGAGCAAAGATTTGGAAGAAATCTATGCCCGTTCACATTTTGAATGTTTGATTGTGACAGTGCCGGATTTTGAACCTGAAAAAATAGCCGGAATCAAAAAATTCTGTCAGGACAAAAACATTGAACTGCGAAAGTTCAATGTCGAAGAAAAAATTGAAACATTATCCTGATCCGGTTTGTCATCGAAAAGGAAAGACCACCCTGAAACAGGTGGTCTTTTTTATTCTAGCGATACAGATTTAAATCTGTCATTGAGCATGGAGCCGACTGTCGGAGTCGAACCGACGACCTGCTGATTACAAGTCAACTGCTCTGGCCAGCTGAGCTAAGTCGGCATTGGTAATGACTAAATATAGCCCATATTCAGTCACAAAGCAAGCAAAAGTAGCGATAAATTGCGTTTTTCTTGCTGAAATGACTTGAAAAAAAGTGATTTCAATGGTATTTTCAATAAATATATTATAAGTGGAGTCTCCGGAGAATGGCAGCAGAATATACAGCAGATAAAATTATTACGATGGAACCGTTGGAGCACATACGGTTGCGTCCTGGTATGTATATCGGCAGGACCGGAAACGGCTCTCATCCTGACGACGGTATTTACATTCTGCTCAAAGAGATCATTGACAACTGCGTCGATGAATTTATTATGGGTTACGGCAAGCGGGTGGAAGTTTCCGTAGAGGAAAACTGTGTGGAAGTCCGCGACTACGGCAGAGGTATCCCGCTGGAGAAACTTGTGGAATGTGTTTCCCTGATGAATACCGGCGGCAAATACAACGATGATGTGTTTCAGTTTTCCATCGGGCTCAATGGTGTCGGTACCAAAGCGGTCAATGCTTTATCCAGTAAATTTACAGTCCGAGCGGTGCGCGATGGCAAGTTCCGTGAAGCGGTCTTTGAGTTGGGTAAACTGGTTTCAGATATTTCCGGTGAAACATCTGAAAAAAATGGTACTCGCACAACTTTTATTCCTGACGCTGAAATTTTTCCGGATTACCGCTTTAAACAGGATTATATTGAGAAGCGGTTGTGGATGTACGCCTATCTCAACAGCGGGATGTCGCTTTATTTCAAAGGCGAGAGGTATTATTCTGCCAATGGTCTGCTGGATCTGCTTGCTTCTGAAACCGGCGAGGACAAACTTTACGATATTATCCATTTCCGCAACCGAGAAATTGAATTTGCCCTTACTCACAGCGATAATTACGGAGAGAATTCATACAGTTTTGTCAATGGCCAGTATACCAGTGACGGCGGCACGCACCTGTCTGCTTTCAAGGAAGGCGTGCTCAAAGGCATAAATGAATATTCCGGCAAGACTTTTAAGGCCGATGCCATACGCGATGGTATGATCGGTGCAGTGGCGATAAAAGTCAAAGAGCCGATATTTGAATCTCAAACTAAAAATAAACTCGGCAATACCGATGTCCGTGGTCCGATCGTCAGTTGTGTCAGTGCTGCGGTAGCGGATTTCCTGCACAAAAACAAAGAGATCGCCGAAGTGGTGCTGGATAAAGTTCTGCGCAATGAGCAGACTCACAAGGCAATTCAGGACGTAAAGAAAAAGTCCCGTGAGACTACCTTGAAAACCCGGTTGCGTATTCCGAAACTCAAAGATTGTAAATTCCATGTCGGAGCCAAGTGGCCGAAAAATATTTCACCCAAAGAAACTATGATATTTCTGACCGAGGGTGATTCTGCCGCCGGCAGTTTGGAAAAACGCCGCGATGTGGATAATCAGGCCATATTTGCCCTGCGCGGTAAACCTAAAAATGCTTACGGCGAAAAATTTGAAATGATTTATAAAAATGAGGAATTGACATTTCTCATGCAGGCGCTCGGAATCGAGGAATCCATTGAAAATTTGCGTTACGACAAAGTTATTATCGCCACTGACGCTGACGTTGACGGATTGCATATCCGCAATCTGTTGCTGACATTTTTCCTGCAGTTTTTTGAACCTCTGGTGTTGAGAGGTCACTTGTATGTGCTTGAAACACCGCTTTTCCGGGTGAAACAAGTGCGTGGTAAAACTGTTTACTGCTATAATGAAAATGAGCGGGACCGGGCGGCATCAGAATTCAGCGGCAAATGCGAAATCACCCGTTTTAAAGGGTTGGGTGAAATCGATCCGGAAGATTTCGGCGAATTTATCGGTGAAAATATGCGCTTATCCCCGGTAATACTGGATAATATGCGCGGAGTACCCGAACTTCTGAAATTTTATATGGGCGACAACACTCCTGAACGCCGGGAGTATATCATGCAGAATCTGGAGGTAGTGGATTATGAGTGATGAAATCAATGATCCGCAGATCCTGCCGGAAAATGTGGGACAGAATCCGGCTGTGACAGACAATGAAAACGGTGCTGTCGCAGAGCAGAAACACGGAAATAATGATTACTTCCGCGAAATGATGGAGCGTAATTTCCTTGATTACGCCAGTTATGTTATCGGTTCGCGTGCCATCCCTGATGTCGATGACGGTTTGAAACCGGTTCAGCGGAGAATCCTTTGGGCATTGTATCAATCTTACGACGGCGGCAGAACCACCAAAACTGCCAACATCGTCGGCAATACTATGCATTATCATCCGCACGGCGATGCTTCCATCGGAGACGCCATTGTCGTCCTTGCCAACAAAGGCGGCTGTATAGAGGAAAATGTTACCGACAAAAACGGGGAAAAAACAGTATATACCCAGGTGCCGTACTATATCAAAAAACAGGGTAACTTCGGCAATATCCTGACCGGCAGTCCTGCTGCCGCCGCCCGTTATACCGAATGCAGTCTGACCAAACTGGCGTATGAAACTCTTTTCAATAACGATATCACTCCTTTTATTCCCAACTACGACGGACGTAAAAAAGAACCGGTGGTACTGCCGGCAAAAGTTCCGAGTCTGCTGATGCTGGGCAGTGACGGTATCGCCGTCGGTATGTCGACCACGATTTTGCCGCACAATTTCAATGAGTTGATCGATGCGGAAATCGCAGAGTTGAAAGGTGAAGAATTCCGTCTGTATCCCGACTTTCAGCAGGGCGGGGTCATGGATGTACGCGAATACGACGACGGCAACGGCAAAATTATTTTGCGTGCCAAAATCGATATTGAGGGCAGGGAACTGGTTATCCGGGAAATCCCGGCGGTATGCACTACTGAATCTCTGATAAATTCTATCGAAAAAGCCGCGGAAAAAAACAAAATCAGGATTTCCGGAGTGGATAACTTCACTACTGATCACGTGGAAATAAGGATAACTCCCACCCGCGGCTATGATCCGGAAAAAACCCGGCAGGGACTTTTTATGTATACCGATTGTTCGGTGTCGATATCTCCCAAGATGATAGTTATCTGCGACCGCAAACCGGTACAGATGAGCGTTACTGCAGTGCTGAAACGCAATGTGCAGAAACTGCTTGATTATCTCAAACGGGAATTGGAAATCGAACTTGACCGTATGTTTGAACTCCGCCACAGCAAAACTCTGGCACAGATATTTTTTGAAAACCGTATCTACAAGCGGATCGAAGAGTGCAAAGATGAGGCAAGCGAGTACCGCGAAGTGATGGAAGGTCTTGCTCCTTTTACCAAAGATCTTTTCCGCGAAATCACCAAAGAGGATATCGACCATTTGCTGGCGTTGCCGGTGCGCCGTATCGCCCGCTTTGATAT
>JAZONW010000039.1:0-1622 GCA_045654745.1 Victivallaceae bacterium | reverse complement strand
AGCGGTTGGATTTTCTGCCGTCATCTGACTGGTTATTTTTTGCAGTATTGCAGGCTCTTATCATTTCATTGATTTCCCTGGAAGTCAATGCATAAATACTGACCAGCTCAAAATTACTTAATTCACTTTTGTTGAACGCGTTATAAATATCCGAAGTATAGGTGCCTGAATCGCGGGTGGAGTTGAATAATTTTCCCAGATCCTTCTGATTGTAGCGCTGATCAAAATAACGCAGAACCATACTGCACGAAGCCGGAGCACAAAAGTTTTTGCGCTGTTTCACATGCGGGATCTTTTCAATGCAAACCTCCTGACCGCGCTCGCGTTTAAGCTTTTTTATCTCCACATTTTTCCGGAAATCCAGCGCCGGATTGCCGGCAAAAAGCGGTAAAGACAGCAAAAGAGTCAGATATATGGCCGAAAGTTTCTTCATAACACACCCTTTGAATAAAGCAAAAATTGAAAATACATTTTGTAATATACCCCATATTGCAGCAAAAACAAATCTCCAAAAACCCCAACGTGACTTTTCCGGATATTCCACTGCGTAGACTCCGGATTTATGCAGAAAAATCCGAAACCCGGCAATGCGGCAAAACACTGTAAAGTCCGGGTAAAAAGCCATGTGAAGCGCCCCCGGTAAAAAAATCAGAATAAAATGCCCCTTTGCAGATAAATCAAACTTGCATTAGAAAGTTTTGGTGCTATTTTAAAAGCCGGTACTAATGCAGGATCCAGCATGGGGGATTCATGCAGACATTGTTAATAACCAATGCCGGAAAGCTAATAACTAAAGAAAGAAATAAACCGGCAACCCAACAAATAAGGGATCTATTGCAATGGCGATCAAAAATGATACTTGTAACTGCTGTGCCAACAGCGGCGTCCCGGTAACCAATGCAGACTACATGCTTCGTCAGGAAGCGACCGAGTCCAACGCCCGCAGTTACCCCCGGAAATTTCCCTACTCTCTGGTAAAAGCTCAGGGCTCCTGGGTGGAGGATGTGGAAGGCAACCGTTATCTTGATTTTCTCTGCGGAGCCGGCACTCTGGCTCTCGGTCATAACGACCCGGAAGTCAATCAGGCAATGATCGATCTGATCACCAGCAACGCACCGTTGCATACGCTGGATATCACCACCCCGACCAAAGACCGTTTTGTGCACAAGCTCATTTCGCTGCTGCCCGAAGGCATGCAGGGCAATGTAAAAGTGCAGTTCTGCAGTCCTTCGGGAACCGACGCTACTGATGCGGCGATCAAACTTTGTAAAACAGCTACCGGCAGAAGATCTGTTATTGCATTTGCCGGCGGTTATCACGGCATGGGCCACGGCGCGCTGGCTTTGACCGGCAACCTCGGTGCCAAAGAAAAAGTCAATGCCCTGATGCCGGAAGTGCATTTCTTCCCCTATCCCTACAACTACCGCTGCCCCTTCGGTCTGGGCGGCGAAGCCGGGGTAAAGGCCTGCTGCGAATATTTTGAACGTACTCTCAAAGATCCGGAAAGCGGCATCACCCGTCCGGCTGCAGTCATTCTGGAGCCGATCCAGGGCGAAGGCGGTGTAATTCCTGCTCCGGTGGAATTTCTGCAGACCATCCGCAGAGTCACCAGAGAATTGGGT
>JAZONW010000038.1:0-5956 GCA_045654745.1 Victivallaceae bacterium | reverse complement strand
CCGGACGGCTGGCGAGCAGGACTTTTCCATCCCGGCGGACAACTGCGGCAACGACTTTTACCTGATCCATTTTACCAGCGTGTCCACAAGCGTCAACACATGTATGGATAGCACATTTGCCAATTCAAATATCCGACCGAGAAAAACAAACAGCACCAGTGCAACAGAAACAAAAAATCCGCGGATAAATTCACTGGATGTCGAAAAGATTTTCGGCAGGATAAAGGCTGTGACTGCAAATCCGTCAAACCCGGGGATCGGCAAAAGATTGATCATCGCTAGCACAAAATTTATATTGCCGCCATAAAACAACATCTGCATGGCAAAATCACTTTTGCCGCTGCCGCAGGATGCAACGATGTAAGTCAGTACCAGAAATATCACACCCAAAAGCACATTGCTCAACGGTCCGGCAAGAGCAACCAGCACCGGATCGTATTTGCGACGCATTTTTTTATGATCTACCGGTACCTGCCCCCAGGCGATCCCCAGTATCGCCAGCATAAGAAGTGAAATTATCCCCATCTGCCGAAAGGGATTAAAGGTCAGATGCCCTCTCTCTGCCGCAGTATCATCCCCGCATTTCAATGCGGCAAAAGCGTGGCAGAATTCATGGAAACACACTGAAATGACGACGATTATGATACCGGAAAAAAACCAGTATGGATTCCGCCAGAGATATGAAATAAAAAGAGCATTCATAAAATATTTTATCTCTCGCTTTTGGCGGCACGGGTCATCAGAGTGTACAATGCTTCACTGACATCGCGATCTTCAAAAAGGATCCGGTATATCTCGCTGATAATGGGGGTTTCGACTGCAAATCTTTCTGCCAGTACACACGCTCCGCGTGAAGTCCAGACACCTTCGGCAACTACCATACCCATACCGGCAAGAATCTCTTTGAGTTTTTTACCGCGGCCGAGAGCATCACCGACAAAACGGTTGCGGCTGTGCTGGCTGCTGCAGGTAACGATAAGATCGCCGATACCACTCAAACCGTAAAAGGTCTGATGTTTGCCGCCGATGGCCTCTCCGAGCCTGCCCATTTCGCAAATCCCGCGGGCCATAAGAGCCGCTTTGGCATTATCGCCCAGACCCATTCCGTCGATAATACCGGCGGCGATCGCCATAACATTTTTCAATGCTCCGCCAAGTTCAACCCCGATGACATCATCACAGGTATAGACCCGGAATGATTCATTCATAAAAGCCTGCTGGACGGTTTTGGCATCGTTTTCGTTTTCTGAAGCTGCCACCACCAATGTCGGACGGTGCAAAGCGACTTCCTCGGCGTGACTGGGGCCGGAAAGTGCCACGAAACGCACCTTGCCCAGCACCTCTGCGACGATTTCGCTGATTCTCAACCACGAATCCATTTCAATTCCCTTGGCGACATTGACGACCAGCGGGTCTCCGCTGATGCAACCGGCAAGGTTTTTGAGGACACTGCGTAAAAACTGGGTGGGGGTGGCGAGCAGGATCAATTCACTGTCTTTGACAGCTGATGCCATATCTCCGTCGAATTTCAATTCAGGAGGCAACTTGATCCCTTTGAGAAATTTCGTATTTTCGCCTGTCTTACGCATTTCATCAAGATAATCAGGAAACGCTCCCCAGACTGTCACATCGTGTTTGTTGGCAACCAGATTGATTGCCAGTGCGGTACCCCACGCACCATCTCCGACAACTGTTATTTTCATACCTGCAACCTTTCGTTGAAGATCATTATTCAATTGACATAATATAAATCAGCAATGCCGACAGGTCAAATAAAATCTGCCGTCATCCCCTGCCCTGTGTTGTTTTTTCCGGCGGGAACATTCACTATCCGGCGTACCGGAAACGCCCCTGACGGAGCAGTGACTGCCAGATAATTATCGCTCCAGCCGCGCAGAAGCCCGCCTGATTCTCTCTCAAATATCACCGGAAGTTCTCTGCCCCATTGTGACCGGATAAATCTTGCGGCAGATTTTTCTGCCACAGCGGCAAGCCGCCCTGATCTTTCCCGGGCGACATCACCGTGCACCCTGCCCGGCAATGCTGCCGCCGCTGTCCCCTGACGCGGAGAATAAATGAAACGGTGGATATTGGCAAATCCCATTTTTTCAATAAAATCCAGTGAAACCGCAAAATCTTCCTCTGTTTCACCCGGAAATCCGACGATAACATCTGTCCCGATATGCACTCCGGGAATAAGTTCCCGCGCTTTTTCGCAGAAATCCGCAAACTCCGCCGGAGTATAACGACGGTGCATCGCCTGCAATATCTTTTCAGAGCCGTGCTGCAATGACAAATGTAAAAAACGGCATATTTTCGGATTTTCCGCCATGACCGCCAATAATTTTTCCTGCCCGGGAGAGGGTTCAGCCGAGCCGATACGCACCCGGAAATCACCGTCAAGCGAAGCAACATCGTGCAGCAGATCAGCAAAATCCCTGCCGCCGGCACGGTAAGTTGTAATATTTACTCCGGTCAGTACGATTTCCGGAGTTCCGGATTCGACCGCGTGGCGGCAGTCGGCAATGATTTCATCATAATCCCGGCTTCTCTCCCTGCCCCGCAGATAAGGCACGATACAATAGGTGCAGAAATTATTGCATCCTTCCTGCACTTTGATAAAAGAACGGGTCCGGAAAGGAAATTCCGATACTGCATTTTCTTTGAAAACATCCGTAAAAAGAGTTTCCGCTTTAAAATGCGGAGCATCCGCTTTGAAAGCATTACCGCGCACAATATCCGCCCCGCAACCGGCGAGGTTATCCGCATCCATCATCGCCGCACATCCGAGTACTGCGATCCGGGCAAAGGGCAGTTGGCGGCGCAATTTCCGCACCATCTGACGGGTTTTTGCCACCGCTTCAGAGGTTACTGCACAGCTGTTGACAATGACCAGTGACGGTGGATTTGCCGGATCGATTTTTTCCGCAACGCGGTATCCGGATTTTTCCAACCTGCCGGTCATCAGGGCTGTATCTGCATGGTTCAATCGACAGCCCAAAGTGAAAATCACGCAATCAGTCATTCTTTTTATGACGCCAGCTTAATGCACCTGTCGGACACGCCTCAACGCACGCTCCGCAATCACTGCAATTTGCCGGCATACCGCCATCAAAAGCAGTTCCGATAAAAGTATTGAAACCCCGCTTATGGATACCGAGGATGTTGCGGTTGACAACTTCGGCACAAGTCTTGACACACACGGCACATTTGATACATTTGCCGCGATCCTGAATGATTTCAGGGTGACGGTTGTCGTAACTGACGGGAAGTTTTCTGCCCCGGATTTTTTCCGGATCGCACCGGTATTCCGCCGCAAAACGGCGTAATTTGCAATCGTGCTTGTCGGAGCAGCTGCATTCGATACAGCGTTCGCCTTCCTGCTGCAAGACTTCCGCATCAATGGTATGAGTGATTTCTTCAAATGTACTGATGCGTTTTTTCAGCGGTATCACCGGCAGTACCGCCCGGGCGGCAGGAGAAACTTCCCGCGAAATGACCAGATCTTTTTTGTCAAGATACTGCCACTTGCCGCGGGATACCAGTATCGGATTATCCTCCTCTATCGCCATCCCCAGAATATCACGCTGGATTTCCAGTGCCGCCCGGCGGCCGGAAGCGACGGCTTCCACCACAGTTGCCGCACCGTGCAAAGCATCTCCGGCGCCGTAAAGTCCGTCTGCCGCTTTGCAGCAGTTGTTTTCGGCGGGAGCGACATTGCCGAAACGGTCAGATGGAACATTTTCCGGCAGGATGGTTTTCTGTCCGGTAGCGCCGATAACGGTATCTGCTTCGCACTCAAATTCACTGCCGGGGATCTCCACCGGCCGGCGGCGTCCGGAAGCATCCGGTTCACCGAGTTCCATTCTGCGGCAGGTCAGCACCAGTTTGTCTCCGCGTTTTTCCAAAGAAACCGGAGCAACCAGAAACTGGAATTTCACACCTTCTTCTTTGGCTTCCTCTATTTCCAGCTTTTCAGCGGGCATTTCCGCTTCGGTACGGCGGTAGAAACAACTGACATCGCGGCTTCCGAGGCGGACGGCACTGCGTACACAGTCCATAGCGGTATTGCCGCCGCCGACAACGATCACTTTGCCGGGATCGGCCAGAGTATTGTTGTTTTCGGCAATGGCACGCAAAAATCCGATGCCGGATAATGCCAGTTCTTCGCCGCGGCACCGGATGCCTGCGCCCTGCCAGCATCCGACCGCCACTACTACCGCATCAAAATCCTGCCGGAGCTGCTCGACAGATAAATCTTTACCGACAGTGGTATTGAAAACAAATTTCACTCCCATTTTGTCAAAAAGGGCAAGTTCTCTGTCAAGTACTGCTTTTTTGGGCAGACGGTACTCCGGAATACCGTAACGGGTCATACCTCCGGCAAGCGGCATCGCTTCAAAAACAGTTACTTCCACTCCTGCCAGCCGCAGATAATAAGCGGCAGAAAGTCCCGCCGGACCGCCGCCAATGACAGCGACTTTTTTACCGGTGGATTCAGGAATTTCCTCCATATAAGAATCGTAACACAAATCAGCGGCAAGACGCTTGAACTCATTGATGGCCACTGGTTTACCATCAATATTGCGGCGGCAGTTTTTTTCGCAGAAACGGGGACACACCCTGCCGATGGACATCGGGAGCGGAATGCGTTTTTTGATAATTTCAAGTGCTTTCTGCCACTCGCCATTTCTGCCGGCACGCACATATTCCTCAACCGAAGCGTGAGCCGGACAGGCGACAGTACACGGTGCTTCGCAATCGCCGCTGTGTTCACTCAACAGCAGATTCAATGCCGTCTGCCGCATATCCGAAACTTCGGCGGAATCTGATTCAATTTCCTGACCCGGGGCCGGAATTGAAGCACAAGAGGGCAGAAATCTGCCGCTTTTCACATCTTTGACCACACAAACAAAACAACTGGTGGTGCAGGATACATTTTTATCACAGCAGAGTGCCGGTATGGCAATACCGTTTCTGGCCGCCACTTCAAGAATGGTCTCTCCCGGTGCGGCAGAAACCTTTTTGCCATCAATAAAAAAATCAGTATTCATTATTTGCAATCTCCATCATGGATCCGGATCACAGCCTTTTTGGGGCAGGCATCAAGACAGCTGTTGCATCTGGTACATTTGACCGGATCTATTTCAAAATCACTGCTGATCGCATTGACCGGGCAGCTGCGGATGCAGAGACCGCATTTGACACAGCGATCTTTTTCGATCGTCAGTTTTACCATGGCATTGCACTGCATAGCGCGGCATTTTTTTTCATTGACATGCTCCTCAAATTCGTGCCGGAAGTATCTCAATGTCGCCAGCACCGGATTGGGAGCAGTCTGACCGAGGCCGCAGAGAGAACCTTTGCGGATCTTGGGAGCGATATCTTCGAGAAAAGCCAGATCTCCGGCAGTACCTTTACCGGCAGTGATGCGTTCGAGAGTTTCATACATCCTCATCATACCGACCCGGCAGAAAGTACATTTGCCGCAACTTTCACGATGGGTGAAATCAAGGAAATAACGGGCAGTTTCCACCATACAGCGGTCGTGTCCGATCACGATCATACCGCCGGAACCCATAATCGCACCGAGCTGTTTGAGTGAATCATAGTCCACCGGAGTATCAAACAATTCGACCGGGATACATCCCCCGGACGGGCCTCCGGTCTGAACCGCTTTGACTTTGGCGGGATCAGCACCGCCGATCTCAAAAACGATTTCGCCCAGAGTTATTCCCATCGGGACTTCCACCAGGCCGGGATATTTCAAATCTCCTGCCAGGGCAAAAAGTTTGGTACCTTTGCTGGTTTCACTGCCGACAGTGGCGTAAGCGGCACCGCCTTCACGCAAAATCAGCGGCACGTTGCCGAAAGTTTCGACATTGTTTATCATCGTCGGCTGCTGTTTATAACCGCTGTCAGTGGGGAAAGGCGGACGGAAACGCGGTGTACCGCG
>JAZONW010000037.1:0-8371 GCA_045654745.1 Victivallaceae bacterium | reverse complement strand
ATACTTCCTGCTGCCGGCAAATACGGCAGTCACTCCGCGGCTTTTTTTGTGGACTGATTCGGAGCATCGCGGCAGATCCAATACCGCATCGCTCCGGGTGTAGACGTTAAATCCTGCCTTTCCGGTGTATTCCGGCAAGCCGATATCCAGCGGGAATAAAATACCGCGGTATTCCGGAGCATCGCCTGTAAAAAGCCCCTGCCGCGGCAATCCGCAGGCAAGAGTCCAGACCGCTTTGATCGCTCCGTCGGGAGAAACTTTGCCGCTGTCGCCGCTGATGCCGCTGGGAATATCTATGGAAATCACCGGCAGATGTGAAGCATTGATGATTTTGACCCATTCCGCCATACCTTTGCGGAGATTTCCGCCGTCGAAACCTATGCCGAGCAGGGCATCGACGATCAGATCCCCCGGCTGTAAAAACTCTTTTTGCAAAAGGTGTTCCGGGGCAAGGACAAGTTTCTGACGGTATTTATGCAATGCTTTGGCCGCATCTCCGTCATAAAGAGCATAATTGGAAACAGAATATATGATATGAGGCAGTTTTATCTGTGCGGCGGCACAAAATGCATCTCCGGCATTGTTGCCGCTGCCGCAGACAAAAACCACCCGGCGGAAGTTTGCAGAAATTGAATCAATAAAACCGGCGATCTTCCTGCCGGCACGGAGCATCAAATCAAAACCGCAGGCGGAACTTTCCATCTCTCTGATAACAGATACCGGTACGGCTCTCATCAGTTTTCCGACGGCTCCTTTTTTTTGGTCTCTTTGCGGCAGAAACCGGAAATAATATATATACCTACACCGGTGCAAATGGCAATATCTGCGACATTGAATACCGGATAGTAATAAACATCAAGATAATGAAAACTCAAAAAATCGACGACTTCTCCACGCCAGAAACGGTCGATGGAATTTCCGGCGATACCACTCAATATGAGCAGCATAGCCCAGTAACGCTCGGCACAACCCTCGGTAAGCTGACGGAAAAATTTCACCACTGCGGCAAAAACCGCCACCCCTATTCCCAGCAAAAGATACCTCTGGCCGGCAAACATACTCCACGCCGCCCCTTTGTTGCGGACATGGGTCAAGTCAAAAAATCCGTCGATGATCGGCACACACCTGCCCAACGGATAGTGATATTCAAAATATATTTTAGTCAACTGGTCAAGCAGCAGCATTGCACAGCCGAAAAACAAAACCCCGGCGAACAGGCGTTTTTCACGCCTGCTGCCGGGTATGATGCGATCAAAAAATGCCATAATGCTCAATACTGTTCCGCTTCGTGGCGGCTTTTGCATTTAACGCAGTAAATTGCATAGGGGCGGACAGCCAGGCGTCCTTCCGGAATATCCTGGCCGCATTCCTGACATTTGCCGTACTCGCCATCGGCAAGCCGCTGAAGTGCGTCATAGATGAGCTGCAGCACGTCCCCATCTTCGGAAAGCATTTTCAATTCCATTTCCTGACGGGAATTATCGCTGGAAACATCTGCCATGTGGGTGGTGACGCCCCGTTTGTCAGCAGTACTGCAATCCAGAGCGTCAGCGACATGATAGTCCATTTGACCTCTGACCTGCTCCATACACCGCATCAAAGCGTTGTAATGTTCCAGATCTTTGCCTTCAAATTTCATATCAGCAATATTGTTTTTTTTGGTGGTTTTTTTTGCCATATTCAGTTCTTTCCGTAGTTAAGGGGCAGCTGTTATGCCTCATCGGCAGCTGTATCCTCGACTTCGGCGGTGACCTCTTCACCCTCGGAACCGAATTCATAGTCAATCAAACCTTCAGCGATTTCCTGCAACGCAATATCCAAATGGTTGGTGCTGTCGCTCTTGACCATCGGGCGTCCGCCCATGGCAAGCTGTTTTGCCCGGCGGGAAGCGACAATAGTCAGCACCTGGGGATCCGCAATCACTTTGCGGGCACGGTTCAGCCAATCGTTATTCATATTGTTTCTCCTCAATAATCAATGATGTCACGTTTATTTGCCATCAAAATGGTATCATCGCTCATCACCCGGTTGTAACGGGCGGTGAATTCATGCACTGAATCCAGCACATAGCGTTCTGCAACGGCTTCACGTGCGGCATCTTTGGCGGCATCGCGCAGCATCAGCAGGGAAACAAAGACCATCGTTTCCATTTCCACCAGAGTACGGGCGACCAGGTCGTGGTATTCCGTATCCTTTTTGGCGGCGACAAAAGCGACGGCTTCTTTGTGTTTTTCGTACAGAGCCATAACTTTATCACGCAGTGCGGCGAGTTTTTCCGGCAGATCAAGTGCGGCAAGTTCGCCGATGCGTTTATCCAGATCGCGCTGCATCACACCGCCGATGGCGGCGACGACCTGCAGCTGAGTGGTACCTTCGTAAATATTGGTGATACGGGCATCGCGATAGTAGCGTTCAGCGTTGAAATCACGCATATAACCGGTACCGCCGTGGATCTGGATGGCATCGTAAGCGACCTGATTGCTCACTTCAGTAGCCAATGCTTTACACATGGGGGTCAGCAGTGCGGCAAGTTTGTTGTAGTATTTCTGCAACGCTCTTTCCTCATCGCTGGCGACACCGGCTTCGCAACGCTGGGTGTAAGCACTGCGCATATCCACGACTCTGGTGGTTTCATAAAGCAGAGTACGGGCGGCGGTCAGTTTGACTTTCATCGAACTGAGCATAGAGTAGATCGCCGGGAAATTGTCGATGCTTTTCTTGAACTGCTCACGTTCAGCGGCATATTTACGGGCATCGCGGTAAGCGGCTTCGGCAATACCGACAGCCTGGGCACTGATAGCGACACGGGCGCCATTCATCAGACTCATAACGTAACGGATCAAGCCCATACGGCGTTTGCCGCAAAGCTGGGCAGGCACGTCGTTGAACTGCAATTCACAGGTGGCAACACCGTGGATACCCATTTTGTCCTCGATGCGGCGCACGACCAGCTGCGGGCATTTTTCGGCGATGAACATAGAAAGTCCGCGGCCGTCGGAAGTTCCTTCTTCACTGCGGGCAAGCACCAGATGCACCTGGGCACAGCCGTTGGTGATAAAGCGTTTCATACCATTGAGGTACCACTGGCCGTTTTCATCCTGCCACGCCCGCAGACGCACGGACTGCAAATCGCTGCCGAAATCAGGTTCAGTCAAGTCCATTGAACCATCGTATTCACCGGTGGCGAATTTGGGGAGGTAACGGTCTTTTTGCTCATCATTGCCGAAAAGACTGATGGTTTCAGCAATATCCTGCAAGCCGAAAATATTCTGCAAAGAAGCATCGGCGCGGGAGACCATTTCGGTCATCATAGTATAGACAGAAACCGGAAAATTGAGACCGCCGTATTTGTGATTGAGCATCACGCCCATAACTCCGGCTTTTGCCAGATCTTTGAGGTTCTGCACTGTAAACGGATGATAAGTCACCACGCCATCGGCGAAATGGGGACCTTCGGCATCGACGGCACGGCTTCTGGGTTCGATACGGTCGCCGCATACTTCGCCGACCACTTCCAGCACCCGCTTGTAGTTGTCGCGGGCATCATCTGCATCTACGGGAGCATTATCGTATTTTTCAGCAAAGCTGAAATTATCCTCAAACATAGTGCTTACAGGATCAAGGTCAAGTTCCTTGATGGTAAAGACCAAGTCGGGATTGTCAGTAAAAAAGTTCGCCATTTTTACAGCCTTTCCTTATCACTGTTTAGCCTTGAAGGCTTTAATCATCTGCGGAATGACCTGATTGAGATCACCGACGATACCGTAATGGGCACAGGAGAAAATTGGAGCCCCCGGATCGGTGTTGATCGCAATGATCTTTTTGGACTGATCCATACCGGCAGTGTGCTGAATGGATCCGGAAATACCGCACGCAATATAAAGACGCGGACGCACAGTCACACCGGTCTGACCGACCTGATAATCGTGACTGATCCAGCCGGCATCGACAGCGGCACGGCTGGCACCGACTTCACCGCCGAGAGCTTCTGCCAGATCGCGGATGAGCTGGAAGTTCTCCTTGGAGCCGACACCGTAACCGCCGGCGACGATGATCTGCGCACCCTGCAGATCCACTTCTTTGTCGGCACGGACGCGTTCAAGCACCTCGACAACGGTATCCACGCTGTCCAGTTCCACCGGGACTCTGACGATTTCGCCCTGACGGGAGAAATCGGCTTCGCCCAGTTTCATCACGCCGGGACGGACAGTCACCATCTGGGGGTCATCCCAGGTGTTGACGATAGTGGCAATGATGTTGCCGCCGAAAGCAGGACGGATCTGCATCAGTTTGTCGGTATAAGTTTTGCCGCTTTTCTTGTCCTCAAAATCATCGATACGCAATTCGGTGCAGTCAGCGGTAAGACCGCCGAGTTTACCGGAAGCCACCCGCGGAGCAAGTTCGCGGCCTTTGAGAGTCGCGCCAAAAAGCAGGATATTCGGACGGTGTTCTTTGATAAGATTGAGAATGACTTTGGCAAAAGGCATTACAGTAAACGGTTCCAGACGGGGATCTTCCGCCAGCAGCACCCGGTCACAACCATAGGCAAAAAGCCGGGGGGCGATTTTTTCCACATCATTACCCAGCAGGACAGCTTCAAGTTCAACCTGCAAGCGGTCGGCGAGTTCGCGACCCTTGGAAACAAGTTCAAGACTGACACCGGCGACTTCACCGGCTTCCTGCTCCACAAAAACCCAAACATTTCCTCGTTTGTCGGACATTTTTCACCCCAGCGTATGATCGGTGATTAATTCGTGAATAAGTTCATTGATACCATCGGCGGTCGGCTCGACATTTTTGGCCTCGCTGGCGGTAAGCACAACGCTCATCACCTGCTTGACTTTGGTCGGAGAACCGGGGAAACCGATACGTTCCGGAGCAGCGCCGATACCAGCGGCGTTGCGTTCCTCTATCAGCAATCCGGCATCAGCCAGTGCGGAGATCCGGGCGGAAATCACACTCTCATCGGTGATGCCTTCGGCTTTGGCTTTCATTCTGATTTCGCTCTCGGTGGCGGCACGTTTGAATTTCATGATTTTGCGCGCATTCATCGGGCGGGGATCGTTGGCATCAATGACGGTAAGCAAAGCGGGAAGCGGCGAAGAAAGCACTTCGTAACCGCCCTCAATGGCACGGCGGAGCACGATCTTGTTGTTTTCAAGACTTTTGACTTCTTCCACATAGCAGAGCTGGGGCCAGTTGAGTTTCTCTGCGATCTGCGGGCCGACCTGGGCGGTATCGCCGTCGATGGCCTGTCTGCCGCACAGTACCAGATCCACATTGCCGATGGCTTTGACCGCACAATAGAGAGTGTAACTGGTGGCAAGAGTATCGGCACCGGCAAGGGCACGGTCGGTAATCAGCATGGCACGGTCTGCACCGCGGTAAAGCGACTGCCGCAGGACTTCTGCCGCCGCCGGCATACCCATTGTGGCAACTATGACCTCTGCGCCGTAACGGTCTTTGAGTTCAAGTGCCAATTCCAACGCATTGAGATCTTCCGGATTGAAGATCGCCGGAAGTGCCGCACGGTTGACGGTACCTTCGGGAGTCATTGCATCGCCGGAAATATTCTGTGTATCCGGCACCTGCTTGACGAACACCAGGATTCTGTAACTCACTGTTTCGCCTCCTAAATATTTGTTATTCTTTAAGTTCTGACTTACAAAAATCGTATTTTTTCAAAGCATGCCCCAACAACAGGGGACACTGCATATTTTAATAATATAGCACAGAAATGGTAAATAAGCAAATAAAAAACGGCTTTATTTACGCTTTGGATGTTACTGCCGAAATCAACTTTCCGGCGATCCTGTCTTTGGATGCCGGTCCAATCGTCTCACAACTCATATCACGTTTGTAGAGAGTGATTTTATTGCTGTCGGAACCGAATCCGTCGGAAGCGAGATTGGCGGCAATGAAATCCAGATTTTTGCTGACCAGTTTGCCTTTGGCGTAGGCCTCAAGATTATCGGTCTCGGCGGCGAATCCGACCAATATCTGATGCGGCTGTTTGCGTTCGCCCATAGTTTTGAGGATATCCGGAGTGCGTTCCAGCTCAAGAGTGAGATCACCGGGGGCTTTTTTCATTTTGCCTGCGGCGGGATATTTCGGCCGGTAATCTGCCACTGCCGCACACATTATCAGCATATCGCACTGCGGAAATTCCGCCGAAACAGCTTCAAACATATCCTGGGCGGATTCCACATTTATCACCCGCACTCCGGCGGGGGCGGATATGGCGACAGGCCCGGAAATCAGCACCGTTTCGTGTCCGGCATCTCTGGCGGCGGCGGCAATGGCATAACCCATTTTGCCGCTGGAAAGATTAGTGATAAACCGCACCGGGTCGATTTTTTCTCTGGTCGGTCCGGCGGTGACAACTATTTTCATAACTCAGTCTCTGCGTCTGCCGAAAAAGCGGAGCATATAAAGGAAAAGATTGATGAAATCAAGATAAAGCGTCAACGCTCCGATCACCGCATATTTTTTGACGATCTCCTCACTGAGTACGCCCTCGCCCGCTGCTTCGGCAAGATGGCGGATCTTTTGCATATCATAGGCGGTAAGGCCGACAAAAATCAAAACTCCCAGTGCCGAAATCACCAGATCAGCAGTATTGGAATACCAGAACATATTGATCACCGAAGCGATAATGATCCCCAAAAGCCCCATCGCACAAATACTGCCGATACCGCTCAAATCCTTTTTGGTGACATAGCCGTAAACACCCATCACGCCGAAAGTTACCGCTGCGGCACAGAATGCCTGCGCCACCGAACCGAGCGAATATGCCAGAAAAACACTGCTCAACATCACACCATTCAAAGCGGCATAAACGACAAAACACACCGTTGCCGTCGCCGCCGACATACGGTTGATGCCCAACGAAAGAAACATCACCAGTCCTAATGTCAGCAGGATCAGCACGAGGATCATATTGGGATACCGCTGCAGCAGTGAAACATAATCTGTGGCAAATTTCCACGCCACCAGTCCGGAAACCGCCAGCCCGGCAAACATCCAGCCGAAAACCCGGTTGACAAAAGAATTCTGCAAAGCCGCCTGCTCGACGGGATCGTAACCGGAACTCATCGTATCGTATTTCATAAAAACCTCCTGTTGCTGATCGTTGATACTTCTGTCATAATATAATACTTTTTTACGCTATTTCCAATTTCAATATCCGCTTTTTTGTTGCAAAAAATCTGCAACAGGGTATATTATGAAAAATCAACCCCGGAGTTTGACATGACTTTTACCGCTTTCTGGCTTATCCTGCTCTCGTCAGGACTGCACGTCACGTGGAATACGCTTGCCAAAAAGAATCGGCTTTCTTTCCCCTTTTATGCCATCCTCTGCACAGTGGCGATGCTGATGTGGTTGCACTCGCTCTGGTGGAGTCCGGTGGAATTATCCGCTCTGCCGGCAAAATTCTGGTACTGCGTCCTGCTCTCTGTGATCAGCGATGCGGTGATTTACTGCACCGGGCTGATCTGTGCCTACCGAAGCCAGGAAATGTCACTGGCATACCCTGTAATGCGTTCATTGCCACTGCTTTTCATCGCATTGATAACATCTGCTTTTAACTGCGGCAAAACTCTCGGAGCCGGAGAAATATGCGGGATGGTGACAGTTGTCGCCGGATGTATCATCATGCCGCTGGGCAGTACCGGCAGAGTAACCCTTGCCAGTTACTTCAACCGCGGGACAGTTTTTATTCTTATGGTCGCCTGCGGCACCACCGGATACACTTTTTTTGACAGCGAAGGGATGAGGATCATTGTTTCTGAATTTCCGGAAGCATCCAGATCCGTGGTGGCGATGAATTATTATGCCGCAAGGGGCGGCATCCTCTCTGCGGTATTGTGGCTGATGAGCATCAGCACAGCCGCCAACCGGCAGATCATCAGAGATTTCATCCGTCAAAAAAATTTCACCCCGCTGTGTGCCGGAGTCGTGGCATCCGGAGCATACATCTGCGTCCTGCTGGCTATGAATTTTGTCGATAATGTCTCTTTTGTCGTGGCATTCCGCCAGATCGGTCTGGTACTCGGAGTGCTGGCGGGAGTATTTTTTCTCAAAGAAAAAGCCGCACCGGCAAAATTCGCCGGCACGGCTCTGATCATCGCCGGTCTGCTGATGACTGCATTACTTTGAAATATTTATTTGAGGAATATTTCAATGACCGGGACTTCCACACCGGGTTTGACAGTCGGAAGCGTCAGGATAACTTCGCCCTCTTTTACTGTTTCCCGCATCGGCTGGGATTTCTTTTCGGGGAGGCGGAAAGTTATTTCACTGCCGTCGTGCAGAAGTTGGGCATATTCGATTTTGTCCGCCATATTTTTCAATATGATATAGCCGAAAG
>JAZONW010000036.1:0-5351 GCA_045654745.1 Victivallaceae bacterium | reverse complement strand
GACAAGGCAAAAGATGCCGAACGTGCCGCATTGAAAAAAGAGTTGGAAACTCCCGTTTCTCCCCGCAAAGTTGCCCCCAAGCCAACTCCGGCAAAAAAAGTTGAGCCGGTGGAAGTTGTCATACCCATAGAAAAATTTATTTCCCATATCGAAGCGGAAATGCCCGCTTTGTTTGATGCCGGAATTGTAAATAATCAACTGCGCTTTGATAAAAAGCCCTCCAATGGTAATCAGAAAATCTCTCTGTACTTAAATCCGCCTGCGATTCTGGAAAACTTTGAATATGTGGTGGCACTCGACCGCGTTGTGTGGGGATGGAGTACGAAGATTTTTGATAAAAACGACCGTCCGCTGAATAAAGATGGCGGCTATCTGCCGGATGGAACTCCAATTATGCGTTTGCCGTATAACTGTCGCCAGATCGACTTTGAAAGCGATGGCAAAAAAAGTATTCAAGGATATATCAAAAAAATATTTTACCGGGAGATAAAAAAGAAAAAATGAAAAAGTTATTATTGACCATCCTCGCAATTTTGTGCATGGCTCCGGCATTTGCCAATGACCGCAACGCTGAATTGGAAGAATATCTTCCGGTTGCTCAAAAACTCTATGACGGAAAAACCGCTGAAGCCTTGCAAATGGCTGAAGAGTTAAGTCCCCGCAACCATTTTGCTTCGATATTGCTTTATTTGGTTTACAGCCGGGGATACTGCGGTCAAAGCATTGATTACCAAAAGACAGCAAAATATTTTGACCGGATGCTTGCCAGCTACAACGACAGTTTTCCGGGGAGCCGCTTCCACAGCGAAGAGTTCCGTGGAGTTTGGCGCAAAATGCTGGTTCCGCCGGTCGGCAATCAGCGTTCAATTACACTCAAAACCTGGAATTACCAAGGCAGAGTAATCAATCAGAAAATCAATCTCAAAGGCAAACAGCCGCTGAAAAACTGTTATTTTGAAAAGACCCGCATCATGGGCAATATCGCCGGAGCTTCCATTTGGGCGGCGATGTCCAGAAGCAATCCTGACCGGAGAGTTTCCGGTGAACATCTGCGGCAGACTGCGGCAAAGTTTGGCAGCATTGATGCGCTGTACGGCATAACATTTCCCAACTTCAAAAATTACAGTACCGACCCCATCGGTTTGGGCAGTAATTATAACGACATCCGCAAAGCGGCCGAAGCCGGACATATCCCTGCCGGAATTATGATGGCGGCAATTCTTATTACACCCCAAAACAAATATAATGTATATAATCCTGATAAAGCATACAAAATGCTGAAATCAGCGATCAAAGAGCTTGAAGCGTATAAGAAAACACCCTGCAAACACTATTTGCGGGATTTGGATAATGCAAAGTTTCTCCTTTCTCTGTTGCCAGCTCCCAATCAAAGTACGGCAAAGCTCGTCTCTCTGTATTACAATGCCGGAGACGATCAGCGAAAAACCGCCGCATACCGGAAAATGCTTGCCAGCCGGAACGATCACCCGGTCTGTGAGATATTCAAAATTTTCCAGTTGCCGCTCAAAGATCAGGAAAATGCTTTCAAACAGGCGGCAGAGCGCGGCAATCCGGAAATCATTGCCATGCTGCTGCGGCAGAAAACCAATCACTCAGGATACTGGAAATTGCTCTATCTGGCAGGTAAGTACAATATTCCTGCCAAACACAATCCGCAGCCGTCACAATCATTTTACTCCCAATCATTAGTGGCATTAGATCGGGAGCGCACGATGATGAAAGAGGATGCGTACCGTCAAGCCTTGAAACAGCTTGCTGAAGTTTATCCCGAAGCAAAAAAACAATACAACCGCTATTTCGGTTCTGATACAGATAACCGCAGTGAGCGTTTCCGTTTTGAAGTCAGCAATCCAGATGCAATCAAAGTTAGACGGGAAAATGCTCCGGCAGGGAACTTCTATGTATTGGAAATACAGCAGGATACCCAGCAGAATTATGTGGATATTTTCATTACTCCGGGCCGTTTTATGTTCAGTATCCGCCCACATTATGCCAATGGAAAAAGTTTCCCGATGCCGCGGGCTTCTGACATCTGGACGATCATTCAATATCCGGATGGTAAAACGCAGCAGTTCAATGGCAATGGAGTCAACACTTACGGCAAATGTCCGGAACGCATCCGTATCAACATCGAACCCGGTAGACAGAAGTGTTTTTTGAAGATTACATTATGAAAAAAATTCTTGTCCTGACAATATTTTTCTGCTCCCTAGCGGCGTTTTCAAGCGAAGTAAAATTTGCCTTGCTGGGCTTGGATGATGCCGAAAAAAATGCGGTTGAACTTGTCCAATCGCAACTTTCCGGGCAGGTCGATTTTGTCGAGCGCTCTGACATAAGTGCGATCAATCAGGAACATTTTCTGCTTCAGCGATTCGGAATTGCCCGACTTGCCCGGAAGTTTTCCGGAGCGGATATTTTTATTGCAGTCAGGAATAATACCATGACCGCCTTTGAAACCAGATATGGGTTCCGGCTGGCTTTCCGGGATTTATCCTCGGATTTGGAAAGTGCCGGTAGAGAAATCAAAGCGGAAATATTAAAACACAACAGTTCCGGCAAAGATTTTTTCAAACGCCGCATCATCTCCTTTGCCGGTATCCGCAACAACTTACACAGTTCGCTCTTACCTCAAGCGGAAACCTTTTCCAGAACCATAAATCAGGCGATCAATCAGACCCCGGCAATCCTGCTGGAACGCGAATATCTGGTCGAACTGCTCCTGGAACAAAATCTGTCTGGAGCTTGGCAAGAGGCGGTCAGCGGTTCGGAAATCATCCATTTTGAATTCAATCCCGGAGCTGATGCCGGAGAGATAATCTTTGCCGTTTACGCCATTGATGCCAAAAATAAAACGGTTTTCAAAAAAGAAGATACCGATTTGCCAAGCGTGTTACAGGCGCTGAATGAACACTGTTCACTTCCTCCGGAGCAAAGCCGTTACACCTTGAAAGATGAAGCCCGCCGCTTCGCTTCCGAAGCCCGTATCGCCAGAGATGACAACAAATATTTACTGGCGGAAAAATTACAGTTTGCCGCCTTTGCACTTGACAGTGATGATCCGCAGTTTTTCGATCTTGGAATTTCCGGAAATGAAAAATTGACCGACCTTTTCCCCTACTGGTTTGCCGCCTTGCAGAAAATCATCCATCACCCCCAATGGCTCAAACCGCACACCGACAGCCGAAGCAATGCTATGCGGCTCATATTCAGTATCCATTACGGTCAGTACACTCTGCCGGAAAAGCTGCGCAAAGATTTTTGGAACTTTATCGAAGCCAATAGAACTATCTTTTTACAGGGCGATGATGTCTGGCAATTCAACTATGTGAAACCGGAACTTTTTGAAACGCACACCGATTATCTGCAAGCCAAAGAGAAGTCGTGGCAAATTCTGTTGAGCAAAAAAATCTCTGCCCAAGATATGTACGATGTTTCAGAAAATCTTTTCAAATACCAGAAAGCCATACCATCACTTCAACGGCAGAAATGGACAGAAAATAATGCCGGAATGCTGCGGAAGGTCCCCGGTTTGGAAATTATGGCAAAAAGTCTGGAATGCAATGCCTTCCTTTACACAAAAAAGTGTACAGTCGAATTGGCATCGGCAAAATATGAAGAACTTTTTGCGATGCTGAAAAAATATCCCGATTTGCGTATTGATTCATATCAGCTGTACGACTACCCAAGCGTTAATGCCTATATCGGATTATTGGAAAAAGTAAAATCATTACATAAAAAATATAAGGAGAAGTGATGGTGAAAAAAGTTTTTATTTTCGTCATAACCGCATTGTTTGCAATAAATCTTGCGGCAGAGGATTTTTATACAAATCTGGGAAAACTTCAAAATTTCTGGCACAGCAGCCGTAATTTTTACCGCCGGGATGCAGCAAAAGAATCCCAATTGCAGCAGCTTAATCCTGCCTGGAAAATAGAAAAACTCTGGCAAGTTCCGGAAAAACAGAAAATCTATACCTCAACCAGTGATGATAAAGGCAATATCTATTTTCTGACCGCCGACAACTTTGATTATCAGATATACCGTATTTCCGGTAACGCTGCTCCGGAACTCTGCTGGAGTTTGCCTAAATTGCGTGACGGCGGCGGTGATGCTTTGGGAATGTTTATGACAATAAAAGTTGACAAAGATGTCCTGCTTGCCACTGAAGGACGCTATGTATGGATTTCGCAACCCGGCAAAAAGATACTGTTCCGGTTGTCGCACTTTCCCTTTATCATCAAGGATCTCTGGCTTCAGGATGACCGTTTGATGCTGTTGGGCGAAAAACAGTTGATGAGCTGTGACCGACAGGGCAAAGCACGGAAGACCCACTTTGCCGCCAATCAGGCAGGAAAAAGTCTGTCGCTGTTCCAAAATAATCCGCAGGCAAAATTTTTCGCGGGCGGCATGGGGAATTCTCCGGATGAGGTAATTCTCTTTTACAGCGGTATGCAAAGCGCACTCGGCAAATATTCTTTGAGCAAAAATGAGTTTACTGAAATCGCTTCATTACCCGGAACCAATGAACAGAATTATATTTATCATGTTACAAAATTCAAGGATTCCTACCTTTACAGCTGGGCGGCAAGACCGGATTGCGGGATAAATATGCAGTTCATTTATTCACTAAAAGAGAACAAATTGACCGTCCTCGGCAGCCGTATCAATGATTATTTGAAGTCATTCTGGAAAGGTATGCCGTCAAATCTGGGCATTACCTGGAATCCGATGCACAATGTCGCAGGTTCCATTGCGTACAACGGCAAATATCTTTTGTATTCCGGGGGCAACTGCACTGGTCATGCCAAATATCAGCGTGAAAGCTCTGCCGGATGTGCCGGGATCGTGGATTTGACCCGATATCCCGAAGGCGTTTCTTTGAAATACCCAGCAGTCAACGGCTTATATTTCGGCAAAGACGGCAAATCCCTACTGGCTGTGGAATACACTCAGGTAACTCTCATTACTCCCCAAAATTAAAAAGCAAGAAATACATTATGGCAAAAAAGAGAGAATATATAAGCTGGTTCCTTGATGAAATTCCTATTTTGAAAGATAAAGGAATCATTCAGGATGATACCGCAAGTGCGTTAACGGAACATTACCGTTCAAACTTGGCAGCATTACCGACACCGCGAAATATATTTTCGCTGGTCATCGGTATACTCGGAGTTGTAATAACCGTTGCCGGAGCGATACTTTTTCTCAATTACAATTGGGATATGTTTCCGAAATCTGTCCGCATCGCTCTGGCATCGATCCCGCTGTTGCTGGGAGCAATTACCGCATATTTAACTATTTCCAAAGACAAAACGCAAGTGTGGCGCGAA
>JAZONW010000035.1:0-5339 GCA_045654745.1 Victivallaceae bacterium | reverse complement strand
TAAATATTTGTTGTCATCTCTGGCGATACGGGCTTCGGAAGCGAAGCGGCGGGCTTCATCTTTGAGCGTATAACGTTTTTTTGACGGCGGGCGGGAACAATGTTCCTGCAATGTGGATAAAACACTTGCTAAATCGGTACTTTCTTTTTTGAAAACTGTTTTATTTTGAGCATCGACGGCGTAGACGGCAAAGATTATCTCTTCGGCATCACTTCCGGGATTGAATTCAAAATGAATGATTTCAGAGCCACTGACCGCATCCCGCCAAGCTCCGGAGAGTTCCTGCTCCAACAGCAGTTCGACCAAATACTCCCGTTCCAGTAAAATTGCCGGAGTTTGATTGATTGCCTGTTTTACAGTATCGGAATATTTTTCAGCTTTTCCGGCAAGCGAACGATGCAGATTATTGCGGATACCGGCAAAGGAGATGATGCGTTTTTTGAAAAAATCTTTTCCGGCATTATTCCACTTCAATATTTCCTGTTTGATTTCAGCCGTTGATTTTTCAAAATCTGCCGATAATTTCCGGTAAGCCAGACGGAAGCCATAACGGGTTTCAAAAGCGGTCAGAGTGTTATTCTGAACCGCAATGAAAATATCCGCACCGGCAAAACATCTGGCAAGTCTGGCAATTCCGAATTGCTGAATCAGATATTGTTCCTGACGTATATCTCCAATATTACTGCGCTCGACAAACTGTGTGCTTCCGGCAAGTTCTGCCTGCACAAATTCAACCGCATTTTTACCGGCATCATCCAAGCCCAGCAAGGCAAATTTCACCTCGCTTGAAAATACCGCAAAAGTGCAGAATAATATTGTCAAAAAAAGAATTTTTTTCATAATCTGATTTTCAAAAAGCCTTTTTTGCTTCCGGATTCGATATTGATACGGATGCGCTCCGGACATTTGCCGTAAGTGTTGGAACCCATACCGTAGGTGGTGGAAATTTTGCCGTCGGGATATTGCATTTGCGTCCAAATTGCTGAACTTGGCGGAGTCGGGAACGCTTTACCGTTGGCATAGTGCGGCATAATGACGAAGTTGAAACGTCCGGGGTTGATAAAAATATCCACATAATTCTGCTGAGTGTCCTGTTTGATTTCCAAAATATAGAAGTTGCCGACAGGAGTGTTTTCGCGGGTGACTTTGACCGCCTCCGGATTGCTGACTTCAAAGCGGAAGCGCTCACTGCTGTTGTCGGCATCTGAACCGTAACGCAATATGTATTCCTCCCGGGCTTGCGGATAAACTCCGGCAAGCTGCTTTAAAGCTTTGCGGAACTCTTCATGCCCCATATTGATAATGCTCAAGGCACCGAGAGCCTGAGAGTAGAATGTCCGCTCCGGATGCGGATTGTATTTTGCATCAATATTGTATTTGCCAGCCAAATAGAGATATTTCCAATAGTCCGGCTGATTGCTTTTCCGGCGCAGGAGTAAGGCGATGATTTCGGGATTGCCGCGTTCAGCGGCGTTTTTGAAAGCATTTTCCTGATCTTTGAGCGGAAGTTGGAAAATTTTGAATATCTCACAAATCGGGTGGTCATTCCGGCTGGCGAGCAGTTTACGGTAGGCGGCGGCTTTACGCTGATCGTCTCCGGCATTATAGAGCGAAGCAAGCTTTTCCGTGCTTTGATTGGGATCGGGTAACAGAGAAAGGAGAAATTTTGCCTTATCCAAATCCAGCTGATAGTGTTTGCAGGGAGTTTTCTTGTACGCTTCGAGTTCTTTTATGGACGATTTCAGCATTTTGTATGCTTTATCAGGATCATATACATTATATTTATTTTGGGGTGTAATAAGAATTGCCGCCATCATGATTTTTGCGGGAATGTGTCCGTTTTCAGCGGCTTTGCAGATGTCTTTATAGTTGCCAAAACCGATGGGGTCGGTACTGTAATTTTTGAAGTTGGAAAATGTTATGCCGTACAGCGCATCAATGCTGCCAAACTTTGCCGCAGTCTGCCGCAGATGTTCACCGGAAACACTCCGGTCAGGATTGCTTCTGGACATCGCCGCCCAAATGGAAGCTCCGGCGATATTGCCCATGATGCGGGTCTTTTCAAAATAACAGTTTTTCAGCGGCTGTTTGCCTTTGAGATTGATTTTCTGATCGATTACTCTGTCTTGGTAATTCCAGGTTTTGAGTGTAATTGAACGCTGATTTCCGACCGGCGGGACCAGCATTTTACGCCAAACGCCACTGAACTCTTCGTGGTGAAAGCGGCTCCCGGGAAAACTGTCGTTGTATCCGGCAAGCATCCGGTCAAAATATTTTGCTGTCTTTGGGTAATCAATGCTTTGACCGCAGTATCCCCGGCTGTAAACCAGATAAAGCAATATCGAAGCAAAATGGTTGCGGGGACTTAACTCTTCAGCCATTTGCAAGGCTTCAGCGGTCTTGCCGTCATAGAGTTTTTGAGCAACCGGAAGATATTCTTCCAATTCAGCGTTGCGGTTGTCGGCAAATGCCGGAGCAATGCCCAAAATTGCGAGGAGTGTCAATAATAATTTTTTCATTTTTTCTTTTTTATTTCCCTGTAAAATACTCTTTTGATATATCCTTTTTTTTCTTGTTCTCCATTGCTTTCGAAGTCAATTCTGCGGCAGTTGTACGGCAAACGCATAATTGGAGTTCCGTCCGGCAGATAACCGCCATTTTTATCCAATGGACGGTCATCTTTGTCATAAATTCCGTGGCTCCAGTTCCACACATTCCGGTCTATAACCAGAACATATTCGCAGTTTTCCGGAATGGATGGCGGATTTAACAGCAGAGTGATTTTTTGACTGTTGTTTGCCGGATGCTTTTCAAACAGTACGCCGTCTGCGGTAACGACAGCGTCAAACAGGGCGGGAAATTCCGGTTCTATTTGGGAAATGAACTTCTCAATTGGAATGGCAACTTCCACCGGTGCAGCTTTCTTCGCCGGAAGCGGTTTCGGGGTGACTTTTACCGGAACAACGGGAGTTTCCAACTCTTTTTTCAATGCGGCACGTTCGGCATCTTTCGCCTTGTCCGCCTTTAATTCATCCAGCAGCCATGTTGTGGTGGAAACCTGTTTTCTGCCCCAGACAAAAAGTGGAACAGCGGCAGAAATATTGATATTGCTCAATGCGATACCGGGGGATTTTTCTTTCAGCGAGATCGTAGTAAAAAAGCGGAATGTCGGAACTTGTTCATCGCAAAAAACGCATTTCAACTGTTCGGGGGTGATATTGAAATCCACACTCAAAGATTTTTTGCCGCTTACCGGAAAATCCTTTTCCAAAAACAGATCTTCGGATTTTCCGGTGCAGTTGTCATTTCTGAAATGGTATCCGTACATTACCACCTTGACAACTCCGTGCGAGGCGGCTCCATTCAATGCTTGAGCGGTGAAACTTATCCGTAAAAGTCCCGGACGTGCTTTGGTACTTCCGGAGTAAGATTTGATGCCGTAAAGCGGATGTTTGAGGAAAATCGTATTGTTTTTGACATCAATAAAGTCGCGCAACGGCTCCTCATCCCGGCGTCCGGAAACTGCCGGGATGGGATTCATATTAAGAGTCCAATTCTCAACCGGAATGATCTCTGCCGACAGTTGAAACACGGTCAGCAGAAATCCCGATATTCCCCACAAAAGAGAGCGCATCAGTAAATCCGCTCCGTCATTTCATCACCGGAAAGAATTCCCCGGCAAGTTTCAACGCGGTCCGGGCAATCGCTTCTTTGGCGGCAATCGGGTAAGAGGCTCCCGCCAGAGTTTCTCTTGCTGCGCCGGTGGCAAGAAGTTTTTTGTCCTTGTTGTAGACAGAAAGTTCCAAACGGGCTGCTGCCGAGGTGAATTTGTTATAATTTCCGGCATTGGCGGCGATCGCTTCACCGATAACTGCATAGTCCGCTTCATTCCGGGTGTTCACCACCTGGAAATCCAGCGCCAGCAAAAGTTTTTTCAATTCAGTTTCAGCGGCGGGATCAGGCACACTTACAGCAATATCTTCTTTGACCTTTACAAAAACCTTGCGCTGTTTGCCTTGGACGATTTTTTTCAACCGGCTCAAAACATCTTCTTTATTCTGCTCTTTGGGCAGAAGTTTCGCGCTCTGTTTTTCCAGAATAGCGGAAACTTTCGGGGCAAGCATCGGGACAAGGGCCGGGAAGCCCCCGGCTCCGCTGGCACTTGCACCCAGAACGCGACTGGTTTCAGTTCCGATGATCTTTACAATGACAAAATTTTTACTGCCGGATTTGAACAACGAACCGGTGATCAGGATTTTGGCTCCGATGAAGCGGCCGAGTTTCACCTGACTCTCTTTACTGGTCAAACCGGTTGCGGAAAGCTGCAATTCATTGAGAGCTGCATCAAGTTCCGCACGTTCGACCATATCGGCATTGCCGGATTCCATCAACGCGATATTCAGAAGTTCGGCGACGGACTTGCCCATATCGGTGGAAGCAGCTTGACGGTCGCGGGACTCAAACGGCAATACCGCAACAGTCGGCACGACAACGACCTCTCCGGCAAAAACTCCGAGGGTGAACAGCATTGCTAAAATGGTTATGACTTTCTTCATTTTTCAGCTCCTTTATTATGGATGTTGTTTTCTATAATATATTTTATCAAAAGTGCACTTTCAATATTTTCCATATTAAAATCCGGAGAAAAGACTATAACAACTCTGCCATTTTTTTTGAGTATCGCATATGTACATTCGCCGTTATTATCAAGAACTTTATCTTTTTCATCGTATAAGACGCTCAAACAGCCTGAATTCTTAGTACGGTGCAGTGAAATCGTTGTCCATTTGTCATCAAGTTTTAAGGGAAAATCTTCTTTACCGGGGAATACAAACATTATCTTTCCTGAAAAATCATCTGCTATATAACTGGAAAAAACTATGTCCTGCCTTGTTTTTTCTTTAAAGATAAAGCCTGCATTTTGTAAAAACTTTTCATATTTCAAGCTCAAACCCAATGCGGTGATCGAAATTCCGGCAAAGAGCCGTGGAGAATAAAAACAAAGTTTCCGTTTTTCAGTTCCGGTTTTCAAGTATGCTTCCAGAATCGCTCCGACTTGCAATGCCGGAAGCTGAAAATGGATCCTGCCGTCGCCGCTTGCCAGAACTCTGCCGTGTTTGGCAACGATCTGCCATTTGCCATTTCCGGGAAAATCGTAACTTTTCCCCGACCACAAATTCAATACGGCATCATCCGCTCCATGCAGGATCGGTAATGCAAAGGCAAGAATAAGCAGTATGGCAAAATGATGTTTCATGAGTGCATCCTGATGTCTTTACTGTTGTCCACCGGAATTTGGGTATTTATCCTTTTACCCTGAATGAACAAATCCACATCCA
>JAZONW010000034.1:0-38497 GCA_045654745.1 Victivallaceae bacterium | reverse complement strand
CGAACACGGTAGTTAAGGACTCCAGCGGCGATGGTACTGTAAATTTGACTATGGGAGAGTAGCACGGTGCCGGAAATTTTTCTTACGGTCTGATCATTCGCACTGATCAGACCGTCTTTTTTTACCAATTTGAGGAGAATAAGCATCTATCACGACTTCTGCCAAATCGTTGCACTTATGATTGAAATTTACAACAGATGTGCTATATTATCCCATAAAGTACAGCCAGTAAAAATTGGGTGAGAACGTGACAGAACCAAAAGTTCAATTAAATACCAGTGCAGCCGATGTTTCAGAGAATGATCTTCGAGATAGATATCCTGAAGTATTGGAAGTTCTGTTGCGCGATCATACCACCGGTAAAAACATCTTCTGGGCGACTGACAATTACGCAGAAATGGGTAAAGGTTTCACCTACCACGATAAAATTATACCCGCCAACATCACAGGTAAATATGGCAAAGTAATACGTCCGCGGGTTCAGAAAGATAAAGAGCTGCAGACAGCCAGAATCCGGGATATGGCAGAGGTGTTTACTCCTTCGTGGATTTGCAATGCTCAAATCAATTTGGTTGATAATGCGTGGTTTGGTTATGATTGGGCATTTAACAAGGAAATCAATACGGCCGATGGTGTTCATTCGTGGGAAGTAAATCTTGACCCGATATGTTTTCCAAAAGGAAAAACTTGGCTGGATTATGTAAAAGCCACCCGACTGGAAATTACTTGCGGAGAAGCTCCGTATATTACCAGCCGCTACGATACGACAACTGGTGAGTTCATCCCGGTTGAACGGCGCATCGGGATGCTTGATCGCAAACTTCGGGTCATCAATGAAAATGTTCACGTTTCAGGAGAATGGCTTGATGCTGCTCAAGAAGCATACCGCAATATTTACGCCTTTGAATGGCAGGGAGATAGTTTACTGTTGGCAAGAGAAGCGATGCTTTATACTTTCATTGAAAATTACAAATTGAAATTCGGCAGATCCCCTCAAAAGAAGTCTATCAGATATATTGCCGATATTATTTCTTGGAATGTCTGGCAAATGGACGGCTTGAAGTTTGTTGTTCCCACCAGTTGCCATGCGGTTGAACACTCTGATTTGTTTGGCAATGTGGCGAAGGAAGAATGTTGCGGTTGCAAAAAAAATGACTATTTCAAGCATAATGGCACCTATTGTTTGATCATGGATTGGGGAGAAAATAAAGTTATCCGCTTTGCAGATCTGTTGAAAAAGGAGAACAAGAAATGATTGATACTTCTTGTTTGGATACAATTATCATCGGCAGAGTAGAACCGCATATTTATGCGTTTACGACCAATACTATTCCCAATTATCTGAAAGTTGGCGACACTTATCGTCCAGTTGCGTTACGCTTGCAAGAATGGAAAACATATTTTCCAGAGTTGCAGAAACAGTTTGAAGGCAGTGCAAAGATCAATGACGAAATATATTTCAGAGACTTTGCAGTGCATCACTATTTAGAAAACACAAAGGGGCGAATAAGGCTTCAACCAGGTGATATTCCAGCAGATTTGTACTACTCCAAGGAGTTCTTCAAAGACGCCACCGCTGATGACGTTCAAGAGGCTATTGATGACATAAATCACGATTACGCCAACTCAGGCAGCCGCAAATATCAGTTTTATAACGCCCAAGATAACTTACCGGTACTGGATGAATATCCGCGAGTAGAGACATTTGATCTTCGTTCAATTCAACAGGCTACAGTCCAGAAATTCAACGAAGTGCGTGCGTTAGGACACCGCAACCTTTTGATGTATGCGGTAATGCGATTTGGTAAATCTTTCACCTCAATGTGCTGCGCAGTCGAAATGAATGCCAAACTGGTTGTAGTAGTTTCTGCAAAAGCTGATGTAAAAGAGGAGTGGAAGAGAACCGTCCAAAGTCATGTAAACTTTGAAGGGTATGTTTTCGTTACCAGCAAAGATTTAGCAAGTAACGAACATAAGATTTCTGATCTGCTTGCTGAAAACAAGAGATGCGTGGTATTCCTTACGTTACAGGATTTGCAAGGCGATACCGTCAAAGATAAGCATAAGGAAATCTTAAACAGCAAGATTGATTTGCTGTTGGTTGACGAAACCCATTTCGGAGCCAGAGCGGAAGAATACGGAAAGGTTCTCAAGGGTACAAAGCATAAATTTGATGCTGATGATTTTGAAATGGCTTCTGATGCAGACGAGATAACCAAGGAACTGAAAGCAGAGGTAACAATTCACCTTTCCGGCACGCCATACCGTATTTTGATGGGAAGTGAATTCCAAAAGGAAGATATTATTGCTTTCTACCAATTCTCTGATATTGTTAACGAACAAAAGAAGTGGGACGACATAAACCGCAAGAAGCCAGAAGCTGAAACAGAAGATGATTGGTGTAATCCGTACTACGGCTTTCCGGAAATGATCAGATTTGCTTTTAATCCCAATGAATCATCGCGTCAGAGATTGGCTAAGTTAAAAGAGAATGGTGTAACCTATGCCTTTTCTGCACTACTCGAGCCTCTGGCGATCAAAAAACAGAGCGATGGTGCACATAAGAAATTCAAGTATGAACAAGAGATTTTGGATTTACTGCAGGTTATCGACGGCAGCAAAGATGATGAAGAACTTTTGGGATTTTTGAATTATGACAAAATAAAAGATGGTAAGATGTGCCGTCACATCGTCATAGTGCTGCCGTATTGTGCTTCATGTGATGCACTGGAAAACCTGATAAAAACTCATGCTAAGGAGTTCAAAAATCTCAACGAATACGAGATTATCAATATTTCCGGTGTTGACCAACCCCAGAAATATAAAACTCCTGAATCAATCAAAAGTGCTATCAAATCCTGCGAAGAAAATGGTCAAAAAACAATTACGTTGACCGTCAACCGTATGTTGACTGGTAGTACAGTTCCACAATGGGATACAATGCTCTATTTGAAAGATACTGCTTCTCCGCAGGAATATGATCAAGCGATATTCCGTTTGCAGAATCAATACATCAAGGTTTTCAAAGATGAGGACGGCAACGAGATCAAATTCAATATGAAGCCACAGACCTTGCTTGTGGATTTCATGCCTGATCGAATGTTCCGTATGCAAGAGCAGAAATCACAAATCTACAATGTAAATACTGATGAAAGCGGCAATACTCATTTGAAAGACCGGTTAACAAAAGAGCTTTCAATTTCTCCTATCATCGTACTTAATAAGGATAAACTTGTTCAGGTTAACGCAGGTGACATCCTCAATGCAGTCAGCGAATATTCACAATCCCGTGGTGTTGCAGATGAAGTTGTCGATATTCCTGTCGATCTGTCGTTATTGGAAAATGAAGATGTTCGCCGCGTTATTGAAAATGAAAATGCTCTTGGCAGCAAGGAAGGATTGAGTACCAAAGCTCATCAGGGAGACGGCGAAGGTGATGACATTGATACCCCGAATAGTCCATCAACTTCTTCTACGGAGGAAGGAGCGGAAGATAATAGCGACTCTGATAAATCCGCCTCTGATAAAGATGATACCGAAACCCGAATAAAGCAGTTCAGGACTTTCTACTCGCGGATATTGTTTTTTGCTTTCCTGACTAAAACCGGAGTTGCATCGCTTAGTGATGTTATTGCTTGCATAGATAAAAGCGATAATACCAGAATTATAAATAATCTCGGCATTGATAGGCAGGCTTTGATTGCAATCAAAGATATGCACTGGGCTGCATTACGGATATTGGATTACAAAATACAAAATATAAATACATTGTCTCGAGATCATAATGCTGATCCTCTGAAACGTTGTGAAGTTGCAATTAAAAAGTTTGGTAAATTGAGCGAAGCTGAAATTGTCACGCCAGCACATATTTGTTCTGAAATGGTGAACTTGATCCCGGATAACGAATGGCAATGCATTATCGACAACGGAGACAAGATATTGGACATCGCCAGTAAAGTCGGAGAGTTCGCCGTAGCCATTTGCAGTAAACTTAAAGCATTGGGATACCAGTCTAACCAGTTCAAAAACTCCATATTGGCGATTCCGACATCGACGGTAGCCTATGAGTTTACCAGAAGAATTTATGAAGAACTTGGACTTGATTTGTCATGCCTTGCCAGTAACTTCACCGCTTACGATTTGCTGGATATAAAGAATGATTCAGGCAAAATTGATTATCCACGAATTTGCAGTATATTAAAACAGAATAAGCCGTTTAATTCCATTACTCTTGCCGATACGGTGAATGAAGGAGAAGAAAAAGTGAATATTGAAGCAGTTATAGGTAATCCACCGTATCAAGACCAAGATGGTTCGGGTGGTTCAAACGATGCCTCTTTATACCAGTATTTTGTAGAATGTGCGCATGAGTTTAATCCTACTTTTGTATCAATGATTATGCCGTCACGTTGGTTTAGCGGAGGGCGTGAAAATCTTCTCGCTGACTTTAGGAGAACGATGTTAAATCGAAATGGGATGAAAGAATTGTATGCTTATGCCAATCCTAAAGAGGTATTCCCGGATGTAGAAATAAAGGGGGGGGTGTGCCATTATTTGTTCGATGAGTCGCACAAAGGATTATGCAATTATACACTTATAAAAGATCATGTCCGGCAGACAACTCCTCGAGTGCTTAACGAATTAGAAGTGTTGGTTCGCGATCCATTTTTATCCAAAATAGTAAAGAAAATCTTTGATGATGGAAATGTCACCGATACTGTATCTTCAATAATATCAGGAGATACGCCATTTGGAGTTCCTACCAAGCCAACAGGTAGCAAAAAGAAAACTTTTGAGTTGTTCGATAAGAAACGGAGCAAAGATTATATTGCTTTGTATTACATTGAGAAGATCGTCAGAAAGAAAGCTTATGTTAAGCGTTCTGCAATAACAAAGAACGCTGCTGCAATAGATTCGTACAAAGTGTTTATCCCAGAAGCCTCTGGGTCAGGTTCTGATCCGATTGTACTTGGAATCCCTGAATATGCTCCGCCGCCGTCCATATGCTCACAAAGTTACCTATATGTAGCTTTTACAGACGAGAACGCAGCTAAAAACTTTATTGCGTATCTTAAGACTAAATTCTTTAGAGTACTTGTTTCTGCGTGTAAAATATCTCAGCACACATCAAACAAAGTTTATCGCTTTGTCCCGATTCAGGATTTCACATCTGCAAGTGATATTGACTGGAGCGTTTCTATCCCGGAGATCGACCAGAAGTTGTACAAAAAATACGGTCTCTCCGCCGATGAAATCAACTTCATTGAAACCGCAATCAAACCAATGGAGTAAAACAGTATGGCGACCGATATTGTTCCGGATATAATTAAAAGTTGTCAACAGCACGAAGAAAAGTGTTTTGATCCGAATTTTGCATGTTTTAGCAAGGGTGCAATACGTAAAGAAGAAGAAACTCCAGATGTACGAAATGCTTTTGCGCATGACACTGACAGAATTATTCATTGCCACGCATTCGCACGGTATATGGATAAAACACAGGTTTTCTTTCAAATAAAGAACGATCATATCAGTAGACGATCTTTGCACATTCAAATGGTTTCTCGTATTGCCAGAACTATAGGTCGATGTTTGCATTTGATAGAAGCGATTGCCATCGGGCACGATATCGGACATACTCCCTTTGGTCATGCAGGAGAAGCATGTTTAGCAAATATCTTGCAACAACGCAATGCAGGCTATTTTGTTCATAACGCACAATCAGTTCGAATCCTTCAACAGCTTGAGCAGCATGGTAAAGGATTGAATTTAACATTGCAAGTCCTTGATGGCATTTTGGGACATAATGGAGAGATTGAATCAAAAGAGTATCATTTTGACAAAACAAAGCTTACTTGGGAAACACTGGAAAGTAATCTCAAAGGTTGCTTTTCCCAAAAAGGCTTTGATAAACAAGTTTCTCCATCAACATTAGAAGGATGCGTAGTCAGAGTTTCAGACATAATAGCGTATTTGGGGAAAGACTTTGAAGATGCCGTAACCCTCAACCTTGTGACTCCAGAAGATTTGCCATTCGATGTTTCGCGAGTTCTCGGCTCAACGAATAGAGAAATTATTAGTACTCTTTGCAATGATCTAATAATCAACAGCTACGGGAAGGGATATCTTTCTTTTTCAGACAAGGTTTTTGAAGCATTCAAAGCGATGAAGACGTTTAATTATGATCGAATATATAATTGTGATTTGCTTAAAATCCAGAAAGAAAAGTTCACGAAAATGGTCGATGATCTTTTTGCTGTTTATCTGGATGACATACATAAGAACAGAACTGACAAAGACATCTTCAAACACTTCATCGTACATCATCGCGGAGAGTATTGGCACAATGAATCTCCAGAACGAATGGTTGCTGATTATATAGCTGGAATGACAGATCAGTACTTCTTAAAGCAATATGAATTATGTTTTATTCCTCAGATTATTGACTATAATGCGATAGAAGCCATCAGTAATTTCAGGATAAAACACTAACAAACCATATTTTTTGAGGCAACTGCTTAATGGAAAGCATACAGGAACATAAAGTACCACAAATAAAAGAACTATCCGGACGTTTTTATGCGATAGCAGTTTTTATCATTACGACATCCTGTGCTTTGTTGTATTACGTTTATACAGGAGACACTACAAATGAAGGCACTATACCATTTACAAATATTGTTGTAAAAAATATAGTCGTATTAAAGTACATATTGTTTGGTGTGATTATTGCTGGGCTCGTTGTTTTGGATTTTGAATGGCTACGTTACCGTAAAGGCCCAAAGAACATTTCAGATACTCTTCAATATATATTTTGTTTACTTTGTTCAATTATAGTCTTATTAATAACATATCAGAATGTTGTTCAACATATGTCATTTCAGAGTATTTCACGTTGGCAATGGTTGACAATGGTTCTTTTAGGGGCAATATCTGGAAGAGTGTGCTCAAGTATACGCAACGGATTTAGATTTATTCGTCCCAAAGAATATGCAAGTAAAGTTCATTCATTACATATTCCGATTATATCAAGAGTATTTTGGACTATTGATGGAATTGCATTTTTGCTGATAATGGGAACGATTGTTTGGATAAATTCTATGTGGGGGCAACAGGCAACTATTTATTTATACTTAGCATTTTTTACAACAACAATATATTTTTTTACAAGATGCCAGTTAACACTAAAACCTGATAATATAGAACGACAGCGTAAACTTATAGACAAAATAGATAATCTTGCATATGAGATGTACGCAGCCCCCTTTCTTCTTCCTGCCAAATTAAACGATGATGAAACTAATATGCAACAAGCAAGACGCATTACACGAGATAAATTCCGTACATTACATGTGTGTTCAAACGAAACACTTGATATAGCCATGCTCAGGCATATTGATCAAACTCAAATAAATGATTTTATATGCGTTGAAATTAGTTGCATGGGGCAGAAAGATAAACAAAAGATTCCTGTGGTATTTATTTATGAGGCATTCCTGCAACTGCAGAATGAGAAAATGGATGATGATGAACTTTTACAAGAATCTATTTTTTGGGCGACGATATTTGTGGTCGTTGTAGATCAGTATAAGCACGTTCCGCAGACTCGTCCTGAAGCCATTGTAAATTTCGTCTTTGCAGGATTTCCTTTTGCAGTGTCTCGCTTACTAAAACTAAAAAAATGCAATCTGAATGAATTACTTCCTCGCGGATGGACACCATTATTAGCAGCTGCAGCTCAAGGTGAAGCTGAAATTGCGAAAACTCTTTTATTCTATGGAGCTGATCCTGATAAAGCCAATTTAAAAGGTATTACTCCACTAATGTATACCGCCCGTTACAATCACAATAAAACATGCAAAACAATATTAGACCACTCCCCAAATCTGAACATACAGGATGAATATGGTTCAACTGCAATAATAGTAGCCATTAAAAATAATTCGATTGAGGTATTCGACTCTCTACTCGAATCTGGTGCCGATTTGTCTATAAAAGATAGTAGTGGTAAAACTGCTTTAGATTGGGCATATCAAAATGGCCTCGGGGAGTTTGCAAGAAAAATAAAGAATAAATTGAACAACTGATAAAAAATTAAATATGACCAAAATATCTATCAGATTCTTTAATGCCTTTTGCGGGGGGATGATCTCACGATCTTGATTTCATGATGGTTTCGTAGGCGAGGTTGATCTTTTTCATCTGACTGTCGGCAAATTCAATGAAATCTTCGGATAAACCTTTGCCGGCTATCAAATCAGGATGAAACTCTTTGGTCTTTTTGTGCCACGCCTTTTTTATGGCAGCATCCGTGTCTTCCGGACTGCAGCCCAAGGTCCGGTAAGCTTCGCGTAATTCGTCAGAAGCTGTACTCCGGGACTCCTCGTAACGCTGACCTCCAGTAGAACCGGAATTGAAAAACGCATCGCAGAATCCATACAACCCCAAACACTTTTCTGCCGACTGCAGCAATTCTTTTTCGCCAGCAGTGATTTTGCTGTCAACCCTGGCAAGCGCACAGAGGATTTCCATTACCGCCCTGCGTTCAGCCGGAGCAAATCGTTTCAATATCGAAATTTCTGCTATGAAATCCGCGTTTTTACCTTCGTTGAATGCCCTTTTGAAAAGTTTGCGTTTTTCCGCATCGTTCTTGCCGAATTCCTTTATGAGCGCTGAAACAAAATCAGCTTCACTTTGAGAAACCGCCCCGTCAGATTTGCACAATCTGCCCATCGCAGCAAAAAGATGTGATAATATTTCACTGTGGGAGTCGCTGCTGTTGTTTGTGCCGCCATTTATATTGTAACCGATCACTGCACCCAGTACCGCTCCCCAGGGGCCCGCCAGACAACCGCCGAGGATCCCGCCCAATGCTCCGCCGAAAAATCCCATTGCATTACTCCTTTATTATATTATGTCATAATATACAGACATTACTGCCGGAAATCAATTTTGCGGATAAAAAAAACGGGAAACTTTACAAGTTTCCCGTTTTTGATCTCCGGCAGAGTTATTTCTGCAGTTTTTTATTGAGTTCCATCATTTCTTTGAAAAGTTCTTTGGGGGGAACTTTGCCGCGTTTGGCTTCGATGGCTTTTACTTCTTCGGGGAATGCCACGCGCAGACGGCGGATGTCAAATTTTTTGCGGGGCAGTTCGATGCCTTTGGATTCGGCAAGTGCATACATCGCATCTTCTGCGGCGATGAACTTTTTGTCGATTTCGAGCATTTCAGCGGAATATTTTTCCCGCAATTCTTTGTGGGCCTTGATCGCTTTGGCAAATTCTGCTCTGCGGGCTTTGGCTTTTTCAGCTTTTTCCTTGCCCTCTTTGCTGCATTTGTCTTTTATTTTGCAATCTTTGGGCGGACATTTTTTGCCATCGGCTTTGCGGCATTCTGCGGCTTTGGCAGGGCAGGGGCGGCCTTTGCGGAATTTTTTATCCCGTTTCGGGAGCATTTTATTTTCCTGGGCAAGTTTTGCCATCTGACGGCTGGCGGCAAAAATATCGGTCTGGGCAGTTGTCATGATCGCATCGTATTTTGCCGGTTCTTTTGCTTTCAGATATGCCTGGATCTTGACAAAGTCAGGGCGTTGGGGTTTGTCGGCTTTGGAGCATTTGCCGGCATTGGCATAGCAGCAGCCGCTGAGGCACAATACCAGAGCTGCACAAGAGAAGAGCAACTTTTTCATTTTGAGATCCTTTCGTATTGTTTTATGAGACTACCGCGTCCCACTTCAATCTTTATAACGACAGGAAATCAAAAAAAATTGTCCGGATTTTAAATTCCGGACAATTTTTTTGCATTTATTTTATATTATTTCATCAAATTCTGCAGCTTGATAACAGAGCAGGTACCGCAGGTGCGTCTGATTTCTCTGCCGTCGGCAAAATATATCAGCGTCGGAACTGCATCCACTTTGAATTTTGCGGCAATGCCGGGAGCATCGTCAATATTGACCTTGCATATTCTGCCTCCTGTCGGCAGATCGTCGGCGGTCAGTTCCTCAAAAATTGCACTCTGCCGGTTGCACGGACTGCACCAGGCGGCGAAAAAGTGCACAAGCACATTGCCACTGGCGATTTCCATACTGAAGTTTTCATCATTCAGATGATTGATTTTCATAATGCTCCTCCTTTTTTACAGAATTTCTGCTCTGGTATTCAATATAAAAGGTTGGAGCAAAAAAGACAAATTTACTTTTCCGGTACCGGTTGGTCCGGAGCAACATTCAGGTATTGCAGTATCCTCTGGGCGGTGCGGGAAAATATCGGAGCCGCCACCGTGCCGCCGTGGGTGCCGATTTTGGAGGGCTTATCCACTGAAACCAGCATTACCAGTCTGGGCTTGCGGGCCGGGACAAAACCGACGAAACTTGCCAATTTCTGATTGCTGTATCTGCCGTTGATGACCCGGTGACTGGTGCCGGTTTTGCCGGCGACTTCGTACCCGGGGATCGCCGCTCGGGTGGCAGTACCTCCCGGCTGGGTGACTTTTATCATCATTTCGACTATTTGAGCTGCGGTATCAGGCTTGCGGAAAAGCTGCAGAAAAGATTTTTTCGCCGGAGTGGTTATTTGACCAGTCGCAGTATTTTCGTAACGGGAAACGATATTCAACTGTGGCATCAAGCCGTTGTTTGCCAGTCCGCAATATGCCCGCAGTAATTGCAGAGGAGTCCAGAGCACCCCGTAACCGATGGGGAAGCGGGTGATGGAATATTTATCCCATTTCGCCGGAGTGGCTATCCTGCCGGAAGATTCAATGGGAAACGGCAGATTGGTTTTTTGTCCCGCTCCGAAAAGCAGAAGTGTCAGATAAACCTGATTTTTACCCAGCAGTTTGGCGATTTTGGCAGTGCCGATGTTGCTGGATTTCTGAATGATTTTCGCCACATCCATCTGACCGTAATCATGGGTGTCGCGGAGATTTCTTTCTTCTTCCCACTTGCCTTGTTCACCGTCAAAAATCATCCCCGGGTGGATGACTCCGAGGTCAAGTGCCCGGCTGATTACAAAAGGTTTTACTACGGAACCGGGTTCGTAGGCATCTTCGGCAATGCGGTTGGGGATCGCTTCAGATTTGTACGTCGAACGGTCGTTGGGGTCGTAAGTCGGACGCTGGGCTATGGCAAGGATATCTCCCGTGGCTGGATCAGCGATCGCTGCATAGATGGTTTTAGGAGCGTATTCTGCCATACCGCGATCAAGTTCTTCTTCCAGTATCGCCTGGATCGGTTCGCTGATCGTGAGGTAAACATTTTTGCCATCCTGACTCGGTTTGACGATGTTGTCAACATAATCCAGCCGTTTGCCATCGCGCGCTCTGCCGTATTCGGTGAAACCTGATTTCTGGGCAATGGCGGAATCAAGTTTTTTTTCCAGACCGCTCCGCGGAACGTCGTTGTCTTTTTCCAGATCGCTGTAACCCAGCACATTGGCAAGCAGTTTGCCTTTGGGGTAAATCCGGCGGCTGATCTCCTGAAAACTTACCGTATTGAAGTTGATTTTGATTTTTTGCAGTTCTTCTTGCAGACGGTATCCTTTGTCGCATGGGGCAAAGCGGGCTATCTGCTGGTAAACATTGGGTTTGAGGACAAATGAACCGTCTTTTTGCCTGCGTCTGACGACCGGAGCAAGTTTTTTGTAATAAAAACTGAAATCTCCGCCGAGGTATTCGACCATCAATCCGGCGGCTTTGCGGCGGAGAGTATCGGTTTTGATATTGCACGGCGAAGCAATGATCCTGACACAGGGTTGATTGGCTACCAGCAGATTGCCGTTGCAGTCAAATATTTCACCGCGTTTGCCCCTCAATGATTTGCCGGTTTTGGTCAGATCATCGACCCGGGAGGAATACTTGCTGTTTTGGGAAATCTGAATGTAAAAAAAATGGAGCGACAGCAGGATGATACAAGTTACTGCCGCAAAAAGTATGATCCCGGAACGGATTTTTATGCCTTTTTCCGGATCGATTTTGTGCCCAGCCATAGCGGGACTCTCAACGGGCGGCTGTCATACTGGAAATGCTTTCACGCGAACGCAGCCAGGCGGCGAAGCGATGTTCGCAGGAAACATTGCTCCGCAATGTCATCTTGGATATCTGGCCGGGGTTGGCAAAGTGAAGTTTCAACCCGTACTGATCGATTTTCCGGCATATGTATGCCATTGAGGAAAGTTCCTCGATGCGGTTGCGTTTCAGGACGATTTCGTTGGTGATGGTATTTTTTCTGCGCTGTTCTTTGGCGATGAGGGAGCGGGTTTCAGCGATCCGCTGATTCAAATTGGTATTGACAACCATTGCCGCAGTAACGGCCAACACCAGAATCAGTGCTTTGATCAATCTGGCGGTGTGTCTGCCGAAAGACTGCTGGACTTTGCGGTTGCTTTGCCGATTGATTCTGGTTGTGTGTCCGGATTGGATATTCATAATTTAAACTCCCTGTATATCAAAATTTTTTAATCAAACATATTTATTTTTGCGGGCCGCCCCGCCTGAAATCTTTTTCGCCGCCCGGAGTTTTGCACAGGCACTGCGCGGATTGTTTTTTAACTCCTCTTTGCTGGCAGTCAACGGCTTTTTATAAAGTATTTCCAATTGAGCCTGATGCTCGCAACGGCATACCGGCAATCCCGGCGGGCAGAGGCAGTCGATACTTTCCCGGCGGAAAAAATCCTTGACCATACGATCTTCCAATGAGTGAAACGAGATGATGGCTACCACTCCGTTTTGGTTGAGATGCGTCAGAGAGCGTGCCAGAAACCGTTTCAATTCACCCAATTCGTCATTTACCGCAATGCGCAACGCCTGAAACACCAGTGTCGGCACCGGCAATTTACCGGGATTGCTTTTGCCCAGAACTTCATCGCATACTTTGACCAGATCCGCTGTCGAGCCAAAAGGTTCAGTATGGCGTCTTGCAACAATTTCACGCGCCAGTTTGAATGCTCCGCGGAATTCACCGTATTCAGCAAAAATCTGCCCCAATTCATCTTCGCTTGCCCGGTTGAGCAAACGTGCGGCAGTCATATCCGAGCGATTGTCCATACGCATATCAAGCGGACCGTCAAAACGCCAGGAAAAGCCTCTTGACGGAGTGTCGATTTGCGGCGAAGATATACCGAGATCAAGCAGTATTCCGTCAACACTGTCCCATTCCAGTTCGTTGGCATATTCAAACATTTCGGAGTAGTTGCCGCGGCGGAAAAACACCCGGTCTCCGGCAAACGCCAGCCTTTCTGCTGCGGCATCAAGAGCAGCTTCATCGCGGTCAATGGCGAGAAGTTCTGCTTCCGGATTGGCTTTGAGCAGTAATTCGCTGTGAGAGCCGCCGCCGAGAGTACCGTCGATCAGCCGGCACTTGCCGCTAAAAGTAAGCGTATCCACAACTTCTTTGGCAAGGACAGGAATGTGGAAAAAATCAGCCACTTTATTTGTCCCCCAAAATATTCTTTATGGCGTTATCGACACTGCCGCTCAAAAGCGAATTGATTTCATCCAGTGCCGCCAGTGCATCGGAAACATTTATTCCGCTTGTTTCTGCAGGTGCAGATATCCGTATCTGGGTCACTGCTCCGCTGAGCTGTACCTGATTGCCGACGCCAATGCCATCCAGCATCGAACGGTCAAGTGCGATACGGCCCTGCCGGTCGCATTTGCATTTTTTGCACAAACTGCCGAAACCGGCAAGTGCCCGCTGGATTTTTGCGTTGGTGATCGAAGCAGTTTTCATTTTTTCAAAAAACGCATCAAGCTGTTCAGGAGGCAGCAGGATCAAAGCATTGTCGCTGGTCGGCGCAAGGATAAGTTCGGTATCGCCATCCTTGACACGCCAGTCGCTGGGCAGGGATACACGGCACTGTGAATCCAGTGCGTGAATGTAGTTACCATAATAAGTAGTCATTTGGTCACCCTTTTTATCCCTTTTAATCCCTTTCTTTACCTATTATACGCTCAAAAGGCTTTTTTTGCAAGTCAAAAAAATAAAAAAATCAAAAAAATTTACATTTTTTAGGAAAATTCGGAATTTCTCGTTTTTATGCAGAGAAGTTGACAAAATGATTTTCAAGTGATATATTTTTATATTCCTGATATTTACATCATAAAACAACGGCTTCAGGAGTGTGTGATGAAAATATTTCTCAATGGTTTGTGTGGTTTATTATGTTTGGCGTTTGCCGGATGTACAAAAGATAATATAATCAGATGCAGTGCTGATGAAACGGCATTGCATGAGGCTGTTGAGAAATCCCGTATTCCCGGAGCTCCCAAAAAAATCGAAATCAACGCAGGTACGATATATCTTACCAGACCGATCGCGCTTGACAGCCGGGACAATGGCTTGGTCATATCCGGCAATAATACCGCAATTTCCGGTGGCGTTAAACTTGATTTCAAAGCCGTTCCCGGCAAAGAATACTGGTCGGCAAAATTGCCGGTAAATGCCGCATTTCCACAATGGTTGTGGGTCAATGGCAGTGGTCTGCGAGAGATCGCCCGTTTCCCGGAAAACGGATATCTGACTCACCTGACTGATACCAACCTGATCTGGCTTGGTACTCAGTATGGCGGCTGGAACCGTCCTCCGACAGAATACGAAATGACCCACATGACCGTAAAAACCTCTGATCTGCCGGATTTTGACATCAACGATGCTGAACTTTGGCTGATTCATCAGTGGAGTTCATCATGGCACCGTGTGAAAAACTTTGACCGCAAAACAGGCAAAATGGTAACTGCTCCCGGACAGAAGTATCCTCCTAATTGGCAATATCCTCCCGGGGCATTCGGCAAACACGAGTATTTCCTGCGCAATGTTTCCTGCGGTTTACTGCCGGGCAGGTGGTTGTATCATCGGGCTGGCAATGAAATATGGTACAAACCGATGCCGGGAGAAAAACTTGCCGGATTTGAGGCTGAAGCGGCGAATGTAATTAACCTTTTGCAGGTCTCCGGCGGTAGTGATATCGTGGTAAAAAATCTGGAATTCAGATGTGCCAATTCTGTAAAAAAAGAGGATGCTGCGATTCTTTTGACGGAATCAAAAATCAGATTGGAAAATCTTTTTATCCACGAGATGTCAGGCATGGGTGTCGCTGTCATAAATTGCAGAGATTCGTCAATACTTAACTGCAAAGCCAGTCATTTCGGAGACTCCGGTATCCGAGGTCGGGCAAAAAACAGTGTGGTTGCAGACTGCGAAGTAAGCCATTGCGGCAATCGCGGAGTCAGTCTTTCCGGAGATAAAATAAAAATTCTCCGGAATAAAATTTCTGATTGCGTTTATTGCGGTGTTATCTGCGGCGGAGATCGCAATGAAATACGGGATAATAAGATTTCCAGAGTGATGACCGGATTGGTCGATGGGGCAGGGATTTATGGAGAAATGACGAATTCTGTCGTTTCCGGTAATCATATTTCCGGGATACCGCAGAACCATTTGCGGCACGGCATATATTTTGATGAAAGAAGCTACGATTCTGTTGCCGAAAACAATGTGGTGATGGGGCACTTCCCTGTTATGGTTCACAAGAGTGAAAAAATAATCTATCGCAATAATATTTTTTCCAATCCGGAAGGAACGCTCAAAGTCGATCTGGTAACTGCCGACAAAGTTACTCTGGCAAGTAATAGATTCACCGCAAAAAAAATATTTTTGAGTGCTCCGGCAGATGCTTTGATATTGACCGGTAAAAATGAATTCAACGGCGAAGTTGCAAAATATGTGAAGCCCCGTTTGTTCAGCTTTTCCTACGATGAAAAAGGCGTTTTGCACTGTCACGTCGGAGCCGGAGAGAAAAAAGTCGTCCGCAAAGATTGGCGTAAAATCGTTTTCCTCGGTGACAGTATTACCGCCGCCGGTATTTTTGTGGATGAATTGCAGCTTTATTTATCCTGCAAATATCCTGACAAAGAAATCGAAGTTATCAATGCCGGTGTGCCGGGTGATACGGCTTCGGGCGGTTTCCGGCGTCTGAAAAAAGATGTGCTTGCTCATAAACCGGATATGGTGGTCGTTGCTTTCGGGATGAATGATGTCGGCAGAAACCTTTATGCCGGTAAAGAACCGGTTGATGAGATCCAGAAAAAGCAACGTGAAAATGCAGCTGCAAGTTACCGGGATAATATGGCAAAGATCATTGATGCTTTGCAGCAGGCAAAAATCGATGTGGTGTTGTTGGCACCTTTTCCGTATGATGAATACGGCACCCGGCCGGGGGCGGATAAAAAGTATGCTTTTTGCAACAGTGTGGGATTGGAAAATCTTGCCTGGCATATTTATACAACTTACGGCAACAAGTTCCCGATCCCCGCAGTCCGTACCGCCCTTTGCCGGTTGTATGCCTTTTATCCGGAAAGACTCACTGCCAAAGACCGGGTGCATCCTGATAGGTTCGGACATTGGATCACTGCCAATGAAATCGTCCGTACGCTTTTTGATCGCGAAAAGAGCGCCAACAGTCTGCCGTTTCCCCTGACTGATGAAATGGTTGAATTCGGCAAAATTCCGAATAAATGCGGGATCTACGCTGAACTTTTCCCGATGAAATATTTGGGCGCTGGCGGAGAAGTCGGCGGCAAAACACAAATTCTGCGTGAAAAAATGCAGAAATGGTCGGCAGAATTGGGCAAATTGCGGGAAATCAGATATTTTGACCTGATTATTGAGGGAAAAGGTTTGTCACCGGAAAATATCGAAAAGGCTGATCCGGTGATGCGGGATTTCGCCAAACGCTGGAATTTGGTTGAGCGCTATGAAAAATACCGCGCTCTTCGTAAAAAATTGCCGGAAATAAAAAGTGCCGCCGAAAAGGCAAGATCAGAATATTTCAAAACTCTGCGTGATTTGCAGGAAAAATAACAAGATATTCATTGCATTTATCCGGTGTGAAATGAGTACAGTATCCATTTTTTGCAATATCGGCAATAAATGTTGAGGAAACAACTTGAAAAAATATTAATTACGGCATATATTATAAAACATGATCGGGATATAGCGCAGTCTGGTCTAGCGCGTTTGACTGGGGGTCAAAAGGTCGAGAGTTCGAATCTCTCTATCCCGACCATTTTTTTTGCCCGGATCCTATGTTTTACGCCAAAATCTGCCGATAAAAATCAAAGCGATTGGCAAATTGTGATTTACCCTCGCTTTTTATTTTTATCTCCTTACACCACTCCCTTTGGTCGTGCTGAGCAGATTTTTTAGGGAGTTGCCCTCGCACCTGCGGTGCTCACGCTCGCCGCTTTGCGTCGTCGAATCTCTCTATCCCGACCATTTTTTTTGTTCTCTACAATCCAGTCCTTTATGGCTGGATTTTTTTATATCTTGATTTTACCCAAAGAACCACAGGCATTTACAGCAAATCATCATCCCAACAGAGAACAAATAGAGAACGCCAATTTCTCTGTTTTTCACTACGACGCTTGGCAGGTGACCGCGCCAGACGGCACTTCAAGGACATTGTCCGGCGGCAAGTATTTTTTTTGGAAAAAATAGTTCATATCTCATCTCCTCCTCCACATGGATGACGATAGGACATTAGTTCTCGACCTCAGACATCCGCAAGATTACATCTGTCAACAAGTGTTCAATTTTATCTATCCAAACTATGCCTATTAATCTTTTGTGGGTTAATGACCATATCATCGTCTGCATTAGTGAAAAAGAATTTAATTTGGGCTACGTCAACTTAAAAAACAGATTAATGATTTCATTGACAAAGTCGACAGAAATTATCGTTGGACATTTTGTGTCCAAGCACAAAAATTTTTGCAATTTTTTTATCAATAAGTTGTCGTAATATATTGCCTTAAAGCGCCATTTTCAAGGGGCTACGGCTGTATTGCGGCCAAAAAAATGGCTCGCCCGTGTCCCTATTTCGATTCTGTTTTGCCCCACTACTCGCATAGAAATCGGACTTACTTTTTGACCCCTTTTTCGTAAATACCTATATTATCAACAACTTATGACTTTTTTAGGGTCGCTGTGTCACCCAACAGCGTCAAGAGAGAAAGGGGCGCGGGATATTATATTGTCCGCGGCAGAACGCATTACTTTGCGACGAAAAAAGGAAACAACCACCGGATGCCTGATCGCTGGTTTAAAGTTCGTAATTTCCAACTCGTGCCATCGTTTCAGATTCAATAACGAAACCCTGATCAGCAGCAGATAGCATCAGCGACGAAACACCGACTATAAAGAAGAAAACAAATAAACGTTTCGTAAAAATATGCTTTTTTTAATCGCCTACGATTTTTAAAATAAGATAATCTATAAAACACGGGAAACCGTGACAACAACTGGCGCTTGGCGAGTTATGTTCCCACAATGTTCCGGTAAGTTTTGCCATTTTGAGAAAATAATCTTTTATATCTTTGAGCGCTTGCTTTCCTTCTCCGGCCCTAATAAGCAATTCCAGACGCAGATAATCCCCCATAAAGGCGTTGGCGGGAAACACCTGTTTCCACATCTTATCCGAATTACGCCGTGGACCGAAATCCCGAACAAGACGATTCCATAGCGCAGAATGGCTTTCAAAGGTTGCGACACCAAAATAGAAGGCATAGTATTGACAAACTTCCGTATAATCAGCCGGAATGGTCAAACTTCCATCGCTCTGCCGGATAGCGTGATCACGGAAAAATTTGCCGTCAAAAGACTGTTGCAATATGGTTTTGCGCATCATTTCAGCCCGATCTTTCAACGCTTTGACGTTGTATAGCGCCGCCGCGGCATCCAATGCCTGTGTATAAAGCATATTGGATGGATAATTAACATCCTGGACAAAATCATTGGCACGACTCCACTCGACAAAGACCCAGTTGGGTAGATTTTCCAGCAATCCATCCGGGTTGAGAAAAGTGTCAATGTAGTCGATAAAAGCGAAAACCTTGTTCTTGAATGACGCAATCATTTCCTTGTCGCCACTGCGCCGGGCATACTCCTCCAACTGCGGCAATAGCCACATGCCCCAATTGGGTATAAATTGCCCGGTGGGATGATCTCCGGGATAGGCCATCGGAAAAACGGCGTCAGGAATGCCGACACATGGAGGTGCAAGCAGAAAATTTTCCAGAAAACATTTTTCCGGCAATGTTGAACCCGTAAGCGCAAATGCTGCACGTGCGGTAAAAAAAGAGTCGCAGAGCCATCCGGCACGCTCCCGGGTCGGGCAATCAGTCAAAACATCAACCGCGTTGTCGGCGAAACATTCTGTTCCGGCGCGATAGATTTTTTTCAAATCGGCATCCAAAACCTTTGGCGGCGGTGTCAATTTGAAAGGGCTTTTGTATTCGCGGAGCGAAAAGTCGATGACTTCGGCTTCTCCCCCATGCATAAATACTTCTGCAAACTTCAACGCCGTCGGTTCAAGCGATTCAAGGTCATATTCCCCCGGTTCCAATAAATCAAAAAAGAGTGCCCCAGTCATGTCCAGCCTGAGTGCATTGACTCCACCATCGGGCGACTCCAATTCGTCATAGAGCACAACAAGTCGCCCCGGGCGATGGCAGTTGACATGTACTTTTATAAACCCGGCATTGTTGATTCTGCCCCGATAAAGCGTCGAAACGATCTCTCCCCGGTCGTCACGCCGATAACGGGCGATCTCGACAAAAGCATTGATATCCAAATCTTCCGGAGGGAATCCTTTGAATCCTTTTTTGCCAACCATCATTACCGCCCGGTTGTCGGAATTTTCGGGAAGATCCGCATAGGTCCTGCGTATAGTTTTTATGGCGCGAAAGCTTCGATCAATTCTATATTTCGGTTCCGGCAAACGACTGGGAAGATAGGAAACATCCGGACAGGTTTCTAATTCCAACGCCGGTAATTCATGGCGAATTGGCGTTACGCGGTAAGCCTCAAAGAAAAGTCTTTGGTAGCATAAGCGCGATACCTTTTGGATCCGCTCAGCTGATAAATCAAATGCGGCAAAATCTTTTCCAGTGGCGGCGATGATTTTATTGCCGGCAACAACTTCTGCTTGCAAAAAGCTTGGCTGATCCATATAGTCAAAGCTGTTGACATTAGCCCCGGAAACTTCGATTTCAAGGGTGTTTCCCCCGTTTTTTACCGCAAGCGGAAGCAACTGAATGCGAAAGAACCCTTTTGGACCACGCATTGGTCCATGAGCTAAAAATTCACCATTCAATCTCGCCCTAAAATAAGTTGATGCCGTAATTCTCAAGTAAACCTTTGTCTCTATCGTGGCGGCGAAGTAAGTCCTGAATAGGACAAAGTCGTTCATCTTTTCGCGTCGACCGCGCGGCCATACCGGCTTTGCGCAGGAAAAAGTCGTGTCATTTACCAAGATTGAACTCATCATCTTACTCCTGAGGATTCGTCTATTTCTAAAAGGAAATCTTTGACGATACTGCTTTCAATATCCATTTCTAGCCCCTTACTTTTTTATCACTATGATCGTGCCGGGCTCGACACTGGCGGGCAGTTTGCCATCCAGTTGGGTGGTTTTGCCGTCTGCAGTCGTCATCGAGACCGGAATGAAGCCTTCCGGCAACGACACACTCAAATCTTTCACGCCATTGAAGCAGAAGAGCGCAGCACCCTTATCTGATATCCAGGTAGTGCCGAAAGGCGTTTCGCGGATGAAAGGCATGCCGTTATCGAGCGCGGCGTTGATCGCCGGCATATAATTTTTGATTTTCTGCAAATAGGCAAGTTCGCCAACATTTTTTTCAAATTTCGACGGCCACGCATCGAGCGAAGTCGTGATGAAGTAGTCGTACATCGCGGCGCGGAAAAAGTCGAAGTGCATCCAATCCTCGATACTGGATGCCCCGATATAGGGGAACTCGCGCCCGCGCAGCGGACGGTTGTAAGCATTGGCGCGGAAAATATATCCGTCGAGGACGACCGGATTCATTCCCTCGGTGATGACAAAGCCGCCGCGGTCATAGTAGTACTTGTAAATTTCCATCTGCGGCCACAAGCCGACGCGCGATTCCGGAGTGGCAAAGTTGTAAGTGGTACTCGCCGAACCGCCCATATCATACCAGCAGACACCGACGCCGTGCTCCATCATCGTGTCGATGACACTCTGATACCATTTGCGGAATTCCGGATTATCCATATCCGCAGTGCGGTAGTGACCGCCGAAGTAACCGGCAATTTCACCCTTTTCATTGTGGATGAACCACTCCGGATGCTCGTGCACCAGCGGGGATTTGCCGGGGGTGTGACAGCAGGGATGCCACGGATAGGCGATCATACCGGCGGATTTGATCCGCTCATACATGGCGATCGTTTTGGGGATGGTGAAATCCTCGATCTGCAACGGGCAAAGCGGCACATAGACGATTTTGTAGCCGAAATCCTTGGCGGCTTGAATTATCTCCCCGACCTCGGCGTTGGTTGCCGTATTGGAATAAACGGCAGTCGGGCACGACGGAATTTCCGGAAAACCGGCCTTCACCCGATAGGTATGGCGCAAGAATTGATAAATGGCGATCCAGTCGTTGCTGGTATCGTATTTTTTATCCATCGCCATGTGCCAGAAAAGCGCAGTTTTTTGCGGAGCTTTGACTCTGCCGAAGTCAAAAGTGATGGTCTCATATAAAAGCTGATCACCTTTTTGCGCTTTGCCTTTGAAGCTGGTTGGAAAAAGTTCATCGACAAATTCGCACAAGACCGCATCGTTGCCCTCGACCCAGGTAAACGGCTGACCGTTGGCGAAAAAGCCCCAATCGCGCAGATCAAAAGTGCTTTTGCCGGAAATATCATATTCTTCATAGCCACGGGGATTTTGGTAACAGGCAAAGCGGCGGAAACGCTTGTTGCCGACATCAACGCCGTAATTCAACTGGATATTGTTGAGCAATTGATCGTTCAATTTCTTGACGACAACTTGCTCGCCGATACCGGCAAGTTTTCTGCCGTCGACCTCCGCCTGTCCGGTGACAAAGATCCAATCCAACTGAATGGAATCGTCTTCATTGGCAAGAGAAATCGTGAGTTGCTCCCCGCCGGTGATCGACTTGACGGCAAGTTTCACATTGGCGGCGGTGAAGTCGCTTTTCAAATTCGTCGCCTCGCCGGTACTGGTATCGTCGGACCTGGTCACCGCCTTGGGATAACCGATCGCGGGGAACTTCATCTTACGCAAATACGGTTTTTCCGCCTCGGGATAAGTGACATTAAGCATACCGTCGCCGACTTCAACCACATAGCCGTTGCTGAACTTCGCGGTGTTGCCCTCAACGGAAACGGTCGAAGAAACTTTTTCCAGTTTCATTTCCGGTTGAGTAAGCGTTACTTTTGCTTCTGCAAGAGTTTCCGGTTTTATATGCTGCTCACTTTCCGCCGGCAGCGACAAGTTAAAGCCGCCCGCCTCGCCGAGGATGGCGTTGATGATTTGGAAGCGGTACGCCCAGTTGAAAAACTGAACGTTTTCGTTGCGGCGATTGAAATCGTTGTTGAAAAAGAGCACGTTGCCCTTGCCGTACTTCCACATCGCAATATAGACCGATTGCTCCGTACCGGCTTCATCTTCAAGATAGGCGAGAACTTTCGCACCATCTTTGGCCATTGCCATCCGGTAAGGATCGACATTGCGCCACTTTTCCGGTAGCGTAGCGAAGCGCTCGCCTTCCGGGCGACGGACAAAAAGCGGCTCGGCATCTTTTTCCAAATCGCCCAACATCACGGGCGCCATTTCCGCCAAAAGCTCCGGAGTGTTGACGGTCAAAACCAGATTGCCGCCATCTTGAACATATTTTTTCAACTGCTCAAAGCGACCGTCGCCCAAAACCCGCGTCTGATTTTCCTGCGAAAGCGCACTCAAAAAAACGACTTTGTAACGGTTGAGCTGATTGAATTCAAAGGGTAGATAATTGAGCGGTTCCGGCTCGACCGGATCCTGCGGAGTGATTTTGATTGAAGCTCCGGACATCCCGCCCATGTAAGTACCATTGATAAGATAGAGATCGGCACCGGAGCGGCAAATTCTAATGGCGAGTTCGTTGCTCATCCACGGACGCATGCCGCCGATCATCAATATGGCAGGACCACCCTTTTTGCCTTTTGGGCGCGGGAACATACCATCGAGTTTGGGCGAGATCGGCAAGTGGCCGGGATCGGCGATCAAGCCATCAGGATTTTGCTTTTTCTCAACTTTAATCGGTGAAAAAGTTTTAACATTGGTCAGAATGATTTTTTCGATGCGGCACATCGTTTTCAATGAAACCAACTTGATGTAATTCTCTCCTTCTTTGAGCGTGACGGGAAGCTTGCCGACACTCCATCCCCAATCCGGTTTTTCCTGACCGATGCCAAATTTGTCACCGAAAACGCCGACACCTCTATCATTGATCGTTACCTTGGCGTTGCGCCAGTCGCCGCCGAAGTTTTTCGTTTTGATCCAGAAGTAGTACTTCCCCGGCTGACTGACGGTAAATTTCGCTTCAGCGACCGCACCCTGCTGAATACCGCGAATATGTGATTCCTCGCGCACCCAACCGGACTCAAATTGAAATTGATCGGCAGTGAGAGTTATTTGCTCGGCAAACAACGCTCCGCAAAAAAGCAAGAGAAAATAAAACAAGAACCTTTTCATACCAACTCCTTTTGTACTTGTAAGTTACCGTTTATTTTTATCAGTGTCAAGTTCTGCCATATGCGCTTCTTCGTCGAGGGAAACGCCGCCCTTGACCATGCCGTTATCCAAAGGATTGGCGACGCCACCAGATAGTCAGATACCCCTACGATGTAACGTCGGCAATAGAACCCCATAAAAATCACAAATGCGGCTGGGATCAACGTGATGAGCCAATCAATCCAGGACATTTATATTTTCTCCTTTCTAATGTAGCATTTTTTGGACAATTTACAATGGTAGAAAATCAAAAAAATATATCAATTTGTAACCCAAGTCCGGAATCCGGCAATGCGATCCGGATCCTGCTCTGCCGCTATGAGCAGAAAATTTGGCCGTGGCGACAGAAAAATTGCCTGGTCCCACACTGGAAACTCTATTATCAGAAATCGCCGGGAGCAAAAATTCATTACCGGGGCAAGTCGATAAAACTGGAAAAGGGAAAGTTCTATCTCATACCCCGCTTCACCCAATACGACATCGAGGCAGAAGAGCCTTTTGACCAGTTTTTCATCCACTTCGACTTGGCGGCGGAAACGCCGATCATCGACGATATTTTTACTTTGGAAGCCGATTCAGTCACACTTGACCTCATCGATCGCTTTATTTCCGGCAAAAAGGATTTGCCGAATTTGCAAAACATCACCTTTATCGCTTCGGCAATCGTTTCGCTGGTGCTGCTGAAATTGCCGGAAAAGCTCTTTCGTTTGCCGGAACACCAGGACGCGCGGATCTCGGCAGCGATACAACAGATCGAGTATCATTTGGAAAGGAACTTTTCCAATGCGGAACTGGCGAAGATCGCCGGAATGAGTCGCAACAGCTTCATACGGCTTTTTTCCCGGGAAATGCGGGAGTCGCCGCAACAATTTTTGCGTCGCCGCAAAATTTCCGAAAGCTGCAAAATGCTTGCCGCCACCGAGTTGAGCATTGATGAAATTGCGGAAAATTTAGGATTTTCCAATCGTTTTAATTTCAGCAGGGTGTTCCGCAAAGTCATGAACCAGTCCCCCGCGATTTTCCGTCGCCAGGCGACGATGAGCGATCTCGCCACCTACCACCAATACTACGGCAAGTTTTAACTCCCCGACTTGCCTGCGTGTCCCCATTTCAATTCTGTTTTCCCCTATTGTACTGGCGATCATCCTTGGTGTACTGATGGTGATTACCGGAAAAATCAATCGCAAACAGGAACCAATACAGTGAAAAAGTTTTGATAAATTACTTTATGGATAACCGGCCCCGCCGTGATCATTGCGGCGGGTGTCGGTTATCTTTTTGATATCTTTCTGTAATGAAAAAGGCGGTTGGATAACGCCAGCCGCCCAAAGCAGAATTTAAAAAAGTTTTTTCTGTGATTTCTGACTGTTATCTGCCAAATTGCTCCACCCAGTCAGGGTTTTCCGGACCAAAGTGTTTCAACATGACAACAGGATCGGTCTGTGATTGATTTTGGATGACGACTCCTTTACCGGCTGCGGCTTCGGAAACGAAATATTCGTCATAAGTCAATTGACCGAAACGGATCAATGCCGGAGTTTCCAGCGGCATACCGTTAAGAGTTCCGTATCCCTGCATCATGATCAGTCCGTAAGCCGCCGCATCTTTGACCCTCACGGTTTCGCCGGGGAGAACGGTCAATTCTTTGGCGGAAACATGAGAACTTCTGTAACAGATCCAGTTGTCAACAGTTCCCGGAGTTTTCTTTTGATTTTCAATCGGACGCATGAAGCGGTGTTCCATAAATTCCGGATCGACATTGAGTTCCCAATCCATATCGGAAATCAGATAATCATAGTCTCCGCGTTTTTCCGGAGGACAATCTTTCCACAGCAGTTCTTCGGGTACGATTTGATCATCTGTAAGGCTTTGCCACATGGCGTACACATCGCTGGCAAACTGCGGTTCGTAAGTGCAGAGACTGCCGGGGGCGTGCAAGACACCCGGAGGGACATCCCAACCAGTCCCCGGTTCGAGACGGTAGGCTCTGGAAAGATTAGTGATCTTGTTGTCGCCTTTGTTAAAAATTTTCAGACATTCTTTGACCTGTTCTTTGGTCGTTCCCGGTTCAAAACCGAAAAAAGTAAAGGGGAATCTGCCGCTGTGGTTATTCAGTTGCGGCGGAAAATAATAAGATTCCGGTTTCCCCCGTTGACCGACTGCAGCCGCGTGTTCGTCCCGGTGATGGATATGATGCGGAAGCGGCCCGAGGTTGTCGAAAAATTTGGAGTAAACCGGCCAGCAGTGATATTTCCCCCAAATGCGTTCACCCAGAAGTTCTGCGCCGAGAACTTCCACTGCCTCTGTCAGGGGGATGAGGGTGCCGTCTTCGGCAACAAGATGGCTTATGCCTTCATTTTTACCGGTCAACGGGCCGTTGTCGGCAGGGGTGGTACAACCAAGCCAACGTTCATCTATGCCTCCCCTCTCGCCGCCGAGAGCGTAATAATCATCAGGATGCAGTTTGATGCGTCTGCCCGGGATACAGAATGAACGGGGGACCCAGTTGGGAGCCAGGCGAAAAATGCCTTCCCCCGCCTCAAAAGCGGCACGGATTTTTTGTGGATTGCTCATTTTTGCTCCTTTCGATTGATGTGGAAAAATTCTCCGTAATGAATCAGGGGGATGTCAAGAAAGAGTACTCCCCGGTCATATTTATAATCAACCGCAGTACCATCAGACCCCCGGTAGACCGAGTGAACTTCTGTCGGAAAATTTATTTTCAACCGTACATTATGCAACGGAATAACGGGAAGTTCATCCTGCATATTGACCAGGCAGAGCAGATATTCCTGGGGATCTCTGCCTGCAAGCAATGTCACTTCCGTTGATGAAGGCAGGTTTTCAGAACCGGCAATAAATGCGGGGAGGAATTCCGCGAAAAGTTTTTTGCTGAACTTCTGTTGGGTATAAAAGTGCGAAAGGAAGATCGGAGCCGCCAGCCAGACACATCGTCCCTGTCCGTAAGGATGTACGGTTAAAGCCGGATATTCAGTCTCCTTGCCGGGGGGATCGGAGTGTATGGAGGCGTAATGATCCGGATCTCCGACCGGGAAATCAGGGAAGTTCAGGCGGCAGCGCACTTCGGTGTCAGACGCAGGGATCGTCAGCGGTACATTGCCGCGGGCTGAAATCAATTCTTTGCCGGTGTAGGTGACTGTATCGGAATATTTCCCGGTGAAATGGAGACCCAGTACATCGCAGAGAGCAAAATCTTTGCCACCGTGCCCCTGCAAATCAAAGAGTGATGTGTCGCCGGTCACGATTAGGGTCCCGCCGTCTTGAACGAATTTCCGCAGACGGTCGCACTCTTCATCTGTCATATAAGTGGCTCTGTTGATGATGACAGCCTGCAAGGTGGAGTAATCCGTTTGGCTTTCTGAGAGGACTTTAAAGGGGATGTGCATTTTTTGCAGGATCTCAGCGGTTCCCATGATTTCATCCAGCACCACATTGCGGCGGACTTCCATATTATTGGCTCTGCCGCCGTCGAATCGGTTGAGTTTTATGCCGTTTATATTGCGATCGACACAACAGGGCATGGAGAAATAAAGTCCGACTTCAGCCGTCAACCTTGCCCGGGTGTCAGCCAGAAGTTTTTTGAAAGGCAGTAATTTCTGATTGATTTCGGCAAGATCTCTGTAGAAAATTTCTGACAGACTGCCATCCGGAGAGATCGCATCGATGAAAAAATATGCTCCGCCGTTTGCCAGTGTCGTCAACGCTGACAGGAACATCTCTTCCGGTGATTTGGTCGTAGTGTGGTCGTGCAGATCCACGCAACGGGAGGTCATAAATTCAAATGGTGGTTTACGGGAGAAAGAGTCAAAGGCTTTGACTGCAAAACGCTGTTGCAGCTTGCTGCCGTAGAAGTCTCCGGAAGCGTGATCCGAGGCGGCGGCGATCCCGTCAGACTGTCCCAGATACCATCCGTGAAGTACCGGTGAAAATTGATGCGTTACCGGAAGTCCCGGTTTGAGCGAATGGATGAAGTCAGTCAGGCTTTGAGCAAACTCTGCCATGGAATTTTCGCGGAAACGCTGAAACGATACCCACTCCGGATCATTCCAGTTGATCGTTTCGGGGAAAGGCTTGCCGTACTTGCTGCGACAGCCGTCGCAGCAACAGATCGACGGCCAGAAACTCATATCAATAAAGATACCTTCCACTTTGTAATCCAGAATTTCACGGAGCTGGTCTTTGTAAAATGCCACTGCATCGGGCTGATTGGGGCAGGTGTAATGGTATCTGCCGTCATGATCGACCCCCACATTGTCGATGATGCGGGTGTGCGGCAGGCGTCTGGCACAGTCTTTGTGATAACCGACGGTGTAATATGCGACCGGAGTGATACCTGCACGGCGTAAGTTTGCGATATTTTCGCCAAAAATATCTCTGCCGTCAAGATTGGCATGCCGGTGTCCGGCCCCGGTGGGATAGTAACAGTTCCCGTTATGGTCGCAGGCATATACCATGACGGAATCAACGCCGGAAAGTTTGACCAGTCTGAGGTATTCAGCGGGGGAGTAGTTGCGCATATATTCAGGATTCAGGTCTGTGATGTGATTATCGATCAGCAACCTGCTGTAACAATCATTCAAAGCTCGCATACGGCATCTCCTTTTGTTTCGTTTTGATTATAGTATAATGCACCGTCTGAAAAATGACAATATGATAAATCAGTTGTTTATAGCACAAATCGGAGATTTTTCTTGTTTTTTTGGGAAAAATATGTTATAGTATGATGCAGGAGGAATATTATGTCATATCAACTCTTTCCACAAACTGCTGCCGGGAGTCTGCTCCGTAAAATCAAGCCTTCGCTGGGGGCTGTGTGCCGGACAAAATGGAGCGCGGGACACATCGAACGCAACCGGCGCATTTATGATTATGAATTGGTCTTTTTCAGCATGGGGGAAGGGCGGATTTTGATTGGAGACGGTGTGTTTTTGAGTAAATCCGGCAGTATCGTTATCATTCCGCCCGGGGTACCGCATTGTACTGTTTCGGAAACGGCAACGGAACGCTGGTGTATCCATTTTGACTGGTATGGCGAATGTCCAGCTCATGCGGAAAACGGACCGGTTTTCGTTTATATGGATGACGAGGCGACATTTCGGGAAGAATGGATCGCATCTGCACCGCCGGAGCAGATGGGGACGCTTTTCCCATTATTTCGTCAACTGGACAAAACGGATATTCTCCCTTTTTACCGACTGGTGCAGGAATTTTTTGATGTGAAACCGGAAAATATGTCGGGTGAATTGAAACGACAGGGACTTTTTCTGATTATTCTCGGGGAGGTGCTCAAAAGCATTCCGTCGAAAACGGAAAGTGTGATATGGAAAAACAGCCGTTTCCTTACAGCAAAAAATATCATTGACACTGATTTTGCTGATCCGGAGCTGAATTGTACCGGTATTGCCGGAGAGATTATGATGTCCACCAATCATCTTGCAAAACTTTTCCGCAGTATGACGGGATTGTCCACGCAGGAATATTTAAGTATGAGGCGTATGGAACGCGCCCGGGAACTGTTGCGCAGCAGTACAGGTAATGTGGCTGAAATCATGGAACAATGCGGATTTACTGATGCAAATTATTTTTCCCGCTATTTCCGCAAGTATCACGGTATGTCGCCATCGCAGTTCCAGGGGATTCGCTCCGCAACAGAAAAAGATTATGTGCCGTGAGATGATCAGCAGCCCTGACCGCGGAAGCGATCGTAACCAGATCGCGAGATCAGCTCAGTGGTGTCAGTTTGCATTTCCTGCGATATTACATTATATTACTGGAAATCTGTATCTGCAAACAAATAAAATAAAAATATTGTTGTTTCAGGGGGGATGGAAATGAGTAAAATAAATGTTTTTGTATTAGTTTTTCTCTTATTATTTTGATATTATTTTATATTTTTTGTTTTTTGCTTGATATTCTACATTTCAACGATTATCTCGTTAACAAAAACATAGATATTTAAGCAGTTCTTTTTCTATTAACTTGCAACCGTTTGAGCGTTAGATACTTTTTCAGAGCAATTAAACGACCTCGACAAATATAAATTAACCGCCGGAAGCTGCGGTTATATAGCTTCCGGCGGTATTGCAATTTACTGGTATTGGCAAATCAATTTTGTGCGGCGAGGAAGCCCTTGATAAGACCGGCTTGCTCCGGCCACTTCAATATTTCCCGGTCTCCAAGAATGACCAGTCCGGTAATCTTGTTTTCGGCAAGAAGTTTGCGGGAAACTTTCAGTTGATGCAACAGTAAATCCGGCACAGTTCCGGCATCAGCGGTACCGTAGTCGTGGATGAATAATCCCAGTAAAATCTTTTTGCCGTGGAATTTTTTGCGGCAGAGTTCAACTCTCGCTTCCAGATCTAAAAGCACCTCCTGATACCAGAACCAGAGGTTTACACCGTCAATGTAGGGATTGATTTCGTCAAAATCTTTTTCCTCAAGTTCATGGCTGTAAACAGTACCATACAATTCAAGTGCCGGATTATGTTTTTTAAGATTCTCACTGACCGTTTTCACCTGTTGGATTTTTTCGGCTGTAATGGTGGTCAGTGAAGCAGTCATATCGTCCATCATCCCGCCGGTAATGTTGGGGTATTTGAGCGAAAGACGGCTGAGTTTTTCTGCACATTCGGCATCGCTTTCCGGCTGTTGTCCCGGCGCACGACAGGTGTTTGTCACCATTACGAGCATTTTTTTCAATCCGGAGTGCAGGGCAATCATTTCTTCTGAAACCGGCCCGTACACATAAATGCCGTTTTCTGCATTAAAATATTTTACGTTCTGCATAAGGGTATCTTTTTTCAGTGACCCGCCCCATTCCGGGTGGGGGCCGCCCCATATCCAGAGGTTTTCTTTGGAAACAGGAATCCCTTTATCGACTTCCGGCATAGCGGCAATTTTCTGTCGGACGGCTTCGGCAAATGCATTATATTCCGGAAACAGCTGTACAAAATATTCTTCATTGATCGGCAGGCGAGTGTTATCCTCCATTGCGCATCTCTCTCTGAAACCGGGGGCAACTGTCGCACCATTGGGTATATTCATAACTTTTCGCAATGCCCGGTTGCGTTGAGACAGATTTTCACAAATTTTCTTGAAATCATCTGCCGGTATCGGATTTTTTTCTTCCATAGAATACCTCTTTTGTTTTAAGCTGTTTTTGATAATTGACAAAATTTTATGCCATATGTATATTATACCCATAATCAATTTGTTTGTAAATGTAAAAAAGTGTAAATAAAATGTCAAAAACACCCAACGAGCGTTTTTTTGTCCGGATTGACAAAACCGCATTTATTCCGTCTGTACCACATTGGCAATACAAACTTGCGAGTGCCCCGAACTGGCGTTTTTACTGGAATATGTCTCCGGGAGCATGGGTGACATCCGGAAATGCTGACATAGAGTTAACTCCCGACACTGCAATATTGATACCACCGCAAACACCTTTTTCCACTAAAGCGGTAAAAAAGTTTTCCCATTTTTTTATCCACTTTTCGCTATCGGGAAACATTGCTGCCAAACGGGAGATAATCAAAATTGACATCAAAAGTATAATTCCTGATGCGATCGCGGCAAAACTGCCGTTTTATTCGGAAAAGCAATTATCTTTTGCGGCTTCTGCAGTGGTAAATATGAGTTTGCTGATGCTGCCACCTGAAATTCTGATATCTCCGGAAAGAAATCTGGATGAATTGATTTTTGATAAAGCTATGCGGATAATTGAGCAATCCCCGGAAAAATTTCATAATTGTGTTGAATTGGCAAAATTATGCGGCACCAGTATAAATACATTGCAGCGGCAATTCCGTAAAGCGACCGGACTCCCGGTGAAAAAATGGCTGATGCACAAAAAAATGGAATATGCAGCTCAACTGTTGACACATTCCGGTGCCACGATCAAAGAAACTGCGGATCGACTCGGCTTTGCTGACCGGTATCATTTTTCAAAAACTTTCAAACAATATTTCGGCATCGGCCCGGCCGGATTTATCCGCAGCGGCGGAACACCGCTGCCTTGATGAGCCAAACGGTCGGAGGTTCCGGTATGCAACCGGAAGATATTGTTTGATGCAGTTGTAAATGTCTGCGAAATACGGTATATTATCTTTTAAAGACAAGTCAATTCAGGGAAACTATCATGCCTGTCACTGTAGATAATCAGCTGAAAGAACAGATTTCTTACGATCCTGCCGTATTCCCAATTTCATTTTACCGTGATGAGTTGGCGACGCTGGCACAATGGAGCGGCCCTTTGCACTGGCATCCGGGATTTGAAATAGCCACGGCTGAAACCGGCACGCTGGACTATCAGGTCGGCGAAAGACACATTATTTTGAATGCCGGAGACAGTATTTTTGTCAATGGCAATGTACTTCACGGTATCCGGCAGATTTCCGGAGGTAGCGCAGATCCTATGCCCAATGTTGTGTTTGCCGGTAATTTGATTGCGCCGGAAGGCAGTCTTATATACCGGAAATATATCACTCCTTTGCAACAATGTGATGATCTGCCTTTTATTGTGTTTCCCGGCAGTGATAAATCTTTGCAGAAAATAAATGATCTTATAGCAGATATCTACCGTTGTTTTCTTGAAAAGCCGCCCTGCTGCGAGATGAAGATCCAGAGAGACATAAGTTGTATTTTTGAATATATCTATGCCAATATGGCTGATTTTCCCCGCTGTAAATCAAACCGGATACAACTTGTCAATCAGATACGGCTGCAAAAAATGCTTGATTTTATTTACCGTCATTACCGTGAACATATTTCATTGACAAGCATTGCCCAATCTGCCAATGTGAGCCGCAGTGAAGCCGGCCGCTGTTTCAAAACATTTATGGAGAGTTCTCCCGTTGAAATACTCATTCAGCACCGCCTGCAAGTGGCACACAAAATGCTTGCCGAAAAAATATATACAGTTGAGGAAATCAGTAATTACTGCGGTTTCAACTCGGTGAATTATTTTCGCAGGCAGTTCAAAAAAAAATACGGCGTCACTCCCGGGAAATTCAGCGTTTTGGGTAAATAGTGCTTCTTTTTGGCGATAGACTGCCTTTGTGTTTTCTGATTTTGGTGATATAGTATTTATCCTGTTATTCCTGGAGAAAATGTTATGTCACAGCAGAAAAACTATAAAAAAACATTGACGGCCTGTTATCTCGGATTTGTAACACAGGCAATATCGGCAAATTTTACGCCTTTGCTCTTTTTGACTTTTAAAGGGACTTACAAAATCACTCTGACCCAGATCGCTCTGATCCCGTTGGTTTTTTATTTTACTCAACTGCTTGTAGATATTGCCGCCGCAAAATTTGCAGATAAAATCGGATACAGACTTTGTGTTACAGCTTCGCAGATTTTGTCATCAATCGGTCTTTTGTCTTTGACTTTTTTGCCGTATCTGCTGCCGGATGCGTTTACCGGGATTCTGGTGGCGGTGGCTCTCTATGCTGTCGGCAGCGGTTTGATCGAAGTTCTGTTGAGTCCGATCGTGGAAGCGTGTCCTTTTGAAAACAAGGATGGTGTAATGAGTTTATTGCACTCTTTTTATTGCTGGGGTGCAGTCAGTGTGATATTGGGTTCGACCTTGTTTTTTGCCATATTCGGTATCGCGTATTGGAAAATACTGACCATCCTCTGGGCATTGATCCCGCTGTATAACTCCATAAATTTTATCACCTGTCCCATCGAAAAACTGGTGGCAGACGGCAAAAGTATGAGTATCCGTCAACTGCTGGGGGTGCCGGTTTTCTGGATGATGATATTTTTAATGGTTTGTGCCGGTTCATCGGAAGCAACTATGGCACAGTGGGCGTCGGCTTTTACCGAATCGGCGTTGAAAGTTTCCAAACTTGTCGGAGATTTGGCAGGCCCCTGTCTTTTTGCAGTGTTTATGGGTATTTCCCGGATGTTGTACGGCAAGTTGAGTGAAAAACTGAATCTGGTCAAAACTATGCTCTGGTGCGGAATTTTTGCTGTTGTCTGTTATTTGCTGGCTTCACTGTCGTCGTGGGCGATATTGGGGTTGGTCGGTTGTGCGCTTTGCGGTCTTGCTGTCGGGATCATGTGGCCGGGGACGATCAGCCTTTCTGCCCGGAAATGTCCTGCGGGCGGGACGGCGATGTTTGCATTTCTTGCGCTGGCGGGGGATCTCGGAGCTACTGCCGGGCCGTTACTGGTAGGCAAGGTGGCGGAAATCACCGGAGAAAACTTGAAAAACGGTCTGTTTGCTGCGACGATATTCCCATTGGGTATGGCGTTGGGGCTCGCTCTCCTCTACCGTCAATCCAGAAAAAATCATCACCGATGTTTGGTACTGAAAAAAGATAATGCCAGTCCTGATTCAGATTTTGATTACGGCAGTTGTAATTACCTGATGCCGGATTTGATTTTCGATTCCGGGAAAGAGTGAAACCGCAAATTGCAATGCCGGTTTCAGGTGTCGGATTTACCGGTTTTTTTCAATATGATGCCGGCGGCATCATCTTTGTGGAGAGCCATACTGGTTTCCATAACTTTTACTCTGATAAGGCTGCCAAATGGAGCGTGTGCCTCAATGAGTAATTCAGTACCGGGGACGATGCCGACATCGGCAAATTTTTTGCGTCCGCGGGATTTAGGTGAAATACCTACAATAGTGGCTTTGGTACCTACCGGCAAATCAGCAAGCGAGATTTTTTCCGGCAATTTCCCGCTGCAGCAATTTTCTTTCATCTTTACTCTCCTGTCCGGCATAAGCAGGTCAGCCGGGACTGATTATGTGGTCAAAAGTATCAGGCACATAAAAAAAATACCGGTGCTTGTTTTTATCCGGAAATAATATAGCACCGGTCGGTGAAAATTCAATTAGCCATATCTAATTTTGCAGAAAAATAAAGCTGTTTTTTTGCTTGCATCCCCGTCTTATTTTACCGGGATGACCGGTTTGTCCGGCAGGTCGAACTTTATTTTTGCCGCCTCTGCCGCCGCCTCTTTAACTGCCTGCGGCATATTTTTTACGCTGTCGGATTCAAATCCGCATACCACCACGGTGTAATTCGGAGACTCCCAGGCGGCGGGGATAAGTTTGGGTACATCGGTGATCATATAATATTTCATATAAGCATAGGGGACTTCCCAGAATGTCGATTTGCGGGATTTGCCGGGGATGATTTCCGGATAATAAAGTACGACACCTTTTTTGGCGGCAGCATCGTATTCTGAAACATATTTTACGGTGCTGGAAACATGCCATTCCCGCAGGCGGTCCTTGGGGTCTTTGGGCATTCTTTTGTGTTTGGGCAGAGCAAATTTACCGCTGATAACATTACCGGTGTCGGTCAAAGCGTAGTAATCAGTGAAACTTTTGTTGAAACAATAAATATGGGCGTAGAAGTAATGTATATCCTGATCGGCGGTGGCGATAAAGCGTTTGGTTTCCACCAGTCCCTGCGGAGTAAGTTCCAGCCGGATGTTGAAAAGCAATTTATCAAACATGGAAATTTTTTCCACGGTGATTTTTTTGCCTTTGATGGTAATACGTGAAGCCGGGATAACTTCTCTGCCGTCGCAGGTGACCTTGACTGACAGGATTTTTTCGGCGCCGCCTTCGGTGTGGCCTGCTCCGATAAATTTACTGGGTCTGGGGACAACGATCGCACCGTAATAACCGGTAGGGGTGCCGATCTGGAAATTTTTCCACACTATTCCCCGGATGGTATGTTTGAATTTTTCCGAGATGGTGATGCGGTAATCGCCGCTGGTGATAAAATAATCATACGCACTGGCCACGCAGGCAAATAACGACACCAAAGTAACTACCAATGTTTTTTTCATAGTTTTTCTCCGTTTCATTTGTGGTTGAGTTGAATTGTATCCGGATATAAAAATATACAGCGGCACAGCAAAAAAACAACGGTTTGAATGCACAAAAATAAACCGTTCTGCACAAAACAACAGATGCTTTTTATCACCTTGTAATTCAAAAAAGTCTGAATTTTATGCGGCAGTTTATTTGAAAACGGTGTGTTGTGATTTTATTTGTTACGGGGTTTACATCCTCACCAGAAATATCCCGATGATGATTGCCGCAAAGGCGGCGATTTGTCCGGCGGAAAGTTTCTCTTTGCCCCGGATGGAGGTATAAAGTGCAAAAAGCAGGATTATGCCGCCGCATCCGATCGGGTAAACGAGACCGGCCTGATTGAGTTTGCGCATTTCTTCCAGCGTCGGCAGCAGGATGCAGTAGGAAAGCACTGCACCAAGCGCCCACAGCAAACTGAATTTACCGGCTTTTTTGATGCCGTCTGTAAATTTGACAGGTGAAACGAGTGCAAAGAAAAAGAATAACAGCGTGCTGGCTGCCTGAATTATGAGCGAGCCGGTAATGGTGGACAACTGTTGATCGGCAGGCAGAAATGCCGGATACGAGAAAAATATCTGTGCCATTCCGCCTATCAGCATTGCGGCAAATGAAATCAAAATCCGTTTTGCGTCAAGAGAACTTGTCACCGTGGTTTCAGTTGTTGAAGATTTTTTAGCGGCGAGGAAACATATTGCTCCGGCAATACAAATCAGACCGATGCCTCCGGTACAGGCGAATTTTTCATCTCTGAAAACGATACTCCAGGCGTACGGCAGAATAAACCCCAGCTGGGGGATGGCAAATGCCAATGCCCGGCCGCCTTTTTTGAGGTTATACATCAAAACTGCCTGACACGAACCGTTGAATATTGCTCCCATTGCAAGCATTGCCGTTGCCGTGCGGTATCGCGGGGCAAAAAAATTGTCACAACCGGTTGTAAGACATATCGCCAGAAAGATCAGGGTGGCAAAAAAAGATCCGCACATAAAAAAGTGAAAGATTGAAATCCCGCGTTCTCTGGCGTGAGTGACCACGATCGCAACCAAGACCCAGGCAATCATCAAAGCCGGGAGCAGTAAATAAGCCAAGTGCATAAAAACCTTTTATTTGCAATTATGTTGTTGTAAAAACAGCAGAACGCATCAAAGCATTTTGGCTTTGATGCGTAATACACTTACTGGAAGTAAAATATACTGCTGAAAAAATAAAAGTCAAGGAATTTTTATTCTTGATCTTTCAAAACAACAGCGATAGCGATATTGGCAGCACCATTGAGCAGTGTGCATGGAATTCCCGCCGGGGTTCCCATCCGCCATCCTTACTGCTGCAATTCGGGGTGAAACCATCGGCATCCTGAAATGTCAGCATATTCATCAGATAATATTTCATTTCACAGATTTCGCCATCGGCAGCGAACCGGAGAGACATGTGATGATTATCCCAGCCGAAGATCATGGCATAAAAACTTCCCCATGTGACAGTCAGATAAGGAGCTGGATATTTTCCGACAGCAGGTTTCCGTATTTTCGGCATAATATCGCAAATATGATTGTGAACTGTCTGATAAAATTTTTCCTGCTTCATTTTCTGATATCCTTTACAAAAGATGATTCTCTTTCATGATCCGCTCCGCATTTCCGGCAAGGATTCCGGGAACGCTCTTTTCCCAGACTGTTCCGGCGGCTCTTTTCTCAAGCTCGGCAACAAACTCGTTGCAATAAGCATAAACATCCTGATGCAGCTGCGGATGTCCGAGATAGGCATCCAGACCCAATAGGAATTTATCTGCAAAAAGTCCTTTTTCCCCGCCGGGAAGAAGCGCTTCATGATGCGCATGTTCCGCAACAATATTCAGAATATCTTCCGAATGTCCGCCGCTCAGATCAATGTAGAAATTGGGGAGCAGACGGATTTCCAGATCGAACAGTTCCCGTTCCCAGGGTACCCCGAAATGTGCGGCTACAAATGTAATTTCCGGAAATAAATGGGCAAGCGTATAAAGAGAAGCCGGACGCATGTTGCCCGCTTGATAGCAGAAGTCCGGACTCCGTTTTGAATATTCCGGAGTGGAGACATAGCCAGTATGAAATACCATCGGACAATGATATTTTGCGATCCGCTCATAGACGGGAAGATAACTTTCATCATCGTAAGATTTCTGGGGACAGATCCCTTTGAATCCGATAAACCCTTTTTCCACGGCGCGGTCGACCTGATCCGGCCCTTTGCGGAAATCAACCCATTTGAATGGAAGATACAGTCCGGGGAACTGTTTGGCGACCGCAAGGATCTCATCTTCTGTAGACGGTCTGGTATAGCCTGGAATCTCTTTCGCGTTCGGTAGTTCAAGCAGCCAGATTTGAGAAATTCTATCTGCAAAAAAATCAAGGTCCACAGGATTGGTCAACAGGTGGGAATGGGCTGAAATCAATTTTTTCATAACTGTTCCTTTTTTTATTTCTGTTCAAATAATTCCGGTTCGATAATGATACTGCGCGGTGTCGTCTCTTTGCCGCGGATCACATCAAGCAGAAAATCAATGGTGATTTCCGCTGTTTTCATGATATCAAATTCCAGATAATCGCCTTCGATCAATTCCGGTGCAAGAATTGGAACCTGTTTGTGCCGAAGATAGATAAAAAACGGTTTCCAATCACCTCCTGCACACCATTTCCGCTGAAGATAGGGGAAGATATGGCTCATCAGGATATCGTCGGGAACGATCAGCACATCCGGGCGTTTCGCTTTCGGCATGGCAGCCATCTGTTCCAGAATGGTTGCAACATTATTCTGCTCGAAAATCGAATGATCTGTCGGCTTGGTTGTTTGAATTATTGGGTTCGTTTGCATTTATATCTGATGATCGTTTCTCCGTCATAATTTTCGGCGAACTCTTCGATTTTAAAGCTGTTCTTTTTATAGAATTCAACGGCATCTTTGTCTGTTTCGGCGAATATGGATTTTACGCTGTAATCATCGATCAAACAGTTTATCATATATGATCCGATTCCCTTGTTTCTGA
>JAZONW010000033.1:0-40595 GCA_045654745.1 Victivallaceae bacterium | reverse complement strand
GCGTTACGAAAAATTCCGCAAAATGGGTGTCTTTGAAGAAATCCAGCCTGCGGCAGAAAACGAAGCAGAATGAATGATATGATTATCCGTCAGGCTGTATTGTCTGACATTCCCCGGTTGATAGAATTGATGCAGCCCTATGTGGAAACAGGGGTCGTGCTTGCCCGGGATGAAAATGATTTGAAAACGCACATCAGGAATTTCCGGGTGGCGGTCAGCAATGATAAAGTCATTGCCTGTGTGGCTTTGCGTGACTTTGGCAATGATTTGTACGAGATTCGCAGTCTGGTAGTCGATCCGTCGTGGCACGGCAGCGGGATCGGGGCAAAAATGGTCCGCAATGAAATCGAACTTTTGAGACAACGCAAAGAAGTGTGGAAAATTTTTACACTGACGACCAGTCCGGGTTTTTTCCTGCGTCAGGGCTTCAAAGAGGTGGACTACCGCTTCCCCGAAAAGATTTGGAGTGACTGCGAAAAATGTCCCAAAAAAGACCGCTGCGACGAGATCGCTTTGCTGGTCACATCTGAAGATTGATCTTTATTCGACCGGTAATTGGATGTGTCCGGTGTTGAGGTGTTCGAGGAGTTTTTCTGCGACCTTTTCCCCGATGCCGGGAATCTTCTCGGCGATCTCCTGCGGAGATGATTTTTTTATCCCCTGCACGCTGCCGAATGTTTTAAGCAGTTGCATTTTGCGGGTTTTGCCAATACCGGGAACTTCATCCAGTAAAGAGTGTTCCAACGCTTTCATCCGCAATGAACGGTGAAATGTTATCGCAAAACGGTGGGCTTCGTCACGCACTGACTGCAAAAGTCTCAATGCCGGATCGTGACGGTCGATGATCACCGGTTCGCTCCTGCCCGGTAAAAAGATTTCTTCATTGCGTTTTGCCAATCCTATTACCGGAAATGGCGGGCATTTTAATTTTGCCAGAGCATTCAACGCCGACGACAACTGACCTTTGCCGCCATCAACCAGCATCAATCCGGGCAACGGACGGTTTTCTCTGATAAGTCTGCCGAAATGACGGTTGACAGCCTCATTCATCATAGCAAAGTCATCGCTGCCCTCGACCGTTTTTATGCGGAAACGCCGGTAGTTCTCACGGCAGGGTTTGCCGTCGCTGAATGATACCAGACTTGCTACTGCCAGAGTACCGAGTATATTGGATATGTCAAATCCGATGATAGGATTTTTTATCTCTTTCAAACCAAGGTGATTTGCCAGAGATTTTACCGCTTCCACTCCCGGATTTCTGTCCGGTAATTCAGGAGTGCGGAATATCCGGGAGCGTCTGCCGAAAACAGCTTCAAGATTGTCAAGGATGTCCCGGGTTTTGGCGGCTTTTTCAAAATTCATATTCCTGCTGGCTTCCGCCATAGTTTCCTGCAATTCTTTTCGCAGATCGCTGATGTTGCCTTTTAAGACCGCCAGTGCCGCATCAAGCCGCTGCCGGTACGCTTCCGGAGTGATGTCACCGTTGCAGGGGGCGCAGCAGTCTTTGATAATGCGTTTCAGGCAGTGTTTCTTGGTTTCGGCATCAGGTTCGGAATCCCGGCAGGCACGCAATCCGAAATGGCGGAGCAGGTATTCCAGCGTTGCCCGCAAAGCACTGCCATTGGGGAAGGGGCCGAAGTATTCAAAATTTCCGCTTTTGCGGATCCTTGCCAGAGTAAGTGTCGGGAATTTTTCATTCCAATCAATTTTAAGCAGTAAATAGCGTTTGTCATCCCGCATCAAAACATTGTAATGAGGGGCATAGGTTTTGATCAGTTTTGCTTCGAGCAGCAGAGCTTCGGTTTCGGTATTAACCACTTCAAAATTCCAGCTGTCAATGGAATTTATCAGAGAGCGCAGTTTTGGATCAGCCGTTGCCCGGCGGGAGGGGTGGAAATATGAGGACATCCGGCGGCGGAGATTGCTCGCCTTGCCGACATATATCACTTTGCCGAAACGGTCGCGGTAGATATAAACTCCCGGTTTTGCCGGGATTTCATAAGAATGAAACTCTGCTTTGCTCATTTCAGTTTAATTCAGCACCGGTATCCGGATCAACAAGCCTGAATTCTTCGTGGTGCAGTTCCGGATCTGCTCTGAAACTTAATTCGTGATGGTATTTCTTTTCCAACTCGCTGAAAAACTTTTCGTCTTCGTTGCGGAGTTTTGCCAGTACATCAGGATGCATTATCACCCTGACCGGTACGTTTTTATATTTTTTATCTCTCAAAACAGCCGCCAGACTCCGCTGGATTTCAGCACTGACTGTTACTGCGGACTTGACCAGTCCGGAACCGTTGCAGTAAGGGCAGGGGGTATATACCTGATCCAAAATGCTTTCCTGTTCACGCTGGCGGGTCATTTCCATCAACCCCATTTTGCTGATCGGCAGCAGTTTGGTCTTTGCCTTGTCATCTTTGACAAGTTTTTTCATGTGCCGCATAACTTCATCCCGGTCGGATTGACTTTTCATATCAATGAAGTCAATGACCACCAATCCACCGACATTGCGTAAACGCAGTTGTCTGGCGATTTCTTCAGCCGCTTCAAGATTGGTTTTCAAGATGAATTCCGGTTGATCCTGGCCGTTTTTGCCTCTGCCTGAATTGACATCAATAGCGATGAGAGCTTCGGTTTCATCAATAACAATGGCTCCGCCCCCGGCGAGTTTTACTTCCCGCTGAAAAACTGATTTCAGCTGCTCGTTGATGTGCCAGGCGTCGAAAATCGGAGTTGATTTGTCATAAAAAGTGACTTTTGAAGCAAGTTTTTTGGCTCCGCAACGTTTCAGTGTTTCCACGATTTTGGCTTTTGCTTCTTTGTTGTCAACGACAATTCCACCATTGATTTCATCGGTCATGAAATCGCGTATAGTGCGTTCAACGAGATTGGGCTCGGTATAAAGCAGACGCGGCGCAGTGAATCTTTCCATATCTTTGGAAATATTTTCCCAGTAATCCAACAGCAAATGGAGGTCGTTTTTGAAAAAAGCACTTTTTCTGCCCTCACCGGCAGTACGGCATATCATCCCCATACCTTCTGGCAATTCCTGTTGTGAAAGAATTTTTTTCAATCTATCTCTTTCGGTGGTACTTTCAATACGGTTTGACAGACCTATATGCTCGTTGTAGGGCATAAGCACCAGATATCTGCCGGGAATGGATATGTCAGTAGTTATTCTTGCCCCTTTGGTGCTGATCGGGGCTTTTATCACTTGCACCAGTATTTCCATACCCGGGCGGAAAATTTTCGGGATGTTCTCAAGATTGATATCATCTTTTCTCCGTCTGGATTCCGCACTGTTTTTGGAGAGACTGTTTTTATCATCGCTTTTGCGCCGTTTGGAGCAGATTCCGGTTTCGGTACTGTGATTTCTGTCGTCAAGACCACTGCAGCCCGAAAGCATTTCGCTGAAATGCAGGAAGGCGTTTTTAGGAGCTCCGATATCGACAAACGCCGCTTGCAGCAATAAATCAAGATTGACGATCCTGCCGAGAAAAATATCTCCGACTTTGGGCGTGTCATCATCTCTCTCTATTTGATATTCTTCCAGTCTGCCGTTGTGCAGCAGGGCAAGTCTCCTCTCCACTCTGTCACAGTTGAGGACTATCGTTTTGTCTGTTTTTGTCATAAAAGCCTTTGGTAAAAAATGGTTATTCAGAGCCGTCAGGCGCACCTGACGGTGAAAAAACTAAATTTGCTCCGCGTCTGCCGTTACGGAAACTGGCTCCGGTCATTGCTTTGCCACCCTGCGGAATGACTTCCAGCAGTTCCAATGCTCCGCCTGAACCGCAACCGATGCAGAGTTGATTTTTGGGTGTATCTGTCACCATGACTCCGGGAGCCGCAGATAAATCCGGACGCGGCAGAACTTTGGAAATCGTCAGTCGGCATGGTTCGTTTCCGCTGATTTCCCATGCACAACCGCCCGGCCACGGATGGAATGCCCTGATTTTGGCATAAATATTTTGGACATCATCATACCAGTTGATGATGCCGTCGTTTTTTCCGGTTTTGCCGCACAGAGTGATTTCACCGCTTTGCGGGATCGGCTGATATTTGCCGACAGCAATGCCGGTCAGGGTTTCTTCCAGATTGTCAGCGGCGATTTCAGAAAGATGTTTTTCCAGAGCATCACAGTATTCTGTCCCGTCAAGCGGGCAGGGGATGCGGCGGTAAACGGCTCCGGAATCAAGGCCTCTTTCCATCTGCATATAGCAGACTTCTGTATATTTATCCTGATTGAGGATCGCCTGTACAACCGGAGAAGCACCGCGGTAACGCGGCAGTACAGACGGATGAATGTTTACACAGCCATAACGTGGCAGGGAAAGAATGTCGCTTTTAAGTATTTGTCCGAAAGAAACGACCAGTATCATATCCGGATCGATCTCTTTTAATTTTTCAACAAATTCCGGCGTGTTGACGTTTCCGACTTCTTCCAGTGTCACGCCGGTAAAATCTGCCGCCTGATTGACCGGAGTGGGGATGAGTTTTTTACCGCGTTTACCGGGTTTTGATATACCGGTCGCACCTCCGGCAAAAGTTAAGATACTGCTTGCGGCCAGAGTTTTCAAAACCGGTACAGCCAGCGTGCCGCTGCCGAGAAAAAATATTTTCAGTTTATTTATGCTCACTTGCAAAAAACCTTTACATTGGTTATATTTACATTATACTTTGTATAATATAACTTTACAATCGGTCAAAGACAAGAAAATAAGATGAAAGAGTTGCATAAGATTGCTGTTTTATTGGGTGCCAACCTCGGAAATGAAGAGGAGATTTTTGATTTTGCATCCCAAAAACTTTCAGCAGGCGGGGTACGCGATATCGTCAGAAGTTCCATATATATCACTTCTCCGGTGGATTGTGTTGCAAACACTCCTGATTTTCATAATCAGGCATTGACCGGATATTGGCAGGGAACACCGCAGGAATTGCTTGCTCTGACACAGGCTATAGAGATTTCCGCCGGCAGACCGGCACAACATTCCAGTCGCGAAGCAAGGAAACTTGACTGTGATATCATCTTCTTTGACAATGAGACAGTTGAAGAAAAAAATTTGCAAATTCCGCATCCACACGCCAAAGCGAGGTTGTTTGTATTGGAACCTTTGGCTGAAATAGCCGGAACATGGACTTTCCCGGATGGTGAATCCGTAGCGGAAGCAGCACAGAAATTGAAAAATCAATCCGTTTGAATATCAAGCGAATTAAGGATCTGCTCTGCCGGAGTAAGGCAACTTTTTTTCTGATTGCAGGCTTTACAGCAAACGACCATATTGCCCTTGGTGCTTTTGCCGCCTCTTGCCACCGGTACGATGTGGTCAAAGGTCAATTCCTGAACTGGGAATTTCTGTTTGCAGTAATGGCAAATCCCCTGTTTCAGCAAATTTTGGAAATATGGGGTTTTGCGCAGTTCCTTTGCCTTGGCACGTTCTTTTTTTATGTGTTTTTCGTCAGCAGTGATTTCGACCCAGGTATCCATCAGATCAAATTTCTCATACGTTCAAATTGTTCTTCGATGGAAGAAACCATTTTAAACTGATTTCTTGCCCGTTCGAGGTTGTGTTCCGGCCGGTGGATCTTAAAGTAAGTGTCGCCCATCAGATAGTCGGTCAGGAAACGGGTGCCGATTTCAAGAGTGATGATTTTTCCCGCCATCGGCAGAGAATCTTTTTCGGCGGCGGTCAGCAGACTGCCGGTGCCGGCAATGTATCCGCGGACAAGTGCTTCATACATATCAAAACGCATAAAGACTTTATCAAGATTTACTTCATCTTCATCAGCAGGATTGGTGCCGCTGCGCACCATGTCGCCGAAATCGTAGAGCGACAAGCCCGGCATTACCGTGTCAAGGTCAAGTACACACATGGCATCACCGGTCAAGTCGTCTATCAGAATATTATTGGATTTGGTATCGTTGTGGGTGATACGCTCCGGAATGGAACCTTCGTCGTGTAGATTTAAAAGATAAGCTGCATCCTGCTGGCGGGAAAACACAAAATCGATTTCTCGCTGTACACCCTTTGCTCTGCCGAGCGGATCGGCTTTGACGGCATCGATCAAGTTATGTATCCGTTTGGGAGTATTGTGGAAATCCGCGATCGTTTCGTGAAGCCGGGGACCGGGAAGATCTACCAGCTGGCGTTGGAATTCACCGAAACCTTCGGCAATATGATAAGCCTGCCGCAAGTCATCAAGGACTTCGTACGCCCGTGCGTGCTCCACAAATACATACGCCCGCCAGCAGTCACCTTTTTTGTCGTAGACAAACGGTTTGTTTTCTGCTGTACGCAAAAGACGCAAAGTGCGTTTTCTGGTTTCAGCATGGGCTTTGCGGATTTTGTGCAATATATGTGTTGTGACGCGGTCAATGTTTTCCATAACATTTTCCGGATTGGAAAACACATTTTTATTGATACGCTGCAATGTGTAATGCAGACGCATCCCGCCCTGATCAAAGGTCAACTGGTAGGTGTCGTTGACATGGCCGCTGCCGAAAGGTATCGCAACCAGAAAATCACCGTAAACTATAAAAGAGTTTATGATTTGAGATATTTCATCGTGAGAATGTTCTGCCATGATAACGACCTTTCTGCATCCTGATGTCAGTTAAACAATGATTTTGGATATTTGCCGGATTCAGTCAGTGACTGCAATGCTGCCTGCACCATCGGACGGTCTTCACGATAGGTGACCCCGAACCAGCTGTCACAACTTTTACGCATCGCGATTTGTGCTTTGCCGGAATTGATAAGCGTATCCACCAAACCGGGCAGATAAAATTCGCTTTTCAATTCGCCGCCTCTGGCTTTGAGGAATTCGATAAAGTTGCTTTCCAATTCGTCGAGGATTTCCGGCATGAAGCCCCAGGAATTCATAGAAACCAATTCATCACCGGTGAATTCTGCTTCGGTACCGTCATCATAAGCACTGATCACTTTGCCGTCGCGACGGAAAATTTTAGTGTTTTCCACAACTTTGGCAAGGTTTCCTTTGCCATCATCACTGCAGATACCTCTGGAAACAGAGCCGTTTTCGCTCAAAGTATTGCTCAAAATAAATGCTGCGATACAGCCTTTGATTTTGTCAGTTTCCGGCGGATCGGAAAGGTAATCAGCCAACTGACGGTAACTGTCAGCACCGTAGAAATCATCAGCATTGATAACAGCAAACGGAGTGTCAATAACATTTCTTGCAGCATAAACCGCATGACCGGTGCCCCAGGGTTTTTCTCTGCCTTCGGGGACGGTGAACCCGCCCGGCAGGTCATCCAGCATTTGAAATGCGTAATCGACTTTGATGATGCCGGAGTATTTGCTGCCGACTTTTTCTTTGAATTCAGCTTCGAAATCCTTGCGGATAACAAAGACAACCTTATTGAATCCGGCTCTGACTGCATCAAAGACGGAATAATCCATGATTGTTTCACCGGACGGACCCAGCTGATCCAACTGTTTGAGACCGCCGTAGCGGCTTCCCATACCGGCTGCCAACACTACCAATGTTAAATCGCTCATCTTATAAAAACCTTTCTTTGGGTGAGATTTCCTGTTTATCCGTAATATACCATAAACAAGTGTTTTTTGCAACTTTTATTTTTTTACTCCGCCGAAACGACGATCTCGGTCAGCGAAACTTGCCAGAGCCTTTTTTAAATCCTCTTTGGAAAAATCCGGCCAATGTACATCAGTCACATAAAGTTCCGAATAAGAGAGCTGCCACAAAAGGAAGTTGCTCAACCGCATTTCTCCGCTGGTTCGGATCATCAGATCAGGATCGGGGATGTCCGGTGCATAGAGATAACGGGAGAAGTCTTTTTCGCTGATTTTCTCTTTGCGATCAGGGTCATTCAGGATTTTATTAACAGCATCGACAATTTCTGCTCTGCCGCCGTAACTCAACGCCAGATTGAGGGTGAGGGCAGTGTTGTTTCTGCTTTTTTCCATAGCTTCTTCCAAGGCTTTTACGGCGTGGGGCGGCAAGTCTGAAGTTCTGCCTATCGTCCGCAATCTCACCCCGTTTTTTACCAGGTCATTCAGGCGGTTTGAGAGAACATCAGGAATGAGGTTCATCAGGAAGTTTACTTCTGCCGCCGGGCGGTTCCAGTTTTCAGTACTGAATGCGTACAAGGTCAGGTATTTGATGCCGAGTTCCATCGCTGCATCAGCAATTTTACCGATGTTGTCAGCTCCTGCTTTGTGTCCGTCACTGCGCGACAGGCCTCTGTTTTGAGCCCAGCGCCCGTTGCCATCCATAATAATAGCCAGATGTTCGATCATATTTACTCCGTTTTTGAATTTTTGACAAAATCGTATATTTTTCCGGCGAGAGATACCGGGTCAAGACCGTATATTTTTTTGATTTCAGCCGTGTCTCCGTGCGGGATCATTCCCTGCGGCCAGCCGCAAACCAGCACCGGATGATGCGGGATATTTGCGAGGCTTTCGAGCATAGTTGAGCCAAGACCGCCTGAAACACAGTGATCTTCCAGTGTTACTGTCGGAGTATTGGCATATTTATGTGCTGTTTCGTGGTCAAACGGGGCGATGAACCGGGTGTTTATCACTCCGGCATCAATACCTTTTGCTTTTAAAAGTTCTGTTGTTTCAAGTGCCGTGTCAACCATATGTCCCAACGCCCATATAACGACATCCTGACCGGTGGTTACTATTTCAGCTTTGCCGGTTTTGACGGCAGATATATTTTCTCTTTCTTTGGCACTGCCGCGGGGGTAGCGGATCACGGCAGGATGATTTACTGTCATCAAATAATCAAGCATCATTTCCAATTCTTTGCGAGTCGATGGAGAGAGGATTTCAATGCCGTGCATCTGTCGTAAAAATCCGAGATCGTATATGCCGTGGTGAGTTGGACCGTCAGGCACAATACCGCAACGGTCAAGTGCGATTATCACCGGCAGTTGAGGCAGTACGATGTCGTGGTAGAAAGCGTCAAATGCCCGCTGAAAAAAGGTGGAGTAAACTGCGCACACAGGTTTTCTGCCGGCAATAGCCAATCCGGCGGCAAATGTCACGGCGTGTTCCTCGGCAATGCCGGCATCGTGAGCACGTGCAGGAAACTGCTGCATAAAATCCCGCAGTCCGGTACCATCCGGCATTGCCGCAGTTATGGCTTCGATACGGGGATTTTTTTGTGCAAGTTCACAGAGTTTTTTGCCGAAGGCAGAGGAGAAATCGTCATTGCTGTTATTCAGCGGTATTCCGGTTGCCGGGTCAAATTTTCCGATGCCGTGATACAGGGTGGGCGATTTTTCGGCATAACTGCATCCCTTGCCTTTGCAGGTTTTTACGTGCAGCAGGATAGGGCAGGATTCATTGCGGATAAATTGGAGTATCGGGATAAGATCGGTCAGCGAATGACCATCGACCGGACCGATGTAGCGCAGACCTATTTCCTGAAAAATCGTTCCGGCGGGCATCAATGTCGATTTGCCGAGATCGTCGATTTTGCTGAAAATACGGTGTAATTTTTCGTGAGCCGGAAATTTATTCAGCAAAAGCCGCAGTCTGTTGCGGAAATTGTTATATTTTTTGTGCGAAATCAATCGGTTGAGATAGCGGGAAAATGCTCCGCGGTTGGGGGAAATCGCCATTTTATTGTCATTGAGAATGATCAACAGGTTTTTTGCTCCGGCGGCGGCATTGAGTCCTTCGAGGGCAGTTCCGTTGCCGAGAGAGGCATCACCGATGACGGCGATGACTTTGCTGTTGTCATTGCGCTGCTTTTTTCCGGCGCAGATGCCGATGGCGGTGGAAAGAGAATTTCCGGCGTGCCCGGAAATTCCGGTGTCGTGTTTGGATTCCAGACAACTGGTAAATCCGGAAATCCCGCCGGTTTTGCGCATGTTATCAAAATCATCCCATCTGCCGGTCAGCAGCTTGTGTGCGTGTGCCTGGTGTCCGACATCAAAAATTATTTCTGTTTTCGGAGTGTCAAAAACATAGTGGATAGCGGTGATCAACTCCACGCAACCGAGGGCGGCAGAGAGATGACCGCCATTGGCGGCAACAGTGGAAATGATTTTCTGCCGGATTTTACCGCAGAGCTGTTCAAGTTCCTCCGGGCTCTTTTCTTTTATAAACAGCGATGGATCAATTTCAAATCCTTTGCCGGTCAGGAATTTGATCACATCTCTGACGCTTTTTTCCGGAGTGCTTGCGCCGGCGGCAATGCCTATCGTGCGGGAGTTGTCAACGATTTCCTGCGGTATTTCAGCAGTACTGTCGATAAGGCAGGCTTTGGAGCCATTTTGTTCGGCAATTTCCCGCAAACGTGAAGCATTTGAACTGTGGGCAGACCCGCACACCAAAACAGTATCGCATTTTGCAGAGATATTTTTTACTGCATTCTGTCTGGCGAAAACAGCATTGCATACGCCGGACGCATCGTGTAAATCAGGGTATTTGGCTTTTAATGCCGCGGCGATCTCTTTGATTTCGTCGTCATTGCGGGTGGTTTGGCTTAAAAACACCGGTTTTTCAAGATCATCCGGTAAAGAGTTGACTTCGGATATTCCTGAAATGACAAAAATTTTTCCGGTACCGGCACGACTGATCACGGAGCGGATTTCCGGGTGTTCCGATGAGCCGAAAACGATCAGGGCGTTTTCCTGCGGTATTGCGGCCGCTGAATTTTGCAGTTTTTTTACCAGCGGGCAGGTTGCATCAACAACATTCAATTTACGGTCAGCGGCGGCAGTTTCCAGTTGAGGTGAAACGCCGTGCGCACCAAAAAGTAATGTCGCTCCGACAGGTACTTCATCAATTGAATCGACAAAAACAGCTCCTTTGGAGAGCATATCCTGTGAAACAGTTTTGTTATGAACCAGTTCGTATAAGACATAAACCGGCTTGCCAAACTTGGCGACTGTGCGGTCAAAAATATCCAGAGCTGATTTTACGCCGCTGCAAAAACCCCGCGGATCAGCAAGAATTATTTTTTTCTGACAACTCATTTGACGATTTTCCCGAAAAGTGAAACATCGCCGGCACGGGTGATCTTGATCTGGCGCAATTCTCCCTGACAAACATCCGGAGTCGGTTCGAAATGTACGAGAAAATTAGTGGATGTCCTGCCACTCCAACGTTCTTTGTTGCGGGCACTTACCCCTTCGGTAAGGACTTCTACGGTTGAACCAAGCATACCGTTTATCATATTTTTTACCCGGTCGGACAAATCGGCGAGCAGTATCTGATTGCGTTCTTCCTTTATTTTTTCCGGTACGGAATCCGGCTGGCTTGCTGATTTTGCTCCCGGACGCGGAGAATATTTGAAAATATAAGATTGGGAATATCCGACCTCATTCATCAAATTTTTGGTCATTTCAAAATCTTCATCGGTTTCACCTGGGAATCCTACGATAACATCGGTTGAAAAAGTAATATCCGGCATAGCATTTCTCAAATCAGCAACATACTTGCGGTAAATGTCTGCGGTATACTGACGATTCATCGCTTTAAGAATCCGGTCAGAGCCTGATTGCAGCGGCAAGTGGATGTTGCGGCATACTTTAGAGCAATTTTTCAACGCTGATATCAACCGGTCATTGAAGTAAGTTACATAGGGAGAAGTGTATCTTATACGGAGCAAACCCTCGATCTGCTGTAATTTTTCCAGCAATTCGCCAAAAGGCGAGTACCCCGGGGCAGGGGGGCGGGTATCTCCGTTGAGTCCATAAGCGGCAACATTCTGACCGAGAAGTAAAATCTCCTTGACACCGTTGTCGACAAGTTTTTTTGCTTCTTCAATGATATCTTCTTTGTTGCGGCTGATTTCTCTGCCTCTGACATAAGGGACGATACAGTAACTGCAAAAACGGTTGCAGCCTCTGGTGATCGCAATCTGACCGAATGCGCCGCTGTTGTAAAGATGTCCGCCCATACCGGTCAAGACGTCAATGGATTCCTGCGTGTTTGTCAGGCGGGCTCTTTTTTGCTGTATTCCGGCGATGATTTCAGGTATGGTGTGGAGTTGCCCTGTACCTGCAACAAAATCAAGGTGCGGCAACTCCTGCAGCAGTTTGTCACCCAGTCTTTGTGCCATACAGCCCATAACGCCGATGATGATTTCCGGGCGTTTATCTTTGAGTTTTTTTATGTAACCGATTTTACCTTTGGCTTTTCTTTCGGCGGCATCCCGCACACTGCAGGTGTTGAAAAGCAGTACATCGGCATCGTTTTCGTTGTCAGTAAGGATACAGCCGGATTTCTGCAACTGTGCCCCGATAGCTTCGGAGTCACGTTCATTCATCTGGCAACCGTAAGTTTTGATATATACACGCATATTATTTTTATTGCAAAAGGGTCATATTATCACGATGGATGATTTCCTCGTCGGCATCTTCTCCGAGGATTTTATGTATCTCACTGCTTTTTTTACCGATGATCCGGGCAAAATCGCCGCTGGAAAAGTTGGAAAGCCCTCTGGCGATGATTTTGCCTGAAAGCGATACGATCTCCAGAGCATCTCCGCGTTTGAAATCACCGGTAAAACCGACAACTCCCGACGGCAGCAGGCTTTTGCCGGCTCCGGTGACAGCTTTTTCCGCACCGGCATCTACTGTTACTGTGCCGGAGGTGCGGCTGAAAAAGGTCAGCCAGCGTTTTCTGCCCTGCATCCGGTTGGGGGCGGGGGCAAACACCGTTCCGACATCTTTGCCGTCAATGATATCGCTGATGATATTCTTTTTTCTGCCGTCGGCGATCCAGAGATATGCTCCGGCAGAGGTAACAATATCTGCGGCGCGGAGTTTGGATGCCATACCACCGACAGAGAATTCACTGTTATCGGTGCCTCCGGCAAGAGCTTTGATGCTCTCTGTGAGTTTTGAAACAGTGGATATCCTTTCGCTGAGCGAGCCATCGGCATTGCGGTTGCGCAATCCGTCTTCGGTAGTGAGGATGATTGCCAGACCGGAATCAGTCAGTGAAGTCAACATTCCCGCCAGAGTATCGTTATCCCCGAATTTGATTTCAGCAACAGATACAGAGTCATTTTCATTGACGATAGGCAGGACGCCGTCATCCCAGAGGGCATTGATACAGTTCATAACATTGAGATAACGCTCTCTGTTGCGTAAATCTGCCGCGGTAAGCAGTAATTGGGCAGCGATAAAACCGTGTTTGCGGCATTCCGCTGAATATATCGACATCAGTTCGCTTTGGCCGATGGCGGCAAGAGCCTGCACTCCGGCGAGTTTTCTCGGGCGTTTTTTTATACCCAATGCTTCCATGCCGCGGCCGACAGCACCGGAAGTCACCAATAAGACCCGGTATCCTTTTTGCCGGAGCAGGGCTATACCTGAAACCAGTTCTGCAATGGATTCTTTACTGATAAGCAGTCTGGTACCTGCTTTGACGATGATCTGACCGGCACGGTCCAATGCGTCACGACGAATATTTTTATTATCCATAAAATGTGGAAACTCCAGAACATTGAAAATATTACTCAAAGATATTATAATATAATATCTGTTAACACTTTTTACAAACGGTGAGTTTGCTTTTTTGCTCTTTTAGGTGTATATTAACAAACTGTATTTCAATAAGTAACAAAAAGAGAGCAAAATGTACAGCATTGTGCAGAAACAGAATGAAGAAAAAATCCGGTTGGAATTCCGGTTGGAAAATTGCTGTGGACAGGATGTGATGCTTGCCGGCAGTTTCAACGACTGGATGCCGGTGCCTATGACAGTTGATGCCGCCACCAACTGTGCTGTCATTGTGCTTGAACTTGTGCCGGATTATTACGAATACCGCTTTGTGGTCGATGGCAAATGGATCACCGATGAGTCTAATCCGGAAATATCTGCCAATGATTTCGGTACGCTCAACAGCGTGCTTGATTTGCGTTAATAAAAAAACACCGGTCGGAACCGGTGTTTTTTTTATGTCAATAGGATTTTTACTCCGAGTGCCATCAGGATTATCCCTCCGGCAATCATTGCTTTGGAGCCGGAGATCCTGCCCGCCATATATCCTGTGATGCATCCGCCAGCTGAAATCACTGTCGTGGTACATCCTATTATGGCAATGTCCCGGTAAATATTGAGTCCGCCGAGACATCCGAAACCGATTCCGGTAAAAAGAGCATCTATACTGGTTGCAACAGCGAGCATCAGGGTAGTAATTATGCCGCCTGAAACTTCTTCCTGTTTATTCCTGTCAATGATCATTTTCACCCCGATAAAAACCAGTAATATACAGGCAACGATTTTACCATACCGGGAAATCTGCTCCGCCGCCATCAGGGCAAGACGGCAGCCGATAAGCGGCATCGCTGCCTGAAAAAATCCGAAAAGCAATGCGTAACCGGCGACTTTTATCGGAGTTATCGTTGATTTTTTTACCACACCGATGGCAATGGAAACCCCGAGGGCATCCATAGATAATCCAATACCGATAAGAAATGTTTCCAGCATAAGCAGTCAGATTATTCCAGGGATGTTGTGGTTGATGAAGCAGGCCACTGCCACTTTACCCCGAAAACACGAGTGTAAGAACTGCTTGCTTTGTCAAGATCTTCGTTGTGGCTTTTGCCGGAGTATATCCGGTCGTAAACATTGAAAAACAACGATTTTGCACCGGCAGGCACAGGAGCTGATACAACATCCTGATCGATTTCAGCGGCAATCGTCTGCCATTTGCGGGAAACGGCTTTTTCTTTGCGGTCAAGAGTGTAGCAAAGTTCAGCCTTGATTATCCCGTCTCCGGGGGAAATAATTTTGCAGGATGCGGTATTACCGTTTACCACACTGTTTGAAAGCAGAGGAAATGCCGTGTCTCTGCCGTTGCGGCTGTCTGCGTAACGATATACACCCTCATAAGCCCAACCGACATGGTCGTGATCAAGTTCGATCACCAGACTTTTGGCATCAGTTCCGGGGGCATCTGTGTATGTCGATTCCCAATGCGGTATTTCAAAAGCATTGTCGTTGGTTCCTGCAACCCAGTAAACCGGAATAGTGATGTTTTTGGCGAAGTATTTCGGGTCAAAAATTTCTTTACCGTATTTTGTGAAACTTTTTTTGCCGAAGCCCTTATCCCAATGGCCACACCCGTAACAGAGTATGGCATAGTCGAAACGTTTGTCAAACGAAGCGGCGATAGATCCTGTGACCGCGCCCCAGGATATGCCGGCCAAACCGATTTTGTCAGGATTGACTTCTTTTTGACTGCGTAAAAAGGTGTTGGCACGGGTGATCAGCGGAATGACATTGTGTATCCAGCAGTTGCGGTCAAATCGCTTGGCTTCAGAAAAATGTCCGGCACGGTCAAACCACGAATTTTTCAAGGTAGGGCGTTTGTGACGCGGAAACGCTCCGTCGATCTGGTTCGGCTCCAACAGCGGTGCCTGACCATAGTGATCAAAGATGATGACAGCATATCCGCGTTTACGCCACATATTGGCATAATAGGGGATAGCTGTGCCGCCGCCGCCATGGACAAGAACTATTCCCGGATATCCTCCTGCCGGGGCAGGGGTGTCCGGCAAGCCCCAGTAGGCGTAAGCAAAAGTTTTTTCACCTTTGGATGTTTCTGCTCCTTCGAGCAAAAATGATGTAAGACCATCCACCCGGAATTTTTCAAGGCCGGTATCAGGTAATGTTGCCGGGATAGCAAAAAGTTCTTTTTCCTGCCATGTCATAGGATGAGAGGCGAAACTAAAAGCGGTTAAAAATGATAAAAACATAGCGATAAAAACCTTTTTCATTCAGATGCTCCGTAAACATGAAATACATCAAAATTTATATACAGCTTGTTCCTTTGCTGTTTTGCCTGTATTTAGTCCTGCTCTTTTACTACAGTACCATCATCGTCAGCTGTTGCAACGTGTCTTTTAAGGTCAGACGGCAGTATCAGCGCATTGCAGATGCCTCCAATCGTGAGCCAGATAGTTGCGCCGATCATTACGATAACCTGGCAGGCGTAGAAAAAGTGCCAGTACCAATCCCAAACTATGATGGGGATTTCTGTCCCGTTGGCTTTGCAAATGAAGTATGCAACAGTACCGATAACGATATTTACCCACCAGAAAAGGCAGTAGCCTATGGTAAACCAAAACAGGAATCCGTCTGCTTTTCCAAAATCTTTAGAGTAGCCGATTTTTTCCTGCCAGGTTTTTTTGAGTTCAGTTGAGGTTGCGTTATCCATTTCCCCTTCAATTTTATAGCGACCGCGGTGAAGCATCCGGTCAAGATTGAAAGGAGGCTGTGGAATCAGTATGGATACAATAAAGAACAACGCCGTAGCTGCTGCCATTGCGATGAAATAAAGCCACTGCCCGTTGATTGGAAATTTATCCATATTATTAGCAATCCATTCCCAACCGAAAGCAGCGTGTAGTCTAGAAGCAAAAAATGGTTTCCAGGCATAGGTGATCACAAGACCGCCCAGAGAAAGTACAGACCCGGCAATCATAGAAATCCATGCCGCTAAAGTCGTACCGCGGTTCCAGTAAATACCACCGATGATAACGATACCGGCACCGCCCAGGTAAATTGAACCGGTAATAGCATAGAACATGAATACTGGGAACTGCCAGCCGGTGGTTCTTTCTGCCCAGTCAATGATCATACTGAGTACAAATGCGACAATTGCAACTGCAATGATCGACAGACGCAGAGCCCACATATGTTTTTTGGTTGACATCGGCTTTTTCAAAGACGGAGCAAGAACATCCTGCACAAAAATCCCGCCCCAGCTGTGCATGCTGGTATCATCAATACTGATACTGCAGGCAAATGTCATGGCTGCAAAACCGGCAAACAACCATGATGGCAGGCAGGTTTCAAAGAATGCAGGCAGCACATCGCGGGCATTATTGATGTCTATGCCGGAATCAATGATTGGCTTTGAAATGCTTTCAAATTTGGGGTTGTGCATAACAGCGTAAGCAACCAGTACTGGGATAACATACGCAGCTTGAGTAGCCAGGTGACGCCAGCGACCGAGAACACCTGCCATCTGGGCATCGTGAGGAGTTTTGGCAGAAGTACCGTAACCGGAACTTCCCTGCCAGGATTTTGCATTATAGATACCTCCAAATACACCAATCAGGAAGTACCAAATGTTGAAATCTTCCAGTTTTCCAGTGCCAAAAGGATCGACCAGTTCACGTTTCGTGGCTAATCCGGCAAAAATATCATTCCAGAAAAAATTACAAAGTAAATAGCAGGTCATCAGCACAATGAGTATTTTGCAGATAACTTCCTGATAAAAGTCAGTCAGCATAATGGCGATTTGGCCGCCTACACAGGCGATGAATGCAGCAATCGTCAGGTTAAAAATCATAATTGCAGGCAATACAGCAATATCCCATGAAACGCTGCCGATTGATATCGTATAGGTTTCAGGGAATTTAAGCAGGGTGATGATAAGCCTGGCGACAATCAAGGGAAAAATACCGTAGTTAACCAGACCGGATACAAAACTAAGAGTACCGGCAAATATACGGAATTTGCGGCTGTAACGCATTTCAAAAAACTGAAACAGTGTCAACGCTCTGGTTTCGCGGAAACGGTAGATGATAAATCCGGTGACTGCCACGACCAGCCCAACAGGGGTAGCAATATTATTCCACCAGTCAGCAGTCGCTCCGGACTGATAATACATTTCCCAGACAGCAACCATACCGGAACCGCCGGTCATACCGGTTGCTACTGTGATCAGATATTTCCCTGCTGTGCGGTTAGCAGACATGAAATCAGCCACACCGCGATTATATTTTTTTGCCCATAGAGAAATTACCACCATGCCGACAGTCAGCAATAGAAAATAAAACCAGAACCAAAGCGAAAAAAACATATTTTATCCCTTTTGTTTTATTATGAAGATAAGAGAAATTATATGCATAATATAATTTTAAAATTATTCTTTGTCAACTGTTGTTTGTTTTTTTTTTTATTATAAAAGCTAATTGAATTTACAGGAATGTTTTGGAGTTTTTTGACTGGTGTGATTTTTCAGTCAGGAGTCATTGTTGATTTCAGTTCATACCGTGGGACTGTATAAGGTCTAAAGACCTGACTTCGTCCCAGAAAAAACAGCGCTGCACCTTTTGCGCTGATCCAACTGGTGTAAAATTCAGTTTCCCGTACTTGAGTTATTTCGCTCTTACTCTGATGTAACACTGAAAGAAAGTTTACCGCCTGATACATAATTATAGTTGACGGTCTTCCATACGCCAGTAAGATTATTGGCTTCAAACAAAAGTGTTGCCGCTTACCGCGGCAACACTTTTGTGGTGATAGTCGTAAAAAGAATTATTGTTTTTTTTATGAGCAAAAAATATCTTTCTTTTTACATTCTATTTTTGAGATTACATGGATTTGCTGCGGATCTCTTCGATCAGGCGGGTCATCTCAATGGCAGATTCTGCTTTGAGAGTGTTTTCAGTTTTGCCTTCGACAGCATCACGGAAGTGTTCCAGTTCGCAAACAAAAGCGGATTTTTCTGCGGCAGGAACTTCGATGACTTTGAATTCATCGGTGTGGATGATGATGCGGTCGGGGCGTTCAACACGCATGTAACCTTTGTCGCCGAGGAAAGTGAAAACCTGGTCACGGAACCAGAAACCGCAGCTCTTGGCATACATAGTCTGGAGCATTGCGGTCACGCCGTCACCATAGTTGACCATTGCGTGGGCGGCATCTTCTTTAGGCCAACCGAAACGATATTCGCAACGGGAAGCAAGGACTTCTTTCGGCAGTTTGCCGGTGATGTAGGTGATGAGGTCGAATTCGTGGATGCTCAATTCATACATGGCACCGACGTTTTTGACCCACTGACCTTCGGGACGGTCATGGAACTGCTGCTGTTTGGTGGAGCAGATGGAAACCAGTTTGCCGATTTCATCGATGTGCTTTTTTGCTTCGACGAAAATCGGTTCATAACGCATTTTGAAACCGACGGCAAGGATTTTGCCCTGGGCTTTTGCAAGAGCATCGAGTTCTTTGCAGGTTTCAACTTCGGTGGTCAACGGTTTTTCAGAGAAAACGTTGTAACCGGCTTCGAGCAGAGCTTTGACCACGGGATAGTGGGCACGCGGGGGGGTGGCAACACTGACGCCGTCGAGATCTTTGGGCAGATCTTTGATGTCAGTCAGCGGAGTTGCGCCAACACCTTCGGCGACCTTTTTAGCTTTTTCGATGTCGAGGTCAACGGTGGCGACAACCTGCACTCCGGGGATGGAGCTCCAGCTACGGGCATGGGCATTACCGATACCGCCACAACCGACAACTGCTACTTTGAACATTTCTTTTCTCCTTTTTTTTGTTGTTCTGTTTTTCAAACCTTTGAAAAACAAAGTAGACTGAATATTTCAGTTATCCAGTTTGAGGACAACTGTTTCGTAACAAATCATGTTTTTATCAATGGCAACACCTGCTGCAGTTTGCTGCCAATCCAGTTTTTCCCAGACTCCCTCTCCGTTGAGTATGGAAACACCTTTTACGTCAAAGTTTGTAGCAAGGGTTATTTTATCCACGGTGTCAAAAGAAAGATTTACCATACCGACAAGATACCCGCCATCGTTGCGTTTGCCGCACCGCAAATATATTTTCTGGTCGATGTCGGCATAGACCGGGATGGTTTCCGGTGCCAGTTTTTTCATAACTTCCAGCAAATATCTTTTGCGTTTCGGACCGTGGGTGTTGTAGGCAATTGAATCAACTTTCAAGCCGGCAACGGCTACGATACCGCCCTGTTCATTTTTGTAGATATATGTGCCGGGGCTGACGTTTTCTCCGGTGGGAGCAGCACTGAAATCGGCCAGCCAGTAATCGGAAATTATTTCTGCAGACGGATCAACATCAGCCAGAAACGGCATAGTCATATCGTTGAGGATCCAGCATTTTTCTCTGCGGGAACGCAGTATTTCATAACTGGCACGGTATTCTTTACGCACAGGAGTACAGCCGAGATATTCGCCAAAACCGCGGTCGTAAAGTTTCAAAAGTGCATCGCCGTCGAGCAGAACTTTGCCGGAAAGCACCTGTTTGAGTTTTTCATCATCGAAATAACCGATCATATCCCCTGTAAGCATAACGACTTGATCTTTGCCGTCGAGTCTCTCAAATCTGCCGGGGAGCCCGAATACATTGAACATTTTTACCTGCCAGTCAGCCCAGGTGTAAAAACCGGATTTGAAATCAGCAGGATTGAAGTTTTCCGACGCTTCGATCAGAGGAGTTACTGCACCGCACCATTTGAGGTTTCGCGTTTCATCGAGCAGAACATCGTAGAAATTACGGTGATCCAGCAGGATTTTTTCAAACAGATGATTTTCGCAAGGTACCGGATCATGCAGGTCAGTCAGCCAGAGTTTTGCACCAGATACACCATTCATTATGGCGCCGCTGATATGAGCGTGCATACTTATGGCGGATTTGCTGAACCGGTCGTGCGGACAGGTGTCGGATTCGTCAAGAATGCTGTCGATTTTGCCAGCGGCATCCACACAGAAACTGGTATGATACATCGCGGTGTTGAAGTACACCGGATCAGATTCCATATACATAGCATTGTGGATACGCAAAAATGATTCATTTTTTCCGGCAAGCACTCTGGCGATTTCGCCCATCATCACATATTCCGCACCGCCGGCGCAATAACCGCATTTGATATTTTCATCTACCGAGTCAATGGCAGAACGGATCAGTGCAGCAAAATCCAGCAGGAGTTTTTTTCTTTCCTTTTCAAAAGCAACGACTACGGGGTCGTCAGCAGTCGCTTTTTTGAGATATTCGCGTAATTCGGTATGGTCGGCAAATTTGCGCGGCAGTTTCTCGTTGTAAAGTTTCATATGCAGCGGGCAGAAACATTCCGGTCCGTTTGAGGAATTATTCAGCAGCCGCAAGTCATCGTCGATGAGCAAAAATGCCGGACCGGCTTCGGCGATCATTTTTATGGTGTCGTAAACATACTTGCGGAAGTTTTCATCCAGCATACAGTGTCGGTATGCTGTTTTGCCGGTGATGTTGATAGAATACTCCATCGGCTGTTTGCAGATCATCTGCCCATTCCAGCCGTGTCCCACCAGACTCTGCACCAGAATACCGGTTTCGATATTGTCATTGGCGAGGGCGTTGCGGAGTTTTTTGAAGGTTTCTGCAAAAAGCACCGGTTTTGCCATAATATCCACATTTTGCGGCTGCAAAGTCATATTATAAGCATTTTTGCGAATACCGGAAGCATCTGCAACTCTGCGTGATTCCTCAATGATGAAATCAATGTTTTCCGGCAGAAATTTTGCGATATTGACAAAATTCATCTTTTTCATAAAAAACCCGTGTTTTGCAACTTTTTATACAACTTGTATTACTATATCCCCGCAAAACAGAAAAATCTAACAAAAACAAGTAGTAATTTCACTTTTTTAGCATTTTTTTGGGCATATATACAAAAAAACACCTGCAATTGCTTGCAGGTGTTTCACAAATACCAAATTTATCAGTTGTAAGGCTCAACTTCGGGCGTGTCACCCATTTTGCCATCAGGTTTGGCATTGGGGTCATCAGTGAAATAAATCGTATCGAAACGGCAGTTCGGGTTGCCGACGATTTTGAAAGTAGCTTCGCCGGCTTCCAGTTTGACGGGAAAGGGGGCTTTATTCCACATCCAGACACCGCCTTTGCCGGTGGGGGTGACGGCATCGCCGAAAGTCCCGACTTTGCGGTTGTTGATGGAAAGTGTGCCGCGACGGGTTTTGCCGTTCATAGAATAATCGCGGACCCAGACGTAGTAACGCTGTGTTTCCGGAATATCGATTTTAGCAGTAGCAGTGGCACCGCCTTTGGCGAAAAACAGCAGGGCGCCTTCTGAAGCAGAACCCATACCTTGGGATTTGGAGTTTGCATCAACAGTGAATTTTTCACATTCGACTTTGAATTCCATTGCTCCGGCGACAAAAACACCGGCAATGACTGCTGCGAGAGTAAAGATTTTTTTCATTTTTTTTCCTTTTGTAATAATGAGAAAATATTGACGGTGTGACAAAATACCGTTAACCTGGTGTAATTTACATTAAACAATTGTAAAATGCAAATAGAAACAACATATCCAGGCGGCAAATTCTGTTTTTTCTTAGTTCAGAGGTTCGATTTCCGGAACATCCGGCATAGTACCTTGGGGTTTGGCATTGGGATCATCAGTGAAGTAAATCACATCAAAGCGGCAGTTATATCTGCCGTCGATTTTAATCTCGGCTTCACCGGCTTCCAGTTTTACCGGGAAAGGAGCCTTTGTCCAACACCACTGTTTGTGGTTGTCGTTTGCTGGCATATCGCCGAAAGTACCGACTTTGCGGTTGTTGATGGAAATGGTACCGCGACGGGTTTTGCCGTTCATGGAATAGTCGCGGACCCAGACGTAGTAACGTTGAGTTTCCGGAATATCAAATTTAGCGGTGGCAGTACCGCCTTTGGCAGCTCTGAAAAACAAGAGATCAGCATTGGACGATGAACCAATACCACCGTTGCCGACATCGGAGGATTTGTTGGTGAATTTTTCACATTCGATTTTGAATTCCATTGCACCGGCAGTAAAAATACTGGCAACGACTGCTGCGAGAACGAGCAATTTTTTCATTTTTTTTTTATCCTTTTCTGTTGTTTATTTTATTACGATGAACGGAGCATCGTACTCGACCATTTTAACTCTGATTTTAATGATATTGTCATCATCCTGCAATATCTGATAAGGAGCATCACAGGAAACGACTTTTTCATTTTTATTCTGTTTGCGATAAGTGATTATCGAAGTTTTTTCCGTTTCTGTGCGGTTGAAAACCGTCAGAATGACACCGTCTTCAGTTTTTGCTCCGATGAGTCTGCCGTAAGTGGCTGTGGCATCGGCGTCACCGAAACGCTTGTGGATTTCTGCAATGGCATTGAACATAGTTTTGCTCATGCAGTCTCTGCCGATACCGCCCTGATGCTCGTGGAGCATATCCGGAATCGCTACGGTCGGAGGCACGTTGAAAAAGATTGCACTTGCTTTGCCGTTTTGCTTGGCGGTCAACACCGGGATCGTATCGCCGTTGAGCAATATTTCAGCTCCGTCAGCGGTGTACCAGCCGGCGAAACGGTCTTCGTTGATATATTCGCTCTGACCTTTGAGGAAATTATCTGTGCCGGTAACTTTATTGACGCGGGTTTTTGTATCAGATTTTTTCAGTCCGAAAAGGTCTTCAAGTCCGTCTGCTCTTTCAAACGAAACGATGGAAACTCCCTCTTTGTGCAATCTGCGGATATGATCAAGCACTTCTTTTTTCATACCGCGAATGGGCGGCAGGAAAAGAATGTCAACATCTTTAGCGTTGAGCGTGGCGATATTTTTATCCAGCAGCTGGAAGCCGTTGAGGATACTGTTTTCAGCGGCAGTTTCAGCAGCGTAAGGTATTGATTCCCCGGCGGTGTAAAGGGTGTTGATTTTGGCTGATTCACCTTCTCCTTCCTCTGGATAAATGATTTTGACATTGTCCAGATTGTTGTCGTAGGAATCCCAGCTGAAAAGATAGGCACTGGTGCGCAACGGGGCAACCGGCAGGTGTTTGGTGACTTTACCCCAGGAACGGAGGAAAATCTGCGTTCTGTCGTCAACCGTGCGGTAAGTCGGGAATTGTACACCGAAACGATTCCAGAATCCGAATTTATCACCATTCCAGTAAGCTGTGGCGTAAACATATTCATAATTGCGGTTTTTGACGCGGATCGGCCAGTTGTTGGTGGATTTGCCGAAAGGCGGATGAGCAAAAATCAACGCACCATCAGGGTTACCGCCTGAATTACCGTAGTATTCTGGAGTCAGGCGAAAATCCGGTTTGCACATTGATATAGCGCCGAGGAAAAATGAGCCGCGCGGCGGAGCATAGTCACTTGCTTCTGGATAATCTTCATAAATCAGATATTCGATCTGACTGTTATCCATATAAAAGGTATCAAAATTACGCCAGGTTTCCGGTCCGATATAACGACTGTTGTAAATGGGGGCAGGACCGTACCAGTATGCTTTGAGTTTCGGGTTTTTCTTTCTCAATTCATCCAGAGTTTTTTGCAGACGGTCGCGGGTACATTTTGCCGCAAAGTCAGCCCACTTGGCAGTGTGATTTTTGACCGTGTAGTTGTAATATTTTGTCGGACATTCTTTGCCTTCGGCGTACAGTTTTTTCATTTCATCAAGATTGTAAAACGGGTCTTTGATACTTTCGGCAAAGGCGATGAAATCGGCAAATTTGTAATTTCTATACCAACCAAAAATGGAACCGCATATTTGCATTTCCACTCCGAAGTGAGCAGCATCAGCTTCGGCAAGCAAATCGAGATTGTCTTTGATGAACCAGTTGTCGAGACAGCGGGAACCGAGCCAGGTCATATATTTTCTGCCGTAAGCCTGCAGTGTCGGCACGATTTTCTGCTCTCTGGCGAACCAGGGCAGGAAGTTGGTGCCGGAAATATAATGCGGAGCATTGACAGTTGTTTCCATCCACGGGTCAAAACTGTCATTGGCTCTGCCGCGGCATTCGGTATTCATATCGTGCATATACGGCAAACCGGACTGGATCGGAGCAGGGGGGGCATTGGGATCGCGCGGCATTACTTCAAATGCAAAGTATTTTTCTGCCGTCAAAGTTTTGTCAGCTGAGGTAAGCCGCAAATGATAAACGCCGACCGGGAGTTTATCCAGTTCAAAACTGTAAGTACGGCTTTGGAGTTTGCGTACACCGAAGTCAATTTCCGGCAGGTCCTTGGCGATCGCTTTGACATCTTTCATTTTTTCCAAAAATGCATTTTCCAGCACGATACTGACTTCTCCGGGGAGTTCTTTGCCGGTCAAGACGAAATCAAACGCCAGTTTTTCGCCCTCAAAGAAAAAGTGATTCCTTTTGGCAAAAGTCACCGCTTTGTCATAACGGGGATCGGTTTTGGGGATGCGGCTGACGATTTCTTTGTCAGGAGAACTGGTAAGTTCCACTTTGATTTGACCGGCGGAATAGCCGAATTCGGTTTCCAGAACTTTACCGTCAATGGTAAAGGTGGTTTCTGCCGGAGTATGGCAGGTCTCTGCAAATTTGTTGTACAAGAGTTTCTCGGCACCGACAACCATCATAAAGTCGCCGGCAGGTTTGACGAAACGGATGGTGCGATACATCGGCCATTCCGGTTTTGTGTGCAGGACATCAAAATAGTAGTCCGGCACCAATGAATCTACTTCCAGTAGCATAAGACCTTTGTAGAGGGAGAATTTCTGATCGCTGTCGGCGGTAACGACCTTGAAATAGGGATCGGTCATCTGCTCACCTCTGCGGCCGTGGTAGTTTCCCTGACCCGGCTCGGTGTATTTTGCTCCGCCGTAGAGTTTGAGGTCGGCCTGATAGAATGTTCCGAAATCCTGCAACTTGACATCGCAGAACATAGGATCGACATTTATAATGTTATTTGCAATGCGGAAACTGAAATTCTTTTCTCCTGCACTGTTTTTGACTTCGTCGCCGTAAACATTGATGTGATTGATCGTCAATACATCGGGGAAATGAAGTCTGCCGACAGCAACCCTGCCTTCTCCGAGCGGAACTTTGTCAAAGGTTTTGCTGTGATCGTTGAGTTTAACTGTCAGTTTGTCGCCGGTAAAATCAGCGGAAAAAACAGCATCACCATTCAATTCTGATTTTTTGAGATTGAATGCGTATTCGGCAAATTTAGTAAAATGGTTGTCAACCACTTTCCCATAAACGAAAATACCGCGATCCAGATTGGGGAATTTGATAAAGCGGGTGGACAAACCCTGTCTTGTCAAAGGATCAAAGCGGAAATCGATACGGGCGGAATAGGCATATTTAGAATTGTATTTTGCCGGAGAAAAGGAAAATTCGACCTTGCCGTCTTTGAGAGAACCTGTGACTGGCATGATGCAATCTCCTGAACCGATGAATTTGCATTTGCCATCTTCCATTTTTATGGCGACTGCCGGCAGGGCGTTGTATTTCATCAACTCCCAGTTGCCGGGCAGTGACCCCCTTGTGATTTGGAATTTTTCCTGCAACAGCAAAGGCTTATCTTTTGCGGAGGCGGAAAACACTAAAGCTAAAGACATCAATGAAAACAATTTTTTTACCATTTTTACCATTTTCTTGTGTTTTTTTATTAAAAAATAACGGAATTACTATAATCTACAACACAAAAATCTGTTTTTCAATAGTATTTCTACTGATTTTTGCAATTTTTATATGCAGTTTATTGTAATAAATGCTGAAGATGCGGCTTCCAACCGGATTTTTACAGAGATTTTTTGAACAGTATCCTCAAGAACTGTATAGGGGGCATCACAGGAAACTATATGCATATCAGCATCGTTTTTGCGATAAGTGATTACAGCGGTTTCAGGATTTCTTGCCGGATTGGAAACCGTAAGTACCGCGCCGCCGGCTGTTTTTGCTCCAATGAGTCTGCCGTAAGATGTAACTGCATCAGCATCGCCGTAACGTTTGTGGATTTCAGCAACAGCGGAACGCATCAGGCGACTCGTTACATCTCTGCCGATAAGCCCTTCGCGTTCCTGCAGCATATCCACAACCGATGCTGTCGGAGGCGCGTTGAAAAAAATTGCACTTGCTTTGCCGTTTTGTTTGGCTGTCAACACCGGAACTTCACCGTCGATGAGGATTTCAGCATCGGCGGAAATATACCAGCCGCCGAATCGTTTATCTGCCACATACTCTCTGATGCCAGAGAGAAAATCTGCTGTAGCTCTGGCATAGTTGATTTTAGTAAACTGATTAGTTTCTTTTATGCCGAAAAGGTCTTCCAAGCCGTCGGCTCTTTCAAATGAAACGATGGATACGCCGGATTCGTGCAGTTTACGTATAGCGGCAATTATTTCTGGTTTTACCCCGCGTAGCGGAGGCAGAAATATGATATCAACTTTTTCCGGAGCAATATTCAACAAATCGGTGTCAAACATCTGAAATCCATTCAGTACTCCGGCATCTGCTGCTGCACCGGCACAAAAAGGTACAGACTCAGTGGCAGTATTTTTGATGTTTATGGAAGTTCCTTCGACCTGTTCCTCTGATTTCTCCACCGCGCTTTTGCTGTTATTTGTGCGCCATGAATCCCAGCTGAAAACATAAGCACTGCTTTTAAGTGGTGCTGTCGGCTGATTACGATGCACATTCCCCAGGCATTTGAGGAAAAGTTCCGTGCGTTCTTTTTCAAAAATCAGCAGTGAAATCTGGAATCCGAAACGATTCCAGAAACCGAACTCTCCCTCGGTGAAATAGGCTGTGGCGTAAGCGTATTCGTAAATCCTTGCTGCAAGCAGTGACGGAATGTTGTCCGGCCCCTGTCCGAAGGGCGGTTTAGCAAAAAAGACTGCTCCATCCGGACAACCTTGCTCCCAGGCACCATAGATTTCAGGGGTAATAGGAAAACCCGGCATAGCCATAGCGATAGTGCCCAGATAAAATGAACCGCGGTGCGGAGGATAATCACAACTGTCTGGGTAATCCTCGTATTGCAGAAACCCAACCTGATCCGGACGGAAACAGTATGCGCCCATATATTTAAGATGTTCTGCCCCTCTGTGTAAACTGTTGTACATTGCAGCAGGACCGTATTTAGCAAGTTTCAAATTAGGATTATATTTACGTAATTTTCCCAATTCGGTATCAAGTCTTTCGCTGTATGATTTCGCTGCAAACTCAGCCCATTCCACCCAGTGATTGCAAACGGTATAGTCAAAGTATTTATCAGGACATTTGTCATCTGCAGCATAGTTTTTTTTCAATTCATCAATATCATAAAAAGGATCATTGGTACTTTTTGCAAAGTCAATAAACATACGCAAAGTACGACCGCGGTAGTAGCCGAAAATACCGCCCATCTGTAATTCGACACCGAAGTGAGCAAAATCGGCTTCGGCAATAATATCCATATTATCAGCGATATGCCATTTTTCCAAACAGCGTCCACCGAGCCATGCGAAATATTTTCTGCCAAAAGCATGAAGAGTGGGGATGAGTTTCATTTTACGGGCAAACCACGGCAGAAAATCGGAACAGCTGACGTAATGCTCAACATTACCGCTCACAGGACGATAAAGATCAAAACCATCAGTATCAAGGCCACGGGTCTCTGTATAGCAAGTGTGGATAAAAGGCAGACCGGATTGCACTGCTGCCGTTGGCTGCGAATTATCTTGTGGCATAATTTCGAAAGCAAAATATTCCCGGGCAGACAGTGTGGGATCCAGCGAAGTCAACTGCAGGTGATAAACTCCGACTGGAAGAGGCGGCAGTTGAAAAGTGTATTCACGGCGGATCAATTGGCGGATATGATTGCAATCAATGGTATTTTCGGCAGTTGTAAAAGCAGAGATTTCCATTGTTTCATGCAAAAAGGCATCGAGAAGAGATATCCTGACTTTTTCCGGGATTTCATATCCGGTGACAGCAAATGTGAATTTCAGATTTTCATTTTCTTCAAAATAATGACCTTTTCTGATGTGTTCAACTGCCTGCTGGTAGCGGGCATCGCTTGAAGGGATACGCTTGACAGCTGCTTTATTCCGGTCGCTCAAAAGCGATATTTGGACACTGCCTTTTTCTAATATGGCAAAGTCAGAAAAGATTATTTCGCCATTTGCTGTCACAACGGTTTCAGCGGGGGTGGTTTGAAATTCAAGTGCATTTCCGTAATAAAATTTGTCACCACCTACTGCCAACAGAAAGCCGTTTTCCGGCCTGGCAAAGCGGAGCGTTCGCTTGAACGGCCATTCCGGTTTTTTAAAAAGTATGCCGTAATGAAACGGCGGGGCGATTTCTTTACAATATAGCATCATTCTACCGTCAAAAAGGGTATATTTGACCGTTTCTTGAGGTGTGATAAGTTTCAGATAAGGATTAAGGATTTCTTCCATACGCATAACATGGTAAAATCCTTCACCTGCCGGAGTCAGGTGAGAACCTCCGGAAAGTTCAAGCGAAACTTCAAAGAAATCCTGATATTCATCTAATTTTATATCACAAAACACCGGGTAGACAGTGCTGGTCTGGCCTTCGTTGACTTTGAAACGGAAAGATTTTTCAGTAACTTTTTTCAGTTTTTCTTCGCCAAAAACCTGAATGTTTTCAAGATTGATAATGTCAAAAAAGTTGCCTCTTCCGATAGCTACTCTGCCGTTGGATACAGGTAAGCCTTTGAACTTTGCCCGGTGTTTGTTAAAAGACACTTCGCATATGTCATCATCTGTTTTTACAACGAAAGAAAAAGAGGACGAAAGTTCATTTTTTTTGAGTTTGATCTTTTTTTGTGCCTTGACCGTCAGTTTGTTTTCTTGGATTGCACCCCAGCAGAGGATGGCTTCATCTGAATTTTGGGTTTTGATGAATCGTGCCGACAATCCGGTACGGGTACATGGGTCATAGCGAAAATCTGCACGCAATTCATATTTCAAGGCAGGGTCATAGTGTGCTGTACTGGCATTACATACTATTTCGCTGTTTTGCAAATCGCTGATCAGCGGCATAAAGCAATCACCCGGTACGATCAACTGGCATTTGCCATCATTGATACGCATTGCTTCAGGAGTGTTGCTGCTGTATTTAATTTTTTGCCAGTTGGCCGGGACGCCGTTGCAATGGACGGTAAAGTCATCTTGAAAAATGCAAGTTTTCATGAAACACCAGAAAAATTATTATGTCTAATATAAACTGCAGAATATAATATTGTTACAAAAAATGTCAACATCAAATCCGTTTCGGTTATACCTTATCACCATTGTTGACCAAAATCAACCATATAAACATAAAAATAAATCACATTTTGCGTGCAGTAAATCACCTGTAGCTATCAAAAGCAAAAAAAGACGAATCAATCAATCCGTCTTGAAAAAATCTTTTTGTGTGTTAAAAATGATCAGACATATGGTCTTGACCATTTTTAACAAATTTAATTCGTCAAAGTTATTTTTTTGCAAATTTTTCGTTTTCGCCATAGGGAACCGGGTTGATAACATATCCCGGATGGGGCTTTTCTGCAGTGACATGACCATCTGCCCAAGATACGGTCATACCGTTGGGGTGGGGCAGTTCTATATCGTCAAAGGCACTGTCTTCGCTTCTGTCACGGGTGGCACCGCCGCGGCAGATTTCAACAAACAGCGGAATATGCGAAAGCGGAGCGGCGATTCTGTTACGCACGCCGTTTTCCATTTTTGCGTATTCCCAGCCGCTATTGGTTGATCTGCCAAAAAACTCATGGCAATAGTTCTTGCCGTTTGAGGCTTTGAAAGCACCGGGGTTGATGATAATCACACCAAGAGGTTTCTGACCGGTGATTTTTATATCTTTTGCTTCCATAATGGGGTAAGTCGTGGGACACATCCAGATTTCGCCGCCTTTTTCGACATTGATTTTAGCTGAAGTTCTGGCCTCGTTGACACTTTCAATAATGTAACTGCGGATATAATAATAATCCAGAATACCGAATGCATGATCTTTGATATTCATAGAACCGCTGTTGCGGGGGTCGCGTGGATAAGTCTGGTCATGGTTTTTGGGCATGAATCCCCTGTGTTCAGATTGATATACGGAAAGAGCCGTGGAAATCTGTTTGTAGTTATTGATACAGGTTGCACCTTTGGCACTTTCTCTTGCTTTGGCAAGTGCCGGCATCAGCAATCCGGCGAGAATCCCTATTATAGCAATAACCACCAGCATTTCAATCAGTGTAAAACATTTTTTTTGCATAAAAACCTCTTTGTTTTCTGAAAATTACAGGTTGAATAGATTTGCACTTGCTGTTACAATAACACAAAATCAGTGATTTTTCAACAGCAAACACCGATATCTAATGATAAAAACAATAAAAATCTATTTTACTGGTTTTTAAATCTTTGGGTTGTGTGCCTGAAGCAGTAATAATGATTTTGCAGGTCAATCTTCCGGAGTGTCCCAGATATTGGGTTTGCCGGGAGTTTTGCCGAGGTTTGACATATCGACGTGCATATCGGCAAAAAGTACGACATAATATCCGGAGTGCGCCGGTTCTATCCTTTTGCTGCCTTCGTATGCAGTGAGTTTATTCAACTCCGAGGCGATGGCAAGTTTATCCAGTTTCCCGCGGCTGATATAAGAGAGCCGCTTGGGCTGTGCTTCTCCAGGTCTGCCGAAAGGTCTTTCGTAGCGATCAGGCATTTTGTCGGTATTGGTCGCCAGATCCCGCACCCGCATACAGCGGCGGTCATCATTTTTCACCTGTTCTCCGTTTATAGGGCATTCCCAGATACCGGCATTCAGTGCATTGCGGTTGGCATCAAGCCTCACCGAGTGGATGTAAAAGTATTCCAGCCCCCAGAGAAAAAGGTTGCATTTCTGTGAATCTTCCCAGGAAACAAGAGTGGGATGATAGGGTTCACGGTATTGCGGACCGGGCAGAAATTCATTGTTGTCACTGCAATACATCGGGATCGCTGTACCGATTTGCTTGTAATTATTGATACAGGTGACGGTTTTGGCTTTTTCTCTCGCGCTTGACAACGCCGGCATCAGCATCCCGGCAAGGATGGCAATGATTGCAATGACGACCAATAGTTCAATCAGTGTGAAGCGGTTGAAGGATTTTTTCATAAATTTTCTTTTTGCATTTGCGAGAAATCAATCAGTCCGGCGATTATGTCTGTTTGTTTTCAAAAATTAATATAGCACAATATTAAGTTTTTGCAAAAAAAGAAAGAGTAATGGAAAACTCCATTACTCCTCTTATGATTACTGCTGTTGCAGTATTACAAGGTTGTCAGCCCTGGACGAATTTCTTGACGAAATTCAGGTTGTGGGTCATACCTTCGACGGTATCGGGCAATTCAGCGGGATACCAGTATTTTTCATACTCATCGCTGATATAACCGGTGTAACCGACTTTTTTGAGTTCGGTGAGAACTTCTTCCCAACGGACGGTACCTTTGCCCATCAGGCAGGACTGTTTTTTGATCGGGAAACGCTGTTCCAGAGTCCAGTCTTTGACGTGGCAGTGGACGATGTAGGGGGCAGCAGCACGGACGGCTTCGGCACCGCATTCGACACCGGCGAGTTCGACCCAGGCGTAGTCAAAAAGAATACCGACGTTGGCCATGTTGACATCCTGCACCAGACGGACGGTGTCGCGGATGCTCATGGTCAGAGAGCCGACGTGAGTTTCGATGGCAATGCCGACGCCCATAGTGGCGGCGTATTCAGCGACTTCACGGATACCGGTGACAGTTTTGGTCCAGCAATCGCAGAACCAGGTGCCGCCGCCGTTGACGACTTCTTTTTTGCCGTTGTTTTCGATTTCCACGAGTTTGGTGGTGCTGTAGGGTTCAACACCGCCGTAGACGCGGATCAGCGGGCAATGCAGGATGTAAGCGATTTCGGCAACGCGTTTCAGATTTTTGATAACGGTGTCGCGGGTATCGTTAACGAAGTTCTGGTAGTAGCTGACGAGGCAGGAAAATTCCATGCCGGCGGCTTTGGCAGCTTCGTAGATTTTTTTGGCTTCTTCGTCGGTCAGGGTTTCGCTGTCGATCTGACCGTCTTTGGCAACGCGGACTTCAATGCCGTCGTAACCGATCTCTTTGAAAATTCTGATGGCATCGTAGATGTCTCCGCCATCGCGGCCCAGACCCATAGTGTGTCCGGAAAATTTGATTCTGTCGTTCATTTTACAACTCCTTTGTTTTGTCAGGGAACGATTCCCGTTTGAACAACTTTTTTAATTATTTTTTTGAAAACAAAAAATGCACCACTGACGTGCTGATGTTTATTTTATCTCCGGAGTATGATTTTTTCAAGGCAAAAAAACAACAAAATGCTCTTTTTTTCGCATTTTCGGACGTTTTTATGTCAAATTTGTCAAAAACACTTGCCGGATGGAAAAATATGATTTTTCAAAAAAAACACAAAAAAGACTTGACAGATTGCAAAAGGTGTGATAAAGTGTATAAAAGCCGGAAAAGGTTGGTTCTTTTCTTTACTCGCAAAAGAGTGTTGTGTTTTTACCCGGACACAGGCTAATAACAACAACAAATAAAATAAAGGGTTAGTTAAAATGGCTGACAAAAAAGAAATTTTCGCTGATGGCATTGGCCAGATCCACTTCGCTGGCAACATGGTTCGTTTTGATTTCGTGACTCTCCAGCCCGAGGGCGACGGACAGGCTCCGACCCCCCAGAGCAATGTGCGTGTCATTATGCCGCCGCAGGGTTTCCTCGCTGCTTTCAACTCCATGCAGCAGCTCATCGACAAACTGGTCGAAGCCGGCGTCCTGCAGAAAAACGAAAACTGATAAAAGTTTTCCAAAGGTAACGAACGATGACTTTTATTGCAAAACCGGAATTTGAATATGCAGTTTCTTTCTGCGGTATCATGCCGCAGGAAAAACTCTCTTTCGGCTTTGCAGGCAAAGTCGTCACCGGTGAATATTTCGGCTTTAACGGGAAAATCACAGCTGACTCATTCTCTGTGAGTTTTCCCGTACCCGAATTCACCAGAACGCTTTCAGTGTCGGTCAAGTCAGTGATTTATCGCTGTACTTACCGTGTCCGGCAGGTCTCTGAATCCTTTTGTTGTACAGTTTGCGTTCTTTTCCGACGGGTAACGGAAAAAGTACGGCAGGTTTATAACAAATGGGATCACCGGTATATCCTCCGGGCATTTGAGCACATCAGCCGGGCAGTACTGGGCTGGCGGCTATGAGAATTGCCGCTTCCTTTGGATGAATCTTTCCGAAGCTGCGAACTTAGAATTGCTTATTAAGCAGGTTTAAGTTCGCATTTTCAATTTTACAAAGGGTTTTTTGCTGATGAAAGATAGCAAAAAAAGAGTGACTTACAGTTTTGCCGCTCCTGCTGTGGACAACTTTACTTTAAATACATCTGCTTTGAATACCGACCGTCAGGCCGTACCGGAAAAACCTCTCATCGGTGCAGACATCGGGCCTGATCCGCGCAATGCCGAAGCAACTGTTTCTCTGCCGGATATTCCCTCTGCTGTTTTGGGGCAAAAAGGTTTGCGTGCTGATTTCTGCCACGGATTCAGGGTGTATGCTCCCAAAGGCAATTACATTGTCAAAGCCATTGATCTTGACAGCGGGATGTTGATGGAAAGATACAGTTATGCCGGTGAAAAACTGCTTTCCGGACATCTCAAATATTTTATCCGCTGGCGGCTGGAAGTTACCGATGCTGTCTCCGGAGAATTACTTCTTGCCCACGATTATGACTGTACCGGCAAAGATGTGTGTATCGTCATACCTGACGGCGGTCTGGGGGATAATCTGGCGTGGCTTCCCTACGCAGAGGAGTTCCGCAAAGAGAGAAATTGCAATGTTACCTGCTTCTGCGGGGAATGGCTCATCCGTATAATCCAAGAGCAGTATCCTGAAATGAAATTCCAGCCGATTGCCGGGAAACCATCTCTGGCAGGGTATGCCTGTTATTTCCTGGCTGTATTCCCCAAAGAACGCAAAAACTGGCGCCCCTGTGATCACCAGAATTTCGGCATGCAGGGATCGGTGGCAAAACTGCTGGGACTTGAACCTGTCAACCGCAAAGTCAGACTCAAGCTGAATAGCGAAAGACCTTTTCCGGAGCCTTTTGTCTGTATATCTGCAATGGCTACCAATCCGGCAAAATACTGGAATTATCCGGACGGCTGGAATATTCTGATCCGCCGCCTGAAAAAACGCGGATACCGGGTGCTGGTGATAGATCGGGATCACGACCTTTATTTCGCAGGCAAGCAATACACAGTGCCGTCAGAAGCGGAAGATTTTACCGGTTGTCTGCCTCTGACTCAGCGAATAGATTTGCTGCAGCACGCAGCTTTCTTTATCGGACTGCCAAGCGGACTGTCCTGGCTGGCGTGGAATTGCAATGTGCCGGTGGTGATGATTTCAGGATTTACACTGGACGGCTCTGAATTTCCCACACCGTACCGGGTGACAAATTTCAATTTCTGCCACGGCTGCTGGAATGATTCCAGCTGCTTCTATGATATGCACGTGCCGATATGGTGTCCGCGGCACGCCGGTACTCCCAGAGAAATCGAGTGTACCAAAGTGATTTCACCGGATATGGTGGAGCGGGCCATTGACCGTATCCCCGGTGTCCTGCCGGCAAAATGAGCAGTATCGCCAAAACCAATTCATTGCGGATATTGGATGCGGCGGCAGTCGCATATCAGCCGGTCGAATACCCGGTTTCAGACAACTTGATCGACGCTGTCAGCGTAGCAAAAAAGATAAATCTGCCGCAGGAGCAGTGTTTCAAAACTCTGGTCACTGTCAATCCGTCAAAAGAATATTTTATGTTTGTGATCCCTGCCGGAACTGAACTTGATCTGAAAAAAGCTGCGAAGGTTTCCGGCAGTAAAAGCATTGTGATGATACCGCAAAAAGAGTTGTTTCCGCTTACCGGATTTATTCACGGCGGCTGTTCGCCGATCGGGATGAAAAAACAGTTTCCGGTATTTATTGACGAAACGGCTCAACTTTTTGATACAATAGGTGTTTCAGGGGGCAGAGTGGGGTTGAGTGTCATCCTTGCTCCTGAATCCCTGTCTTGCGTGACCGGAGCAGTTTTTGCTGATTTGACCAGATAAATATCAGCAATTTTTCAAAAATCCCCGTCCGGCGGGTGTTTGCTGTGTTGCAAGAATTCCAAAACGGTGTTATTTTATAAAGATGTCGTAATTTTCAACTTTTACAAGGTGTTTGTATATGAGCGAGGAACAAATCAACAATCGTCAGGCAGAGCAGGGCACTATCAGCGAAATGATCCGTCAGCGTACTGCCAAAGTTCAGGAATTGGAAAATTCCGGAATCAAAGCCTTTGGTATGGCTTTTGACAATGTGCAGATGATCAGCGATGTGCGTGAACTGCCTATCCCCGAAGAAGAAGGCGCCCGTGGCGAAACTGTCCGTATTGCCGGTCGTCTGATGGCTAAACGCGGTATGGGTAAATCTATCTTTGGTGATGTTCGCGACAGTTCCGGCAGAATACAGCTTTTTGCCGGTAAATCCGATCTCGGCGATGAAGCTTTTGCTCTGGTTAAAAAACTGGATGTCGGCGATATCGTCGGTATTGATGGTGAACTTTTCAAAACCAAAACCGGAGAAATCACCGTCAGAGTCAAGCAATGCACACTGCTTTCCAAAGCACTGCGTCCTCTGCCGGAAAAATTCCACGGTTTGCAGGATGTGGAGCAGCGTTACCGTCAGCGTTATCTTGATTTGATTTCCAATTCCGATGTGATGCGGGTTTTCAAACAGCGCTGTGCTATCATCAGTGAGATCCGTAAGTTTCTGGAAGGCCGCGGCTTTATGGAAGTCGAAACCCCGATGCTGCAGGGCATCGCCGGAGGTGCAAGTGCAAATCCTTTCAAAACTTATTTTGAAGCTCTCAATATGCCGATGTATATGCGTATTGCTCCGGAACTTTATCTCAAACGCCTGCTGGTCGGCGGATTTGAAAGAGTCTTTGAACTCAACCGTAATTTCCGCAATGAAGGCATGAGCCGCCGTCACAATCCTGAATTCACTATGCTGGAACTTTATCAGGCATACGGCGATTGCCGCTCTATGATGGAACTGGTGGAAACTATGATCACCACTGTCGCAATGAAAGTTGTCGGCACTTTGAAAATCGATCATGGCAATGGTAAAGTTATTGATTTGACTCCGCCGTGGCGCAGAGTTACTTACCACGACCTCGTCCGTGAAAAAGGCGGCGATGACTGGTTTGATATCACTCCGGCAGAAAGATTGGCTCGGGCGAAAGCTTTGAAACTTGATGTCAATGAAAAAATGAGCGACCTCGAAGTCACCAATGAACTTTACGAAAAATTGGTTGAACCTAACAATATCCAGCCGACATTTGTAATGCGTTTGCCGGTGGAACTGCTGCCGCTTGCCAAAGCTTGTGATGATGACCCCACGCTGGTCGATGTCTTTGAACTCGGTATCAACGGTGTGGAAGTCGCTCCGGCTTACAGCGAACTCAATGATCCCATTGTCCAGCGCAAACGCCTGATGGATCAGTTTGAGCAGAACCGTACCGAAAATGACCGGGTGGAAGATAAAGTTGATGAAGACTTCCTTGTCGCTTTGGAGCACGGTATGCCGCCCGCCGGAGGTATGGGTATCGGCATTGACCGCCTGATCATGATTTTGACCGGCAGTGAAGCCATTCGCGATGTTATTCTTTTCCCGCAGATGCGTCCGCAAAAATAACATTTGCCGCAAAGATACAAAAAAACCGCTGTCCAAGCGGTTTTTTTATGTTTGAATCAGATAGTTTCAAGCAAATTGAATACAGTTTCCGGCATTATCTCCTGCATGCAGTATTGGCTTTTTTGCGGGCAGTTTCGGCGGCGGCAGGGAGAGCAGGGGACAGAGGAAACGACAAGTTTCCACTTGTCTGACACCGGGGCAGTCGAAGTGTAATCAGTCGGACCGAAAACGGTAACTCCCCGGCAGCCGAGTGCCGCAGCAAGATGCATTGTTCCGGAGTCATTGGCAAGTACGGCATCGGCATTTTTAAGCACTTGCATCAAATCTTTGAGTTCAGGAGTTCTGCCGCATAAATTTACGGCTTTTTCCGGAGGAAGATCCTTGATTATTTCATCACAGCAGATGTTTTCATTTGCCGTGCCGGTAATGATTACTTTGCCGCTGCGTTCTATCCAGAGTTCTGCGATCCGGCGGCAATAACTTGCGGGGTAACGTTTGGCATCGCCATAAGCCGCACCGGGGGAAATCACAAGAATTTTTTCCTGCTTTGTTGCGGATGGAGATACCGCCAATTCCGGCACGCTGCCATCCCATTTTGCTGCACCGAAAGCCGTTGCAAGGGCATAGTATAAATTTGCCTGATGGCACAATGCCATTTTACCTTTTTTTACACTTTTAAAAGGGAGAGAGTTTTTAAGCAAAAATCTGCGGCATCTTGCGTTGTAACCGTACAACTCCGGTATTCCGGAAGCTTTAAGCATCAGGCAATCGCGGAAAGAATTGTTGAAAAGTACTCCGATACCCAGCCGCAGTCGGCGTATTTGGCTTATCGTTTCCATATCCCAGCAGGTATGGATGCGGGGAATGCCGATAACGGTATCAGCAATTTCCGGTATGGATTCGTAAAGCTGACAGCAGGATTCAGGGCAGACAACCACCAGGGTGTGATTTTCGGGAAGTATCGATCGCAGTGCCTTTAATGCAGGCAGAGCCATCACCGCATCGCCGAGATGATTCGGCATACGGACGAGCATACCATTGCGCCAACTGCTTTTTTTTACAGTGAAATTTTTTACCGCAAAATCAACCGGAAATGATTGTGCAATATTTATTCCTTTGATGATTTGCGGTATGTTTTTCATCAGCTTCAGACTTCAGAAAGCACCAATGCGCAGTTTGAACCGCCAAAAGCAAAACTGTTGGAAAGAGCGTGACGGATTTTTACTCCGGTACGGCATTCACGCACGAGGTCTGCCCAAGCAAATGCCGGATCCGGATTTTCGCAGTTGATAGTGGGGGAAATAAACCCTTTTTCCATCATCATAGAGGTAAATACCACTTCGGCAGCACCGGTAGCTCCGATCATATGGCCGGTCTGGCTTTTGGTACTGTTGATGGCACATCTGTCTCCGAAAACCTCTCTGATAGCATTCATTTCAACCGGATCACCTACGGGAGTGGCAGTGCCGTGAGTATTGATATAGTCAATATCCGAATATTTCAATCCGGCATTTTCAACTGCTGCCTGCATAACTTCCGCACTGGAAGCCGCATCCGGGACGACCATGTCAACCGCATTGCTGTTTGCACCGAGGCCGCTGATGCGGGTGATCGGTTTCGCGTTGCGTTCTTTAATGCTTTTTTCTGATTCAAGCAGCAGATATGCCGCACCGGAAGAAATAACAAAACCGTCGCGGTCGATGTCAAAAGGACGGCTTGCTTTGGAAGGATTGTCATTGAATTTTTTGCTCAATGCGTGGCAGGCACAGAATCCGAGGGTGATACACCAGTCGATCGCTTCGGCACCGCCGACCAATACCATATCGTATTCGCCGCTGCGGATCAGTCTGGCTCCCAGCATCACAGCAACCGCACTGCTGGCGCAGGCGGCAGAAACGTCGTAAGATTCACCTTTGATGCCAAAGCAGATGCTGAGCATGGAAACAGCATTGGATGGCATAATTCTGGGGACAGCACAGGGACTGACCACCCGCAGGCGGTAATCATTTTGCAGATAACCGTTGGATGCTTCAAAAACTTCCACCGGGTTACTGTCCGGCACACCGGCAACAATGGCGATCTTTTTGCCTTTTACATCTTCCGGCGAAAGACCTGCTTCAGCAAAAGCCTCTTTTGCAGCGGCGATGGACATAATGGCTGTCGGCGGACAGAAACGCAATTTTTTGCGGTCAGCAAGTTCATAATCAGGTTCTGCTGATGCAATACCGCCGACAATACTATCAAGCTTGTGTTCGATGAATTCCGGCACGTGAGAAATGCCGCTTTTACCGCTGCGGAGAGCGGCTTCGTTTACTGCGAGCGAGTTGCCCAGCGGAGTTACCAAGCCTCGTCCGGTAATATATACCTGTCTCATATTATACTCCTGATAAATCAAAACACACTGTTTGCCGGTATGTCGGCACAACCGTTCCCTTTAATATAATATACACTAGTTTTGTGATAAAATCCATATCATTTTCTGGAAATTTTTATTTTAAGTGCTATATTCATTACAAAGCATGATCTTTGTTGTTTTGGGAAAACGAATGGATAACGAACCGATATTGACAATAAAAAATCTCGCTGTGGATTTCAAGAGCGGCGGCAAAAGACTTCCCGTAGTCAGAAATGTCTCTTTTCAACTGGAAAAGGGAGAGATATTGGCTTTGGTCGGAGAATCCGGATGCGGCAAAAGTGTCAGTTGTCTGGCACTCGGTTCTCTGCTCAATCCTGCCCAGACTGAAGTTTCGGCAAAGCAGGCGGATTTCTGCTGCAAAAATGGTGAAATTGTCGATCTGTTGAATTTGACCGGCAGAAAACTCCGTAAAATCAGGGGAGGGGAGATAGCCTATATTTTTCAGGAACCGTCGGCGGCGCTGAATCCGGTTTTCCGCATAGGTGATCAGATCGCCGAAGTTTTGAGTCTGCACCGCCGGGATGTCAAAGATCAAAAAGCTGAAGTGATAAAACTGCTGACCGATGTCGGTATTCCCGCTCCTGAAACCAGAATGAATGCTTTCCCTCACGAATTATCCGGTGGTATGCAGCAGCGGGTAGTTATAGCAATGGCTCTGGCGGGAAATCCCTCTTTGCTGATCGCCGATGAACCTACGACTGCACTGGATGTGACGATCCAGGCACAGATACTGGATTTGCTTTCCCGTCTGCAAAAGCAACGCAATATGTCTGTGCTGCTGGTAACGCATAATCTCGGTATTGTCAGTGCCATGGCGGACAAAGTTGCAGTTATGTATGCCGGCGATATCGTAGAGTACGGTTCTTGCCGCAATCTTATAAAAGATCCGAA
>JAZONW010000032.1:0-44274 GCA_045654745.1 Victivallaceae bacterium | reverse complement strand
CAGACAAATGCTCCGGCACCTTTTTTGATGACAATATCGACTTTGCGTCCGTGCAAAACATTGAGTTCCCGGCGGCAAATATCATTGATCGCAGTTTTCAAGTGTGCCACTGCCAGCGGATATTCGGCACGGCAATAAATGAAAAGTCTGGCGGCGCCGGTGGCATAAGCGGCAATGAGCATACCTTCGAGCAGCTGATGCGGGACGCTTTCCATAAGCGAGCGATCCATAAATGCTCCGGGGTCTCCCTCATCCGCGTTGCAAATGATGACTTTGTCTGCGGAATCTTTTGCGGCAAGGAAACTCCATTTGCGTCCGGTGGGGAAACCACCGCCGCCCCTGCCCCGCAGACCGGAAAGCAGAATTTCATCGATCACTTCCTGCGGAGTCATCGACAAGGCTTTTTGCAGTCCGGCATAACCGCCGTGAGCGATATAACTGTCGATGGATACGGGATCGATTTTACCGGCGAGAGCAAGCACCATACTTTTTTCCAGTTTTTTGCGTCCGGCAGGTATTTCAAAACGGTATTTTTCGCCGACGGCAAGTATTTCATCGACTGCACTTTGCGACGCGGGGAGGTTGCCGTATAAAATTGATGAATCATCATCCAGCACGACTTCGACCATCGGCTCGGCGTAGCAATATCCCAGACAACCGACACTGACTACCGGAATATTTCCGGCACCGGATTTAAGCAGATCGTAAACAGCTTCCGCCCCGGATGCGATTCCGCAACTGGCAAGACCTACTCTGATTTCTCTGATATTGGAGTTGCTCATTTTTCCTGATACTCCTTGAGGATTTTTACGAGGTTTCTGCGGGTGAGTTTACCGTAAACCTTGCCATCGACACTCATCACAGGAGCAAGACTGCAACAACCGAGGCACGCCACAGTTTCCAGAGAAAAAACACCATCGCTGCCGGTTTCACCCGGTTTCAAGCCGAGTTCCTGTCTGATCCACTCATGCACCAGCGGAGAACCTTTGATATGGCAGGCGGTTCCGTCGCAGACAGCGATCTGGTGTTTGCCCGGTTTAACTCTTTTAAACTGGGCGTAAAAACTCAAAACGCTCTCAACTTCCACCACCGGCAAAGAAAAATATTCTGCTGCGGCACGTATGGCATCGTCGGAAACGTATCCTTCGGTAGCCTGAATCAACTGCAATCCGCGAATCAGATTGCTGGATTCGCAGTCGATGCTTTCAAGATATTTAAAATTACAATTCATTCCCGGCTGTCACTTTCTCATTGCTTTGACTTGGTTGAAAAATTCCAGTTTTTCCCGATTGCTGTCTGCCAGAGACCGCATACCGGATTTTTCAAAAAACTCCACTGCCTGCTGCTGTCTGGCGATGGCGGTATCAAGATCGCCCATCCGGTAGGCCAGCAGTGCGCCGGTAACTTGTACGTTGCCGTTGTTTCCGGCGTTTGATGCTTTATTGTAAAATCTGCCGGCATAGGAAAGTGCTGTAAAATTGCAGTCAAACATATTCAACAGCCCCCACGCCATAGCGTTGCAATCTCTGGGATTGGAAATGTTGGTTTCAAACTTTTCAAGCAACCCGGCAAGTTTATCACTCAAACTGCGGTTGCGGCAAATCAGATCAAAGGCACTGATATACAATCTTGCCAGTGTCGGACTTTGGTCGATTTCAGATTCCAGAAGTTCCCACGCATCATCGACTCTGGAAGAATTTTCCAGCACAAAACATCTTATCCTCAAAGCCCCCGGATGACCGGGTTCGAGGTCGAGGATTTTCCGGACACATTTTTTCATCCGGCGTTCATCACCGCCGCGGATGTAATTCTGCATTTCATCCATAGCGACGGAAATTTCCCGCTGCACACCGGCGTTGAATCTGCCGTTGAAATACTGTTCAACCATTTCGTGACAATCCACCGCTTCACCGCGCCAGATTATCCTGCCGTCGGAGTCGATGGCAAACGCCATGGGATAAAGGAGCGAACCGGCCATATACTGCGGAGTGATACGGCGGTCAAGGTCACAACCGAAACTGACTCCGTTTGACGGCAGGGCCTTTACAAATTCCTCCGCCTCTGAAACGTGGTCAGGAGTGATCACAGCGATTCTGATTTTGCCGGAGTACTCTGCCCGGAGAGCATCCAGACGGCGGACTGTTTCCAGACTGTCATGGCTGCGGCAGTAGAGAAAAACCACCAGCCGCAATTCCCTTGTACCATCCGCTTTGGGCGGCAATTTGCCGCCGGCGACTATCCCGCCGCCGCGGACAAAATCGACCCGGTTCAGATCCAGAGCCATATCCCCCGGCTGCAAAGCCGGCAACTCTGCAGCCAAAATGGTAAAAATGACCGCAAAAAGTAATTTTTTCATAACATCCCCGTTTCCCCTGATTTTTAAATGCAGAATAGTGCGTCAGGGAACAAAATTTCTGGTACTCAGCTGACGATCTTACGCTGTTCAGCTTTGGGGATATTCACGCAGACCAAATCTTTGCAGTAGCATCTTTCCGGCAGGACGATGAGAACATCCAGAGTATTTTTGTCGGCGGCAAAAGGTGCGTAGTGCCAGACACCGGGACGGATGCAGAGCAAAGTACCCTGCGGCACATAAAAGGCTTCGATTTTATCGACGGGAACTTTTTCGGAACAATCCGCCGGAGCGACCCAGACAATGGCATCGCCGTTGAGAGGCATGATCACTTCACAGGTATTGTTGTGATATTCTCCTGCTTCGATGACCTGCGGCCGGGCTTTCACCCGCAAAGTGGAATAATTGGGACAACTGCCGAAAAGATCCTGCTGTACCATATCCCGGTAAAAGACGATGGAAGCATCTTTCGGTCCGGTGGTTTCCGCTTCAGGATTGATCATAGCGGCATAACTGCCATACTTTTTGAAGCTTTCGGCACTCAGTTTACGGACTTTTATACTTTTCATGATTTCACCTCTCTTGGTTACAGGGTTTTATTATCTTTTTTTGCGATATGTTTTTTTCTGCGGAGCAGATGTTTTACCGGAGTTACTGCTTCTGACCGGATTTTCCGGCGGCAGAAGCAACATTTCCTCGGTGGGCAAGGTACTGGCAAAACGGGTATCCAGTAATTTTTCGATATCCGGCAGGTAGTAGGCACCGTATTCGCACAGGAAACTCACTGCCACTCCGGTCCTGCCGGCGCGGCCGGTTCTGCCGATGCGGTGGATATAATCCTCTGACCTTTCCGGCAGATCATAATTTATGACCATAGAAACATCATCCACATGGATACCGCGGGCAGCGACATCAGTGGCGATAATGATTTTTTCTTTTCCGGAACGGAATTTTTCCAGCACTCTGATGCGTTTTTCCTGCGGTATATCACCAGAAAGCACCGGCACGTCGTATCCGTAACGGGCAAGATCTTTTTGCAGACGCAAGTTTACATCTTTGCGGTTGCCGAAAATAATCACTCTTTCATATTCCTGATTTTTCAGCAGATAGAGCAGCATTGCCAGTTTTTCATCACGCAATACAGAATAAAATTCCTGACGGATATTTTCACTGACGAGTTTCTCCGGTTCGCTCTCCACCACCGCCGGGTCGGCAAGCCAGCCGGAAGCAAGACGCAAAATGCTTTCATCCAGCGTAGCGGAAAAGAGCAGAGTCTGGCGTTCACCTTTTGCCGGGAGCTGGGAAACGATTCTTTTCACATCGGGAATAAACCCCATATCCAGCATACGGTCAGCTTCATCAATAACAAGTATCTCCACCTGCGAAAGATCAAGTGCGTCACTGCGGCTGTAATCAATGATCCTGCCGGGAGTACCGATAAGGACATCCACCGCTTTTTGCAGTTCATTGCGCTGTCTGGCGTGATCCATCCCGCCGAAAACCACCACGTTGCAGAGTTCTGTAAAAACACTCAACTGCTCCGCATCCTTGTGTATCTGGGCGGCAAGTTCGCGGGTTGGGGCAAGCACCAATACCCGGGGCGCCGCATTTTTTCTCTGCGTCAGCGGTTTGTTAAGCAGCATCGTAAATGAAGCAAGCAGAAATGCAGCAGTTTTACCGGTCCCGGTCTGGGCTCTGGCGGCAAGATCGCGTTTTTCCAACAAAGCCGGCAGAGACATCGCCTGGATCGGGGTGCAATATTTGAATCCGGCATGGGCGACGCCATACTGGATATCAGTGTGTAACGGCAGATCGGAAAAGCGGAGTTTACCCTCAACAACCGGAACTTCCGGCAGAAGATCAGGTTTGACCGGAATTATTTTCTTTTCTGCGGCGGGAGTTTTGACATTATTGCCGCCCGGGTGCTTTTTGGCGGAGTTTTTTTTCACCGCGACCGCATTTTTCCTGCCGTTGGCAGAATGGGCTTTCTTTTTGCCGGCGGCAAAATTTTTCGCACTCTTTTTACCCTGATGCGGAGTTTTTTTGCTGTCCGCTTTACTGCCGAAAACAGCACGGACTTTTTTTATCAGATCATCAAACACGTTTTTATCATCCTGAATTGAAACAAATTGCGCAAAAGCCACCCTGATCCTGCTGTGGCATCCTGTACCTATTTTACGCTCACATTTGATAATATAACCTGCCGCCGGGCTTTTTACAACACAATCAGTGTTGATTTTCACGCCTTTTATATTATAATGATTATCAGATACCCTCACGATCACAAGGAGGCAGATAAATGAAAAAGTTTTTCCTTTTCCTGACAGTTTTCACGAGTATTTTTTTCTACGGATGCTCCAATTGCAGTACAACAGCCGACATTCCGGCGGTTTCCGGCTTTGATGTCAACCGCTATCTCGGCAAATGGTACGAGATCGCCAGGCTGCCTTTTTACTTTGAAAAAGATATGAGTATGGTGACAGCAAACTATTTTTTGACGCCCGACGGCAAACTGCACGTGATAAATTCCGGTATAAAAAACGGCAAACCCAAGGAAATCCACGGTTATGTCAGAAATGCAGGAGCCCCCGGCACCGGAGAACTTGAAGTATCTTTTTTCCGGCCGTTTTACGGCAAATACCGGATCATTTATCTGGATAAAGATTATCAGGTGGCCCTGGTCACATCGGATTGCAGAGACAAACTGTGGATACTCTCGCGCACACCGGAACTTCCCCCTGAAACATTGGCAGATTTGCTGTTTATGCTCAACAAAATGAAGTTCAACACCGCCGAACTCATTTTTAAATAACAAAAAAAATCCGGTTTTTCTTGCCAAAAAGCTTTTTTGCATATATCTTATATCAAAGCAATATTTTTTGAAAGATTAAACCGGATTTTTGCATGAAAATTCTGAACTGGTATGTAACGAGAGGCTTTCTGGTCGCCTTTGTTATGGCGATCGGTATTTTGACATTTGGTATGACCGGAGCAAATCTGGTCAAGGTACTGGATTATATTTCCCAGGGAATAAGCTTCTGGACTTTTTGTCAATTCACCTTGTACATACTGCCTATCATCCTGACATTTACCGTCCCATGGGCGGTAATGGTGGCAGTGATGCTGGTTTTCGGCAGAATGTCCGCCGACAATGAAATCACCGCCATGCGCGCCTGCGGAGTATCTATTTTGCAGATAATGGCGCCGATCCTGCTTTTTACCCTGATGCTTACTGGTTTATGTTTGTATCTGCAAGTGGAAATCGGCCCGCCGCTGCTTTTCAAATCCCGCGCCCTGATGAGCAATGCCGTACTGGATCAGCCGATGGCGATATTTGAACCCGGCAAACCGATTTCATATCAGAATACCCTGATATATATCGACAGCAAAGAGGGGGAGGATATCATCAAAGGGGTACAGCTTTATACGCTTGCCAATGCGACGACCGTCGCACAGGATATTTCTGCTGAATACGGTAAAATTTCCGCCGACCGGGAAAAACAGGTATTGACAATCAACCTTTTTGATTGTCTAGTTTCCGACCGCAACAGCAAGGATAAATCCATTGACCGCTTTTACACCCAGAATCTGCAATTCAATTTCAATTACGGCAATCAGGCGAATGCCCAGCGGATCAGCATCAAACCGAAATATATGAGATTGCAGGATCTTATGGGCAGGATCAGAATGACGAAGCAACTCGGCAAAGACACCACCAGTCTGGAAGTCGAACTCAATCAACGCATTGCATTTGCATTGGCACCGATAGCATTTCTGCTGCTCGGTATGCCTCTGGCGATACGCACCAACCGCAGGGAAACATCCATCGGTCTTTTTTTGAGCATCATCCTTGCCGGGATATTCTTTTTGATGATAATCATGTGTGAATCATTGACAAGTTACCCCAAACTTTATCCGCAATATCTGCTGTGGCTGCCGAATATAGCATTTCAGCTGCTCGGTGCATATCTCATTTTGCGGATATCCAAGAGATAAAAATGACCCGGGGGATAGTAACCAAACTGCTTTTGCTGGCGGTTTTTGCCGCCGTGGTATTTTTCGGCTGTGTCGGGATCCAGTCATTGGAAAGATTGCGGGAAAGCAATCTGACTCTTGCCGCTGAAATATCCCGGCAGAATTCCCGTACTACCGCCCTGCCTGCCGCTGAAAACAGCAACAACAAATATGCCGATATACCGGGTGATAATATCGCCAATTACCGTTTTTTTGTGCCGGATGCTCCGGTAAAAGGCATCCTCACCCGTGCATACACAGCAGAACCGCCTAATTTCAACCCGGTTATTTCCAACGAAGCTACTGCCGCTATGTTTGCAGGTATATGCTCGGCATCACTTGCCGAAAGGAACTGGGAAAATCCGGAAGTATTTGAACCATTACTGGCTGAAAAATGGGAAATCTCAAACGACAAAAAAGAATTCCGGATAAAACTCCGCAAAGGGGTGAAGTTCCACAGTTTCACCGATCCTGATACCGGCAGAAAAGTTGACGGGGTGGAAGTTACTGCACACGATTTCAAATTTATGATCGATGTGATCAAAAATCCGGATGTCAATGCCGCACCGTTGCGGAGCTATTACAAAAATCTGGAAAGCATTGAAGTCATCAACGACTATGAATTCACTGTCAAATGGGCGACGGCTTATTACAACGCCCTCGGTGCAACTTTGAGTTTGACGCCCCTGCCCCGCTTTTTTTACCTTGACAGAGATGGCAAATTTGACGGCAGGCGTTTCAACAGCGATCACCGCAGAAATTCTATGATCGTCAACTGCGGTCCTTATTTTCTGGAAAGTTACGAAAAAAACAAAAAAGCGGTTTTCCGCCGCAATCCGGATTACTTCGGCAACCGGGCGGGCGTCGGGGCAAAACTTGAAACTCTGGAATATGTCCTGATCAATCATCCCGGTACCAGATTTCAGGCACTGGCGGCGGGGCAGCTGGATACTTTGGAGCTGACTCCCGACCAGTGGGTAAAACGGGGCAATGACAAAATTTTCACCGACGGCAAAATCAATAAATATCAATACCTTTTGCCGCAATACACTTATATCGGATATAACCAGAAAAATCCGCTTTTCCGCTCCCGGCTGGTACGACAGGCATTGACGTTACTGACCGATCGGGAAAAGATCGCACGGGAAATATACTTCGGTCTGGCTGAAATCGTCAACGGTCCGTTTTTCCCGCAGAGCAAATATTATGACCGGAGCATTGCACCGTGGCCGTATGATCCGGCAAAAGCTGTTGAACTCCTGCAACAGGATGGCTGGCGGGATATCGACGGAGACGGTATCCTGGAAAAAGACGGCAGAAAATTTGTTTTCACGATGCTGCAAGTGGCAAACCATCCGATGCAGCAGCGGATGCTGCCGATACTCAAAGAATCCTTTGCCGCCGCCGGGATAGATATGAAAATCCAGACAGTGGAGTGGTCAGTATATATACAACATCTGGAAAACCGCAGTTACGATGCCTGTACGCTCGGCTGGAGCAGTTCATTTGATCCGGATCTCTTTCAGGTCTGGCACTCCTCGCAGATGGCACCGGGCGGCAGTAATCACATATCTTACAGCAACCGGGAACTCGATGCCCTCATTGAAAAATTACAGCAGACATTTGATTTTGACCTGAGGATAAAAATCGCTCACGAAATCAGCCGCATACTGCACGAAGATCAGCCTTATACCTTTTTATTCTGCCCGTATTCGCTTTCGGCGATAAATGCGAAATACCGCAATGTCCGGGTTTTCCCGACCGGTATTCCTGAAATCATCTTTTATCTGCCGTAGCCCCTCTTTTGCCCGCTTCAAGTATGGGCAGACCGGCTTCGGTCGGGACATAGATGACACTTTGCGGATTGTCGTTCAATCCCTGGATCCAGAGATAACGCAAATACCCTTCATTGCCGTGCAGACTTTCGCCGATGATCCGGTTGGCTTCGGCTACACCTCTTGCCCGGATGATTTCAGCTTCGGCGAGAGCTTTGGCACTGTCTTTTTTTGCCTCGGCTTCCTGCACTGCGATTTTGCGGTTTTGCTCTGCCCGGGCAAGTTCCGCCTGACCGACAAGTCCCTGCTGCCACACTTTGTATTTGGGACAGCCGAAAAGGACAAGACAAAGCAGCAGTCCGATACTCAATATAACCAGCCACAAACCAACTGCAGTTTTAGTGTTTTCATCCATAATGTTTCCCCTTTCTCATAGTTCAAGTGTGTCAATCTGCTATATAACTTACAGTCAGAAAGTGGACTTTTTGCGTCCACTCTCTAAAAAGCAGAAAATTTTTTCACATTTTTTATATTTTGCAAATTTCGCTCTCAACTTAAGATATTGTATTTGTAATCAACAGACATAAATGCTATATTTCAAATGTTGTCGGCAAAATGATGCCGATGGTTTTTTGAAAACTGTATTTTTTCAGCAAATACCCTGATAAACCGACCAAGTTAAAAAAGTATTTGCCATCGTCAAGGTGAATTGTATCTGGCAGGATAATTGTATCTTGCCGGACGCTTCTTTGCGTGATGGTGGCAGGTTCTTGGTCGGACCTTTCAGGGTAATGCTTGGAAGCGTTCGGCTTTTTTGAACACTTCCGGGCAAACTGAATTTCACAGTAAGAAATCAGCATGCTCCGTCCTTGCTTTTGACTGCGGAATTCAGTTGTTGGATTCCGCAGTTTTTTTTGTGTGCAATTTTACAAAACAACAAGGATGGTATCTGATGAGAGTAGTAATCTGTAACCAATGCCAGATAAAATTGGATGAACACGACTATGATGTGTCAAGCGATTTACTGGTATCGCAAGATCGCTTAACAAGGATATGCCGAGATACAGTCCGTCCTAAAAACAAATTAACAATGGTGAAGTCTATTTGTTTGACATACTTTATTTAAAGGAAATTGGAAATGTGTACTATTTTAATTATGATTGTGTTGTGTTTCGTATTTCCACCGCTTTGTCCGCTGTGGATATTTTTCATTTTTTGTGCTATCTGTGCAGAAGGGCAAAAACAAAAGAAAAACTAAAGAAAGAAAAAGCTGAACAAGGGAACGCAGATGCTCAAAAAAATCTTGCAGAAACTTGGTAAAAACTGGTGATTGTTTAAAATTCTTCAACCGTTGATATACAAAAAAGCCACCGGGATTTCCGGTGGCTTTGGTTTTTTACTGATATGATCAGTTGAACTGCAAGACCGAGGGATCGTAATCTGCCGGGGCCTTGTAGCCGAGAAGTTCGATACAGGTGGCGGCAAGACTGCTGATACCGAGGTTTTCACGCAATTCGGCTTTGTATTCGCCTTTGGATTCCGGATCGTAAACGACACAGGGTACAGCATTGAGCGAATGGCTGGTCTTACGGGCGGGATTGCCTTCGGCATCGACTTTGACCGAACCGTCTTTTTTGTGTTCGAGCATATCATCGGCATTGCCGTGGTCGGCGGAAATCACCAGCACACCACCGGCTTTTTTGACTGCTTCGCAGATCCTTGCCAGAGCAAGGTCAAGAGCTTCCATCGCCACTACCACCGCTTCAAAGTTTCCGGTATGTCCGACCATATCGCCATTGGGGAAATTGAGGCGGATCATATCGGCTCTGCCGGTTTCAATGGCTTCCACCACCAGATCGGTGATTTCAGCCGACTTCATCCACGGACGCTGCTCAAACGGCACCACATCAGAGCGGATTTCGATATATTCATCCAGTTTCTCATCAAATTTGCCGGAGCGGTTTCCGTTAAAGAAGTAAGTAACGTGGCCGTATTTCTGGGTTTCGCTGACTGCCAGCTGACGGACGCCGGTAGCACAGAGGTATTCATCCATGGTACGGTCGATTTCAGGAGGACTGACCAGATAATGGGCAGGAGCGTGCAGATCGCCGTCGTACTCCATCATACCGGCATAATAGACCTGCGGCACAACTCCGCGGTCGAATTTGTCAAAATCCGCACCGCTTTCAAAGGCGGCTGTGATTTCAAGAGAACGGTCGCCGCGGAAATTGAAAAACACCACGCTGTCGCCGTCGTGGATCGCTCCGACAGGATCAGTGCCGTTATCTGAAATCACAAAGGCAGGCAGATCCTGGTCGATGGCTCCGGTACGCTGACGCAGAGTATTGACGGCTTCTTCGGCGGATTTGAAATATTCGCCTTTGCCCTGCACGTGGGTTTCCCAGCCTTTTTTGACCATATCCCAGTTGGCACCGTAACGGTCCATAGTAATGACCATACGTCCACCGCCGGAAGCAATGCGGTAATCGCCGCCAGCGGCATTGATCTCTTTGAGAAATGCTTCAAAAGGAACGATGTAGTCCAGTGCGGAAGTTTCCGGCACATCGCGGCCATCCAGCAAAATGTGGATACGGGCAGTGGCAACTCCGGCGGCACGGGCGCGGGTGAGCATCGCTTTGAGATGGTCGATATGGCTGTGGACATTGCCGTCGGAAAAAAGTCCGATGAAGTGCATCACTGAATTATTTTTTATGACATTGGCAACGGCTTCCTGCCAGGTTTCGCCTTCAAAAAGTTTGCCGGTGGAAACGGCTTCTTCCACCAGTTTTGCACCCTGCGAAAAAACTCTGCCGCAACCGATGGCATTGTGGCCGACTTCGCTGTTGCCCATATCGGCATCGCTGGGCATACCGACGGCGGTACCGTGGGCTTTGAGAGCCGTCGAGGGGCAGTTGGCAAGCAGGGAATTGAAAACCGGCATCCGGGACTGTTTGACCGCATCTCCGTCTGCATATTTGCCGAAACCGACACCGTCAAGGATCGCCAGGACCACCGGACCGCGGCGCTTGTTGAAAGCAGGATTTTTTTCCAAAGGATTGAGCATAATGATTCTCCAAATTTTTATTTTTCACACAAAAGCGGCGGGAAATCTGATTCCCCGCCGCATAGCAGATGTTTTGATCAGTCGCGATGATTGACCGCACGGGTGCAGACTACGCCGCGTTTGCTGCTTTCCACGAATTCGATGAATTCTTTGACTTCAGGAGTCTGAGGCAGTTCGGTGCGGATCTTTTCCAGAGCGATGCCCGGGATCAGATCACTGCGGTAGAAAATGCGGAAAACCTGCTTGATCACCGCCATGGCTTCAGCACTGAAACCGGCGCGGGAAAGTCCGACTTTGTTGATCATTTTCACACCGCCATTACGACCTTCGGCCATCATAAACGGCGGAACGTCTTTGGAAAAAGCCGAACAGCCGGAAATAATGGAAAAACGACCGACCCGGCAGAACTGGTGGATCGCCACGTGGCCGGAAAGGATCGCATTGTCAAAAATCTGACCATAGCCGCCGACCACCGCTTCACTGACAAAAATGACATTGTTGCCGATGCGGCAGTTGTGGGCAACATGGCTGCCATTCATAAACATACAATGGTTGCCGATGTCAGTGGAAGATCCCGGCGCAGTACCGGTATGGATAGCAGTACCTTCGCGGAAAATGTTGTCATCACCGACGTTGAGAAAAGTCGCTTCGCCGGGTACGACCGAGTGATCCTGGGCCGGCTGACCGAGGGCGGCAAACGGATGCAGGACATTGTTTTTGCCGAGTGTGGTATAACCATCGACATTCACATGAGAAAGCAGCCGGGTGCCTTCGCCGATACGGACATTGGGACCGACATAGCAGAACGGACCGACTTCAACACTGTCAGCCAGGACAGCGCCTTCCATAACAATACTTGAGGGATGGATTTTTGCCATACTTCACACCTTGTTAAAATTATACAATACGTTTGTCTTTTTTTGTAATATATCACCATTTTCGCATTGAACAAGAGCAAAACAGTTGTATTTTACAAAAAAATGTATTAATTTATATGATTGTCAGCAGAAATCACAGAAAGAAGACGTTTTGAAAGAAATAACCATCGTCCTTGACCGGCTGCGCAGTGCCCACAATACCGGAAATATTTTCCGGATTGCCGAAGCCACCGGTGCCAAAGAAATCATCGCCTGCGGCTATACCCCTGCCCCGCCGCATCCCAAACTGGCAAAAACCGCTATGGGGACAGATACTATGGTAGCCTGCCGCCAGATGCCGGATTCGGCGACCGCAGTCAGAACTCTCCGTCAGGAAGGATGCAAAATGATACTCTGTGCCGATGCTCTGGAAGGCAGTACCCCGGCGTGGGAAAAAGAATATGAATTTCCGCTGGCGATAGTTTTCGGCAATGAGGCATTGGGTATCCTGCCGGAAACTCTCGAACTCTGCGACGGTGTCGTTTCCCTGCCGATGCTGGGACAGAAAGCTTCTATAAATGTTGGAAATGCTGCCGCGGCAATACTTTATGCCGTCCTGGCAAAAAACAAAATAACACGGAATTAATACTATGAATATCATCCTGACCGGAAAAAACCTTGACGACATCAGACCGCTGCTGCCGGATTTCGGTATGACAGAATGCGAAAACGAAAGCGAAAACATCGATCTTGTCGTGACCCACGGCGGCGATGGTGCATTACTGGGGGCGGAAAGACTCTATCCCGGCATCCCCAAACTCCCGATACGCGATATGAAAACTGCTCCGGCGTGTGCGGAACACTCCCCCGAAAAACGACTGGAAAATTTCTGCAATTTCCCCCGGAAATTTACTCTGCCGAAATTGTCCGGCGAATTCTGGGGTCAGGAAATTTACGGGATCAATGATATCGTCATTTACAACGATGACCGGAGCAGTGCCCTGCGTTACCGGGTCAGCATCGACGGGGAACTCTATGCCGCCGAAGTCGTCGGCGACGGTGTGGTTCTGGCTTCGATCCACGGCAGCACGGCTTACTACCGGAGCATCACTCACAGCAGTTTCCGCACCGGTATCGGGTTGGCTTTCAACAACTCCACCGAAGAATTGAACCATCTGGTACTCAACGAAAATTCCATTGTTGAAATCGAGATCCTCCGCGGACCGGCGATTTTATCCGCCGACAATGATCCGGTCAGGATCGCCATTCCGGAAAAAGCCGTTGTAACGCTGAAACAAAGCGGGGATTCTGCCACCGTTTACAACCTCAACGAATTTATGTGTCCTGTCTGCCGCCGTCTGCGTCATCCCGACAAATATCCTGCCAATTGATACAAAATTGATTTATGCGGAAAATTTTTCTCTCAACCGTTTTTTGTCTGCTTTTTGTCTGCGGCTGTGCCACTGGAATATCTGTCATCCGTACTGACCGGTTGGGAAACACTTCCAAACCGGAGATCATGGGCGGCACAAAACTGCTGGCACAGACAGAAAATCTGCTGGCAGATCACCTGCTGATGGAAACTTTTGAATCCGATCCGGAAAAAGCCCTCCACCGGATGCAGAATATTTTCCGCACCGAACCGCGTCCGCATTATCTCTTTGCTATGGCGGATATTTCACTCAAAGCCGGACACCGTTTCAAATCTGACCGGGATCAGGCGATACGCTTTTATCTGCCGGCGGCAATATTCAGTTACGCCTATCTGGCGGCGCTGGATAACCCCGGCGAATTTCCCTACAATGCCGACCGCGTGCAGGTCATTAAAATCTACAATACTGCGGTAAATGAGATTTTTGACTATCTGCATTTCCGCAAACTCTACCGCAAAGACGGATTCAGTTTTGCGACAGCCGGAAATCAGCGGGTCACGTTTGCTCCACCGGAGTACAATCTTGCCATGCCGCCGGAAAATTTTGATGATTTCAAACTCTGTGCCGATTACGAAACCGGAAATCTCTCTCACAACTCCCGTCATTTCGGTATCGGCGCACCGCTGATCTGCGACCTTAAAAATGACTTTTATCAGGATTCGCAATGGGTCAAAGATCAGGTGTTTCCGGCGACACTTACTATTGCCTTCAACACCGACGGCAGATTGACTGAACTCAAAGCCAAACTGATATTTCACAACACCCGCGATACCAACACTGTCAATGTCGCCGGCAGAGAAATACCTCTCGCAATGGATTTTTCCACCCCTATCGCCTATATGGCCAAACGCCCGCTGCCGCTGCACCATATGGTATATGCTTTTTATCCGGAACTCGGAGCAGAAATGCAGGGACTTTATAAATTTGAACCATTCAACGATCAGCGTATCCCGGTGGTACTCGTACACGGACTGCTTTCCAACACCCGCACCTGGATACAAATGCTCAACACCCTGCAAAACGACCCGGATATCAGAAAACACTACCAATTCTGGGGATTTTCCTACTCCAGCGGAGTACCGATACTTTTTTCCGCCCGCGAATTGCGCCGCGCACTGCTGAATGAAAGAACAAAACTCATCCGTCAGGGGTATTCTGTCAAAATGTTTGACCGGATGGTGCTGGTGGGCCATTCAATGGGCGGACTGCTCAGCAAAACTGCGATCATGGATTCAGGCAGTGATCTCGGCAGCAACATCATCACATCACAGGTCAAAGATGCCCGGCTTGACCATTTGAATCAGGAGCAAAAAGATTTTCTGGCGAGTGTTTTTTCTTTTGAACATCTTGCTTTTGTCCGGCGGGTGATTTTTATTGCCGTACCTCACCGCGGCTCGGATTTTGCCAAAAACTTTGTCGGCAGACTGGGCAGCAAACTTGTCAGATTGCCGATCACGATGATTTCAACACTCAACGGTATCGTCACCAATCTGATTGCCGATAAAAAAGTCAGCGATTATCCGACCGGCATCGACAATCTTATGCCCGAAAGTGCCGTACTTAAAGAACTTGCCAAAATTCCTTTTGTAAAAGATGTGCCGTATCACTCAATCATCGGCAATGCCGATGGCGACGGAGTACCCGCCGGCAGTGACGGGATCGTACCTTACAGCAGCAGCCATCTGGATGGAGCGAAAAGTGAACTTGTGGTACACTCCGGCCACAGCGCCCAGCAGAATCCGCTGACGATACTCGAAGTCCGCAGGATATTGCTGGAACATCTGAAAAGTTATCCGGATATAAAACTTGCCGTACCGCAATCATTGAGAGAACATCAGACCAGTTTCGACTGAAAAAAGATTTTTTCAACTTGTATTTTAAGCATTGAAGTATTAGATTATTGTGGTATTTAATTTTGATATGGAGTCTGTCTTATGGAAAAAAATGTTATTTGTATGAAATGGGGCACCAAATTCGGTGCTGAATATGCCAACCGGCTTTATAAAATGGTGGAAAAAAATCTGACTGTCCCCCATCGTTTTGTCTGCTTCACTGACGATGCCACCGGTCTGCTACCGGGGATCGAAGTCCGCGAACTGCCCCCATACCACGACAACCCCCGCATCGGCGACAAAGGCTGGCGGAAACTTTCGCTTTTCAACTCTCCGCTGGCGGATTTGCAGGGCGTGGCACTTTTTCTTGATCTGGATATCGTGATCCGGCAAAATATTGATGCCCTCTTTGAAGTACCGGGCGATTTCCTCATCTGCAAAGATTGGGACTTCCCCCGCGACATTATCGGCAACTCCTCGGTTTTCCGTTTTGAAATCGGCAAGTATCCGGAAGTCCTGACCAATTTTTACGATTTGGGCAACGGCATCCGCAAGACCTACCGCAACGAACAGGCATTCCTCTCGTATCAGATGCACGAAAAAGGTATTTTGCAGTATTGGGATAAATCCTGGTGCGTCAGTTTCAAAAGACACTGTCTGCAGCCTTTCCCGATCAATTTTTTCAAAATGCCCAATGACCCGACCGATGCAAAAATCATTGTTTTCCACGGCAAACCAACTCCGCAGATGGCACTCAAAGGTTACTGCGGCAAACGGGGACTGCGTTACGTCAAACCGACCACCTGGCTTACCCGGTACTGGGAAGACTGATTTGAGGTTTGACGCATGAAACTGACTGAAACCACTGCACAGAATTCATTCCGCTATTCATGGCTGATCAAGCGGATGTTTCCCTTTGTCAAGCCTTATCTTTGGCGTATCATCATCGGATTTATAATCGCCATTCCGCTGGGGATGCTTGACGGCGTGACGGCATTTGTCCTCAAACCATATATGGACTATGTCATCAGCGGCAATGATGTCGCATTTACATTTCTCGGAATAGATTTCACTTTCACCAGCTTGCAGTTGGCGATTATCATACCCTTTTGCGTGGTGCTTTTTACTGCAATACAAGGGCTGTTGCAATACCTCAACCAGTATATCTGCGTGTGGACAAGTCAGCGTATCACCAATGATATAAAGATGAGTCTTTTTGACCGTCTGGTCTATATGGATCCGAAATTTTTTGACGACAACACTTCCGGAGTGGTGATTTCCCGCTATATCAATGACCCGACGGCAGCTTCGACCAGTTTTGTGGATCAATTGAAAACCATCGTCACCACTGCCTGCAGTTCGATCGGTCTGATTGCCGTCATGCTGTACAGCAGTTGGCAGTTGGCGATCGTCGGAGTACTGGTACTGGTCTGTGCCTTTTTGCCGGCATCGGTGCTGCGCAAGCGGATAAAAAAAGCATCTAATCAGAATATGGTCATCGGCGGCCAGTTGACCACCAATGTCAACGAAACCCACGCCGGTAATAAAGTGATGGCGGCATACAATTTACAACAAAGACAGAGTGGATTATTCCGCGATTACACTTGGGAATCATTCCGTGTAACGATGTCTTTGCAAAAAAGGCTGATCTGGCTTTCTCCGGTGATGCATCTAATTTCATCAGTGGGGGTGGCGGTAATACTCGGTTTCGGGACTTATCTCATCAACAACGGCACTTTGACTTCCGGCGGCTTTGCCTCGTTCCTTGCCTCCCTGCTGTTGCTCTACAAGCCGATCAAATCTCTCAGCCACGCCATAACCGCCATTCAGAATACTTTTGTGGCGTTGAGCCGCGTGCTGGAACTCTTTGACTGCCAAAGCGAAATCAAAGAAAAAGCCGGTGCCGGAGAATTGACCGGTCTCAACGAGGGGATCTCCTTTGAAAATGTCTCTTTTGAATACGAAAAAGACAAAGAAGTGCTGAAAAACATCAATCTCTCTGTGGCAAAAAATGAAACTCTGGCGATCGTAGGAAACTCCGGCGGTGGCAAATCCACGCTGGTGAGTTTACTGCCCCGTTTCTACGACATCAAGTCAGGGGCGTTAAAGTTTGACGGCGTGAATATTTCTGATTTCAAACTGGATTCCCTGCGGCAGAATATTGCAATTGTTTTTCAGGATAACTTCCTCTTTTCCGGCACTGTCCGCGAAAATATTTTAATGGGCAAATCCGATGCGACAGAAAAAGAATTGCAGGATGCTCTGGAAGCAGCACATCTTACCGAAACCATCGCCGCATTACCCAACGGTCTGGATACGGTACTTGGCGAAAGAGGTACGACCCTTTCCGGCGGACAGCGTCAGCGGGTCGCTATTGCCAGAGCGATTTTAAAAAATGCTCCCATCATCGTACTGGATGAAGCGACCAGTGCCCTGGACAACGAATCTGAAACACTGGTTCAGCAGGCGATGGATAATTTGATGAAAAGCCGTACGGTATTTATCATTGCCCACCGGCTTTCCACCATCAAAAATGCCAATCGCATCGCGGTGATAAACAACGGCGAACTGGTCGAGCTCGGCGGACACGACGAGTTGCTTGCCATACCGGAAGGTCATTACAAACACCTTTACGAGATGCAGTTCCGCCATCAGGCGTAAATACCGGCAGCAGAGCCGTTTGCAAGGGCGGGAAAGTTTTACCTGTTTACACTATTTCAAACGCCAGAAAAAATTCACGGTCTATCAAAACTGTGTAAATCTTTTTTTGGGAAACAGCAATACCATTTTGGTCAAAAATAACTTCATAATAATTCTATCCGCCAGGGGAAGCAAACCGGCGCCCGGTTTTGTATCCGCCCATGGCACGGGCGTTTTGTACTTGTTGATCAGCAATGACTTCTTTTGCTGTCTTGAAGTATAAATTGCCATTGCAATCTAATGGATCGTGGCGGCTCACAGGTATCAGCAGATTAATTCTGCCATCGTGTAATTTTCCGGATTGGAGGCAAATATTCTGACAACTTCCTCCCAACTTTTGCCGACAAAATTTATTTCCGGCAGGCGGGAAAATCCGGAGCAGCCCGACAAGGAAAAAACACAGACAAATCCCGATAAAAAAATATAAAACTTTTTCATATGTTTACTTTCCCAGCAAACGGATTTTTCCGGGATAAGTAAAATCATTCAAGCTCAAAGCTGAATTCATTTTTACCATCCTTACGCCATGCCAAATATCTGGTCATCCGTGAAATAGCAAAGAACGGAGAAAATGTTCTTGCTTTAACAGTCTTTTTATCCGGCATAAATTCCAATAACCGGAGCCATCCGTTACCGCCGTTACCCCATCCACCTTCAATATCCTGAGTATTGAAAACCATTTGAGCTACCGTTTTACCGGAAGAATTTTTGTCTTTTGAAAAAGCCACACAGCTATCCCAGTCAAAAGGCTTACATATATGACCACATACAACCAAACGGATATTTTTTACAGGAAATACAAGTTGCTGATAGATAGTTTCACCGATTTTTGATCTTTCACCACTTGCTGTCAAATAGTTATGAGTCAACAAAATGCAAAAATGATTAGCGAACTCAGGCTTGTCCACTATGCTTTTTGCCCATTTTATAGTTTTATCAGCAGGATTATTCTGCAAAGATATCACGAGAAATTTACGGTTATCAGGATGCGGCGCAGTAAATTGATAAATTGCATTTTCAAGAGTCGGAACGCCTCTGCGATTTGGTGCACATTCAACCAGCTGACGACGGGTTAATGGATTGCGGTCACTGGGAAAATATTCATTAAAATGGGTATTGGTATTTTCTGAACCGCGAATACCGTAATCGTGATTGCCGGTACAGAGGATGTAAGGCAACTCTCCATCGATACGTTCCATTACTCTTGAAAAACTTTTCCACTGTTCTCGGCACACCAGATTTTTTTTTATATTGATACTGCCTGTGTTATTCTGATATACCAGATCTCCGGTAAAAAGGACCTGTTGGATTTTGAGAAGCTCCCGGTTGTCTACAATCCAGTCAATCATTAATTGCAAAAGGCCTTGATTACGGGCAAAATAATTATATCCCTGGACATCAGGCACAATTACCATTGACCACGAACCATCTACAGAAAGTTTAGGAGCGACATATTGAGCATTAAGATGGGCAGCGAGTTTTTCTTCTTCATTCAAATCATGCGGTGCGGAAAAAAGTATCAACGGTAAAACTGCAGCAAATACAAACAGCAAATATTTGGTTTTCATCATATTTTCTCCATAAAAAATTTCAGAAGTTTTTATTTTGTATAATCGTTTTCAAAAATAAGTTTGTAGTTGTTTGAATCGCTTTTCAGCCGGAGAGCCGTCAGGGGCTTGCCCCAGATTTTTTCGCTTTCGGGAACTGCCTCTGTACTGTCAAAGGCGATGTTTTCCAACTTGAGAGTCACATTACCCAACTGGATGAGATTTTTATCTTTGACCGTCGGCGGTACGGCACACAAGAGGGTGATAACTGCCGGCAGGGGGTTCTCCAACACAAAATCATCCTCCACCGTGACTTTGTTGTCGCTGAATTCCAGTTTCCGCTCAAAACTTTTTACCCCGGCTTGAGCGGGATAGGCTTTGGAAAGGTCGCAGGTGATTATGTTGTCTTTAAGTTCAAATTTAGCAGTATAGTTCCAACCGTTTACTTGCTCGTATTTGCCGAAAACCGGAGCGTTGTGTCCGCTGCCCCGAGTATTCCACAAGGTGTAGCGTTTGGTGGAAAAGTGAATGCGTGAGTAAATTCCGGTGCCGGCATCAACGATAACCGGTTTACCTTCGTTGAAAATAGAGAAGTGCCCCAAATCGTTGTGATTATGCGGCTCATTGTTATATCCGCCTTTGAGCGAAAGGGTAAAACCGGCGGAACGCAAGATGACCAGACGGTTTTTGAAAAGAGAAACCGGCTTGCCGACCGGACACTTTTCCGGCAGTTTTTCCGGCATGTCAAACAGCAGGGCAAGTGACTCTTTGAGGTGTGAACCCTCGGTGCCAAGTTTGGCAAGCCGGTTTATGCCGAGCCCCAGCAGTTCTTGAGAATTAAAGATTTTTCCGGCAGGCAATATGAATGAAAGATTCGGAATGATTTTCGGTTGGCTGTCGGCAAAAGTGAGTTGATGTTCAGCCCCCATTTGGAGATTGACGATAAATTCAACCATGGTTTTGATTTTCGGGTCGGCCCATATTTTATCCATACTGCCGGGCATGGCTTTGTGCAGTAAATAGAGGGTGCGGAAAACCATCAGGTTGGATTTGTTGTAATAACTCGGTCCTTCCGGACTGTAACCGTCTGCCGGACAGTAATTGATATAACGGGAGGTTGCTCCCAGAAATTTTTTTGTCGCAAACAGCCGTTTTGCCGGGTCTTTTTCCAGCATCAGATTGGTAGCGAGATTGTTATAACTACACCAGGGAGTCCAGTTGGCAGGTTGGGCAGCAGTCAACCACCAATGCTCAAATCCGGAATAAAGAGTGGTGTAAACCGTGCGTTCAAGTGTTTTGGTGCGAATGAGTTCGGAAAGCCCCTCGAACACCTTGTCGAATTCGTCCGCAAGCAAGGCGTGCACTTGCGCCATGACCGCTCCCGTTTCGGCACAAAAAAGATCGCAGAATTTCCACCTTTCCAGTCGGTAATAACTCCAGGAGGCATGGGCAGGCAAACACCAGTCCCATTCTTCCATAATGGCAACGGTATAATCTATGACCTTGGTCATATATTTTGCCTTGTTTCCGGTAAGGCACATGGCGAGCGTCAGCAAACCCAGATTTTTGCGGCGCTGGAAATAGGAATTTTGAAATTTGGCACGGTCACCGTTGGCATTGAACATTTTGTAGTCGGAATAATACAACGGCGGGATCGCCTCGTTTATGATAGCATCGGCTTCCTGAATGATGATATCGGCGTATGGACTTTGGCGTGCTTTTTCCCAGGCTTTCCGGTCGGCAAAAACCGGATAAATATTGGTGGCGTATTCGCCTTTTTCGATTTTCCGGTAAAAATCATCCGGCACACGGTCGCTGATATAGCGATCGGTTTCTTTTACATTTTTATTGGCGATCTTTTGGGGGGAAAGTTCAGAACAGGCAAATTTCCACGAGCTTTTGCCCCGGCGGACTTTCACTGCCAGTAAATTGCTGCCTTTGCGAACTTTGATCAAAAAGACATTGTTTTCCGGCTTGTAATCACCGGAAAGGTTTCCGGATTTGAATGTGGCATAATAGGTTATACCATTACATTTCGCCTCAAACCACCGGTCGCAATCCATACCGATCAATGCGAAACCGTCTTCGGGAGCTTCAAACTCGTTATACAGACAGGTGGTGTCCGACTCTTTCGGTTTTGCCGGAGCAAAAACTGCATCAAGATCGAGCAGATTTTTTTCCGGCATCCGGAATTCCTTGCCGGGATATTTTTTCTCCGCCCATTGATCTGCCGGAGCGTCGGGGGAGTTGTACCAAGTACGGGAAAGTTCGATTTTAACAAAATCATCCGCGGTCATTTTTTTGAAAACTTTTCCATCAACATTGATGGTGTTTGCAAAATCATTGGGCGCAGTTTCCCTGAAAAAACTTCCTTCAAATTGGAAAAGTTTTATTTTTTCACCCGATGCAGTAAAAGATATTAGAATTGAAATTACGGCAAGGAGTATGACGCTTTTTTTCACTTATTTTTCCCTCTTGATTATTAATTTAAAAATTATGGCGTAATAATGCATTCATTTAGTATATACCATCAGGCTGTTTTTTACAAGTTAAACAAGGGAAAAGCACTCCGTGTAACTTGAAAAATCAGCGGTTATATGATATGTTACAGACAGATAAAAAGCGAGGTGTTGAATGATTTATTTCTTTGCAGATAATCACTATGGTGCAAATCCGGGAAAGGTGATTTTTGAAAATCTCCCCGAGACTTTGCGGGACAGATTTTTTTTCGCCGAAGACGATTGGAGTATGCTTGAATCCGGTGCGTGGCTGGAAAATTGCTCACTGCTTGTCCTCAATATGATAGGTGACACCTGCAATATTCCCCATCCCGGAGCCGGAGCTGAAAAAGCGGTGCGTGCATGGTGCGAAAAAGGCGGCAATATTCTGCTGCTTCACGGTTCCAGTGCTGCTTTCTGGCAGTGGGAATGGTGGCGGAAAATTGTCGGATTCCGCTGGGTGCGCCCCAATGACCCCGACGGCGTGGCAGAATCGGTCCACCCCAAAGCGCCTTATCAAGTAGTAAAGTGCAATGTACGCCATCCGCTGATATCTGCTCTGCAGGAATTGGATTTGCCGGAGGATGAAATTTACACCCGTCTGGAACAGGTTTCCCCCACCGTTACACTTATGGAATGTGCCGCGGCAGATTGGGTGTACCCCCAGTGTTGCGAAACAATTTCGCCGTGGGGCGGCAAAATCGTTTCTTTCATCCCCGGACATCGTCGGGAAGTTACTGCAAATCCTGAATATATCAACAACATCAATGTGCTTATTAAATATCTTGAAAACTGAGGAGAATTGAAAAATGAAGCGTATGAAAGGGGTTTTTCTCAGTAATAATCCGGCAATGATCGACTATGTTTTTTCGCCGGAGCAACAGGCGGAAATCGGCTCTTTTATTGATATGCTCCCCGGCTGTGTCTGCAATGATAATTTTGACAGCATGGATCTTTCGGAAGTCGAGGTGATTTTTTCCACTTGGGGGATGATGAATTTTACTCCTGAGCAGTTGGCAAAAATGCCCAAATTGCAAGCGGTGTTTTACGCGGCGGGCGCCACCGAAAAATTTGCCTGGCCTTTGCTGGAGCGGGGGATCCGCCTGTCAAGCGCCTGGAAAGCCAACGCTATTCCGGTGGCGGAATTTACTCTCGCTCAAATATTGCTTTCTATGAAAAATTATTTTGCCGATTCGCGGACTTACAGTGCCAATGGTTATCGGGATCCGACCTGTAAAAATGCCGCCGCCGGTAACTACGGGGAAACGGTGGCGCTTATCGGGGATGGCACGATTTCCACTAAAGTTCAGGAGTTTCTCCGGATGTTCAAATTGAAAGTTCTGGTGATACCCACCAATCCGGCGCGTCGTACTGTTTCTATCGCTGAAGCATTCCGCACCGCTTTGGTAATCAGCAACCATTTGCCCGATCTGGATGACAACAAAAAGGTGTTTACCCGGGAAATGTTTGCTTCCATGCGGCCCAACGCCACTTTTATCAACACCGGCCGCGGCGCTCAGGTTGATGAGGAAGGCTTGATCGAAGTTTTGAAAGAGCGGAGGGATTTGAAAGCCCTGCTGGATGTTACCGAGCCGGAACCTCCGGTGCCGGGTTCGCCGCTTTACACTATGCCAAATGTCTTTCTTTCCACCCACATTGCAGGATCTCTGCAGGACGAAGTTCACCGGATGGCAGATTTTGTCATTGCCGACTGTAAAAAATTCATTTCCGGTGCACCGCTGAAGTACGAAGTCACCCGCGAAGTGCTGGGCTATCGCTGACAGCAAATACCAATCCGGCTTTGCAGCACATTTGCCACGAAACCTGATTTTTTATTCCAAGCACCGCAGGTGCGCTTTTAATCAGAAACACATCAACCCGCCGACAGGCGACAACTTCACAAGTGAGCAGAGCGAACGTCTTCACAAGTGAAATGGAGCGTTAGCGGAATGAAATGACTTCACAAGAAAGTCTTCTCTGGGTTTGGTGAAGATGTGAAGAAAACCTTCGGTTTTAAGTGAAGAGCTTTTGTTGGCACAAAAGCGTGAAGAGAAGACTTACGTCTTCGTTCGCCATTTTTTGGACAAAAAAAATGGCGGAGAGAGAGGGATTCGAACCCTCGGAGACTTGCGCCTCGGCGGTTTTCAAGACCGCTGCCTTAAACCACTCGACCATCTCTCCGCTTAAATAAAGCGTAACTTATTTCGACAGAGTTTCGCCCAGGATCTCTGTCACATTTTTAGCAAATGCCGCCGGATCATCCAGAGGACTGCCTTCGGCAAGCAAAGCCTGTCCGTAAAGCACGGCTGCATATTTTTTCAACTCAACAGAATCGCCCTTTTCCGCCAAAACATTGAGTTTTTCCACCAGAGGACTTACCGGATTCAATTCCAGTATCCGTTTGCTGACCGGCACATCCTGATGCATCGCCTTGAAAAGTCTTTCCAAATGCGGACTCATCGCACCGCCGTCAGTAATAAGACAGCAGGGACTGTCGGTAAGCCTGCCGGTAAAACGGACTTCGCTCACTTTTTCACTGTATTCAGACTTGAAAAATTCTACCAGTTTGGCATATTTTTCATTGGCTTCTTTGATTTTTTCCGCCGCACCGTCGATCTCGAAATCGCCCTTGTCAACGGATTTGAAACTCTTTTTCTGATACTGGAACATACTCTGCATGATCCAATCATCAATAGGATCGGTCATAAACAGCACATCGTATCCGTTTTTGCGGAAATATTCCAATGCCGGATTTGACGCCACTGAAGCTCTTTTTTCGCCGGTGATAAAATAAATATCTTTTTGACTTTCCGGCATCGCAGCGACATATTCCGAGAGCGTGATACGCTTGCCCGGCTCGCTATTCATTGATTCATAAAGGACGATATCTTTGATCTTGTCGGCATTGTTGAAATCAGTATGGATACCTTCTTTCAATATTTTGCCGAATTCCACAAAGAATTTTTCGTAATTTTCCCGGTCGTTTTCCAGAAGTTTTTTCAGTTCACTCAAAACTTTGGCGGTAACGGCCTTTTCGATCCTGCCCAGAATCGGATTGTCCTGCAGTATCTCACGCGAAACATTCAATGGCAGATCGCTGGAATCCACCACACCGCAGACAAAACGCAGATAATCCGGCAGCAGAGCTTTGCATTCATCGGTAATAAATACCCGTTTGACATAAAGCTGCAACCCCTTTTTCTGGATCTCCGGCATCAGCAGGTTGAACGGAGCGGTTTTCGGCAGAAACAGCAACGCCTTGAATTCGCTTGCACCTTCCGCCGCCATATGGATCGCTTTCAAATATTCCGTACCGCCGAAATTGGAAAGATGGCTGTAAAAACTTTTGTACTCATCTTCTGTCACTTCGGAAGCTTTGCGGAGCCAGATCGCTTTTTGAGAATTGACGACAGTATCCACGATTTCAGTGGTATCATCTTCTTTTTTCTTTTCTTCCGGCACCACGATCGGATATTCGATGTAATCGGAATATTTTCTGATGATGGATTTCAGCATCCACACATCGGTATATTTCTCGGCATCATCTTTCAAAAAGAGGGTGATTTCGGTACCGGCGGACTCTTTTTCTGCGGAATCAAGTTCAAAACTGCCTTCTCCGGTACTGCGCCACAGCACCGCCGGAGCATCACTGCCGGCTTTTTTCGTTTTCAATTCAACCTTGTCTGCCACCATAAAGGCAGAGTAAAATCCGACACCGAATTGTCCAATAAGTTCAGGAATATCAGTTTGGGCATCTTTGCTTTCCTGCAACGCCTGCAAAAAAGCTTTGGTGCCGCTTTTGGCGATAGTGCCGATGTTTTCCACAACTTCATCGGAGGTCATACCGATACCGTTGTCGCTGATTTTAAGAGTTTTCGCATCCTTGTCGATTTCGATACGGATCTGCCAGTCGGCACTCATTTCAGGGCGGGTCAGGCTTTCAAAGCGAGCCTTGTCGATCGCATCTGCGGCGTTGGCGATCAATTCACGCAAAAAAATGTCCTTATTGGAATAAAGAGAATGTATCATCAGATTAAGCAGCTGACGAACTTCTGTTTTAAATTCACAAACCTGTGCCATTGATTACTCTCTCTAAAAAAACTTGCAAATACTCTCTGTGTACTGTGTCACACATAGAATATACCGTATTTTTTATAAAAAATCAAGAGGAATTATGCAAATGCCTGTTGCAAAATAACAAAAAAGAGGTTATTTTGTCTGTAACAGGCTTTTTCAGTTATTGAGTGTAAACAATATCACAAAACATAAAGAGATCGTATATCATGCCGGAAAACCTCTCTCCTGATGATTTCAAAGCAAAAATCATGGCAGAACTCGCTTCGCTGGCTGAAGCCGGAATGTTTGCCACCGTCAAAGAACTCGACAGCCTTGATGCAAAGTGGGCTTCAGTATCACCATCCCAGACCGAAAACGACGCTTATCAGGCGATCGCCGCACCTCTGCGGGAAATGCTGATGCAGGAATCCGCCAGAGAAGCGGAACTTGCCGCCAAAGTGCAGGAGAGTATTGATACTTTGTGCACTCTGCTCGAAAGCAAAGATATGGATGGTTTGAAAGATGCCCGGCAAACCGAAGATGAAAAAATACGCGCTCTGGGCAAACTCCCGGCGAAACTGCAGAGGAAATACAACGATATGCATAACAAAGTTTCCGCCGCCCTCGCCTGTCATTTTGAGACCCTCGACCTCGCCCGCTGGGAAAGTTACACCCTTAAACTGGATATATGCAAAGAGTTGACTGCCTTGCAGGATATTCCGGAAAAATCCCTGCCGCAGGCGGCAACGACATTGCAGAAACTCCGCAGTCGCTGGAAAACTCTCGGCAGTGTGCCGAAAGAAAAAAATGATGAGATCAATGCCAGTTTTCTGGAATTGACCCGGGCACTTCAACACCGTATAGACAGTTTCTTCGCCGCCAGACACCAGCAGCAGAAAGAAGTCCTCAAAATCAAAAATGAAATCTGTGCCGAAGCAGAGCCGCTGGCAACTTCAACTGACTGGAAAAATACCGCCACCAAATTCAAATCCATGCAGCAGCAGTGGCAGGAATTACCGGGTTGCGGGAAGCAGGAAACTGAACTTTTCCAGAAATTCCGCAGTTATGCCAATGCTTTTTTCAACGCCAGGAGTGAAGCCTACCGCAATGCCAGCGAAAAGTATGCCGCCAATACTGCACGCAAAGAAGAATTGATCGCCGCGATCACAGCGTTGGAACTGCACGATTTCATCCGGGCAAAAGAGTTGCGTGCGGAGTTCAACGCCGCACCTCACGCCGGACACAGTGAAAACGACCTCCGCGAGCGTTTCAACGCCGGTATGAATGATTTCTTCGCCAGACGCAAGGAGTTTTTTGCTCAAAAAGATGCCGAGTGTGCCGAACTTATTACCACACTGGGATCTGCCGACCGGAAAACCGCCGACACCATCATCGCACAGCTTAAAAATTCTCAAAACAGGCACAACAGCGAACTCATTGCCCGTGCGATAAACAGTTGCGAAAAACGCCTCGCCGCCGAAAGAGAATCTGCCGTCAGAGCCAAAAATCTGGAAGCTGCAACTATCAAAGAAAAATTACTTGCCGCCTGTCTGGATATGAACGAAAAAAATATCAGCGACATCCCGGATGAAACAACTCTTGCCGCATTCCCAAAACTTGCCGCAGTCGCAAAACTCATTACCGATGCCGCAAACGGCAATGAAAAAGCCGCGGCGGAGTTAAACACTCTGATCAAAGTCAATCACAGTAAAGCAGAAAAACTCCTCGACCGTCTGGAATCTGCCGCCGGATTGAAAAAATCCGGCTCTGATGACCTTGCCGCCGAACTGCAAGCCGCCATCATCGGAAATTCCGGCTGGGGATCACAACATACTACTGCCAAAGACTGCACCTCTGAAATCAAAGAGTTTCAGGAGTTGTTTCCCGTAACCGACGCAACATTGACCGCCAGATTTGAAACGGCAAAAGAAGCGCTGAACTACCGAAAAAAATCCTGACACAGGATAAATCAATAAATAATTTATCGTTTTAAACGCTTTTGCTCTTGACAGAAGCGTTTTTTTATGTTATATTATCTTTCGTTGAAAGATTTTATTGACGAAAGACAATTTTTTAATATTGTATATTCAGATATATAAAGGGCCGTATGATATGAAAAGAGTTTTTTTCGCATCTGTTTTTGCTGTTATCCTTTTGACCGGTTGTACTGTCATCCGTGAATTGCCGCCGGAAACTCTTTCTGACAAAACCCAATCTGCCGCCATCCAGAGCGAAGAATACGAAATCTGCCGCAAACTTCTGACAGCATTCCTTAAAGACGACGCCGAAACTTTTGTTGCTATGCTGCCGGATGAAGTACAGAAAAAATTCGGAGTCAAAGAATTTGCAACCACCCGTAAACAGGTGGTCAACTCCCTCGGTCAGCCGGTCTCTTTTGCTTATGTGACCAAACTGGAACTTGCTCCTCTGACTCCCCACATCTGGAAAGTCCGTTTTGTACGCACCGGCATCCGCAAAAAAGATGAAACTTTCCGCAGTGAAGCACTTTTCCGGGTGATCACCGGCAAAGTCAACGGCAAAGCAGTTATCACCAGTTTTCAATTTATCTGAAATATATCGACGGTATAGCCTCTCCCGTTTCCGGCGGGAGAGATTATTTATATATAAACAATAAACAACAAGTAGATCAAAAACAAATTTATCAACCCCAAAAAACAGGAGAAAATCATGTCGATTGTCAAATGGAACTCAATCCGGCGTGGAGCGATCGGTGCAATTGTTTGTGCCGGTGTCCTGCTGACCGGGGCGGAAGACTCCTCCGTACGCACTATCAGACTGCGTCAGGATGATGCTCAGACCCGCTTCGCCAGCAAACTTTACGAACTCAAAAACGTCAATGCTGATGAAATTCTGCCTTTCGTCAACTCTGCGGTTTTGCGTTACAGCAGCAATTCCACTGTCAGCAAAGTTACTTCCGGCAAACCGGAATGCAAAGGTGCCCTCTTGGTATCCACCGGCAAGGAGTTCATCCCCCAGGTGGACAGCATCATCGCCGCACTTGATCGCAAAGGCGGCATAACCGGTACCGGTGTTGCCCGCGTTGCCTACTCCCCGAAATTCCGCGCTGCAGCAGAATTTGCCAACATTATCGATACCACCGCCTCCTCCAATGTCGGCAAAGCCTATGTCAACGCTGAAACCAACACCATTTTCTGGCGCGACCAGACCGAAGCTGCCAAACGGACTCTCGCTTTTGTCGAAAAACTCGACCGTCCCCTGCCGCAGGTTCAGGTCCGTCTCAACTACTACGAAATGCGTGACAGCGATCTGCGCGACCTCGGCATGGATTATCTTGCCTGGAAAAACGGACCCGGTGTCAACCTTTTCAACGCCGGTTACAATGCCGGCAGAATCGTTTTCGATCAGGCTTTGAATGCCGCTGTCGAAACTGCCCTCAATTTCACTACTTCCTGGGGTATGGGCGGCTTTTTCACTGCCCCCAGTTTTGATATGAGCTTTATCCGCTGTCTAGAACAGGCCGGCAATGCCAACGCTGTCGCTCATTCCAGCGTGGTGATGGTCAACACTCCCGTCGGCAGCGAAGCCGATTATGTCGCACTGCTTGCTTTGCAGAACAGCAAACCGGAAACCGCTCCTTTTATCTATCGCGTTTCCATGCAGCCTGAATATCAGAATATTGCTAAAAACACTCTCGGCCGTTCTTTCATCGGCAAAAGCTTTTACGAAGATGAAAACGGTGTTCAGTACAGCAATCCGCCTTCCATCGAAGCAAAAATCGTCAATCCTTTCATCTGTTTTGGCGCTGCCGAAACTGATGCCCAGGGATTCATCCCCTCCAGTCCGGAATTTTACAAAGCCCAGAATGAACTCGGCACTTCCGGCGGCGTGATCTTTGACTACTCCATTTTCTTCAAGCACATTGTTGAACGCGGAAACACCGGAGCTGAACTCAACAACTCCTCTCTCATTTCCGGCGCTTCCACTCTGGCTTTCGGCAAAGAAAAAATCCTTGCCGTCTATGAAAAGGAAAATGATGTGGAACAGACCATCGGTCTCCCGATCCTCTGCCGTATTCCGGTACTCAAATATCTTTTCAGCACGACAACCACTATCAAAGAACGCACTTACATTGTCGTTTCCGCCGAGGCTTCTCTCGTCTCTCCCGAAAATGGCTGGACTCCCGCTGACAAGAGCATTTCCACCGGTATCGAACGCAGGATCGAAAATCCTTTCCGTGCCCAGAACAACTGATTAAACGCAGGATGAATTTATTATGAAACACTTTTCTTATAAAATTGCAGTGCCGGCGTTTGTGGCAATGATTGCCGCCGGTTGCGCCACCACTACAGAAAAACAGCCGATCCAAGTACAGGTTCTGCCGCAGGAAAATCCGGCGTCCAGTCAGGTCGTCGTCACTCCGCAGGCGATCCCCGGCAGTGCCAAAGTCAGCAGCCACAACCCCACCGGCGGCTATGCCCCGAGCAGTGTTGAAGCCCAGCTGAAAATCGATGTCAAAGAAGGTACCAAAGAAGTCAAGGTCATCCGTGACAATGCCGATCCCTTTGTCATCACCAAACCCTATGCTATCAAAAATGCAGACCCCTATGCCGTCCGCAGTTACCTTGAAGCCGCTGTCGGCGCCAAGAGCGTCAACACCAGCCCCGCCCAGGTCACTGCTGTCAAATACGCTGACGGCACCGGTGTGATCCTGGTCTCTGCCGAAGATTACCGCTTTGCCGATTCCGCCGAAAGCCGCGGCATCGACAGCATCGTGGCAGCTCTTGACCGCAAAGATCTGGCCTTTCTGCCTGCCAATGCCACCTATGTTTATTTCCCGGTGATCAGCCGTGCTTCCAATCTGCGCAGTATGCTGCTGCGTGTCGGCTCTTCCGCACTTGATCCGCAGTTTGAAGTTGCCCCCAACCAGATCATGGTAGACGGTGAACTCAATGCTCTGATTATCAGTGCCACAAAATGGAACTATCAGGAAATGGTCAAAATGCTCAAGCAGTATGACCGTCAGATCCCGGAAGTCAAAGTTTCCTACCGCATTCTTGAAATCTATGCCGAAAACGACGACCGTATCGGTGTGGACTTCCAGAGCTGGAAAAACAATGAAGGCGTGGACTTTTTCTCCGCCGGTACCAACATCAGCCGCAACTGGGGAACCTTTTTCACCAGCGGCGTGCAGAATACCGGTGCCAACCGCGTTTCTTACTGGAACTTCAACCCCAAATGGAACAGCCGTTATCTGGATTTCATGACCAGCATCGGCAAAGCCAAATGTCTTGCCCAGGGTGAAATCGTTGCCCAGAACCGCAAAACCAGCAACATTCAGGTCAACAGCGGATTTTTCTACGATCGCACCTACTATACTGCCGGTGCCACCTCCATTGCAGAGGGCTGTACTGAATTCACTTTCACCAACCCCAACCCCGACACCATCCAGCGTGAAGCTCTTGCCAAAGTCCTGCCGCTGAATGAACTGCAGGGTGTTTACAAAAAACTCGGCATCGCTTCCTATCTGGTGCCTGCCGGTTATCAGATGCGTGTCATGAACACCCAGACCGGTGCATTCAAATACTATGATGCCATCGCCAAAGCCTCCTACACCCAGACTGTGGCACAGCTGGTCCAGATGGGTAAATCTGTGGAAGAAGCCGAAGCTCTTGCCGCCGCTACTGCCGGTGACAATGCCACCAGTGCCTTTTCCAAATACTTCACCGGTTATGTCAAACTTGACGATACCCCTGTCAACGCCGACTACCACAATGCCGATTTCAACAAAAACAGTGCCGCTCCCGGTATCATCCACGGCTGGCTGCAGTACCCGATGGTCGTTGACGGATTCAAATTCGATTTGCGTGTCACTCCGGTGGTTACCGGCAAAGCCGCAAAACTCACCTTTGATATGAATGGTATTTCGCTCCTCGGCTGGAACTCCGACGGCTCTGCCCGTACCGCCAAATCCGAAACTGCCACTACTGTGCAGATCGGTTACGGCGTCCAGGATTTCGTTATCGGCGGTCTGCGTAAATCTGAAACCGTCCGCAGCAACGCCGGTCTGCCCTTCTTCAAAGATCTGCCGGTCATCGGACGTCTTTTCTCGACCGAAAGCGAATCCATCAAGCAGTCTCAGCTGGTGCTGATCGCCAGAGTTGAATACTCCAACAGCACAGATACTGCCGGTGCAAAAATCCGCGAAAACCTCGGCAAAATCACTGACCAGGTCAATGACGGTATGAGCAGCCGCGTCGGCAATATGTTCTTCCAGCAGTACGGCCTTGATAAAGACCGCAGTGACCGCGAAGATCGTCTCGACGCTGTCGGTAAAGTCATCAGTGATGAATACAAAGAAGTCAAATAAGGACCTTATTTGATGGATAACTGCACAAAAAAATCTGAAACCTGCCCGGTCAACTCCGACCGGGTGGATACTTTCAAGAAAATGTGGCGTCTGCTTGAAATCGAGCGGCGGCGTTTTCTGGATGAGGACTGGCGGCATTATTCCAGAATAATCCCGCAACAGCAATTCATCCACTTAATGAGTGTGCGGTTTTCCCTGCCCTGCAACCTTTCCAGAATCATGAAACTTACGGGCATGACTTCTGCCGGAGCGTCGATCTTTGTCGAAAAGATGGTCAAAACCGGAATTTTCGAAAGGATCGTCGATCCCAAAGACCGCCGCAATGTCATTATCAAACTGACCGACAGAGCGCAGGAAGGCATTGCAAGTCTGGACAACCGGCTGAACCGTTTCATCTACGGATTTTTTGCCGGATGCAGTGAGGAGGAGTTGGAAAATCTCCACAAAGCAAGTGAACTCGTCTGCAGGGTATTGGAAAAACAGTAAACTGTTTATTTCCCGGCGGTGCGTACCAACGCACCGCTTTTTTTATATTTATCGCCGTAAAAAACTTGCATAAGCTGTACAAATATGATATTTTATGGATGCAACCGGGAGGGTTTACTATGAAATATATGATGATTCTTTTTGCCTGCTTTTTCTCTGCGGTATGCCTGTGTGCTGATGAATATTACCGGGACAGCCGCGGCAGTATTTATGGTACAAAATCAACTTACGGCAATCATTCCGTTTACCGCAACAAAAACGGCAGAGTTACTGGCAGCAGTGATTCATTTGATGGAAACACCACCTATCGCGACAGTTCCGGCAGAGTTACCGGCACAGCCCACACTTACGGCGACAAGACAATTTACCGGGATAGATCCGGCCGTGTAGTCGGCACAGCCGCTACCAGCAACGGTACCACCATCTATCGGGATAAGTCCGGCAGAGTTACCGGCACAACCACCACTCACGGGGGCAGAACGACCTACCGCGATAAATCCGGAAGAGTCATCGGCTCAAAATATTAAGGAGAATAAAAATGGATAAAGTTGTTATTGACGGAATAGAATTTCAGGGCAGTACCCTGCCGCTTTTGCAGGGCAGTCTGCTGATCATACAGGGCAGAAACGGAATGCTGGGATGCGGATATTTCAATCTTGCGACCGCAGATAAACTCAATTCGGCGATGGCGATCGTTTCGGGAGTAAAAAATTACGACGATATGCTCAACGCCACCGTTTCAGGAGTATCAGCAAAAGCCGCTGAAATGGGTGTACGCACCGGAATTTCCGGCAGGGAAGCCTTACTTATAATGAAGTAAACATTTGCCTTTGGCACAATAAGGCATATGACAGCAAAAGCGGATAAGAAATCCGCTGTGCGGTAAAAGTATTTTAACGAGAAATCCCACGAGCAGTGCGGATACCAGAGTGCCTTCACGGACGCCGTAGATTTTTCCCATCCCAGCAAGTCCGGTGACAACTGCCGCAAAAACCACCGTCAAATCAAAAAGTATTTTGACTGTACCGAAACTGCCGCGGCAGTGATGGGCAATGACTTTGACCAGTCCTTCTCCCGGCACTAATATGATATCCGCCACCAATTGGCAGACGATCCCGCAGGCAAGCACAATACTGCCTGCGATCAGAAAAAGCCATTGCCAACCGGCGCCTCCACCCATCAACGGTGCAAATATCCATACGCCGATATCAATAAATATTCCCAGCACCAGCGAGGCGGGAATTTGCAGATATTGGAATTTCGGAAACTCCCTGCCCCAGATCATCCTCTGTCCGGCAAGGTAAATGAGATTAAAAATAAATGTCAGCATCCCCAATGTCAGCGGTACTATTCCGGCGAGCACCAGCGGCAGACTGGATACCGGAGTGGTTCCCAGACCGGAAACCGCAGTCATAGCGATCCCGAATCCGCCTACGACCAGTCCTGTTGCAAAGACGATATTGCGCTGCCAGAGGTTTTGTGCTGTCATAATTATTTCTTTTCCGCCAGACGCCGGAGCAGTGTTCTGCGGCTGATACCGAGTTTTTCAGCGGCCCGGGTACGGTTGCCGTTACATTCGGCGAGGGCTTTTTCGATAAGTTCCCATTCCGAAACGTGGATATCAAAAGATGGTGCGCTGCTCTCTTTTGCCGATGATGGCAAAGCGAGGACGTTTTCCGGGATATCTGATACATCAAGTACACCGTTGCGGGAAAGCACCACCATAGATTCAACGCAGTTCCGGAGTTGGCGGATATTGCCTGACCAGGCGGCATTTTGCAGGACATTCATTGCCGCCGGAGTAAATTCCGGAGTGGCGATCCCGTTTTCCCCGGCAAACATTTCTGCAAAGTGTTTCAGCAACCCGGGGATGACCATCCGCCTCTGCCGCAACGGCGGCAATTCAAGATCGATCACCGAAAGCCGGTAATAAAGGTCTTCACGGAAAGTTCCCTCTGCCACCATCTGCTGCAAATCCCGGTTGGTTGCAGCTATCAGCCGGAAATCACTTTTGATCGGCTCGATGCCGCCGACTCTTTCAAATGTACGGGTTTCCAGCACACGCAGCAGTTTGACCTGGGTCGCCGCATCGATTTCGCCGACTTCATCCAAAAAGACCGTCCCTTTATCAGCCTGTTCAAATTTACCGGCACGGCGTTCACTGGCTCCGGTGAAAGCACCTTTTTCGTGGCCGAAAAGTTCGCTTTCTAAAATGGTTGAAGTCAAGGCGGCGCAGTGTACCGCGACAAATTCTCCGGTACGGCGGCTCTGCTCGTGGATCGTCCTGGCGATAACTTCTTTACCGGTGCCGCTTTCGCCACGCAAAAGTACAGTAGCCCGGCTGGGGGCAACCGTCAGTGCGGTCTCGTAAATTTTTTTCATCGGGTCAGCATCGTCTGAAATCAGCACCTTGACACCATTTGCAGTAACTTCCGTCGCACTTGCGGATTTTTGCACCGGCAGATTTCTGTTGGCGGCCGACTTATCCAACGCCGCATCGACTACCTGGGCAAGTGCATCAAGTTTGATCGGCTTGGAAACAAAATCATAAGCTCCCTGCTTGACCGCCTTGACAGCGTCACTGATACTGCCGTAAGCAGTCAGTACCACTGTCGGGATTTTTTTGCTGTTGGCGGCGGCGAGAACTTCCATCCCGTCGGCCCCCGGCATACGCAAATCGGTCAGCACCAAATCGTAATCATTTTCCTGCAAAAGCCTGATCGCTTCGCTGCCGTCAGGTGCCGGAGTCACATTACCGGTTCGCTTGAAAAAGCGTACCAGAGCCTCTCTGGTATTGTATTCGTCGTCTGCAATAAGAAGCCGCGGTTTATCCATAATACGCCTCAACGCTGAAATATTTTTTGCAATTCAGCCTGAAATGCCTGCACATCTTCCGGACCGGGCTGATCACCGTTGAGATTATCCAGTCCGAGCCTGCCCATCTGATCGACATACCATTCGGCAGTGGCTCCATTGGCAAATTTGACGGTACCGGAAACAGCCATCCCGGGGCGCACGATCTTGTTTACTTCCACCACGGTAGTACCGGCGGCATTCTCCGTGGCGGCTTCCTGCCCGTCGGTTTTATCACTTTCCCCTGCAGGAGTTTCATCTTTGACCTGCGGATGGGGATCGCGGGATTTCCAATCCACTTCCAGAGCAGAAGCAAGGATACGGATGTCCATATAGGTCAATTTCAATGAAAATTCACTGTTGACCAGATTTTGCAAATCGCTGAGTTTTTCGCCGGAAGCGAGTTTATCCGCCATAAAAAGTTTGACTTTATTTTCCAAAGATTTATCCATTTTTCATCTCCGTTTTTTCTTTTTCTCACTGTCACGGCGGATGCTGGCGATCCGTTTCGGCCGGGCTTTGAGTTCGATTTCAACCGGAACTCCGTTGAGCCCGAAAGCCTGCCGTATCTCCTTTTTGAGAAACGAGATATAATTATCAGCGGCAAGTTCCGTCCGGTTGACAAAAATCCTCACTTTGGGCGGCCGCATAGCGACTACCAGAGAATAAAATATTTTCAAAGCCGCATTACCTACCACAGGAGGTGCGTGACGCTCAACCGCATCGGTAATGACCCGGTTGAGGATACCGGTGGTGATTTCGGTATTCAACTGCTCCATCACATCTGCCATACGGTCGATCAGAGTATCCAGCCGGCGGCGGCCGGCGGCACTGATAAACTCCGCCGGAGCGTAATTTAAATTGGGCAATTCATCCCGGAGTTCCCTCGCCAGATCCTTGACAGAAACTCCCGGCCGCAAATCGATTTTGTTGACGGCTATGATACAGGCTTTGCCAGCTTTTTGGATCATCCCGGCGATACGGCGATCCTGGGCGGTAATGGAATCCACTCCCGCCTCCACTACAAAAATGACCAGATCGGCACGCTCAATGGCACTTTTGGCACGCATAACGCTGAAAAGTTCGACCACCGTATCCACTTTGGTATTTTTGCGTAAACCTGCGGTATCCACCAGTACTGCCGGATGAGTTTCACCGGCAAATTCAATGGCAAAATCGACATCAACGGCATCACGGGTCGTACCGGCGACCGGACTTGCCATCACTCTTTCATCGCCGATAAGGGCATTTATGAGAGAAGATTTACCGACATTGGGACGCCCGACAATGGCGATGTTGATTTTTTCCTCGATCGCATCGTTGCTGAATTTATCTTCGGGGAGCCGTGCCATCGCTGCCTGCAAGAGAGAATTCACTCCACCTTTACGCAGACAGCAGACGGGATAAACTTTATCAAATCCGAGCTGGGTAAATTCAGCGGCATCATTTTTGAGATTGTCATTGTCGCATTTGTTGGCGGCAAAAAGCAGCGGTTTACCGGACTGTCTCAACCGCATCGCCACATCGCAATCAAGCGGAGTCACACCACGCTGGGCATCCCCCACCATTATCAGCAAGTCAGCAGATTCCACTGCCGCCGCCACCTGTGCTGCGATCCCGGCATCCCAGACATCGACGTGCTTGGTTTCGCCGTCAAGCATACCGAGACCACCGGTATCAATGACCGTAAAACGGCGGTTTTCAAATTTTGCCGCCGCAGAAACGCGATCCCGGGTAACCCCACTCATTTCGTGGACGATCGCCAGTCTTCTGCCGATAATTGCGTTGAATAAAGAAGATTTACCGACATTCGGGCGTCCGACGATAGCGATTACCGGACAACGCTTGCTGCTGTTGTTTTCAATATATTCCTGCATGGCTTATCCTAAAAATTCATTGATCTGATCCCGCAGTTTGAGTGCCGCCGCACCCGGATCATCGGCAAAAATAATGCCGCGGGAAGAATTTATCATCAGCAAAGCACCGCCGACAGCACCGTTGGTAACTACCGCCTGGACATCTCCGCCCTGGGCGCCGACTCCCGGCACCAGAAACGGCAGTTCCGGACACATCTCGCGCAAGACCCGGAGTTCTTCCGGATAAGTAGCACCGACAACCAGTGCGGCATTGCCGTTGTAGTTCCATTTATCCCGCACCAGTCGGGCGACGTGCTGATAAAGCGGCATACCGTCAGAAACCAAGTTCTGCAAATCTCCGCTGTTGGGATTGGAAGTACGGCAGAGAATTATCACCCCTTTGTCGGCATAGTCGAGAAAAGGTTTCACCGCGTCAAATCCCATATAGGGATTGACGGTAACGGCATCTGCCTTGTAGCGTTCAAAAGCCTCTTTGGCATACTGCTCGGCGGTGGAACCGATATCGCCGCGTTTGACATCGAGAATGACCGGGATGCCGGGACATTCGGCGTGGATGTATTCGATCGTCATCTGCAATTCATCATCGCGGTCTGCTCCGGCGTAATAAGCCGCCTGCGGTTTATAACAGCAGACATAATTTTTGGTGGCATCGACAATACTTTTGTTGAATTCAAAAAATGCTTTATCCATTTTCTGAAATCTTTCCGGCAGCTTTTTGAAATCCGGGTCAAGTCCCACACACACCATACTGCGGTTGTTTTTAACAGCATTGGCAAGATCAAGTATAAAAGACATGGTGTTTACTCCTTTTCAGTTTTCTGATTTTCACCTGTTTTACGAAATACATCCGGCACGACTCCGGTTTTGATTTCACCTACATCAGCAGTTTTGAAATCGATCCTTGTCCGCCATCCCGGTCCATAAAGATTGATACGTTCAGGATAGTAGAGTCCGTTTTTTTGAGTAAAACCTGCCACTTCCATCGTCCGGTAAGGTTCACCGGCATCTGCCTTGAAAAATTCAGTTTTCAAAACTGTGGCATATTCTTTGGCGATATAGGCTCTGACGATCTCCTTTTCATCCGGAGAGAGAAAATCTATGACCCGGCACTTTACAAAACCGGAAAGCAACTGCTCATCATACTCTTTCACCGGAGTAAAATAGAGAAATTCCTGCACAAAGTCCGTCCCTCTCAACCCGGTCATATCAAAATTATGCACACTCCCCTGCTGCAGTACCTGAACCACCTGACCTTGTTTATCGCCGATAGACATAAACATTGCATCTTTGTTGTCCAGTATGATCTGAGCAGTAGTACGTTCCTTGAACATCACACCTAAATATACCGGCACCGAAAAAAGCCGGTCACTGCGCCGATGCTGCAACACTCCGTCAAACTTGCCGTAAGTAAAAGAACGCCTTGCTGTACGGACTTTTTGCACAAACATCCCGGTTGACAACTCTGCTGCGCCAAGAGCAAACAGAGCAGTAAAAGCAACCAGCATCAGCACTGTTTTTTTCATTTACTTCCCCCGGCAAATGCGATTTTCAAAGCACTTCTGAAATCGGAAACAAAATGGAATTTCATTTTGCTCTTGACTTCATCCGGCAACTCCTGATAATCTTTGCGGTTTTCTTCGGGCATAATGATTTCTTTCATTCCCGCCCGGAGCGCGGCTACCATCTTTTCTTTGATACCGCCGACAGCAGTAACTTTGCCGTGCAGAGTTATTTCTCCGGTCATAGCGACATAATCCCGGATCTTTACTCCGCGGGCAAGCGAAAGCAATGCCATTGTCATCGTTATACCCGCCGAAGGGCCATCTTTGGGCGTAGCACCATCCGGCACATGCAAGTGAAAATCATTGGCGGTAAAATATGCTTCATCCACACCGTATTCTCCGGCGACAGATCTCACCAGAGTAAATGCAGTTTCGGCAGATTCCTGCATCACTTTGCCCAGACTGCCGGTAAGTTTCAAGACTCCTTTGCCGCCGGGTACAGCGAGCACCTCTATCGGCAGGATGACGCCGCCGGCGCCTGTCCACGCCAAACCTGCGGCACGTCCGGGAACTGTATTTTTTTCTGCCATATCCAGTAAATATTTTCTGGCACCAAGCAGTTCATTGACCAGTTTTTTATCCACGATGATCGTTTCATCAGGATCGATTTCTCCGGCGACGATCCTGCCGGCGATACGGCGGCACACCTGGGCTACTGAACGCTCCAGATTACGCACGCCTGCTTCCAGAGTGTAGTAAGAAATCAACTCGTCAATAGCAGCCGCCCGGAAAGAAACTTTGAATTTATCCAGACCGGTTTCCGCCAATTGCCTCGGTACGAGGTAGTGTTTGGCGATTTCCCGTTTTTCCATAGCTGTATATCCGGGCAGACGGATAACTTCCATACGGTCAAGCAACGGGGCGGGAATTTTTTCAATAACATTGGCGGTGGCGATAAAGAACACCCGGGAAAGATCGTAATCTATTTCAAGATAATTATCGCTGAATGTGCTGTTCTGTGCCGGATCAAGGACTTCCAGCAGAGCTGAAGCAGGATCACCTCTCACATCGCTGGCAAGTTTGTCGATTTCATCCAGCATAAAGACCGGATTGTTGGCACCTGCCCGTTTCAGACTTTGCAGTATCCTGCCCGGCATCGCTCCGACATAAGTACGCCGGTGGCCGCGGATTTCCGCCTCATCCCGGACACCGCCGAGCGACATGCGGACGAACTTGCGGTTCATACTGCGGGCAATGGATTTGCCAAGCGATGTTTTACCCACCCCGGGAGGTCCGACCAGACAGAGGATCGGGGCGCGTTTTTCCGGATCATCGCCCCGCAACTGCAAAACGGCAAGAAATTCGAGGATGCGTTTTTTCACATCTTCCAAGCCATAGTGATCTTCATCCAGTATCTCGCCCGCCAGACGGCAGTCAAGTGAATCCTCGGTAAATATCTGCCACGGCACATCCAGAAGCCACGAGATATAAGTGTAACTGATGTGATATTCCGGAGAAGCCTGCGGCAGAACCCCCAGCCGGGAAAGTTCTTTTTTCACGACTTTGGCGGCTTCTTCCGGCAGTGTGGTTTCAGCGAGGCGTTTTTCCAACTCGATAACGTCGGGATTGCGGCTGTCTTCACCAAGTTCATTCTGGATCGCCCGCAACTGCTCCCGCAGGAAAAATTCCCGCTGGTTTTCGTTCATAGCGTGATGAACTTCAGTCTGGATCTTGATGCCCAGACGGGTGGTTTCGATTTCCCGGTTGATCAGCAGAGCGAGCATATCCATACGCATCCGGACAGAGTAAAGACTTTGCAGCAGAAATTTTTCCACCGGACGGAAATTCAATTCATCGGCGATCATATCGCAGGCCTTGCCGGGGTCGTCACAATTCTGCACTGACAGTTGAAAATCTTCCGGCACTCCGATCATTGAGGAAAGTTCCAGAAACGAATTCAGCACACTGCGAAAGCGGGCGGCAGATTCGTTTTCCGGCTCATCAATGCGGTCTTCGCAGACAGAATAGCGGACAAAAAGCACGCCGTCACCATCACGGAACATACTTTCAAAAGATATCCTTGAGATACCGCGCATCACCACTTTAACTGAACCATCCGGATAGTTGTAATGTTTGACCACTCTGGCCAGTACGCCGTTACCGGCGTAGGCAATTTTGTTGAATTCAAAAACTTTCAATTCAAGAGATGACGGCAGAGTTTCCAGCAGATCCTGCGGCGGCAATTCGGGGAATACCGCCAGCAGACGGTCTTTTTTCAATGCGGTTTTTGCCGCATCGATATGCTCCATATCGGTAAAAACCTTGGAGGTGATACCGCGGGGAAATAAAAACGGGTCGGAAAACGGGAAAAAAGATGCACTGCCGCCTTTTATTCCCATACCCGGCACACTGATTGTTGATACGTTATCCATTAAAACAAAATTCCTGTTCTTTTAAGCACATACAGACGAAGCGGCACAGTATGAAATACTGTCCGCTTCTAAATATAGCCTCTTTGAGGCTGAAATTCAACTTTTTTAAGTGTTAAAACTCCGGAATAGCATTCCAGACGCAGTTTTCCAGAAATTTCTGCATTTCTGCGAGCGATACAGCACCGTCACTTGCAGTGGCGGAGCGGAGGTTGAAATTACTGAATGCACTGCCCAGCTGCATGGCTTTTTCGATACTGTAATTTTCGTGAAGTCCATACATCACCCCGGCACAGAAAGCATCTCCGGCACCGGTGCTGCCGACGATATCTTCCAATTCGATGCGGCAGGACGGGACAAAAACGAATTCACCGTCGGCATTGCGTCCGGCGGCACCTTCGGGGAAGTGGATGACCACACTTTCGCTGACGCCGTTTGCAAAGAGGAAATCCACCGCCGCAGGCAGGTTTTTGTGATTGAGAGAACCGTCCTCGCGGCGCAATTCCAAACCACAGCAGGCAGAAGCCTCTATCTCGTTGACGATCAAGATGTTGATATAGGGCAGAGCCGGCAAAACGATACGACGGAATTTCTCCGGGGCTTCCGAAACAAAATCCACTACTGTCCGGTAGCCTTTTTTCTGTAAATTTGCCAGCAGTTTGCCCGCGACAGTGCCGTATTCAGGATCGGCTTCGTCAAGTTTATCCAACAGCAAAAGATAGGCAAGGTAAAAGAATTTTGCCGGTACATCAATATCCGCCAGATCTGCATAATCCAACCGGGCATTAGCTCCCCGGCAGTGAAAGAAAGTGCGTTTACCGCCGCCGGACATGGCATCAGTAAAACTGGTGTCGATGCCGGAAACAGTTTTCATATAGCGACTGTCGATATTGCGTTTGGCAATTTCATTCAAAAGATATTTGCCGTCGCCGTCTTCACCGAGCAGACCGGCGGCATAAAGCGGCAGATCTCCATCCGCCGCCGCCAAATCAAAAAGCACATTGGCAGGGCCGCCGCCAGCTGCCTGAATAACTTCGAGGATATTGCACAGATTTCCCTCTCCCGGCCAGCGGTCGATTATTTTCACTTTGTCCAGAATCCAATTGCCTGCACCAACGATACCTTTGCGTTCCATAAAACGGTTATCCTTTCTGTCATAAACTGGTAGTTTTCAAAGTATTCATCCTACTATACATCCGTACCGCAAAAAAAACAAGAAAAAACCGGCAAAACAAGCTGCTTTTTTGTGCAGTATCCGCTTCGTCAGGTGTTGAATTTATCCTGCTTTGCGTGTATATTATTAAGTTACAGAAATTTTGCAACAAAAGAGAAGAGGAAATGCTATGAAAAAAGAGAAAAAAGACAACTGCGACGCAGAAGAAAAGAATACCGTTGAATCGGCCGCCGGGGCAGAAAAAGAAAGTGCTGAAAAACCCCAGGAACCAACTGCAGAGGAAAAACTTGCCGAAATCAGTGCAAAATATCTCTATTTGCAGGCTGAATATCAGAACTATCGCAAACGGGTGGCAAAAGATATTGCCGATACCAGGATCACCACACTGGAAAGCACCGTTACTCCGTTTTTAACGGTCTATGACTTTTTGGAAATGGCAAAAACTGCGGCAGCCAAATCTGACAATATTGAGAGTCTGCGTCAGGGACTGGATATGATCATCGCCCAGTTTTTCAAAGCCTTTGAAGACCTTAACATCAAGGCTTTTGATGCCACTGGAGAAGTTTTTGACCCGATGCGTCACGATGCCGTAGGCAAAGAAAACTCCGAAACCGTGGCAGAGGGAGTGATCATCAAAGCATGGAATAACGGCTTTACTCTGGGCGAAAAACTGCTCCGTCCGGCGAGAGTGATCGTTTCCGCCGGTGTACCGGAAAAAGAACCTGAAACTCCGGCAGAAGAATCTCCGGAAAACGAAAACACTGCAGACACAGCAACAGAGGATAAGTAAAAATGGCACAGAATTATTACGACGTCCTCGGCATTGCCAAAACTGCCGGCAGTGACGAAATCAAAAAAGCATATCGCAAACTTGCGATCAAATATCACCCGGATAAAAACCCCGGTGATAAAGCGGCAGAAGAAAAATTCAAAGAAATATCCACTGCTTACGAGGTTTTGAGCAATCCGGATAAACGCCGCCAGTACGACCAGCTCGGCCACGAAGCATATACCAGTTCCGGTCACGGCGGCGGTGCGGATTTCCGTCACGCACAGGATATATTCAGCCAGTTTTTCGGCGGCGGCAGTGGCGGAGGATTTTCCTTTGAAGACCTTTTCGGCGGCGGTTTCCGCAGCAATCCCAACGGAGCTGTCCCGGGCGACGATATGCGCTACGATCTGGATATCGACTTTGAAGATGCTATGTACGGCGCTACCAAACCGATAAACATCACCCGGCTGGCAAATTGCAGTGAGTGCGGCGGTTCCGGTTGCGAAAAAGGTTCTTCCAAAAAACGCTGTTCCCGTTGCGGAGGTTCAGGACAGACAACCGTTTCTCAGGGATTTTTCACCATGCGTCAGCCCTGCCCTGCTTGCCGCGGCACTGGCGAAGTTATTGAAAAACCGTGCAAAAAATGCCGTGGTGACGGCCGTGTACAAACTAAAAAACAGTTACAGATTCATATTCCCCCGGG
>JAZONW010000031.1:0-3144 GCA_045654745.1 Victivallaceae bacterium | reverse complement strand
TCCGCTTACGCTCCGTATGATTACCGTTTGAGCTTGAGAGAATTTTCCGAATTAGCGAAAAAGCCCCGACCATTTTTTTGCCTTGATTTCAAGGCAAAAATCATGAAACCGTCAGGCTCCGCTTCATACCGCGCCAGCGGTGCTTCATAATCCGGAGGATTGCTTCATACGGCGCAGCCGTGCTTCATAAAAGCCTGACGATGAAGCATTGTTCCGCTAAAGCTCCACAATATGAAGCATCTCCATTTCATTCCGATATGAAGCACTCCGCTTACGCTCCGTATGATTACCGTTTGAGCTTGAGAGAATTTTCCGAATTAGCGAAAAAGCCCCGACCATTTTTTTGCCTTGATTTCAAGGCAAAAAACATGAAACCGTCAGGCTTCGCTTCATACCGCGCCAGCGGTGCTTCATAATCCGGAGGATTGCTTCATACGCCGTCAGGCGTGCTCCATAACAGCCTGACGATGAAGCATTGTTTCGCTGCCGCTCCACAATATGAAGCAGCTTCATTTCATTCCGCTATGAAGCACTCCGCTTACGCTCTGTATGATTAGAAAATGAAAAATGAGAGTTTTTCCGTTTGTAATATATACCTTGTACCGTTATATTAATCTTATGAAAGGAAAAATACTCATGGAAAAATCTTCTAATAAACTTGTTGACCTCTCAGTTGCATTGGCGGTAGAAATATTAAATTTGGTCAAATATCTCAAAAGTCAGCACGAAACGATCATCTGCAACCCAATAGGCAGAGTCGGAAACAGTATCGGAGCCAATATTCATGAAGCGCAATATGCTCAAGGAAAAGCTGATTTTGTTTCCAAACTGCAAATCGCCTTGAAAGAAGTCAACGAAACAAGTTACTGGCTGTTGTTGTTGGATAAAACAAACATTATTTCTCCCATTGAATATAACCGTTTGGAAAATCTCTGCCGGGAAATCAGAATAACCTTGATCGCATCTGTCAAAGATAAAAAATAAAGATGCTGTAACTTGCGATATATTTCTTCAACTGATATATCAGGACAACAAAAACGATAAAGGTCTATATTATGGATTATCGAGAGAGATTTAATTCTTGGGCAGAACATTTGGTCGACTTTCCGAAATATGCAGACCAATGTAACGAATGGGATGAGTTTGACGGACATGATTGGACTTTTCTTTTGAGCCAACGACCGGAATTTGCGGACAAATGCGCCTGGGGCAAGTTGAGTGGGGAGGAGTTTTTTAGACTCTTGTGCGAACAACCTCAATTTGCAGACAAGTGCGACTGGAGCAAGTTGGATGGGCGTTCTTGGAGCTATCTATTGAGCGTGCAGCCGCAGTTTGCCGTCAAATGCGACAAGTGGGATGAGTTTGAAGCTTGGGATTGGAGCTGGCTATTGAGTAAACAGCCGCAATTTGAGGACAAATGCGATTGGAGCAAGTTTGATGGGTGGCATTTTTTCCAACTTTTGCGCACGCATCCACAATTTGCTGATAAGTTTGATTGGAGTAAGTTGGACGGCCCCTGGGGGTATCTGTTAGCCGACCAGCCCAAGTTTGCTGATAAGTGCAACTGGAGCAAATTAAAAGATTCTGATTGGCATCATATTTTGATGACTCAACCACAATTTGCTGATAAGTGTAATAAATTTGAGGAATTTACTGGGGCAATGTGGGAGGCACTTTTATGTAAACATCCTCAATTTGCGGACAAATGTGAATGGAAAAAGTTAGGAGGTTGGCATTGGAGTATGCTATTAGAGAAGTGTCCTCAATTTGCCAACAAATGCGAATGGGAAAAGTTGAAAAATTACGATTGGTACTGTCTTTTGATGCATCAACCACAATTTGCCAATAAGTGTGATAAGTGGAATGAGTTTAAATGCCAGGAGTGGTGCGACCTTTTGAGCAGGTATCCACAATTTGCTGAAAAGTGTTGTAAATGGAGGGCGTTTAGTGTTGAAGAGTGGAGTCTTCTATTGAGTAAACAGCCACAATTTACTGCCAAATGCGACAAGTGGGATGAGTTTAACGGTTGTGATTGGAGCGTTCTTTTGAGGGAGCAGCCGCAATTTGCCGCCCAATGCGACAAGTGGGGTGAGTTTAACGGTTATGATTGGAGCCATCTATTGAGTAAACAGCCGCAATTTACTGCCAAATGCGACAAGTGGGATGAGTTTAACGGTTGGGATTGGTGCATTCTTTTGAGTGGGCAACCGCAATTTGCCGACAGGTGCGATTTTAGCATAATGGATGATGAAGTTTGGGAAGTGCTTTTGGAAGAACAGCCACGATTTGCTGACGAACGCAAAAAATAAAACTTGCAAAGTATTCGTAATTTCAGTCATAATCTGAAATTACCGGAAATGAATGGTATCAGCATCTGAAGCTTTTGCAGCTCAAAATAAAAGTCGCAAGTTATTATCTTTTTTCGGAGCATTTTGCTTTTATTTCGGAGAAAAAGTCCTTTCGGTTGAACAGAAAAATCTTCTCTGCTGCATAAAAAAACAAAAATAGAGATATTTTCGCAAGTTAACGCTCCAATGACACCATTGAATTGTCAAATGCTCAGGGCGAAAAATACGGCAGAGAACGGCTGTTGGAGATAATTTTTTCAGCGGGAAACAAGGCTGAGGAAGTCATAAAATCCATCAGGCAGGATGTGACAGATTTCAGGGGCGAAACATCTCTTGAAGCAGACATCGCCATTGCTGTTCTGGAATATACCCCGGAAACAGCAGACAGATGAACGCTGTAATTGCTTTGTTTGAAAACATTCGGCGCACTGACAAAAAAGCGGCAGGATGATCCCTGCCGCCGATCGCTTTGAAAAATTATTTGCCGTACATCATTGCCTTGATATCCGTTTGGGGATCGGTGATGCCTTTGATATCAAATGTTTCAACAAGGATCTTTGCAACACCGGGTGAAAGAAATGCCGGAAGTGTCGGACCAAGCCGGAGATTTTTGAATCCGAGATGCAGTAACGCCAGCAAGACTGCAACCGCTTTCTGTTCATACCACGCTATATCGAAGGAGATCGGAAGATCGTTGATATCCTTTACTCCGAAAACTTCTTTAAGTTTCAAGGCAATCACTGCCAGCGAATAACAATCATTGCACTGTCCTGCATCCAGCACCCGGGGAATACCG
>JAZONW010000030.1:0-8475 GCA_045654745.1 Victivallaceae bacterium | reverse complement strand
ACTTCAGCTTCTGTTTTACAACAATCTTTTTCATATACCAGCATAACAACACCTCGTTATTTAGTAATATAACATAATGTTTTGATTTTTTCAAGCCGTTTTCGTAAAAAAATATTTTTTTAAGATGTCGGCGTTCTGCACAACTAAAAATCGCAGGTCGGTGCAGAGAACTTTCCGATGGTCATTTCAAGGTGGCGTTGGTATCGTTCTGCGGAAAAATCCGTCATTTAACGGATGTTGTCACTCAAAGAGTTGTGACGGATAGAGAACACTTTTCAGTAAATGTATATTGGTCTCTAATCGAAATGTCGGCAACTAGAGAATAGAGAAAAACAGAGAATTTTGCGTATTTTGCCGTGTGTTTGTGTAACGCTCTAATCTCTAACGATTAACAAAAGAGCGCTGCATAAATGACTGCCGACATTTACAAACAGAGAATTTGCAGAGAAACTATGCAAAACACACCCCAAATGGAGAAAATACCGCATTTATGAATGTTCTCTGTTCGGTGGCAAAATCGGTGTAAATCCTTGCCGTTCATTGGGTAAAATCACGGCATAAAAAAATCCCATCATAAATGACGGGATTGTAGAGAAAACAAGGTCTGGTGGGCGATGAGGGACTCGAACCCCCGACATTTTGCGTGTAAAGCAAACGCTCTAACCAACTGAGCTAATCGCCCTTTTTTGTAAGTGCAGAGTATAATATATATGCCGTTTCACCGTTTTTCAAACTTCCGGCCGGAAATTTTTGACAAAGCATACAGCAAATTTGAATTTATTTACAGCCTGATCCGGGAGTGAAACTCATTCTTTTTGCCTGCCGGAAAGCTGAAACATCGTGCCGCCGGCTCCCGTGTAAACCTCAAATCCGAGCTTGAAAAGTTCCTCCCCCTTGTTGCTGGTGTACCATTCAGCAAGCCCGTTAAAACGCACCAGCGGAAAGGTTATCACTTCGCCGGTTTCACGCCGGGGAATAAAACGCAGCGGCGACAGCGGCATCGGGGCAAAGTTGAATCTCGTTACCAGCATCGCCATCACCGGATGAATGTATTTACACGAAATTTCAATGAACCAGTGGTCGTCAAGCACCAGTTTATCCGCATAAACTTCTCCGTTGTCATCGTACAATTCACCGTCGTATTCCTGATTTCTGGCAGTCAGTTTGATACGATCACCCACCGGAGATAATTCAATGTTGCCGTAAAAAACATTGAAACCGCCTTTTTGAATATAGTATTCACTCATAATTATTTCCTCGCATTCACCCGCCACGCCAGCAGTTTACCCAAAAGATTGCGGCAACTGCTGAAATCATAAACATCGTACTCCATATTTTCATAAACTATCCGATCGCCGGGACAAAGTCTGACCTCTTTGCTGAGCAGCAGAGTGATCCTGCTGACCGGATCGTAAAAACCTTTGCCGTCGTAACTGCCGCTGTGACGCAGTACGATCGCTTTGGTCGGGATCTCCTGCACCAGCGGCAGATCCCCCGCATCTCCCGAAGCACGGCGGATAACGACATCATCTTTGAAATTAAACACGATTTTTTTCTCCTTTTCTTTTGATGTTTCACCGGTATATTTTTCCGGCTTTGGCACGCAAATGCTTTCACCAATAAGGGCGATCGTAAACCTTTTTTTGCCGCTTTGAAAGATTTTTGGAGAAAAATCAAAGAAAAAAAACAAAAAATTTTTGCTTTTGACGCTCTGTAATATTATCTTATTGTCAGGCAATGAAAAAATAATCTGTCAGGAAACAACTATGTGCAATATACCTTTTCCCTCCGGAGAAAAAATCGTAGTATCACCGTCACTGCTGGCGGCTGATTTCACCAGATTAAAAGAAGAAGTCTCCGCCGCAGAAAATGCCGGGGCACAGGCACTGCATTTAGATGTTATGGATGGTCATTTCGTACCCAATATCTCTTTTGGAGTACCGGTAGTCAAATCCCTGCGTAAAGTAAGCAATCTTTACTTTGATACCCATCTGATGATCTCCCATCCGCTGCAATACATCCGGGCATTTGCCGATGCCGGCAGTGATCTTATCACCTTTCACCTCGAATGTGATGACGATGCCGACGCCGTCATTGCCGAATGCCGCAAACTTGGAGTCGCTGTCGGTATTTCAGTCAAGCCCGGTACTCCGGCAGAAGCCGTTTTCCCCTATCTCGACAAAGTTGATCTGGTGCTGGTAATGACGGTCGAACCCGGTTTCGGCGGCCAGTCTTTTATGCAGGATCAGGTGGCGAAGATCGCCGATATTTCAGCTGAAATACTCCGGCGTGAACTGCCGGCAGTGATCGAAGTCGATGGCGGTATCGACAAAAACACCGCTCCGGAAGTCGTCGCCGCCGGAGCATCGTGGCTGGTGGCGGGAACTGCTGTTTTCCGCCACAAAGATGGTATCGATGCCGCAGTGGCAGAATTGAAAAATTCCTGAAAAAAATCCCCCTGCCGTAAAAAAGCAGGGGGTTTTCATATCCTGACAGCGGAATCTTATTTTTCCATCGGGATCTCTGCGATCAGGTCGCTTTCACCGGTTTCAAAAGTTTTCGGCAGTTTACGCGGTTTGGATAACTTCACTCCGAGGGCTTTCAACTTTTCGCCGGATTTAACGATATTGTGAGTGCCGTGGCCGTCTTTGAGCCGCTTGGCAGCAGTATCAAAGGCTTTGGCGGCATCGTCAAGTTTTTTGCCGACACCGTCGAATTCATCGTAAAAAGCATAGAGTCTGTCGAGCATTTCACCGGCAGTTTTCAATATTTCCTGCTGATTGCGGTTTTGATCATCTTTGACCCATGCCAGATAGATTATCTGCAGCAGTGCAGTCAGGTTGACGGGACTGACGATCAGCACCCGGCGCTCAAAAGCATAGTTCCACAGACTTTCATCTGAAATCATCGCCTGCTGATAACTGCCCTCATTGGGGATAAACATCACTGTAAAACCGATACTGTTGTTGCCGGTATCAGGGATGAATTTATCGTAATCCTTGCGGGCAAGTTCATCGATATGTTTTTTCACACTCTGCAAATGCTCTTTTGCCGCCTGACGGCGTTGGTTGTCATCTTCGCTGTTGACAAAATTAATGTACGCAGTCAGACTCACCTTGCTGTCGATCACCACATCTCTGCCGTCGGGATAATGCACGATAAGATCGGGACGGAGATAGTTGTTGTTTTCAGTTTTAAGCAGGTTCCCGTCGCTGTCACGCAAAGTTTTCTGACATTCATAATGGATGCCCGGTTTAAGACCGGAACGCTTGAGGATCTCCTCTAAAATCATTTCTCCCCAATCGCCCTGGGTTTTTTGTGTACCCCGGAGTGCATTGGAAAGCATATTGGCTTCATTGCCGAGTTTTTTTGCTTCATTGAGCATAACGCTCAATTCATTTCTCAATGCGGCATTGATTTCGATATTTTTGCTTTTTGCCTCCTCGACCGAAGTTTTGAATTCGGCAAGTTTATCTTTGAGAGGGTTGAGCAGCTGGCTGAGCATTTCATTGTTGTTATTGGCAAGTTTGGAACTTTTTTCCTCAAATATCCGGTTGGAAAGCAAAGTGAATTCATCTTTGAGGTGTTGTAATTCCTTTTGCCGGAATTCATCTTTTTCTTTTTCCCGGGTGGCGGATTCATCGCGGACAGTCTGCAAAACTGCCTGCAGATTTTCGTTTTCCCGCTGAAACATAGTTTCTCTGACCGACCAGGTGTTGGCGGCACCGCGGTAAAAAGTATAAAAACACAATGATGCAACTGCCGCACCAAAAGCAAAAGCCGCAAGTAAATAAACCAATATCATTTTTTCACCTCTGATATATCTATGATCTGCATATTTCTGAAATTTCCGCATTCAGGAACTTCAGTAAAAGTGAATATCCGCTGATCCGCCCCTGATATACTGCTGACAAAGTGGTTGAAATTATTTTCATCAAGTTCGCCGGTGACATCATCTATCAATGCTATCACCGGATTTACTGATAATTCCTTTAAAAGTGAAAACTGCGACAGCCGCAGCATCAAAGCAGAGATCCTCTGCTGACCGGCAGAAGAATATCCGCGCAAAAGATTGCCGTTTAATCTGAATTCAAAATCATCCAGCTGCGGACCGGTCATCGTGTGCCGCCGGATAAGTTCTTTTTCCCGGTTTTCTTTCAGTCTGGCGAGATATTCCTCTTTTTCCTGCGGAAAAGTACAGATATAACGGCAGTCAAAATCGTATCTGCCATTAAAAAAACGATTGACACGCTCTTTGATAAGTCCGCCGAATCCAAAGCGTTTATCAGCGATTTTCAAGGCATTTTCCGCCAGTTCATTTTCAAATGCGGCGGCGGCGGCGATACTGCCGGATTTCAAAGCGGCATTGCGCTGGTCAAGTGCCCTTGAATAAGCACACAAAGCAAAAAAATATTCCCGGTCAAGCGGCGAAATAAGCATATCAAAAAATCTCCGCCGCAAACCGGAAGTCCCGGAAACTATACCGACATCCTCAGGTACAAAAGGTACACAGCTGAATTCACCGATGAAATCACTGCTTTTTTTAAGTACACAGTCACCGATGAGCAGTTTTCTTGACCCGTTCAGACTTTCACCTACAGTAAGTTTTTCATCGACATTGGATTTTGTCCGCAAAATACCTGAAATGGTAAAAGAAGTACACCCGATGCGTACTTCTTCACGCAACATCCCGCTGCCGCGGAATGACCGCAGTATCGACAGATGATTTATTGCTTCCAGCAGATTGCTTTTGCCGGAACCGTTGGCACCGGTCAGGACAATATCAGTGTGAAAAAAATCAAATTCAGCCCTGGTGAAATTACGGAAATCCGCCAGAGTTATTTTTTTCAGCATCTTATATTACTTGTCACATTTTGCGGATAGGCATGATGATGCAGTTGAAACCGGCATCGCCTTCAAGCATTACCTGGACAAAAGGATCGTTGATTTTAAGTTTGACAGTTTCGTTTTCCATCACCGCCAGCGGATCAAGCAGGAACTGCGGATTAAAGGAAATATTGAAACTTTCACCGCTGTAATTGATTTCGATGGAGTCACTGCCTTCGCCGACTTCGCTGCTGGATGCCGAAACATCAAGTTTGCCGTTGCTGAAACCGAGCACCACACATCTGCTGGCATCAGGCAGCAAAATGGAAACTACCTGCAAACGGCTCTTGAAAAGTGCAGTCGGGATCTCGATTTCAGTTTTAAAAGCTTCCGGCACGATTTTGCGGTAGTCGGGATAATTGCCCTCGATAAGTTTGGTGGACAATTCAAAATCATTGCCTTTGAAAACCAGACGGTTGCGTCCGATTTCCAGAGTCATGGGATTTTCACCCTCTGCCACGCGGCGGACTTCATTGATCGCCCGCAGCGGGATGATCACACTGATGTCACCGCCCTCGATACTTTCGGGAGTACCGGTCTGGGTGGACATTCTTTTGCCGTCAGTGGCAACGAGAGTCATATTGTTGTCGCGGATATCCATCAATACACCGGTCAGGACTTTGCGGGAATCTTCCACACTGACTGCATAGTTGACGTAGCCGATCATTTTTTTGATCACATTTTCTTTGATGGAAACAGTATTGGTGATCTCGGTGGCTTCCATTTCCGGAAATTCCGATGCCGGCAGACCGAAAAAGATGAATTTACCGCTGCCGCATTTGATGCTGACATGATCTTTGTCATCGGATTCGATTTCGACTTCTGCACCGCTGATGCTGGAAATAATGGAATTGAGTTTTCTTGCCGGAGCAGTGGTTCTGCCGCTTTTTTCCACCGCAGCTTCGATTTCGGTACTCATACGCAATTCGAGATCGGTGGTGGTGAGTTTAAGTTTGCCGTTGTCAGCTTCGAGCAGCACATTGCTGAGCAGGGGCAGGATGGCACGGTTATTGGCAAGGCTTCCGATACGGCTTAATGCTTTATGCAGTTTATCGCGGTCAACTCTGATTTTCATTTTTTTTCTCCTTTGGCGTTGATTCTATTATTCTAATAATAAATTAGTATGTTTAAATTTGGTAGAATAATAATACTTTTGGATTTATGTAAATATCTTTTGTAAGTGATTGATAAACAATGATTTATGAAAAATCCACCTTGTTAATATTGTGAAAATTTGCTGAATTTTTCTGAAAACATCTGTAAATATACACTTACTCTTTACATATCCTTTATAAGTTGTTTATTCTCTCTTTACATCATATTAACAGGGGCTTTTTTGGCCAAAATCCTCAAAGAATACTTGAAAAGCTCCGGTTTTTCAGCTATTTTAAGTACGGTATATACTAAGTATATACATAACTTTGATAAAATATATCTTATAATTGTTTTTTTCAAACTGTAAAAGCGTTAAAATCGCCAGAATTTTTGACATTTTTGCCGCTTGAAAAATTATGCGTCGATAAAATAAAGCAATTCCGCAAAGGAGTGATGAATATGCTTAAATACCGTATTATAAGTTTTCCGGTTTTGATGGCAGTTTTGTTTACTGTTTTCTGTCTGCCGGAATATGGCAATTATGTTTTTACCATCCTGGCGACTTTGCTGGTCGGTGCGGTGCTTTTTGAATGCGGCAGACTTTTCAATAATATGGGTATCGTCAATTTTCCGCTGCTCTCCTCTTTTCTCGGCGGTATCACTGCACTGACGGCTCTTACGACTGTGGCGATGAGTCTCGGTAAATTTCCCCAGTCGTCCATTCCGCTGTACTATATTTTTATTATAGTCATTATGCTGCCGATCATTATGATCTGGGGCAGTGTATTGTTTCATCACGGTGAATTTTTCCGCCGGGTGATAGGATCATTCGGTATTTTTGCTTCGCTGGGAAGTTCGATGATCCTGCTTTCTCTGCTTTACTTTTTGCAGGGTGATGCCGGCAAAGCGCAGAGCAATCTGCTTTTTTACGTCTGTCTGACTGCCAAAGGTATGGATATCGGCGGATATATTTTTGGTATGACAAGTGCCAGACTTCTGCCGGGTGGAAATCATAAGATAGCGCCCACTTTCAGCCCTAAAAAATCGTGGGAGGGATTTTTCGGCGGAGTGTTGTTTTCGGTGGGTATCTCGCTGATATTCTGGAAATTGAGTTCCGGTTATTACAGTTGGTATCTCTATCTTGTTTCCGGTGTCATCCTCGGTATTTTGAGCTTTTTCGGTGATCTGACTGAATCCGGTATCAAACGCAGTGCCGGAGTAAAAGATTCCGCCGGATATATTCCCGGTATGGGTGGAGTGTTTGACGTGCTGGACAGTTTCATTTACATCGGTCCCATTGCTGCGATAGTCTATGCCGCGGCTCAGCTTTGCAATATTTAATTTTTCATCACTCAACAAGGAGTAAAAGATGGATATCATACTTAAAAAACTCAGTGAAAACGCCAGATTTTCCACTGCCGACCTTGCTGCACTGCTCAATATGAGCGAAACAGAGGTGGCAGATAAAATAAATGAATATGAAAAAAGCGGTATCATCCGCGGCTACACCGCCATTTTGGATGACAAAGCCTGCGGTGAAGATCAGGTGCGCGCTCTGATCGAAGTCCGCATCACTCCGCGCCGCGACGGCGGATTTGATGAAGTTGCCCGCCGCATTGCCAGATTTGATGAAGTCTGCGATCTTTTTCTGGTTTCCGGCAACTACGATTTGTTTCTTGTGGTCCGCGGCAGGACTTTGCACGAAGTGGCGAACTTTGTAGCGGCAAAACTTGCCACGATCGACGGGGTTATTTCCACCAGTACCAGTTTCCAGCTCAAAAAATACAAGGAATCCGGTATCGTTATGGGAGATGAGGAAGAATATGAACGGCTCAAAGTTTGCCCTTGAAAATAAAATCGCTTCGCATATCGCCGCTTTGCCTCCCAGCGGGATCAGGAAATTTTTTGATCTCGTCAATACAATGGATGATGTGATATCCCTCGGCGTGGGGGAACCGGATTTCACTACTCCGTGGAATATCCGTGAGGGCGGTATTTATTCTCTGGAAAAAGGCAGGACTTCATACACCAGCAATCTCGGTATGCTTTCGCTCCGCAAAGCGATCTGCAAATATCTGGAAAAGCAGTATGATCTCTCTTACAATCCGGAAAATGAATGTCTGGTAACTGTCGGTGTCAGTGAAGCACTGGATCTTGCCATCCGTGCCATTACCAATCCCGGTGATGAAATCATCTATTCTTCACCCTGCTTTGTCTCTTATCCGGCAGAAATATCTATGGCGCACGGCGTACCGGTGGCAGTACCGGCACTGGAAAAAGATAATTTTGCCGTCGATCCGGAAGCGATAGAAAAAGCCATTACGCCCAAAACCAAGGCGATCCTGATCAATTTCCCCTGCAATCCGACCGGGGCGACGATTTCCGGCGAGCCGATGAAAAAACTGGCGGAACTGGTCATCAAACACGATCTGATACTGCTGACCGATGAAATCTATTCCGAACTGGTCTATGACAAGTCGGATCGTAGCCATG
>JAZONW010000029.1:0-4666 GCA_045654745.1 Victivallaceae bacterium | reverse complement strand
GGTAACATCAAGATTGATCTCTTCAAAAGAGTCATTTTTGCATTTGGGACAGTGGTATTTTCTCATTTTTTCTTCTCCAACGATTTGAATATCTTTCTGATATGTTCGGGCATCAGATAGGCTCCACTCAAATGCTCACGCAAAGTGTCAGCGTTGACTTGTTTGTTTTGACGGGCGTAACGGTTGCAATTTTCCCAATGTTCCCTGATCTGCATACAATAATAAAGATCAAGTACTGTTGGTTTCTTTTTCATTAAGACCTTTTCGTTCCAGAAGTCTTCGATATTGTATCCGATGGAAATGAAATTCTGCCAGAATTCAGCTAAAGGTTCAGTTTCTTTGAAATAAAGGATATTGAAGTAATCCAGTTCCGGAATGGCAGAAGATATTTCTTTTGCCTGTTTCAAAACATTTTCTCCGTAAGTAACAAAAGCTGAACAAATGCCGTCATTGTTCATCGTCGAACCGCGCCATTTCAACTCACCGGAATAAACATCTCCCGCCATCCGGCAGATCGTCCTCACAACCTGCCATTTACGGTCGCAGGCAATAGCCCAGTGATGATAAGAATGGGGATGGACATTGCTTTCTGCCGTATTGACGATCAGAGCGTAAATAGTGTCTCCCCGTTCCGGATCGGTACTTTTATAGGCTTTCATACTGCTTAATAATGTTGAACTCATACTGCCTCCTGTTTCCAGATATTGTTAAGGTTTTCAATGTTTCTGCTTAAAATTTCAATTGCTTCTTTCTGCGTGATTTTCCGGAAAGTGCCGTTCTGCGGATCGATGTGGTAAAAATCGTGATTATGTGGAGTACAGGAATTCTGCAAAGCATTGAGCTCATCAGCTACAATGTGTTCTCTGGTGGCTTCGCTGAAAAGATACGGTACTTTAACTCCACTTGGCGGTAAATCCTGATTTTTCCATATCCGGAAAATATGAGTTCCGGATTTACGGACGACCCAAATAAATTCTGCTTCCGGATTGTCCTCCATAAAGTCAACATCGTGAACGGAAAAATCGGTTTGATAACAGGTCATGGAGAAGCTGACCACTAATTTCATTTTAAGGTAAATCGACCGGTTCATAAGATTTCTCTCCCGATTTCGTTGATCTTTTCAATCAGATCCATCCGTTTGAAGGTCAGGTGTACGGTTCCGGATTTGTGATAGAATTTGGCGTTGAAATAGGGACACTCAAAGGAGTTTCCGCAATCACAAGCCTCGCTCATTTGATGGATCAGGGATTCTTTATAATCCTGCGGCATTGCTTTATTATCCAGGAACCACAAAGATTTTTCCAGATAATTCCAACGGTTGTTGTCACTGAAACTGATTCTGCCGTAGGAGCTGCAGTTTTTGACAACTTTTGCCGGAATGGAGGCACGGCTGGCATAATGCGGTGAGAAGAACCGGAAAACATCTTCCACCATATGTTTCATACTGATAATCTGATTTTTCTTCAGATTTTGTACTGCTTCAAGAATGTTCTCTGCCGTAAGATGTCCCAAGTGCCCCTCGGTAATATAATTTTCATATCGTGTCCGGTCCTCTCTGGTCATCATATCGGTCAAGCCGGTCTGATTGATCAGCATATGCCAGCACCGGATACAATGATTTTGCAAATATTCATTGAGATCCTTGTCTGAAATATTCCGTAAAATGGAAATGCTGCGTTCATTAAATGGCGTGTAATAGTTACTGCTTGCCGGATTGATTTTTGCAACCTCCTCAAGCATTGACCGCATCTCCTGAACGGCATTGATAAGGTGCGTTCTGGCACTCAAATACGCATCGGCAATGATTTGAGCATCTTCTTTGGTTTTGATTTCCATAACTTAAAATCCTCCTGTTTTGGCTCTTTTTCAAGCTCATCTTTCATCCATTTGATTTCTTTTTCAATTTTCTTTTTGGCATTTTCACCCTTGCGACAGGCTTCGTCATACTTCCGCCAGCAATGATAGCAAAGCCAATCCAGTATATCCTGTGTGGTGGCGTTGGTTATCTCTTTTTTTCTCATTATGCAGCCTTTCTCATAGGATGAATTTCTTTTACCGCATTATCGCTCCACGCTGAACCGCACAATCCCCAGATTTCCCGGATGTTGTAGCGGCGTATGCAATCCGGCAATGCAGAGTGGATTATTCTGATTGGCAGCCGGATATCTTTTTCAAGATCAATTTCCAGCATACTGCCGGAACCGTTCCAGGAGTCATAAAGTCCGCAGGTGGTCTTTTTATCTATAATGATATAGCCCCGGCCTTTGCGTTCTTTGGGATAATATGAAGCATTGAGTTTTGCTTCTCTTTTGATTGCATCCAAAAGTTTCAGATAATTTTCCAAAGTGATTTGAACCAGAAAAGTCAAGGCATTGATTCCGGAACTGGTGTTGCAGACTTCCCAATGGACACTCTTCAGAAATTTTGATTCCTGAAACTCTCCGTGCTTCAAAGCATTGGTCAACTGCCGTTTGCTATATCCCTGCTGGCGGCTCAGCCACAATAAAGCGGAACACTCATCAATCGTTTTGTCGCTTTGTCCATCCCAACTGGCAAAAGGCTGATTCAAAGTGAAATCGTAATTGGCGTCCCCCGTATCCAGCAGAATATCCACTGCAATATCCTGTTTCAGGAAGTGATCGTAAGGCAGCTGCACATAATGATGATCCCACAGGTATTCCCGGATTTCATCTTCCGAAGTTTCTCCCAGATTGATGGCTTCAGCAAGCATCTCATTGCGGCAAATCTGCTGTAAAAGTTCATAACTCTCATCACTTTCAGAGGTTTCGTAGGCCTCCATTACACAATCGTGAAAAGTATCGCGGGGATTTTCCGCTTCAGAAAGTTTTTTCAACCAGTTTTCCGGAATATCATCCCGGTAATCAGCATAGATTTCGGTGTAAAACAACCCTTGCTCATCCTTGAAACACCGCTCAGTGAGCAAATCATGGATCTTTGATTTTAATTTTTCATTGAGCATTATTGAGTTTCTCCACTTAAAATATCTTTGAGTGATTGTTTGTAACGGAAGGTAAATCCGGTACGGCGTTCCACTTCAAGGTAGCGTTGTGCCAGATCCGGACGGTTCCTTGCACCGTTGCGTAAATCTTTTTCACAGGCAAACATACACAAGGCACAGGACAGCCTTTCGTTTCCAAACTCGGTATATGCCGGATGCGGTGGAATACCGCTTTTGTTGATGGTATCCCAGACTTTGGCAACATTCCAATCCAGTATCGGCCGGTAATGAAAGACCTGCCGTTTGCCTGCGGTCAAGGTGTGATGTATTTCAAACTCACAGAGCTTTGCCCGGTGCGGACTTTCTTCCCGGCGTTCCCCGGTAACGGAAAGGATTTTGCCCTCTTTTTTCGCCGGATAAAGACTGCGGACAAATTTCTCTATCGCAGAAGTTTTCAAACTGGTACAAAAACGGCAGGACATACTGGGGAACCTCCCCCGCTGTTCAATATAATCCGGGATTCCCCGGTGCGGATGCACGATTTGCAGAGGAATATCCAGAAGTCGGCAATGATTTCGTACTACGGACGGCGTTTCAAACCATTCTGCATCTGTATCACAATGTACCGCCATCAACCGGTGAAAAACGCCTTGTTCTCTGGCAGCTTTTACGGTTTCCAGAGCAATGCAGAGGGAATCTTTGCCGCCGCTGAGTGATACAAGGATCATTGTGTAGGGAGTAAGATCAATCATTTTTCTGCTGCTCATTTTGTTTTTCAAGACAGTTGGCAAAGTAAGCAAGATGTTGTTCGTCAAGTTCTTTCAGAAAACTCATGAAGTGATGCTGAAAGCGGCTGTACTTACCCTCAAGATATGGTTGTGAAAATTTAAGATGAAAGTCCGGATAGATCTCTTTGCAGAATTGCTCAAAGGTCATATCCCGGTGGCACTTGATCAAGGCGTTGAGTTCTTTTATGCTCATTTCCTTCTCCTGTTGTTGAAATTTGTTCTGTGCGGGCACTTGACGCTCCGCACAGAACAGGAGATAAAAAGTTTTTCTGGTTCTCAGAAATATTCACGGCAGGCGTTTTGACGGTCTTCGATTTCCTGGAGTTTGTCTGCAATAAAGAGCCGCAGCGGTTTTACAAACTCAGCATAACAGATATGCAAAGGCTCTATTGCAAGCAGTTTGCACCAGTTTTCATTATCCAGCAGATAATTGCTCAACTCATAATAGAGATCAATACCGCAATCACTCCTGCTGTCACGGGATAATAAAGCGTTGCCCAATTTATCCCGGTCACCATAGAAAAAGTGACGAATACTGTCGATTGCCAGAGCCAGACTCCCGTCATCATCATTCAGACAGCTTATCCGGAAGAGTTTTTCCTGCGGATCATTCCGGAAAACATCGACGTGAGGTTCCTGCAGCAAGTTCCGTTTCTGTTTTTCCTGTTTGGTTAACGGGCGGAAGCATCCGGGAACTGACGGATCAAACATCAGTTCCCGAGGAATTATGGTGCAATTCATACTGTTTCCTCAACTTTGAATTCACGTTTTGCCCAGTTAAGTGAATGGACAGAACGGAAACTCTGCCAGGCTGAATTGTTTGGCGACCAGCGGAAACCATTTTGTTTGAGCCGGTTTCTGATTTTTGCTTCCGGCTTACTGTCAAAGAAAATTTGAATACGGTTCTCCGGAACATTAT
>JAZONW010000028.1:0-1699 GCA_045654745.1 Victivallaceae bacterium | reverse complement strand
GAAAAGTTTTTACAAAATGCAGGCTTTATCTTTAAAGAAAAAACAAGGCAGGACATAGTTTTCTCCAGTTATATAGCAGATGATTTTTCAGGAAAGATAATGTTTGTATTCCCCGGTAAAGAAGATTTTCCCTTGAAACTTGGTAGCCAATGGACAACGATTTCACTGCACCGTACTAAGAATTCAGGCTGTTTGAGCGTCTTATATGATGAAAAAGATAAAGTTCTTGATAATAACGGCAACGGTACATATGCGAAGCTCAAAAAAAATGGCAGAGTTGTGATAGTCTTTTCTCCGGATTTTGAGTTGGAAAATATTGAAAATGTACTTTTGATAAAATATATTATAGAAAACAACATCCATGAATAAAGGAGCTGAAAAATGAAGAAAGTCATAACCATTTTATCAATGCTGTTCACCCTCGGAGTTTTTGCCGGAGAGGTCGTTGTCGTGCCGACTGTTGCGGTATTGCCGTTTGAGTCCCGCGATCGTCAAGCTGCTTCCACCGATATGGGCAAGTCCGTCGCCGAACTTTTGAATATCGCGTTGATGGAATCCGGCAATGCCGATATGGTTGAACGTGCTGAACTTGATGCTGCTCTCAATGAATTGCAGCTTTCCGCAACCGGTTTGACCAGTAAAGAGAGCCAGGTGAAACTCGGCCGCTTCATCGGAGCCAAAATCCTTATCACCGGTTCCCTTTTCAAATCCGGCAGTAAAAATTTTGTCATTGTAAAGATCATCGGAACTGAAACCAGCCGTGTTCTTGGCGCAAGTGCCAGCGGAACAGAAGATTTTACCGCCCTTGTGCCGATGCTTGCTCCGAAAGTTTCCGCAATTCTGGAAAAACAGAGCGCGAAACTTCTGCCCAAAGAGCAGAATAAGGAAGATGTTTTGAGCCGGTTGAAAAAAATCGTCCAAGGCAAACAGCGCAAGGTTTTTGTAAAGGTCAAAGAAGATATTGCTGTAAGTGTGCCTGATCCCGCCGCTGAAACTGAATTGAAAAAACTTCTGCTGGCGCTGGATTTCCAAGTGGTGAACACCCGGAATGAAGCGGACTATGCAGTTATCGGTGAAGCCATTGCCGCCAATGCCGGAAATTATCACAAATTCACCTCGGCAGCAGCCCGTTTGGAACTTTCTGTCTACAACAAGGACAAAAAACTTCTTGCCACCGGCGCAGCAAGAGAAACTCTGGCAGGAGCCTCTTACCCGATCGCCGCCAAAGAAGCGATTGCCCAGACCGCGTTGAAACTTGCCGGGGAATTCTTCCCGGTGATGAAATAACGGAGCGGATTTGCTGATGCGCTCTCTTTTGTTGGTGATATCCGGATTTCTGCTGACAGTGTTTCAACTGTCGGCAGAGATTATTCCGGTTGAAAATTGGACTCTTAACATGAATCCCATCCCGGCAGTTTCCGGACGCCGGGCAGAGGAGCCGTTGCGCGACTTTATTGATGTCAAAGACAGTACAATTTTCCTCAAACATCTGCGTTACGGTATCCAATCTTACTCTGGAAGTACCAAAGCTCGTCCGGGACTTTTACGGATAACTTTCACCGCTCAAGCATTGAGTGGAGCTGCCTCACGCGGAGTTGTCAAGGTGGTAATGTACGGATACCATTTCAGAAATGACAACTGCACCGGAAAATCCGAAGATCTATTTTTGGAAAAGGATTTTTCTGTAAGCGGCAAAAAA
>JAZONW010000027.1:0-15194 GCA_045654745.1 Victivallaceae bacterium | reverse complement strand
AACGAACTTTTGACAGGGAAAGTCCTCCAAGCTGCTTTTTAATGATTTTGCTTTCCTGAGACTTTTTCCGCAGTTCTGTTACTCTCTATCAAATCAGGTATTGCGACAACGAACTTTTCTATTGTTTGAGCGTAAAAAATTGCAAATTTTCCGGCAAAAGTCTCTGAAACGCGCTGGACGCAAGTCCTTGGAATATTGTTGCTTATTATCAACGATTTACAAAAATTGATATTCCAAGGACTTGGTGTATCAAATAGACGGTGCAAAAGTTGGTTTTCTGCCACTCCTGCTCCGTCTTTTATTTTGCAAAGTCCTTGTTCTGGCATTTGGTAAAAAATCATCGTTCCCATTTGAAAATGCCTGCAAAAAATGGTATATTACCAAAATGATATTGCGATGGAGACAAATATGAATCTTGAACTGGAAAAAATAAATCTGCAGGGAATCGAATTTTTCCAGCAGAAAATGGTGGAATCGTTCCGCAGCGGAGTAATGGATCGTTTCGGCAATATTTATGCTGCCCCGATTCCGCCAGAAGATGATTTGTCGCAATCTTTGAAAAGGGCAAATACAGATCTTTGGGCAATCATACTTGATGGAGTACCTGCTGGAGCAACAGTCATCAGCAAAGATGCCGCAATGGGTAAGTATTCTCTTGATTTGCTATTTATATTTAAAGAGTTCATCAACAAGCGGATTGGATTCAAAGCATGGCAGCTCATTGAGTCAACTTATCCGGATGCAAAGATCTGGGAAACTCATACCCCCTATTTTGAACGGCGCAACATTCACTTTTATGTAAATAAATGCGGTTTCAAGATAGTGGAATTTTTCAATGAATCCCACCGGGAAGAATATGACCTGACGGAAGAATTCAAAGACATAAATACTTCCGGTTTCTTCCGCTTTGAAAAAGTTATGCAAAAAGGAATGTAAAAAAGCGGCAGGATTGCTCTTGCCGCTCTCTGTTTTATCTGCCTTTTTGCTTGTTTTGCAGATTCTGGGGCATATTTAGAAGTCTGTCTATTCAATATTTCTGTTCCGGTAAATCAAATCTTCTCTTGAGGTAAAACCATGATTTTCCCAAAAGGCATTGCCGTCGGTATTACTTTCAAAAACAACCAGAGCAACTTTGTGTATTCCTTGTTTGTGCAGTGCAGATAATGCACTGTTCAGCAGTATGGAACCAACCTTTTGTCTCCGATAATCAGGAGCAACTGCCATGTGATAAATATGCCCCCGCCTGCCATCATGTCCAGCCATAACAACACCGGCTATTTTTTTATTGGCTTCGGCGACAAAACAACAATCCGGATTCCGTTGCAGAAAACGCTCAATCCCATCACGAGAGTCATCCAAATTATTAAGCCCCATACCGGAACAGGATGACCAAAGATTAAAAACCGCTTCGTAATCGGAGATATTCATAATTCTGATGTTCATTGAATAATCCCTTTTGATTTATTTGAACTTTTCCATAGGGATGATGCCCTCTGCATCCGGCACGATCCCGTTTTTCGGAGCATATCCCATTTTTTCATAGAACTTTACAGCAGTTACGGAAGAGGGTATTTCTATGCGGTTTGCCCGCAAAAAGTATTCGTCCTGTTCCAGAGCTTGAATGATAACTGTTCCAACACCCTGTCCAATAAACTCCGGCAGAATATAAATGGTCAGCAGAATACTTTCAGTCAAACTTCCCCAATAAGGTGCAATCGAACCGGTTCCGACAATTTCCTCCCCTGATACGGCAACATACATATGCGCATAATTCGCCTGACTTTTGATTTTCTCAAGCGTAAAACAGGCACAATATTCTTCAATCAATTCTGCCGGATAATCTTTGCCATTGACCTCCCTCAAGCCGCGATGAATAATATTTTGAACTGCTTGGACATCGGACTCAACAAAACGGCGGATGGTAATTTTTTCTTCCATAAGGCACCTCCTGCTTATAATATACCGTATTTTACGGTCAATTTCCATCTGTAAAATAAAAAAAGCGACAGGATTGCTCTTGCCACTATCTGTTTTATCTGCCTTTCTTGGCAATTTTATTTTTATAGAGCTTACAGTTGCAGGCACTTACGGCTTTTCAGCGGAGAGCAGGAGACTGCTGTTCTCAACGCTGAATCATACCAGCAACAGCATTTTGCAGAAAATCTGCAACATTCAGTTGTAAACACCTGCGGAGGGTGTTATATTACCCGGCAGTATGCAATAGTAATATCGATTTACGGACAAACAATGGATATTAAAAATATAAAAGCTGATCCATGGCTGATGACTGCCGAAGCCTGTGCCATATACTCTCAATGTATGTTCAAGGCAACGCTTGAGGAATATCAACAGGAGATCGCGGGAATTGCCGCAAAACATGAGTGTTCCATATTTGCCTGCCGCCATAATGGACAATTTGCCGGAATCATCACGCTTGAAAAAATTTCAGAGGATACTGCTGAAATCATAGGCATCGCCGTAAAAAAAGAGTTTCAACGCTGCGGCATCGGTAAATTTTTGGTTAGTTTCGCAGCGCAGACCTTACCTGTCAATTTTCTCACCGCAGAAACCGATGATGATTCAGCTGGCTTTTACAGCCGTACCGGCTTTGGGGTAACTGAGTTTATCCGTCATTTCCCTGACGGCGATGTTACCCGTTATAATTGCGTACTTGATGTAAAAACATTATAAGTCCTTATCTTTTATTTTTTTTTGCCTGCCAGAACAACCGCAGTGAAACGGAGCGCTGGTGTTCGGGCAAACGGGCAGCTTATCCGAAAGAAAATTCGGTTGCCGAACTTCTGATTTTCAGCAGAAAATTCCTTCCCCATACTTGCAAACTTTTACCTGAAATGATATATTAATTTCAGTCGGCTGATCCAGGCCGGAAGAAATAAAAATGTACAAAGAGGGCAAAAACGATGAGTAAAGAAAATGTACAGAAGTTTTATGAACTCCTGATGAATGATACGGCAGCTGCCGATGAATTGAAAAATATTGCCAGTGCGGAGGATATTGCGGAACCGGGAAAAGCGTCAGCGCTGGTTGTTGATTTTGCCGCGGAAAAAGGCTTTGAATTCACCGCCGCCGAACTCGCTCAATTTGAGCAGGAAATTCTGCAGGAACTTTCTCCGGATGAACTTGAAAAAATCACCGCCGCCGGCGCAGGCGGATTTTGCCTTTTAGTCGGCTGGGGGTGGAACGAAGGTTACGGCGCAGGATGGACAAAATGCAGTATTATCGGCGGCGGACTCGGTATAACATGGGGTGATTGTAATGAGCCGGGCAATGAAGATGCCGGACTGTTCGCCAAAAAGGTGGTTAAAGCCATCTCTTCGATCGGCGGAGCAGCAGTACAGAAATAAAACGGCTTAAGATAGTTTTGTCCGGTTGGCAGAATAAGAAAATCAGAGGAATAGGTTTTATGGAGAATAAGATACAGGAAATTTACAACCGTTTGACCAACGATCAGGCTTTTGCTGAAGAACTGAAAAAGTTCGTGGAAGCGAGAAATATCACTACTCCTGACGATGAGGTCGAGTCGTTGCTGGAGTTTGCCAAAGTCCAAGGTTACGATGTCACTCTTGACGATCTGAAAGAGTTCGCGGAAAAACAGTGTCAGGCGTTGACCGAGGAGGAGTTGGAGTTGATCAATGCTGCCGGAGCTGGCGGAGCTTGTTTTTTAATCGGTGCAGGCTGGGGACGTGGCAAAGGCGCAGAAAACGGTCCCACGACCCATTGCTATGTTATCGGTGTCGGCGTAGGTGTAACCTGGCAAGAAGCCGAAGACACCAGTCGCTGTCTGGCTTTGTGGCGTAATGGTGCGATTGTTAACACATACAATGAAAAACTTGGTAAAGACTCCTCGCAAACGAAGTGAGTTTTGAGAAAAACAATACTACAAGCAATATATCCATTGAATATGAGCAAAGAAAATGTAAAGAAGTTTTATGAGCTGCTTACACAGGATGCCGCAGTTGCGGAGAAGTTGAAAAAAGCCGTTGAAGGCATTGATTCCGCGGAAAAAGCAGTTGATGCTGTTATTGAATTCGGCAAGGCGGAAGGTTTTGTCTTTTCCGCTGAAGACATTGCTGAATTTGAGCAGGTCTATCAGAAAGAATTGACTTCTGAAGAATTGGAGAATATCGTTGGCGGAGCCTGGGGAGCCTGCCTGCTTATCGGTGTCGGCGATGGCAATGCCGGCGGCGAGTGGGGAGTAAGTCTGTGCAAATATGTGGGAGTGGGACTCGGATATTCCGACAGTGATTATAAGTCGGAAAAAAATCCTGCCTGGACCAACAGACACAATCAATCGCCCCTGCGGATGAAACTGCACCCCGGAACAAAAGTTTTTTCAAAGTAAAAAATATGACAGAAAAATATTTTCGTCTTTCCGGACAATTTGCAGTGCGCGGCTGGCGCGATCTGCAATACACTTTGCAGCATCAACCAAGCGGCAGAGTTTTCTATTTGCCGAAATCTGCCGCCGATGCAGTCTTTCTGGCGTTCAACGGAATTCCGGTAAATTCTCCGGCAATGCTGCCGTTGCTCCGTCAGGTTTTGACCGCTCTGGTTGAAAACGGCTTGGGTGTTTTCAGTGCGGAGTTTTCTGCTCCGGAAGAGTTTCAGAAATACCGCAAAGCCGAATGCAACTGTACGCAGTCCATCCACTGGTCGATCACCGGCAGATGCAATCTGCAATGCCGCCATTGCTATCTGGATGCTCCGGATGCACTTTACGGCGAAATGGAGCTTGAGCAATGTATCAGAATAATGGATCAGATGGTTGAAGCCAATATCTGCTGTGCATCTCTTACCGGCGGCGAACCGCTGGTGCGCCCGGATTGGGAACAATTCATTACCGCCTTACAGGAACGCCGCTTGCATATTGAAGCCATTTACACCAACGGTTTGCTGGTAACGGAAAAGTGGATCGAAAAATTTCAGACGTTATACCCGCACAAAGTGCTTTTCTCTTTGAGTTTTGACGGTATCGGCTGTCACGATTGGCTCCGCGGCAGAACCGGAATGGAACAGAGAACCATAGAAGCGATAAAATTGCTGACGGCGCATGATTATCCTGTTGAAATAGAAACGCCCATTTTCAAAGATAATCTTGATATGCTTCCCGCCACCTGCGAACTTATGGCTGAACTGGGGATATGCAACTGGAAACTATCACCCATGATCGAAAGCAGAGCATGGGCGAAATACAGCGTTGAACACACCGCTTCGACCGATGAAATAATAGCTTCTTCCGTCGCTCTGCTGGAAAAATTTGAACAGTTGAAGAGACCATTCAATTTGCAGATCGCCCACTATTATTTGTATGAAAAAAATCAAAACAAAGCGTCTGCGCCCGCATTTTCAGGAAAAAACAGCGAAAAAGTGCTGAAAATGCCGCTTTGCAGCTGTATGCGCCAGCATCCTTATCTGCTTCCGGACGGAACATTGATGCCCTGCATGCCGCTGGCAAACTGCGGGATCGACGGCGAAATGCCGAATCTGCTTGAAAAACCGCTGACGGAGTTTTTACAGCCTGGGTCGGCTCTTTATGCCTTATCGGATATGCGCCTGGAAGAATTTCTGAAAAATCACGCTGAAACGTGCGGCAAATGCGAATATAAGTTCACCTGCAAAGGCGGATGCCGCGCCTGTGCCAAACAATGCGGGGATCTTTACGGTACAGATACCCGGATGTGTCAATATTTCAAATCCGGACACTTCCGCCATTTTGAAAAGTTTTTGCAGTAAAATGAAGCCTCTGATGCCGTCAGAAACAACCGTTTTTGAAATGCGGACAAAAAAATTTCCCAAATATTCGCAACTGTTTTATTTTTACCGTTCACCGCTTGAAAAAAGTGATTTCAAAAGTATATTATACAAGATGAATTTTACACACCATATACGGCACTTTATTTGCGAAGTTTGTTCGGGAGTATGCAATGACAAATAAGATCAGCTTTTCAGAAAAAGCATTAAAGAACCTGGGCAATAATATCGGGGAGCAAACCCTGCGCAGTGAAAAAAATTTCTGGAACTTTTTTCTGTTGTCCGCAGTAACGATCCTTTTTGCGGCTCTTTTGCTTTGGGGATTTTGCGGACGGATAAGTGAAAATGTTTCCGGCACCGGCATCACGCTGCTCAATAACGGATATCATCAGATAATCGCTCACGGTACCGGAACTTTGAGCCACCTCAATATCAATATCGGTACCAGCGCCACCCCCGGACAATCGGTCGGTCAGATCCACAATCCGGAACTTTTTTTTCAATATCACAAAATTGGGTAATGAATACAACGCCCTGATTTCGGAAATGGAGATCCTCCGTTCCGGGATCGAAAAGCTCACCGCCGGTAAAATAAGTTCCGAAAAGAAACGGCAGGCAATGCTTGCAAACTTGACCGAATTGCAGCAGCAGAGCCGGCAGAGAGCCAAAGAGATCGCCGAAATACACACCTCGCTGCGGCAAAGCGGTGCCGTTTCCAAAATAACCTATTTTCAAGCTCTGGACAACCGCACCCAGTCCGAAATCAGTTTTGCCAATACCATTTTTGAATCGCTTGCCAATGATTTGAGCAGTGAAGAGACTTTGTGGCAGCATCAGCGCCAGCTCCTTGAAATGCAGCAGACATTGTCGCAGAAAAAACGGGAACTCGATCTGGCGATGCGGCTGTTTCAGGAAAGCAACTGGATCACCGCCAATCATCAGGGCAAAGTTACGGAAATTTTCAAAAGGGAGGGTTCTTTTGTGCAAAACGGCGAACCGGTGGCGCTCTTGAGTTCAGATCCGGCGGACGGCATCTATATTGCGGCATTTATCCCTGCGATGCAAAGCAGAGAAATTAAGTGCGGTATGAGCGTATTTTTCTCTCCGGCGATCGCGCCCTCCAACCGCTATGGATATATCAAAGGAGTCGTCCGTGAGGTGAGTCTCACGCCGAGCGATCCGAATGCCATCCAGTCCGAATTGGCAAACGAATCTCTGACCAGGCAAATTTCAGCGCAGGGTGCGGTCATCCGTGCCGTAATTGAGCTGCTTCCCGACTCCGCCACTCACTCCGGTTTTGCCTGGACAACCAAGCGCGGCTACCCCGGGAAAATAACCAACGGCATCGTGGGTGATGTCATCATCAACACCGGCAAAAGGTCTCCGGCATCCTATATCCTGCCTGCGCTGAAAGACTTCTTCAATTTCAAAAACACCGGTTCATTGGAGTAAACGTGAAAAATCTGTTTTCAAACCGGAAAAAAACTCCCACTGTTCTGCAAATGGAAGTGACCGAGTGCGGAGCGGCATCGCTGGGAATGATCCTAGCGTATTACGGAAAATATGTTCCGCTGGAACAGCTGCGCAGCGATTGCGGAGTTTCCAGAAACGGCAGCAAAGCAAGTCTCATTGTCAAAGCCGCCCAATCCTACGGTTTGGAAGCCAAAGGTTTCAGGGTACTCACCGATCAGCTGGACAACTTTGATGCTCCGATGATATTATTCTGGAATTTCAACCATTTTCTGGTCTACGAAGGCCGCTCCCGCAATAAAAAATACTATTATCTCAACGATCCGGCAACCGGCTCACTGACCGTTGACCGGGAAACTTTTGAACGCTCCTACACAGGTGTCGCGCTGACCTTTTCCCCGGGGGAGAATTTCAAAAAGGGCGGCAGTAAATTCAGCATTCTGCAAGCATTGCGCCCGATGCTCCGCGGTATGAAAGATACGATGGGGATCATCATCTGGGGCGGACTGCTGCTGGTTTTACCGGGGATCAGGATCCCCGGTATGATGCAGTTTTTTGTCGATCAGGTGCTGCCCGGCAAAACCGGACTGCTGATCCCGCTTCTGGGATTGTTTGTGATAACGCTGCTGCTTCAATCTCTTTTGAACGGTATTGTTTCGTACGCCTTGAACAGGGGGAAACTCCAGCAGGCGGTCAACAAGACTCTGGGGATGCTGAACTATTTATTCACGCTTCCGACCGAATTCTTTTCTCTGCGTTCCAGCGGTGATTTGCAGAGCCGTGTCCTGCTCAACAGCACGGTGGCCAATTCCGCATTCGGAACCATTGCCGATAATATCGTAAAACTTTTTACTGCGCTGTTTTTTCTGCTGCTGATGTTCCAATACAGCTGGCTGCTGTCCTGTTTTGCGGTCGCTTTTCTGCTGTTGGATCTCGTGTTCCTGCATATCGCCGCCCGCAGGAAACAGATACTCCATCTGAGCTTGAATATGTTGAATACCAAGATGCTCTCTTCGATCATAAACGGTATTGATATGATGGAAAACATCCGGGCATCCGGCAGAGAAAATGCGATGTTTCAGCAATGGACGGGAACGCTGGCGGAAACTTCACGGAAAAATCTTGAAGCTCAGGTCAGAGCGGCTTACTTCAATATCCCGCCGGCATTTTTCAATCTGCTGGGCAATGTCCTGACTCTTTGCGCGGGAGCGAAACTGGTAATGGACGGCACTCTTACATTGGGCGGATTGTTTGCCTTTCAAACCCTGACCGCCGGTTTTGCCGCCCCGGTCACGGCGCTTTTGCAGCAGAATGCCGAACTGCAGACTTTGCGGGCGGGAGTGGAACGCATTCACGATGTGTATAATTTTGAACCGGAAAAACGCTTTGCCGGAGTTTCCGACGGTACCGGAAAAATCTGCGGAGAACTGGAATTTGAAATGCGTGATATAACTTTCGGTTACAGCAAATTTGAAGAGCCGCTGATCAAAGATTTTTCGCTGAAGATCCCCCCCGGCAAGCGGGTGGCTCTGGTTGGACATTCAGGATCGGGCAAAAGCACCATATCGAAACTTGCCAACGGGACATTGAATCCGTGGAGCGGCGAGATCCTCCTGAATGGTAAATCATTGGATCATTATACTAAAGAGGAGTATTACAGCCTGATCGCGACCGTGGATCAGAATATTATGCTTTTTTCCGGTTCGGTCGGCGATAATCTCACCCTGTTTGCGCCGCTTTATGATGCGGGAGTACTGCAAAAGGCCGCCCGCGATGCCGCCATCGAAGAAGAACTTTCCGCCAGGGACGATATGCTCAAGCTGACCGTGGATGAAAATGGCAGAAACTTCTCAGGCGGTCAATGCCAGCGTTTGGAAATCGCGCGGGCGCTGGCACAGCAGACTCCGATGCTGATCCTGGATGAAGCGACCAGCGCGCTCGATCCGGTGACGGAGAAACAAATCGATTCCGCCATCCGCCAACGCAAAGTAAGCTGTATGATCATCGCCCATCGCTTGAGTACGGTGCGTGATTGCGATGAGATAATCGTGCTGGAAAACGGCGTTGCAGTCGAACGCGGCTCACATCAGGAGCTTATGCAGTTAAATGGAGCTTATGCCCGGATGATGAATATGGAACAAGGCGGTGTATCATGCTGAATAAAAATGACCTGTTGAAAAAGAACCGCACCTTGACCCGGGAAGCGCTGCAAAGAAAGATCGACCTTCTGGGCAGTTATGCCGGACTTGCCATCGAAAACAGTAAGATTGAAAAAGCTCCCGACTGCGATCCGTTGTATGCGGCATTGCAGATCATTGCCGGAGAATACCGTCTGCAATGGAAAGATTCCGACCGTATTTTGAGCGATAACAGCAATTTACCGTGGGCAGAGCGGCTGGAACTTGCGGTCAGAAAGAACAACTGGCGGATGCGGCAGATCGACCTTCCGGAAGAGTTTTACCGCGAACACGCCCGGCCGCTTCTGGCATATGTCAACAACGAACCGGCAGTACTTTATCTCAATGGCCGCAACAGTTATTTTATTTCCGCAGAAGATCCGGGCAGAAAACAGCCGGTCAACCGGAAAAATGCCGCGTGCATTGACCGGAAAGCATATCTTTTCTATGAAACGTTTCCGCAGGAGCCGGGCAATCTGCGGGAAATGCTTGAATTCATCTTCCGATCCGCCCGGCCGCTGATGACCGGAGTCGTGCTGGCAGGTTTGGCAAGTGCGTTGCTCGGTATGGCGATCCCGCTTACCACCCGGTATATCACCGGCAAACTTATTCCCTCCGGGCTGCATGGTGAGCTGATGCAAATATCGCTGCTGCTGCTTGCGTTGACGGTGGTGGAAATGCTGTTGAAAATGGTTCCTCAACTGCTGCTGCTGTTCTTTTCCTCCCGACGCTATGAACGGTTCCAGGCGGCGATTTACGACCACATACTGCGGATACCGCTTAAAATATTCCGGCAGTACGATGCCGGGGAAATGACCTCAAGAATATTGGCGGCAAATCAGATACAGAACACCATTGTAACCGTGGTCAATGGTCAGTTGAGCAGTGCGCTTTTCACCGTGGCGAGTCTGGTTATGATGTTCTGTTATGATACGACTCTGGCGTGGTGGGGGGTGATTTTGGCGGCATTATACGGTGCAGTATTTTTTCTGTTTGCCCGGCGCAATCTTGCACCGCTGAAATGCGCTGCAGAAGCTCAAGGCAGAATAAACGGTTTTCTCCGGCAGTTTTTCCGCGGGATGAATAAAGTCCGTTACGCGGGCGCCGAACAGCAGATGCTCAACCGCTTTATGAATGATTTCTCTGAAATGGAAAAAGCCCATCATCAGGCATCCTCGTTTGAAATCCAGCAGCAGATATTCAGCAGTTGTTTTTCAATGCTGATATCGGTCGTATTTTATGCGCTTGCCGGAGGATTTCTGGATAAAAATCTGCCGCTGCCGCTCTTTTTGGCATTTATGGCGGCATTTCACAGCTTCAAAGGAGGATTGCTCGATTTCAGCGCCTCGATCTGGACATTGCTGGCGGTTAAAGCGGAAGTTGACCGCATTATGCCGATCCTGCAGGAAAAACCGGAAGACACCTGCGACCGTAATGATGCAGGAGTTTTGAACGGCAAAGTGGAAGTTTCTCATCTGAAGTTCCGCTACACCCAGGATTCGCCGTGGATACTGGATGATGTATCGTTGAAAGCTGAACCGGGAGAATTCATCGCCATCGCCGGAACCTCCGGAGCGGGAAAAAGCACCCTTTTCCGCATTCTGCTGGGTTTTGAAAATCCGGACAGCGGCGCAGTATACTATTCCGACAAAGATTTCGCCAATCTTGAACGCACCGGCATCCGCCGTCAGCTGGGAGTTATTATGCAGAACAGCCGTGTCATCCCCGGTTCCATATTGGAAAACATCGTACAGGGGACAAACGCTTCGGTCGATGAAGCATGGGCGGCGCTTGAGGCCGCAGATTTTGCCGATGAAGTCAGAAAAATGCCGATGAATATACACACGATCGTCACACCGGAAACAGTTTCCGGCGGACAGCAGCAGCGGATATTGATCGCCAGAGCATTGGTCGGCAATCCCAAAATAATATTGATGGATGAATCGACCAGCGCGCTGGACAATATTTCACAGGAAAAAATCACCGGAAAACTCCGGGAACTTGCCGTCACACGGATCGTGATCGCCCACCGTTTGAGTACGATCGCCGATGCCGACCGTATTTATGTACTGGACAAGGGAAAAATCGTCCAAAGCGGTACTTATGAAACATTATCTGCCGAAGAGGGAGTTTTCAAAGATTTGATCGAACGGCAGACAACCGGAAAGGAACGCCAATTATGATAAAAAATATTGTTATTGCACTGTTGACGTTGGCATTGGCAGGATTTATACTGACTCATCTCGGAGTCTTTGAAAGCATTGATCCTGCCGGACGCGATGAGCGCAGTCAACATTCTGAAAAACGAACTGAAACTGTCAGGAAAACGCAAAAACTGCTTATCGGTTCGGTTTACAGCAGTAAAGATATTCCCGCTGCCGAAGCGGTAAAAGGAGCGGCGCTTGCCGCTGAAATACAGAATTCCAACGGTATGAATATTGAATATGTCACAGTTTCAAACTGCCATAAATATCCCGAAACGGCGGCTGAATTGCAAAAGTTCTGCTCGGATCATCAGGTCTGCGCCCTCCTCGGTCCCGGCAACTCTGAAATGCTCCCCCAGCTCCGGGCGATCAGCCAATTTTATGCGCTCCCATTGATATCGCCTGTGACCGTCCGTCCGGATAAACTGCCGCCGCTGGATAATGATAATTATGTAAGCTTCTTCCCGCCTCTGGAAAAGTGGGTCGATGCGATACTTTCTCATATGAAAAAGAACGATATCAGCAAAATACTGATCATCACTCCGGGAAACGGAAGCTACGGCGAAATATTCTCTTCCGAATTGGAACGGAACAGCAAAGAACTTCTGGGCGATTTCAAAATCTACCGGATGACCTATTGGCAGCCGTTGCGTTCGAGTTATTTCAGCAACAGTATGACCAATTACGGCGGACTGCACAAAGTCGATGCCATCTTTTTCGGCGGAGTCGCCGATGAATTGCCGGAGTTGATGCAGCTTCTCAAAACGCATAACATCAAACTTCCTGTATATGTCTCTGATGATATCATCCGCAATGAAGTACAACTTCCGGAAGATATGTCTGTCAAGCTGTTTTTACCCGAAGCCGAAGTGCCGGTAAGCAATTCAAAATGGCAGGAATTGTTCCTCAAGCGTTATAATATCCAGCCATCGTACCACGCACAACTCGGCGCTGAAACGATGTTTGCGTTGACAGAAAAGTACAATAGATCCACTTATACTCCAGAAGATTTCGTCCGGACTATGGCGCAGGCCGCCAAAGCGTTCAATGAAAAAATAAAGATCAGAATAATGGAATTATCTTCCGGCAAACGGTAAATATCCATTGCACAATAACAGAATTTGCGAAAAAGTAAACTGCTTTTCTCATAGAACGGCGAAAGATATTTTTTCCGGCAAAAATTTGCATTTTTGAAAAAAACGCAGTATATTGTGAGGGTGTAAAACCTTTAACCATAGACGGAAAGTTGAAAATCTTAATGAACGTATCTGAAAAACGTACCGCCTGTAATGCCTCTCTTCCGGCATTTTTCACCATTGAATATATCCTGTTTTTTATTGCGACGGCCTTCTTTCTGTTTCAGGCTCCCCAATGGAGTACGGCGGTGGCGCTGGTGCTGATCCCGGCGCTGTTTTTCTATCCGCTGCTGTACCTTGCGCCTGCCATTGTGTTGAGTTCCGCCGTCGCCGCTGCCACGAAGCCGTTGGCGCTCAAGCACAATAAAATTCGCCGTTTTCTCATCGGCGCGACCGCATTTGTGGTAACCTTTATCTCGCACTTGCTTCTGGTGCTTGATGCCGGACTTTACGCCCGCTACTCCTACCACATCAACCCCCATATTTTAAACATCTTCACCACGCCGGGCGGCTTTGAAGGTATGGGGTTGGACACGGGAGAAATCATTTTGCTCGGAAGTGGAATTTTCGCGCTGGGATTGTTTCATCTGGCATTGATCCGGTGCTTTATGCGCTTTCCGCGCCTTGCATTTACGGGGGAATGGAACTTCAAGCGCCGCGCAATAAAATATTATGTCAGCGGATTGTTATTTTTCGGATCAGTATTCCTGATCTCTTATGTAACTTATTCATTTGAACACTTTTCGATGAATCCTTATCCGTTGCGGGCGGCGGACACGATACCGCTTTATATCAGCGGTACAGCGCGGTCGCTTTACAAAAAGCTGGGCTTCAAACAACCTGACCGCGATGCAGTCAGAGTCAAACTCGGCGAAACCGCCATTTTGAAAAATTATCCGCAGCGACCGATCGTCCGGAAAGCAGACCGCCCGAAGTACAATGTAGTCTGGATCACCTGTGAATCGTGGGCGGCAAAGCTTTATACCCCTGAAATAATGCCGAAGACGGCGGAGTTCGCCAAGAAGGGGATCTATTTTTCCAACCATTACAGCGGCGGCAATGTGACCAGGCAGGGGATGTTTTCGATGTTCTACGGCTTGCCGGGCAACTATTGGCACTCATTTTTCGCCGCGCGGCGCGGGCCGGTTTTCATCGACTGGCTGAAAGAGGACGGCTACACATTCAAATGTATCACCTCGTCAAAATTCACCTATCCGGAGTTTGATCAGACGATATTTTTCCAAGTCGCGCAAAAAGATATGCACAGCGATTCCGTGGGCAAAAGTTTTGAGCGCGATCAGCGCAATTTGAAGCTTCTGATAAAATCTATTGAAGAGGGGGCCTCCTCCGGCAAACCGTTCTTCTCGTTTATGTTCTTTGAGTCCACGCACCACCCCTACTCCTTCCCGAAGGAAGCGGAGTACACCAAAGATTACCTCGATCCCTTCAACGCCGCCAAAGTTACGGCAAAAGACGGCCCGCGCATCTTCAACCGGGCGGCAAACTGCGCGCGGCATCTGGATATGTGTCTGGACAAGGTGTATCAGACTCTGGAGAAAAAAGATTTGCTTAAAAACACGATCGTGGTCATCGCCGGAGACCACGGCGAAGAGTATTTTGAAAAAGGCTATCTCGGACACAGTTCAAGCTTTGTCAATGAGCAGACCAAGACGACATTGATCCTCTACTATCCGGGCATCAAACCGGGAGTTTACAGCAAAATGAGCAGTCATTTGGATGTGGTTCCGATGCTGGCGAAATTCTTCGGAGTTGAAAATCCGGCAAAAGATTACTCCTGCGGATTTGACCTGATCTCCGATCCAGCTGTCACCCGCAAATATTCATTGATCGCGAACTGGTCAGAGGTCTTCTTCGCCGGAGAAAAATACAAATCGCTGATCCCGACCGATGCCGCAAGCTTTGCCAAACAGGTGATAACCGACAGCGATGACAAACCGCTTTCGGATGTATCGGCATTTTACCGGGAATACAACAAAAGCCTGATCGAAGTCCAGCACGAACTCACCCGCTTCACTGCATCCCAGAAGTAACAGTCAAACGCGACCGATATGTCCGACGTGTCCGACAGGTCTGACTGGTCTGACGTGTCCGACGCCGGTTACGGGAGCCAGAACGCCATACTGTTCAACCCCAAGGGGAACATCCGTACATTGCGGTAACGGCTGTTCAGCGCGACCAGCATATCCTGATAGAACAAAAAGGTATACGGCTGATCCATATAAAGATTGCGTTCGATTTTACGGCAGATAGCAATGCGCTTATCTAAATCAAATTCGCCGCGCAGTTCGGTGATAAGGCGGTCGGTTTCGGGATTTTTGTAACCGACAAAGTTATCTCCGCCGTCGATCTGGCTGGAATGGAATATCTGGTAGGGATCGGGGTCGATACTGCCTGTCCAGCCCAGATTGCAGGCT
>JAZONW010000026.1:0-3829 GCA_045654745.1 Victivallaceae bacterium | reverse complement strand
AGGTAAAGTCGTTTATATGGCTTTCAACTGGGCACGTGTTACCGGTCTGAAACAGATCTGGGCGTGGGCGTATGGCAAACAGCTTATCACCGCTATCACTTCCCATGCCGGAAATCTCAATCTTGATCCCGGCAAACTGGTTGACTACAGCCCCGTCCCTGCCCCGCAGAAACGCGGCAAAGTCAATGTGACCATCAATGAGCCGGAAATGGCTCTCAAAGACTGCGATAGCGTTGCACTCGACGGCAATGTTGCCACATTCAGCAACGGCGTGAAACTTACCATTGCCAAAGACGGTAACGTTGCGGTCACTTATCCCGGACAGAGCGAAAATAACCTCATCTACAATGACATCCCCACTATGCGCTTTTTTGCCGCGATGGAAAAACTCACCAGCGACACTGCAGAAGCCGTGGATGAACGTATCAAATACGCCAAAATCACCGCAGCGCCGTGGAAATTTGACGGAGCCAAAGTTGACGGCAATACATTGGTGCTGAGTTTCAGCAGTGCCAAAGGTACTTTTGACTGGCAGTTCAAAGGCGGTACGCTTGACCTTGACGGACGCCATTACGATGCTGTCGCCAGCCGGGTCAATATCAAAGAATACGACGGTATGCTGCAGACGATTTCTTTCAACTACAACCTGAAACTTGGCAAAACTATTGCAGGACACCGGGCGAAACGTCTTGCCTGCTATGCTCCGCCCCGCGGATATACTGATATGGATTTCTCCGGCAAGAGCAACGCCAACACCAGTAATTTCGGATTTTTCAGCGCAGGACAGCCTTTCACCTGGCTGGTTGCTCCCGAAGCGATCTTTTCCACCTTTGTAGAAACTCCCATTCTTTCTGAAGCCAACCAGAGCGTCAAAAAGGGTGACAAATATGTCGTTGAAAATATCAACATCACTGTCGGCCGTCGCAATGCCCCGATCAGTACCAAATATTTGTGGCACAGTTTCTCTGCCGGCAAAGAAAATCCTCACAACGATTGGATGGCGATGTACCAGTTCCAGCGCAAGCATCACCGCCAGCTTGCCGGATTGAAAGAAATCCCGTCTCTGCCAACTGCAAGTCACCACAACAGCCTGACCCTCGGACAGAGTCGTAAAGCGATCGCTGCCGCAGCAAAACTCGGTTTCCGCCAGTTCCATATGCAGCGCTGTCCCTCTTCCATCGAGAGCACTCGCGGTGAAGGTACTATCAAAGCCTACAAATACATCCGTGAATGCGGACTTATCCCGCGTCCGTGGACTCCGGCAGACTATACTCACGGCGACGGTGAAGAGATCCATGCCCGCACTGAATTGTTTTTGCGCAATGCCGATGGGCAGATTTTCAGTTACTTCGGCAAACATCCGGTGTTGGATATGGCCAATCCGGAAACTGTCAAATGGTACAAACAGGTCATTGACGATGCTGTCGCCGGAGGTATGGGAGCGATTTACACCGATATGGGCGGAGCTTTGACCGGTAACATCAATTTTGCCGGCAAAGAATCCGGTACCGGTCTGGAAGCGATCATTCCGATTTACCAGTATTATCATTCCAAAGGCATTCAGTTCGGTATCGAAGGTATGACTCCGCTCGGCCTGAATTCTTTCTGGTACCGCCGTCAGGTCTATGTGCCTTTTGTCGGAAATGAATTTTCACTCATCGGTTCACTCTGTTACAGTAATGAAATCGATGACATTGATTTGGATTACTTCCGTTTGGCGATGTACGGCAGTTTCATGCTGACCCACGTCGAAGGCTATGTGCTTGGCTTCGAACGCCGTCCGAATGAAATCGCTATGATGGATCGTATCTCCAAACTGAATCCGAAAATCAACGAAGCGATCGACACCACGGTGATGCCGTATGTGCGTGAAATTGCCTGCGGTACGACCTGGATCGGCGAAAACGGTGCGGCAGTATTCTGCTATGACCCGGTGGAAAAACTGACAGTCACCTACAATGGCAAAACAGAGACCTACACCGATGTCCCCGGCGACACCATTATCGTGCTGAAAAAATAATTGTTTTTCGCACTTTTACTCCCGGATGTGTCTCATCCGGGAGTATTTTTATTTCTGACGACACGTATAAACATAAAAAAAGCACCTTTTCCTAGATGCGTTTCACTGTGTATCCTGCATTTTTTACAAAATCGCAACCTCAATATTTACCTCTTTTCCTGCCGCAGCTCTTGGTATAAGATTGCGGTCAAGCGTAACCCCTTCCAATATTATTTTTACTTCTGGCCCGGTCTTGTGAAAAGGATTGTTGACTGCAATACGGTAAACAGTACCCGCGATACTCCTTGCCACAGTCCGGAGCGATGACTACCCCAATGTCACAGGTTTTCAATACGCGCCCCGCGTGAACGGGGCGACCCGACGCACGAGCTTTTCGATTGTCGGGATGTAGTATAGTGGAATAAGTCCACGATCAATATAAGCCCTGCTGGTCCTTCGGGAAAGGAGGTTTTATGAGAGTTGAAAAGCGTCTCTTGAATGATGCTGACTTATTCAACTTAATATAACTCAAGCTTCAGGAATTGAAAGCATATATAAAAAAAACGGCAACGAATATTGCCGTTTTGAGCTTTAAAATGGTGGTGGAAGATGGATTGCCCTCGCTGCGCTCGCGCACATCGCAAGCGATGTCAAACCAGATGTTTCGACTCCACGATGTTTCACATCGTTCACGGCACTATATGCCGTGATCTCCCGCACATCCTGAACAAAAAAAACGCACCTCTTTCGAGATGCGTTATTTTGTTCAAGATGGTGGTGGGAGATGGATTCGAACCATCGAAGGCGGAGCCAGCAGATTTACAGTCTGCCCCCTTTAGCCACTCGGGAATCCCACCATATTTGGAGCGGGTAACGGGGGTCGAACCCGTATTACCAGCTTGGAAGGCTGGTGCACAGCCGTTATGCCATACCCGCGATACCCTGATCTGTCAAGTTGAAAAATGGTACCGACGGTGGGAGTTGAACCCACAATCCTCGCGGAACACGGACCTGAACCGTGCGCGTCTGCCAATTCCGCCACGTCGGCAACTTGACTTATTTGAACAGCCCTGTCTATTTTTCAAAACAGTTCTATAATATAGGTGATAAAAAATACTTTTTCAAGTCATTTCACGAGGAAAAACAAACTTTTTTTGATTTATTGCAAAAAAAGAAAACTCCCGGATGAAATTCAACCGGGAGCATCGGATTAAAAAACTTTACTTTTTCAACATTATAACAGTGTCACCGGGGACATTATTATAAATCTCGGTTTTGCCATTATATTTGACAGTAAGTTTTTCCACCGGGTCATAGCAGAATACTGCCGCGCCGTTTTCACCGATCCAGGTCGTACCGCAGCCGATATCACGAATATAAGGCATCACGGTGAGATCAAGAGCCTGATAAATTTTGGAATTCAGTTTGCCTATACGTTCCAATGCTGCAATTTCATGTGGACGGCGCTCGAAGTTCATAGCATAACCCTCTACATGGGTCAGCATAAAACTGCCGTACATCGCCAAACGGAAATAATCCAGATCAATATCATCAGAATGATCACTGTAGCACTGAGAACCGATAAGTGAAAATTCATTTCCGGCAAAAGGCACATATTTATGACGGCGATACCAAAAAGAATTCAACCCGAGCGGAGTCATACCTTCGATACCAAACTGGATGCCTTTGGAATGATAATACTGGTAAATCGGAATGATCGCTTCCAGACCGGTACCGGATTCCTCACCGGCAAAATTGATATTGTCGATCAAGGCTCCGCCCATATCGGTGTAAATCGCTCCCATACCTCCGGCGACAGCATCGTCAATG
>JAZONW010000025.1:0-4319 GCA_045654745.1 Victivallaceae bacterium | reverse complement strand
CCCGGATCGGGGTTTCGACTATGCCTGACCGGTACGCCCAGAATGCCCATTTGCACGCGTGCTGACGCAGATTGTCTGCGTTACCGATTGCTTGCTTGGGTTGAGCGTAAAATGCGTGTAATGCCCCAAACTTTGCGTTTGTGCGTGATGCCGTAATTCTGGCGAAATTGGCGAATGATGATTTTTCTTTTTTGCGTTCCTAATAGAGAAAATCAGCAAAACTTGCAAAAATCTCGAATAGGAGCGCTTTCGACGCTTTGCCGCTTTTACACGCCCCCCTTGGTGGTGGGCGGTGATAAAAGCCGTCAAAGGTCTTCAGCTTCTTTTGCCAACTTGTTTTTGGCGACTGCTTCTTTTTCGGTGAGATATTTGATTGTCAGATGACGCCCACCGCAGAACTCGCATTTGAACCAGGATTCCGGCTTTTTGCCCCATTCCTCTTTGGGTAACCATACCATCGGCGTCATTTCCTGACAATTATGGCAAAATGCTGTCGGCTCATACTGCTTGATTTCTCGCCGCTTGACAGGCTCTCTGCGCCACGGCGGAGTGCTGTTGGCTTGCGATGTTTCCGCTGGTTCTGTGATTTCCGATTCAGCGGTTGCCGGAATGGTCGCATTATCAATGGATTCTTCCGGCTCTGTTGCCTTGCGGTGAATAACAAAAATATTGGGATTGAGTGTGATTTTCCGTTTCATATTCTTTCGTCCTTTCCTGTGAATACGGATAATACGGATGTTTGAAACCCTTTATAACAAAATATGTATCAAACAATGTTATCACTCTCTATTTTGTATATAAGGGTTTGATTTATCCGTATCATCCGTATCTTTGCCATTTATTCTGCCCTGTGCCCTCACTTTGCCGTCATACCGATCAGCTGATTCCTACCAAAGCTACATCTCGATAGCCGTGAACTTTATGGAAGTCACGCCAAATATTGTTTACATTGAGCGCATTGAACTTTTCCCGCATTACCTTGGCAAAAGTCATTGCTGCCGACTTTGCCGGTTGAGCCATCAAGTTATTGCTGTTGCAGTATGCTACATATGCATTTTGCAATTCAAAAGTTGACACATCCTTCCCCGGAGCAACTGTAACACATTCTTCAATGAAGTTGTTGACGCTGTTTGACTCAAAGAGCAAACGGTCTGCATCGTTCTGCAATTTTTCCGGCAACTTGATGCTTTTGCCATCAGCGATATCTGCCAAGGCTTTCTTTGCACCGTTTATCAGCCAGTTGAGAATACCTTTGCCCTCATCACGGACAAGTATTCCTGCAAAATCAGCAATCTTTTTCTCCACGGGCGGATTATCAAACTTCACCAACAACAAACGTCTGCGCCATGCTTCTTCGTCACCATCCAACCGGACACGGAGTCGGTTGTTGGAAGTAATCAGAATGTTGAATACGCCGGTGAGCGATGTTCTGGCATTACCGCCTTTGAACTCCGCTTCAATGAAGTCATGACCGGTCAGCTTTTTCAGAACTTCTGCTCCTGACCGCTGCAGAAAATTCCCCGGCACGTCACTGCCGATAAGCAGAGTCTTACCGCCGAATGCTGCCATTTCAAAACGCTCATTGAGCAGATTTGTCCGCAATTCAGCAATATTCTTTCTGCCGATGATTTGCCGCAACACATCCACCAGAGTGCTTTTACCGCCGCCAGGAGTTCCCTCAAGCAGCAGAAACTGCTGACTGTAATTGTACCCCAAAAGACACATACCGAAATATTTTTGTACTACTTCAATGTCGTCATCGTCCAACGCCGGAGCGAGCAAGTCATTCAGAAATCTCGGACAGTTTGCATTTTCATCAAAACTGATGGGGATCTGATTGCGGGAATAATATTCAGGTGAGAAATCATCCATTTCCATCGTTTCAAGGTTCAGCATTCCGTCAGCCAGATGAATGACTGGTTTCCGCAGTTCCGGATTATTGAACGCTTCAGAATCCTCCGCCATGCCACGCAAGCGGTTGATGGAATCTTTGAGAATACGGTCACTCCGGCTGGTAAGCAGGTATTTCAGCACATCACCGTGAAACTTTCGCCAATATTCGCCAAGCTCATCGCCCAGAAGTCTTTTCAGAACATCTTCGCTTTTATGCTCCCACAGCCCGTTACTTTCATTATACATATAAAATATGTTTTCTTGCGGTTTGAAGATTATGCGGTGATTCTCCATCAGAAAACGGGCGTTCCAACCTTGCGTAAGTGCCACTTTGCTGACTTCATTGCTTTGATTCCATTTGATGACATACGGCTCACCTTCCTGTTCGGTGATTTTTTTGTATGGGTCTCGCACCGACAGAGCTTTTTCCTCTGGAATGGCTTGCTTGGTTTTGTCGATGTGGCTTTTGAACTCATCCATAGAATGACGCAGCAGATAGTCATCAAGACCGTTTTTACTCTCTGATTCTTCCGGCACATCCACACGGCAAAGTGTGCATTTATGCTCCAAAAGCTCACAGGCAAACTGCAAGGTATTCATCGTGAATGCATCTGCCTTGTTTTTGCTATCGTGGGAATCACTGTCATAAATGATAACAACTTCACGCCCCGGATGCAAAAGTTCCTGCAAGTCGGCATTGATTTTATACTTTTCAGTGGTGGATTGTCGTTCGCTTTTCGGAGCGAGCCATCCCCAGATGCCCGCCAAACCAATGCAGGGCAATCCCTCTTTGGTAGCTTTTGCCGCTTTTTTCTCACCTTCGGTCAGATAAAGCGGGGCATCGTAATTATCTGAATAATATTTAAATACGCCCTTGGGAAAGAAAATCCGGATTCCGGCACAGCTGGGAGTTCCGTATTTTTTCTTTACACCTTTATAATCCAGGGGCAACGGCGGACGGTAGCGTTCGCGGACAAAGGGTTGGTTGTTGCAACCCTGCATCTGTTCGCCATTGCCGTAACGGTAAATAATCTGATAGCCGCCATTGTGTATGACAGAGCCATCTTTCTTGTTTTTGGGTTCGAGAGGAATGACCTCAATATCTTCGCCGGTCAGACCGGACTTTGCCAAATCCTCCGCGATCCATTTCTCAACTTCCTGCATAAAAAATCCTTTATAAGCTATGCGTTTTCCCGGAAAAAAGACAATAAGAGTACGCAACCGCATTCCGGGATTGCAGTTCAACTCTGTAGCAATGTATTCAGGCGTTTACTCTGTCTGCCTGCGGACGAAAGATGCTTTTATGTTTTCATAGCGATGCTCCTTTGCGTTACGGAAGATGTCCCCTTGCACCTTCCTGCCGCTGAAATAGGAGCGTGTGAACTGTTGTGAACTGCAAAAATCAGCTATAAAAACAAAAATCCCCGAAAGCACTTGACTTTCAGGGAAATAAAAAACGAAAATTTTTAGAAAAAAGTTATTGTGTGAACTGCGTGTTAACTGATTTTGCTCTTGGGAGTGCCAGCATCGAGGATTTGAATACGCACCTGTTCGGCGGTCGTTTTGAGGTCAGAGTGTTCCTCTAATGCGGTCAATATATCTTCACAACGGAAATACCGCTGACGATTTTTCTGCAGTTGGATACTTTCGGTGTTTTCCAATTGCCGGGATAGCCGCATCGCCAACGCCCGGACATCTTTGTCGCAGGGATTATGATTAAATTCCACCGTCAGCACACGCCTTGCGGCATCGGTGAGCGTGATATAGTGTTCTTCAGCGGCTCTCCGGAGTGCATTCATCCGGCGTGATTGCATTTCCAGTATAAGGTCGGCAGTACGGTTGTACTCCTGCGCATCCTGCAATTCGGATTCCAATTCAGCAATACGATCGGGCCACTTCTGGGTAAGCAGATATTTATTCCACGAGGCAAAGAATCTTTCTGCAATACAGCAATACCAGTCATATACGCAAAGATAAATATAATCCCGTACCAGAGCAAAGACCTTGCGTAATTCATCCGAGCCGTACCACACTTCATCTGATAGTTTTTCATACAGCTCCAATTCCCATATCGGCAGTAAGTTGACATACGGGTCAAGTTTTGCTACCGGTTCAGGAAAGATTTTCAGTATGATTTCCGGAAAAATGTTTTTGCAGATGTCCTGATACTGATCCAAAGGCATTGTACTTACATCCGTAAATCCCTCGTATTCCATATAGCAGCGATTGCGTAGAATATCATCAATGTGCCACCCCATATCGACAGGGGGATATTCCCCGGCAAGGTACTGATCCAGTTTCGGGGTCGGTACTTTTTCAGCGTGAGCCAAAGTTTGCAGATACTTCAGCAGCTCAATGGCGGTACTATCATCATATCGTGGAGAATTATATCTTCGTTGAGCAAATATCTTCATCAAGTCTGCGGC
>JAZONW010000024.1:0-30750 GCA_045654745.1 Victivallaceae bacterium | reverse complement strand
GTTGAGCCGGAAGCAGTTGAGCCGGAAGCAGTTGAGCCGGAAGCAGTTGAGCCGGAAGCAGTTGAGCCGGAAGTCGCTGAACCGCAGGCTGTACCAGCCAAAACTCCGGTACGAAAGAATGGTAGAAAACGCCAGGTTCCTGCCGCAACTCCGGAGGAGCCGGTTATTCCGGTCAAAGCGGCAGAAGAGACTGTCCCTGCCGGATTGGCTCCGGTAGAGGAAGTCGCTCCGGAAAAATCTTCCGAACCCTCCGGGGAAACTCCGCAAGACGAAAAAAATGACGATGAATTCGGCATTGTCCAGCCGGAATTCGGTTTTTAAAAAACTGAAATCATAATATTATGATCTCACGCAAAAATATTCTTTTGACGACAGCTCTGACTGCAATCGCTGCCAGAGTCGCGGTCGCTCTGACTGTCTTTTTTTCTCCTTACCGCTTTTTTTATTGCGTGCCGGGGCTGGATATGGAAACTTTGCTGGCGTATGCCGATTGGGAAAAGTTTCCGGTGCTGCTGGTGCCGTACCGATTGTTTCTCTCGCTGATGCATTGCCTGGGGACGGATGTGTTTGCGATATATTGCCTGCAAGCATTGTGCGGTGTCGCTGGAGCAGTAATGGTTGCAGACATGGCTCTTTATTTCTGCCGCCGGAGAGGGGCGGCTCTTTTTGCCGGAATAGTTTTTGCCTGTTATGCACCTTTCTGGATGTATGAATTTGCTGTTTTGCAGGAAAGTTTCCTGCTCAATTTCATCTTGTCCGGAGTTTATTTGCTTTTTATTGCTGCCAAAAAGCATTTTCCTGTCGGCTGGACGGCCGCAGCAGCTGCTGTCATTGCTGCCGCCAGTCTCGGCAGACCGGCGGCGTTGCTGCTTACCGGAATGATGTGGTTTTGGATACTGTTTTTTCAAAACCGCAGAGCAGGGGTGTTTTTCGGATTGACCGCCGCCGCGGTTCTGGGAGCTGGAAGTATTTTTAATTTCCTCTCGGCAGGGACGTTTTCTCCTTTTTTTCAAGTCACAGCATTTATTGTGTCATCAAACGAAGCCGCATTACCTGACGGCGGAGTGAATATCCCCGGACTGATGATTAAAGTTTTCGGCAGGATACCTGAAATCTTTTCTGCCCGCAGTATCGCTGAAAATTTGAATTTTCATTTTACAGCGGAGCGTTTGCCGCTGTTGGCGGTCGGTTTCAGGCCGGAAGGCGTGATCCCGCTTGGTATAGCAGGGGCGATTTTGATGCTGATCAGCGAGAAAACAAGGATGCGGGCACTCATACTGCTTGCTGTGATTGCGGCATTGACTGTGCCGATTGCCTTCCGCCCGGCGATGGAGCGTTACCAACTGCTGTTGATGCCCTATATCATTATTTTTGCCGCAGCTGCGGTGGCGTGGTTCCTGTCGGAAAAGCACTGGCAGGAGCGTTGTGCCGGAGTTCTGCTGGCTGTGATATGTGCTGTTGCCGCATTTTATCTGTCGCCGCGACCGAAATTGCGTCCGGATGATTATACCAATTGGGGCATTGCTGCAAGAGCCGGAGGCTTTATCAACGACAGCAACCGGAGTTTTTATGAAGGATGGGAAAAATTCCACAGCCGTCCTTGTGCAATCAATATTTTCCGCAATAAGATGTCAGCCCGTGCCGCAGGAGAGGCGGCAGAATTTGCCAAACAGTATTTGCAAAGTTGTCCCGATGATGAATTGTTTTATATCTATTTTGCCGGAGCCGCCGCGGCATCCGGCGAGGTTGATGATGCGGTGACTTTTTTGAAAAAACATCCGCTGACTCCGGAATCTCCTTTTTACGACAGGTATTGCCGGATGTTGATGATATTGCAAAAGGGGGCATCAGAATGAATAAAGAAATTTCACTCTCGCTCTTTATCAGTTCCAGCGGCAAAGCATCCCGCCGCAAAGCAGCCGAACTTGTAAAAAGCGGCAAAGTCACTGTCAATGGCATGCCGGAAATCCAACCCGGCCGCAAAGTTTCAGCAGACGACGATATCCGGCTTGACGGTGTCAGAATTCTGCCTCCTGCCCGGCATACCTATGTCATGCTCAATAAGCCCAGAGGTTATGTTTCGACCAATATGGACCGCTTTGCCGATAAAAAAGCAGTGGATTTGATTACTCTGCCGGATGCACCGCGGCTTTTTTCTGCCGGCAGGCTGGATAAGGAGAGCGAAGGTATGATGATATTTTCCGATGATGGGGAATATATCAACCGTTTGAGTCATCCCCGTTACGGTATTTGCAAGCGCTATGAGGTACTGCTTGAACGCAGTATTTCCGAAAATGAAATAAATCAAATGCTGACCGGAATTTCCGATGATGGTGAAATACTCCGGGTACTGAATGTTGTGCCGCAAGGAGACAGATGCTACATCCTGACGCTCAATGAGGGCAAAAAACGGGAAATCCGCCGTATGACCGCCGCAGTTAAGGCTCCGACAGTTAAATTGAAAAGGATTTCAGTCGGTAAACTGCAGCTGGGCGATCTGGGGGTCGGCAAATTCCGGATACTGACTCCGGAAGAAATTGAATTGTCGCTGGCGGCAGAGTGAAAAATTATTTATCGCCGCGCCAATTGCCATCGTTTTTTTTCTGCAGCTGGGCATCCCGCTGTTGCAGTATGGAATCCACTTCTTTGCGGTTGCGGAAAAATAAAACGTGGATATCCTTGATCAACTTGCCGTGGGATTCTCCGCGCAGGGAAATCTCCTCTCCGAAAACCGGGTCGGATACCGGAGTATTGTCTGCACTTTGCGGATTGATTTTTTCACTGCTGAAAATTCCTTTGCGGGAATCAATGACGTCGATCACAGCCACTGCTTCCGCACCGTATTCCATAGCGTAATCGGTCAGATATTCCTCAATATCAAATTGATCTTTTGTCGCAGAAACGGTCAGTACTCCGCGTCCGGTCATCCGGTAGGTGTCCTGATCGATTTCATTTTTATCCCATACGACTTTGACAACTTCTGTTGAGGCACTGTCAAATTTCTGTCCGTAATAATCAAAGCTGGTACATCCTGCAGACATCATAACGACTGCGACAGTTAGAGAGAAAAAAAAGTGTTTCATTTTGTTTGGACCTTTTCTTGTGATTTAATATTTTTTGCGTTTTCCTGTGCGATATATTTTCTTAAAATTTCAGCCAGTTGCGGCGGAAATGTTTTCAGGCAGTTGGTGGTGACCTGCTGTTTTATTACTCCGTATGGCGGCAGTTGGGTACGGATGGTGTTGCTCATATCGGACGTATATATTTTGTAGATGTTTGCGGCGATTTTTTCTGCGGCGACAGCGGCGTCGATATCTCCATATACGATGTAATTTATACTGGTGAATATCAAGCCGGAAATAATTTCACTGGCGGATTTGACAGTGGCACTGCGAATGGTTTCCGCCCAGTTATTCATAATAAACTGTTCCGCATTGGCGGCATTGGGCTGCGGTCCGTCTTCAGCAACCAGTTTTTCAAAAAACTCCTGTGCTTTTTGGAATTTACCGTAGTTGAAAAGCACTGTTATTGCCTGCTTGATGAAATTTATTCTGGCACTGCGGAATGTCCCCGCTGCCGGGCTGCCATCAAATTCTTTTTGAGCATCAAGCATAGCCTGCCAGGCGGAATCGGCCAAATCGAGATTAGGCACGACCAGAATACTGCCGAAATCATTACGGTCAACCATCAGCAGTTTGCCATACCTGAATCCTTCGTACAAACTGGTAGTGACAATACGCTGACAGTGAATATCCGGTTTCCCGGGAGGAGAAACTGCAAGTCCGGCACTTGCCCAGTACAGAGCAAATGATTCCGCGACCCGCCAGTCAAGTCTGCCGTATTTGCGGTCATATTCCGCCATTTTGGCGACATCCATTTTGAATTTCCGCTGGAACATAGCCGCTTGCAAAGCACAGGTGACATCCTTTTTCAGCTCCGGTTTGTCAGCCAGATGATCCTGCGGCAGTTGTGCCGGAGCAGATGCGGCAAAAACTGCATAAAGCGCTTCAAAATCCGGAATTTGTGCCGTGAATATAATATCAAGGTCTTTGCTGAAGTAAGTTTTGAAACCTTTTTCATCCTGCGGGAATTTTGCCAGCAGTGCACAATCCGGATTGCCGCCGCAGATATCCATAACTTCTATGGCAAGTTTATTTTTGTAAAAAAGATTGGCATCATCCATGATGTTGCCGAGTTTGTGCAGATATATCCACGCCAGTTCCTGATAGAGTTTGGGGGATTCCGGATTATAAACTATGGCCTGATCACGCAAAAGTTTGATGCCTTCGTTGACCCATTGCCAACGCTGTTCAAAATCAGAAGTGGTCACTGATACATTGTATGCCAGATTCCACGCCAGAAACGAGGAGGCTCCGGCAAAGTTAGGCTGCAGATCGACGATCCATTTTGCCAGTTGAACCATTTCAAAATACTGACCGTTTTGCTTCATATTTTCAGAGCGCAGCCAGAGAATGTCGGCGATAAGCCCTCTGAAACTGCCCAGTGCCATAGTCGAAAAAACCACAGCGGGGGGAGCGTTGCTGATCTGTCCGGTAAAACGCAGGTGATTTGCGGCGATATCCCGATTCATGGATTTCTGTACCGGAATTATCGCGGCAAGCAGTATCGCACTTACTGCTGTGATCAAAAGATAAAGAGAGATTTTTTTGATAAAAGTCATCGTTTGACCGCCATTCCAAGTTCACGTCTGCGGTATATCCAAATACCGATCACAGCCAGCGGCAAAGTCCGGCAGATGAAAAAGTTGAAAAAAACTTTCCAAACCAGTTTCCACTCGATCAATTCGCCACCGGCAAGTAAAGAAGTGGTATCAAATTCCTGCAAGGGGATCACTGCCGTCAGCACTGCTTTGGCCATAAATTGTCCTGCTTCGCCGGTATTTGCAAGCGGGCCGTTGCCTATCATAAGTGATGCAATGGTTCCTGCTGCGAGGTATGAACAGGCGATGAATACTGCTGTCGGCATGGAGCAAATTGCGCCGAGAGTACATCCCAGCGCTGACAACACCGCCAATGCAATCGCCGATACCAGCACCGAACGGATGAAGTTTTCAGGGAAAGTTGCCGCTTTCAGCAGCAGTGCCGGGCCATCTCCCGGCTGAATGTACTGGTCTGATTTCTGATCGTCAAAGTTGACCATTGCCATAAACACTTTGCCGTCAGGAGCGATACCGTGCCAATTTGACGGCAGTTTTTTTTCGGTAAAAACACCGGAAAGGATTTCTTCCGGTATTTCCGTCAGCGGATAAAAATAAATTTGATAATTGCCGGATTTTTCCACTACCGGTCTGCCGGAAGTTTCATTGGATGTCAGCTGCGGAACTCCGACCTGCCAGAATATTTTTGTTTTTCGCTGATTATCTTTGGATATCTGATTGACATAAAGCCGGTAACGCAGGGAAAATTTTTCTTTGCGGTCAGCGGGCAGATTTTCCCAGACCCAGATTTTAGGTTGTTTGTAAAGGCTTTTGGAATCTTCTGCCACAGCTTCTTTGACTGCTTCGTGATGCAGTTCGTTGAGATCGAAATTGCTCCGGGTGGATACGGCAGAAAGCTTCTTTTCCAGAATTTCTTTGGCTCTGGTATTGTAATCGGCACGTTTCGGCAGATAAACTTTGCGGGCAGTCAGGACTTCTTCTCTGATTTTTTCTTTTTGCTCTGCGTCAAAACCGGAATTGTTGAAACGGTACATCAGCAGTAAATAAACCGCAGTAGAGGCGATCGCCATCAATGTCAATGTCAGAGAAAAAACGCCGAGCCATTTGGCGGTATAAAGTGCCGTCCTTGAAACCGGTTTGGTTACAGTCAGATTTATCTGGCCGTTTTCCAAATCGGAAGTCATTGCAAAGCAACCAAGCCATATCGCGGCACTGCCAAGCAAAAAAGTTATGCCCGACAGCGAATACAGCAGAAGTACACGCAAAAAGTCAGCCGCATTGGTTTCAGCAATGGCAAGCGGTATGGATAAACTCCACAATAAAGTCAAAACCAGCAATACCAGAAAAAACCGGGAACGTATTGCCTGTTTCCAACTCAATGCTGCGATAGCAAAAAAAGCTTTCATCCCTGTTTGCCCAGTAGTTTGCTGAGTTTTTCATCAGCTTCTTCCAGTGATTCGACAGCAGTGGCAGCAGTGGTCGCCGGGGAATTGTCGAGTGCATCAAGGATCGCATCCGCTTTTGACAACTCATCATTGTTTTTGATATTTTTCTGCACCGGGGCAGGGGAAGTTTCCTGCAGGAGATCGCTCAAAACTTTGTCGCTGGCAGAGAGATATTCGGCGATTTTACCGCCGGCGGCGGCACCGCTGGTATCAATATTTTCACTTTTAGCCTGTTGTATCACCGAGAGGAAAAACTCTTCCAGAGAGCGGCGGGGATGATCAACAGCAAAAGTTTCTCCGTCAAGATTATCCCGCAGCAGTGAGAGGACTTTTTCCATCACAGGGGCAGGAAGTTCCGGCGTAACGATACGGGTTTTGTTTTCTTCCTGCAATAAAGATGATAATTCACCGGAAGCCCGTATTTTGCCGCCGTACAGAATTATCACCCGGTCGCAGACATCTTCGATATCGCTCAAAAGGTGACTGGTGACCAGAATGGTTTTGCCCCGTTTTTTCAATTCGATGATCAAATCTTTGACTTCGCGACAGCCGATGGGATCCAGCCCGCTGGTGGGTTCATCAAGTATCAGCAGATCGGGATCATTGATCATTGCCTGGGCAATGCCGATACGGCGGGCCATACCTTTGGAGTATTCACCGACCCGGCGGTTCGCCGCGTGAGACAACCCGACCATATCCAAGAGTTGTGATATCCGGCGTTTGCGGTCGGCAGATGAAAGATTAAAGAGTGAACCGAAAAAATCCAGAGTTTCATTGGCAGTCAAATATTTGTAGAGTACGGTTTCTTCGGGCAGATAACCGATCATTTCTTTGGTTTTGACGTCGCGGGGGGATTTGCCGAAAACAGCGATCTGCCCGGACGTGGGATAAAGCAGCCCCAACAGCATTTTTACGGTAGTGGATTTTCCAGAACCATTGGGGCCCAGCAGGCCGATCACTTCTCCCGGATAGACATCAAAAGTGATGCCTTTGACGGCCTTTGCCCGGGGGCGACCCCAGAAATCCCGGAACTCTTTACCGAGTTCTGTGACACTGATCACCGGTGTTTGCTGTTGATTCATTCGGTTTCATCCCCACTGTGGATAGTTAATTCCTCGCCGACTCTGACCAGTCTGGCACTGTTGAAAATAATAACGAGCGTACTTGCGGCGTGGAATACTGCCGCCCAGACCGGAGTCATCATACCGATAACCGAGAGGATCATACCTCCGAAAACAAACAACATTCCGAAAATCAGATTTTGCGAAATGATCAACTGCGATTTTTTTGCAAGTTGCAGCAATGTTGAAATCCTCCGCAGGTCATTGGTCATAAGTGCAACAGAAGCACTGTTGACCGCAATATCACTGCCGATTGCTCCCATTGCGATACCGAGATCACCTGCCGCCAGTGCCGGAGCGTCGTTGACACCGTCACCGACTACCGCCACCAGGCTGTTGCGGCGGATCTTTTCTACGAAATCCACTTTGGTCTGGGGCAGACAGTTGCTTTCAAATTCATCAATATTGAGCGAGGCGGCGACATCCGCCGCAACAGCTTCCCGGTCTCCGGTGACCATAGCGCAATAACGGACGCCCTGTTTGCGGAGAGAAGCGAGCATTTCCGGAGCTTCTTCACGGAGTTTATCTCTGAAACCTATCCAGCCGAGCAGTTTGCCATCCAATACGACATATACGATACTGATGGTGTCGTTTTCGCTGGCATCGGTATTTATATCCACTCCGTTTTCGCGGATAAAATTGGCTCTGCCGATCATACAGGATTTGCCTTCGCAGATTGCTTTGACCCCCCGGCCGTGGATTTCCTGGAAATTTTCAGCCGGCAATCGGGTCAAACCTGCTTCGGCGGCAAGTTTACCGATGGCAAGGGCGGTCGGGTGGTTGCTGAAAAATTCCACCGACGCCGCTATTTGCAGGATTCTGGCCGGTGAAACATTTTCTGCGGGTTCAATTTTTACGACAGAAAGTATCCCGTCGGTCAGGGTCCCGGTTTTGTCAAAGATAAATGAGGTTATACGGGAAGCAAGTTCCAGATGGGCAACATTTTTAATGTAAATACCGAGTCTTGCCGCTGCGGCAATGGCGGCGACCACAGCTGTCGGAGTCGCCAGTACGATCGCACAGGGACAGGAAATCACCAGAAATGCAATCACCGCGTTGATATCCTCTGTAAACCACCAGCAGATACAGGCGATCATCAAAACTGCCGGAGTATAATATCCGGCATATTTGTCAATTACCCGTACTGCGGGTGAACGGGTGCTTTCTGCTTGCAGGATCATATCTTTAACTTTACCGAGAGTGGTGTCCTGACCGATTTTGCTGACTTCAAGTTCCACCACGCCGGTAAGATTCTGGGTGCCGGCAAAGACATCGTCGCCCGGGAATTTTTCGACCGGCAGGGATTCTCCGGTGATCGATGCCTGATTGACGGTACTCTCACCGGAAATTATCCGTGCATCCACCGGGAAGTTTTCTCCGGGACGGATACGAATTTTATCACCGACAATCAGTTGTGCCGCCGGGATTTCGCTTTCACTGCCGTCGGGATTGATCTTACGGGCGGTGTCAGGTGCAAGTTTGACCAGTTCCTCTATGGAGCGTCTTGCTCCACTGGCGGTACGGGTCTCAATGATGATGGTTATCAGCAAAAAGAAAGCGATAACTCCGGCAGTCTGAAAATTGCCGCTTGCCAATGCCGCCAGAATCGCCAACGCCACAAGTTCATTCATATAGACCTTGCCTTTGATAAGATCTTTGATCGCCGTTATGATGATCGGCAGAGCAAGGATGAATGCTCCTAAAAGCGCACTCAATTCAGCAGAAAAGGTTTGTGTCGGGAAAAATTTTTCCAGTGCAAAAGAATTCAGTATCAGCAAGCCTCCGATCAGGACAAAAGCTATTTTGCCCATCGCCCGGTCGTGCCCGGCACCTGATTCTTCTGTATGATCGTGCCCGCAAATACAGCCGCCTCCATTCTGGCAGTCGTGGTCATGGTCTTCGCAGTGATTATTGCAGCAGTTAGCCATCATTTGGCCTCCTTGTCATTCGGTGCGTTGTTGTATGAACCCTGATTGAGTTTCAGCCGCAGTTGTTTGCCTTTGGCACCCGAAGTGCCGATGACAAAGTTTTCATCTTTCACTGATTCGATGGCTTCGCTCAATGCATCGTTGTAAAGAGTCATCAGGATCGTGGCGGAGTTTTTGCGGTATTCACCGAGTATGCTCTCAAAATAGTTGCTCTCTGATCTGACCACAGCTACTGCCTGACGGCGATAAGTTTCTGCCTCTGCCAAAATTTCGGCTTTGCGGGCGGCGGCATCATTTTGAGTTTCGACCATATACGCTTTGGCCTGACTCCGCAAAGTATCTCCGGCGTTATTGGCGGCAGTGACATTTTCAAAAGCCTTTTTGGCGGCTTCAGGAGGAGATATCCGGTTGAGGGTCACGCTGACGATTTCCATACCGCAATCTGCATCAAGCACAGCCTGTGAAAAGATTTTGCGGACTTTTTCACTGTAAATTGACTGATCGGCGGAAAGGATGGCATCGACTTTGCTGCACGAAGTGATCTGGATAAGCGCGTCGCGGAAAAGGTTGCGAAGCAGCGTCCGCGGACCTCTGGCACCGTTGATGCCGTCGGCATCAGTGATCTGCGGGTCTTCCACCGAAACACCGTTTACCACCGGTTTGGCGGCCGTGGTGAGTGCAGAGTAATATTTGACCGGATTACTTATGCGGTAACCGATATTCCAACTGGTGTGGACGATATTGGCGTCACCGGTAATGAGATATTGATCTCTGCCCGGTTGCAGGATTTTGCCTGCACTGTCAGGACTATTGCCGCTGGCAGTGATATCAACATTAAGGAATTGCTGACTGGTCTGGATAGTGACAAAACTGTTGACGGGGTAGGGGAAATACCAGTGGGCACCGGAAGTCAGACATTCGGAAATTTTGCCGAAACGCAAAACGATGACCGCCTGTTGCGGTTCAACCGAAAAATATCCGCCCCAACTGACAAAATACACCAGCATCAGTATTATCAAAGTCAGTAAAAATGCGAAAGCCCATTTGAGTGCCGCGGCGAGCAGACTTATTCCGCCGTTGTAGCGTCCGGTCTGGACGGTGTTGTTTTCTGTATCCATTGAACTTAATCCTTTTTGCGGATGATATCCGGGGTGGATTTCAGCAGGTTAAATGGAGCCGTATCGGTATCCAGTACCAATGTTGTCCGGCCTTTGAGCACCCGGCGCAGAGAATCCAGCTGACGCAGGAAAAGTGCAAGTTCAGGATCTTTTTGAAATGCGGCGTAGTAAGCGGCGGCTTCGGCATCACCTTTGGCACGGATTTCTTTGGCTTTGGCTTCGGCATCTGCAATGGCGATAGTACGGTCGCTGTCGGCTTTGATACGGATCTGTCTTGCTTCGCTCTCGCCTTCGGCAAGATTTTTGTCGGCAATTCTCTGGCGTTCCGCGATCATACGGGCAAAAACCTGCTCGGTGATAGTTTTGGGGACATTGAGTGTGTTGATCCCGACATTGATGATTTTTATACCGTAAGCACTGGTCTGGCTGGAGAGATTTTCTTTGATTTTGCGGCTGATATCATTGATTTTGATATTTTTGCCGCCGGTATTGATGATTTCATCAAAGCGGTACTGACCGAAAGCGGCGTTTTTAAATCCTCGCATCCACGAATTGAGTTGTTCTTCGGCATTGGAAATGGTGTTGAATGTAATGAAAAACTTTTCCACATCGTCGATCTGCCAGGTGATGTATATACCGGCTAAAATGTTGTGCTGGTCGCTGGTGAGGGTTTCTTCCAGTTTTCCGGCACCGCCCTCAAAACATCTGACGCGGTGATCGAAACGGTAGATGCGCTGAAACGGGAACGGCCACCGGAAATGCAGTCCCGGAGAAGTTACAGCCTGCGGTCTGCCGAAAGTAGATACGATGGCACTTTCGCTTTGATCGAGTTGAAAAGAAAATACTGCGGTAAGCAAAACTGCTCCGACTGCAAGTCCCATCAGGATTGTCGGCCAATGACAATTGGTTTTTTCGTTTTTCATGACGATTTCCCTGTATTTAAAAATTGATTATTTTCCGTTATCAAGATTTCCCAGACCGCTATTCAGCAGGTCGAGTCTGGATTTTTCTTCAAAGTTGAGTTCATATACTCCGTCATCAAGTTTATCGGAAATGATGAATTTACGCAAGTTTGCACCCTCTTTTTCCAATACTTCCAAAAAGGCTTTGAGTTTGAACATTTCCGGCAAGATCCGGTAAACTTTCATTTGGGTTGCAAATCTTTCGCTTTCAGCGGCGGCTACGATTTTTATCCGGTGGGCGTAGGCTTGTGCTTTGGAAACAGCTTCCAGGGTGGAAGCGGCCGTTTCAGGAGCAGTTTTTGCGGCGTAGGCCTGGGCTTGAAGGATCAAAGTTTCTTTTTTCTCCAATGCGGCCAGCACATCCTGATAACTTGCCGCCACATCTTTTTCGCCTCCGGTAGGCGGATGGGCATCCAGAATGGAAAGCGAAACGATTTCGACCCCGATCCCGGCGGCATCGGCACGCTGTTGCAACATCTTTTTGATTGCGTTTTCAGCCGCGGCTCTGCCGGAAGACATTATTTCATCCATAGAGCAGGAGGCAAGATATTCGGCGGCACAACTGCTGCCAAGCAAAGTCAGAAGCTGTCCGGCATCGCGATGATTGTAGGCATAATCAAATAAGCCTTCGGGTTTTATCCGGTACTGCACCGGTATCTGCATTCTGATAAAAGATATCGAACTTGCCTGCGAAGGGGCATCTTTATCACGCGGTACAGCCACCACGAAGTTATCGTTCTGACCGCCGTGGGATTCTGTCCAGAGGATAACTGTTGACGGAGCGTGGTCATCATCATCTTTTTCGCCGATGATGATTTGCTGTAATTCAGAACAGCTGAATTTTGCAATATTACCGAAAGGGTACGGCAGCGAGAAGTATATCCCCGGCGGAAGTTGGTTTTTTTCAGCTTTTCCGAATGTTTCCCTTATACCTGTTTCCTGCGGGGAAACTTCGTGGATGGCGGTGGAGAGCCAGAAAATGAGGGCAAAAAGCAGTATCAGTGGGAAAAATGCCCTTTCCACAAAACTGTAAAGCCAGGTGCCGGAAATTTTAAAGCCGAATTGATAGTCCAGAGCAGAAGCGATGTTGCGCATCACTCCGCCGGGTTCCGTTACCAGAGCCAGCAGACGGCTTTCAAAAACCGGTCTGTTTTCTCTCGCATTGCGTGGACGGTAAAATTCTATAATGACATTGGTTATGAATTCTGCTCCGAGTATGGCGGAAATCCAGAAAATGATGTTTCCGGCAACACTGTCCGGAGCCATGATGCCATTGACGGCACAGAGGGAAATCACCATCGCCGCCGCACTGACAGTACCCCCGGCGCACAGCCACGCACCGGCAGGCCGGAGCCAGCGGCAGGATTCCATACGGGACTGTCCGAGGAAAAATATTCCGGTAAACATCGCGGCGGCAGTTATGAGGGCTTCGATCAGGGCATTGTTGGTGAAATTGCCCCGCTGTAAGGTTATACCGGAAACGTCCGACTGCCCGTTGAAACTGAGCAGATAAAGCAGTACGATCAATGCTCCGAGCAGAGAATACACATAAGGAGAAAAACGCTGGTAATTCTGCAAGGTCCTGCCGGCGGTAAATCTGACGTCTTCTTCGACATCAAGTGCCCGGGTGGAAGCCCTGTTTGCCAGCAGAGCCTTGGCTTCATCTTCCCCTGCGGCCTGTTTGCCGAGAATGCCATATACCATTGCCGCCAGCGAGAATAGAGCCGCCAGTGTGAACGGTATCGCCGCATAATGCAACACTTCGCCGCCGCTGAATCTGAAAAGCATCAATACTGCTGTCAAGAATACAATAGAAAAAATCACACCGGCTGCGGCGGTTTTTGCACCGGTGGCAAAACTTGCCGCTGCATCCCGGAATCTGTCCTGATTTGACACGGTTATTTTCTCCTTGTCCAAAACCTTATACACTACAAGTTATATAATACACCTTTTTTGCAAAATAGCAAGTTTTTTGCGGTTGTTTTTCCCTAAAAACAGCGATAAATCACAAAGGGGGCAATTATTTGTTTGATTTTGTCACCGGATGATGTATATTGACACTTGCAAGGCAAGCAAAAGGAGAAGAAAAATTATGACAGAAAAAATTCAGGCAACCCAGGAAAAAATAAGATCGGCACTGGCACCGATGGAACTTATCCGCGCCGAAGTCGGCAGAATTATTTCCGGTCAGGAAAAACTGGTGGAAAGATTGCTCATCGCTCTGATAGCAGACGGACATATTCTGCTTGAAGGCGTCCCCGGACTGGCAAAAACATTGCTGGTCAAGACATTGAGTCAGACACTCAACGGCAGTTTTTCCAGGATCCAGTTCACGCCCGACCTGCTTCCTGCCGACGTTACCGGTACCAGAATATACAATGCCGCTTCAGCGGATTTTTCCACCCGTACCGGCCCGGTCTTTGCCAATCTGGTGCTGGCGGATGAAATCAACCGGGCTCCTGCCAAAGTGCAGAGTGCATTGCTGGAAGCCATGCAGGAGCATCAGGTGACTATCGGCGGCAGCAGATTTGATTTGCCGCGCCCCTTTATGGTGCTTGCCACCGAAAATCCCATCGAGCAGGAAGGAACTTACTCTCTGCCCGAAGCACAGCTTGACCGGTTTATGTTCAAACTCAAAGCAGATTATCCGTCACGCGAAGAAGAACGGGTCGTGGTTGAGCGTATGGCACATCCCCGCGAACCGGAAAAAGCCGTCGCAGTCGCTTCTGTGGATGACATTTTGAAACTCCGTGAACTGCTTGATGAAATATATATCGACAGCAAAATAACTGAATACATTCTTGATATTGTTATTGCCACCCGTCCCGGCGAAAGCCGCAAACTTTCAGACCGGCAGTCAGATGTCAAGCTGGAAGGAGTCAAAGATATGGTGAGTTTCGGAGCCAGTCCGCGGGCATCCATTGCGATGGTGCTTGCCGCCCGGGCTCTGGCATTGATCAGCGGTAGAGCATACGTCCTGCCGCAGGATGTGAAAAATGTCGCGGTTGATGTGTTGAGGCACCGGATCGTACTTTCGTATGAGGCGGAAGTCGAAAACATCACTTCCGATCAGATAGTAAACCGTATATTGGATCAACTCCATACCCCCTGATGCGAGGTCGTGATGATCGCTCCGGAACAGGCATCTTTGCTGCATCGTCTTGAAATCACGGTGAAACGTGCCGTCGAAGAATTGACTTCCGGTACTTACCGCAGTGTTTTCCGCGGCAGGGGAATCGAATTTGACGAAGTGCGGGAATACACTTTTGACGACGATGTCCGTGATATAGACTGGAATGTTTCTGCCCGTATGGGCGGTAAAGCCTATGTGAAAAAATATGTGGAAGAAAGAGAATTGGTCATGCTGCTGCTGATCGATGTTTCTGCTTCCGGTATTTTCGGCTCTCACGAAGTCAGCAAGCGGGAAACCGCCGCTGAATTGGCGGCTATGCTTGCGATGGCGGCGGGAAAAAACGGAGACAAAGTCGGCGCACTCTTTTTCAGCGACAGTATCGAATTATTTATCCCGCCGAAATCCGGCAGGAATCACGTACTGCGGATGATGCGTCAGATACTTTCATTTGAAAGCAAATCTGTCAAAACAGATGTAGGTCTTGCCCTGCGTGAAGCGGCGGCATTGCTCAAACGGCGCAGTGTCGTATTTTTGCTCAGCGACCTTTTTGATGAAAAAGATTACAGCCGTGATCTGCGGATACTCAGCCGCCGTCACGATGTTATCGCAGTGGAGTTTTTTGACCGTATAGAGCGTTCGTGGCCGGTAAATGTACCGGTAGATGTCGAAGACGCTGAAACCGGTGAAATGATCAGTTTCGCCGGCAGCAATGCCGCTCTGGAAAAAGAATTTGCCGCCGCCGAAGCCCGCAAGCAGGCTGTTTGCCGTCAGGCAAAAGTGGATTTGCTGGAGATCCCCGCCGGGGGAGATGCACTGAAACCGCTAGTGGAATTTTTTGATCGCCGGAAAAAAAGAAAAGCGTGATGAAAATGAAAAAAGCAATATACTGTTGTCTCTTGATTATTGCGGCACTTGTTGTTGTTGCAGGAGCGGTAGTGGCATCCGGATACTTTTTCCCACCGCCCCGAACTGTGGTGCCGCACGAAGTTGTGATGCAGGGGGATGAGAAGAAGTTTTTTCCCGGCAGTGAAGTCGGTTTCGGAATCAGTTTTACTCTGCCGCTCAATAAACATATCACCGGAGTAAACGTTGTCCCCGGCAAGGGGGCGGTGGTTTACGGGACCCCGGCAGTGTCCGGTTTGTGGCAGTGGAATCGCCGGAAATGGGATATCTCTTTTATTTTGCGTCCTTACAGCAAGGTGCTGGTGCCCGGTGGAACTCTCACTGTTGATGTCTGTGATTCAGAAGGCAGGCGGGAGCAATACGAACTTGCCGTACCGGAAATAGATGCACGCAAGGATTTCCCTGTCGAAAACAATGAATTGATACTTGCTGATTCCGAAGAATTGCTGGAAGAAAGAAATTTCTGGTCTTACGGGACGATCGCTGTCGCAGTACTGTTGATCACAGTCTGGCTGGTCATTGTACTGATAAAGCATTATAAATCAGTTTTGTCTGCGATGTCTCCGTCTCAACGGGCAATACACGATTTGCGGTGTCTGAAATCAGCGGTCAATGCAGAAAAAGTAACAGTGGTGGATGCTTACAACTGGTTCAGCGATATTCAAAAGCGATATTTCAATGATGAGTTTCATCTGCCTTTCAAAAGCCGGGTCAGCAGTGAAATCCTCTTTTATGCTGATCAAAATCCCGGATGCATGCCGGATGAATTCCGTAATTTCTGCCGCAATTTTATATCCAAATGCGATATGGTCAGATTCGCCGGGACTTTCCCGGACAAAACTCTGCTGCTGATGATGACAAAGGAACTTGAAGAACTTGTTTCGACCCGTCAAAAAAAGGAAGAGGAGGCAAAAAAATGATTACATTTGCCTATCCCCTGCTGTTGCTCTTGCTGGTGTTGCCGCTACTGCTTGCTGTTTACTTTGTCCGTTTCCGCCGCCGCCCATCTGTTACGGTATCTGATGCCGGCAGTTTCCGCCGTTGCGGCAGTATAAGAAATAAAATGGACTTCTGCGACTGGTGTATGGTGCTGGCTGTGGTTATGACTATTGTCGCCGCCGCCCGTCCGCGGGTCGGCAATAGTAGAAGTATTGTCCGTGCCGATGGTATCGATATCGTTGTCGCTTTGGATTTATCCGGCAGTATGCAGGCGATAGATGTCCCTGAAAGCATCAAAACGAACCGGCAGTTGATCCAATCCAGCCGCAACGGGACTCTCAAAGACCGCTTGCAAAGTGCAAAAAAAGCCATTGGTGAATTTATTGACAAGCGTCCCAATGACCGGATCGGCATTATCGGCTTTGCGGATCGGGCATATACTTTTTCTCCGCCGACGTTTGACCACAACTGGCTCAAGGATTGTCTGGCGAGGCTCGAAACCAATATGATCGGTGATGCGACAAGTATTGCCGCACCGCTGGCGTCGGGTGTCCGCCGTTTGCAAAATTCTGCTGCGCCACGGCGGGTACTGGTACTTTTTACCGACGGAGCCAACACCGCAAGCAGTAAAATCACTCCGGAAAAAGCCGCAGAGATCGCCAAAGAAAACAATGTAGCCGTTTATACTGTCGGTATCGGTAGTGACCGGGCTGTCGCTTACAGCCGTGAAAGCGGGGTATTTCTGCCGGCAAGAGCTGATTTTGATGCCGCTATGCTGCAAAATATTGCTTCTCTGACAGGCGGAACTTATTATCACGCTTCGGATGCGGAAAAAATGCGTGAAGCTCTGTCACGTATCGACAGTCTGGAAAAGAGTTCTCTGGAAGCCCCCCGTTTTACGGAATACCGGGAATATTTTTATTATCCGGCACTTGCCGCCGCCGGATTGATTCTGATTTCGGCAGCGGCCTGGGCAACGTGGAAACTGCGATTGCCGTAAGCTTTACAGCGGCAGTGTCCGGCAGGTATTGATATCGTGCTGGATCAGGATATCCCACTGGATGTTTTCTCTGCCCGGTACGGCAAAAAAATCCTTCATTTCATTTTCTATACAGCATGGGCTGTTGCATTCGCAGCTGACGTGGGCAAACATTACCAGTTTTGTGCGTTCTGAAATGATTTTTTCCAACAATTGCCGGGCTTCGCTGTTGCGCAAATGTCCGACACGGCTGGCGATGCGGCGTTTGACTTCGAGGGTGCGATTGGAGTTTTGCAGCATTACCGGGTCATAATTGCTTTCGATGACCAGAGCATCGCAATCCCGGAGACTTTTTTCCACCACAGATGTGGTAATGCCGAGGTCAGTGGCGATCCCGATCCTGTATCCGCTGTAGTTTACGACATACCCGACCGGTTCGATGACGTCGTGTGAAACGGGAAATGTTTCCACCAAAAAATCATTGATATGAAAAGAACTGCCGGAAAGAAATGTACTTTTCTTTTCCGGTTCTTCGCCGATTTTCTGCAAATGAGAAAGAGTCCCATTGGTCATATAAGCCGGTATTTGCAGATCATTGCACAGTACCCGGCATCCACAAATGTGGTCTCCATGCTCGTGGGTTATCAGCACACCGAGCAGAGATTCCGGAGTTATTCCGGCTTTTTTCATACGGCAAATTAATTGACGCCGGGAAAATCCGGCGTCAACTGCAAGGGATTCTTTCCCATTGGAAATTATAAGACAGTTGCCCTTGCTGCCACTGCCCAGAGATATGATTTTAAGCATTATTTGGCGACAGGCAGTCCGGGAATATTGTTTTCAATATTGATTCCGTGATCCAGCGACAGATAATGCACAACAGAGATCGTGCCTGCGATAGCGAGGAAAATCACTGTTGCAATGGCGACTGCGGCAAAAACTTTGCGATCTTTGGCACTTTCACCTTCTGTAACGGTTGCTTTTTTAGCCGGAGCAGAGAGGGAAATCACCTGCGGAGCGGCCTTGGAAGCGGTGTTTTCAGCTGGTTTCAGTGCCGGAGTCGGGATTTTAACCGCCGGAGCAACAGGAGCCGGACGGGCAATTTTGACCGTCTGCTCTTCCGCTTTGACAGCCGGTATCACCGGAGCTGCCGGAGCCGGACGGGAAATTTTAACGGTACGATCAGGAGTGGAAACAGCAGGCGCAGCCGGAACCGGGCGCTTCATTTTGACCGTGCGGTCATCATCAATGGCAATAGTTGCCGGAGCAACAGTCGGAGCTGCTTTGCTCAACTGGATTGCTTTTTGAGTTTTTGTGTCCTGAAAAATCGGCTGAGCGATTTCATCTGATGCCGCTGCGGCAGGCATTTTGAATGTCGGAGCCGCCGGTGCAGTCAGAGGTTTCAGCTTGATGGTTTTACGGGTTCTGGTGTCATCACCGGCATTCACGGCCGGTTCTGCCGCAGGAGCAACAGAAACCTGCGGAGTTACCGGATGCAACGGCCGCAACTTAATGGTTTTGCGGGTTTTGGTATCGTCCATTACCGGCGGAGTGTTGATTTTTTCTTCGCTCATCTTTATACCCTTTCATCCATATTGGATTATTTATTTTCTTCTTCTACTGTTACGCCGAGGGCGGCGAGTTTTTCCGGGACATCGCGGTAATTTTTCATGCTGCTGTAAATCAGTTTATAGCATTCGACAGCCCGTTTTGTGTTGTCAACTTTGGTGCATGCTTCTGCGAGATAATAGAGTGCTTCGCGTTTGTATTTATCCAGCCGGTACATATTGTTGACGGCCTCTTCGAGATATTTGATGGCGCTTTCCCAATCTTCTCTGATGATGCAGAGTCTGCCGAGGTAAACCAATGCACTCCGGCTGGTTTGTGCTGTTTCCAGAGCTGTTTTCATGATCGGTTCGGCAAGGTCATATTCTCCGCGGTCAAAATAAAGTACACCGAGATCAAGCTGCAATGCTGCATCGTTGGGGAAATCTTTGGCACGCTTGACGGCGTGGCGCAGGGAATAAGAAGCGATTTCTTCTTCGATCTGGGTGATCTGTGATTCCGGATTTTCGTATTTTTCGGGGTGGTTTTTGAGTTCTTCCACGGAAACGCTCAATTTGGCGATATAGGCTTTTTCGATTTCTTTGTCGAGTACAGGGTCGATGACGCCGAGTTTTTCTCCGACAAGTTTATACTGGGTGTAAGCCGCAGAATAATCTTTGACGATCATATAGGCATCTGCAAGTTTACGCCGGATATCCACTGAATCATTGTTTTCCAGATCTTCGGTGAATTTATCGATCAGTACTTGAGCCTGTGAAGGATCGTAGATCGTACCCTCGAGCAACTGCTGTACAAGAGCTTCTTTGCTGTCGGCAACTTTGCGTTCTCCGGCGGTGTCGATGTCGGCGTCTTCCTCCCAGTTGCCTTTTTCGATACTGGCGAGAGCCATGGCAGAACGCAGATCGTTTTGAGAAGCAAGGTCACCGGCATCGTGTGCCAACTGACGGTGAATGGAAAGGGCCTCTCCCGCCTGATTATTCTGCTGCATCGCTGTTGCCAGACGGCGGAGCGTGTTGGCGTTTTTGGGATAAAATTCACGGATGGCTTCCAGCGCACTTACGGTGATCCACGGGGCTTCAACATCTTCTGAAATTTTTGCCAGCAATTGCAAAATGATGAATTGATCAACGCTTTTTGCAAGCTGGGTTTCGCACATCGACATAGCTTTTACCTGGTCTTTGAGCGAAGTCAGAAAAATTGGCAGAGCAGTAAAGAGAGAGAAAATCTGGAAAAATATCCGGATCACCGGATTGATGCTTTTGGTTTTGATGATTTCATACTCTCTTATACGCTCAAAAACAGACGGGATCTCCGGAGCATCCTGCGCCGCAGGGAGCAGGACTCGGACGGCATCCGCATAATTACCGGAAGCGGCACATTTTGCAGAACGGTTGTAAGCGTCTTTGATATAAAACTTTACTTGACTGAACTTTTTCTTTTCCATAATTTTTACAGACTCAGGGTGTTTCTGTCTATAAGAGTTAAAAACGGTATAAAACTACAGCATATGTAAAAATAACCGCAAAAGATGAATTTTTCAAGTGCATAAAGCGCAAAACCCGCTGAAAATCAAAAAATATCACTCTTTTTTTGTGTTATCACGCATTTTGAATTCGTGCGGAGTGCATCCATAGAGTTTTTTGAATGCGTTGCAGAAACTGCTGGCATCGCAGAAACCGTGGCGGAGGGCGATTTCATTAAGCGTGAATTGTCCGCTTTGGACATCTCTCGCCGCCTTGACGATCCTGACCCGCAAAGCAAATTGTCCGTAACTTACCCCCATGGCGGAGGTGAAAAGAACTGAAAAGCGGCTTGGGCTGAGGTGGCATCGCGATGCCGCTTTTTTCAACGGCGGCGGAATGGCTTCTGAATGGACTGCCGTCACCGCCGGAGTTATTCTGGTCATTGCGGAATAAGTATCGTCGGTTTTATGCTCGATATTTCCTGCACGATTCATCTGCCGTGCCGCTTGCAGGATAAAAAGATGTATGAGCATCCAGCATTGATCCTGCCAGAAAGCCGGGCGTTCGGAGTTGAGTTTCAAAAGTTGCCGGGAAAATTTTGAAATTTGCTCTTTCCCTCTGCCATCACCGGGTGAATAACGTTCTTCGAAAGGACTGGTAAAAGGAAGCAGATAGTCTGTGCCGGAATACGGTCCGGTTTCCCCCAGACTGTCGATGTTGATATTGACAGAGAGGATGAGATTCCGTTTGCCGAGCATTTTGTATGCGTGTTTTTCCCAGCACATTGTCCACCACATCTCATTTTTCCGGCAGATGCGGGAAACGCCCTGGCAGAGGATTTCCACCTCTCCGGCAAGCACGATTGACAGTTGCAGGCAGTAATGTACGTCGCCGCAGAAGTTTTCCTGCGGGCCTCTGCCGTATTCGGTCAGTATTTCAAACGGCGAAGCAGGTGAAAGTCCTGGATGCGACTGTGATTCCAGAGAAATATTTTCTATATGATTGTCTTCACAGTTGTTTTTTACAAATGACATTTGTTGTTTTCTCCGCTTTGTCCTGCATATACATTACATTTAAAAATTGCTGTATTCAAGCTGTTTATTAAAAAAACAACGTAAAAATTTTCCGTCAGGTCAAAAAAAAAGTTGTTTTTGCAAAACAAAAAGATTTCACAATCAATAAAAATAAATTTACAAAATGAAAAATTTGCATTTGTCCGGTTGGCGTGGTAAATTTTGCTGTGATCCCTGGTAAAAAGGGATGTCAACTAAAACACCAAGGAGATGTGAAAATGAGTGAAACATTGGCAATCAATGGCGGAGCAAAGGTTTTTGAAGGACAGTTTCCTGCCTGGCCGAGCTTTGAAGAAAGTACCGTGCAGGCGGCAGCAGATGTTCTCCGCAGCGGCAAAGTCAACTACTGGACCGGCAAAATCGGTATGCAGTTTGAATCTGAATGGGCAAAATGGCTTGGTGTCAAAAACGCCATCAGCGTTGCCAATGGTACCTGTGCTCTGCATACTGCTCTCGCCAGCCTCGGCATCGGCTCCGGAGATGAAGTCATTTGTACATCTTACAGCTTTATTGCTTCAAGTTTTTGTGCCCTGCAGTCCGGTGCATTGCCGGTGTTTGTCGATGTGACCGAAGATCACACTATGGACCCTGCTGCTATCGAAGCTGCGGTCACTGAACGCACCAAAGCCATCGTGGTGGTTCATCTCTATGGTATTGTTGCCGATATGGATCCCATTCTGGAAATCGCCCGCAAACACAATCTGAAAGTCGTTGAAGACTGCGCCCAGTGCTTCGGCGGTGTTTACAAAGGCAAAAAAGCCGGTACTATCGGTGATGTCGGTTGTTTCAGTTTCTGCCAGAGCAAACACTTCACCACCGGTGGTGAAGGCGGTATGGTTGTCACCAATGATGATGATTTGGCCTGGGAATGCCGTTCTTTCCGCGATCACGGATATGATGTGCAGGCAAAACTCAACCTGCTGGAAATGGAAGGCAAACAACTTTATATCCACAAACGGGTCGGTTTCAACTTCCGTATGACTGAAATGCAGTCGATGATCGGTCTGTGTGAATTGAAACGTTTTGATTCCTGGAACCTGAAAAACCGTGTTTTCAACGGTAAATATCTGATTGCCGCCCTCAAAGATCATCCGCTGGTGCTGCATACTCCGGTCGATACCGAAGAACGCCAGAATTCTTTCTGGTGGTGCCCCATCGTGCTGGATACCGAAAAACTCAAAGACGGTATTGATGTTGCCAAGTTTATTGCCGCCATGGCTGCTGAAGGCGTGCCGGTTTACTCTGTCCTGTGGCCGGAAATGTACAAAGAACGCGCTTATGTCGAGCAGAATGGATTCGGTACTGCCAAGTATCCTTTCAATGATCCCAATGCCCGCAAGATCGATTACAGTGCTTTCAACTGCAAACGTGCCAACTGGATGACTGACCGCACCATCAGCTTTTTCACTCATCCGGTCTATACCGAAGAACATATGAAAGCTTATGTCGATGCTTTCAACAAAGTAGCTGCGGCTTACATGAAGTAATTCTGTCAGATACAGAAAAATGCCGACCGGGATTTCCCGGCCGGCATTTTTTTTACACTTTTGTTAATGAAGCAAAGCAGATTTTATTCTGATTGTGAATCGAGCAGCTTTTCGCATCGGACGATTGCCGCATCAATGTGATTGCAGACATTCTCTTCGCCGATTTTTTCCATAAAGCCGTAACGCTCAAAAGCACTTCGCGGCTGGGGCTGGACTCCGGAAAGAACCAACTCTATACCGCGTTTGCGGCACTGTTTGAGGAAGTCAGACAGCACATTGAGTCCGGTTGCATCAATGGCGGAAACATAACGCATACGCAAAATGATGATTTTGAATTTGATACCTTTTTTGATGGCGGCAAACACACTGTCTTTGAAATGATCCACTGCACCGAAAAAGAATGGCCCGTGTACCTCGTACACTTCGACTTTGGGCGGAATGGCTTTTTTGTGAGTGGCATCCGGGTCATCGGGATGTGAGGATTCATCCTTTTGCAGTTCGTCAGTAATGACTTTGACATCGCTGATTTCAGACATACGCCGGATAAAAAGCAAAGCCGCCAGCACTACGCCGACTTCGATGGCAACAATGAGATCGACCATTACCGTCAGTAAAAAAGTGAGCAGCATTACGCCGGAATCACTTTTCGGCCCTTTGAACATACGGATAAAAACGTGGTATTCACTCATGTTCCAGCAGACGACTACCATAATACCGGATAAAGCTGCCAGCGGAATCATTTTTGCCTGCCCGGCAAAAAGCAGCAAAATAACAGTGAGAGTCAGAGCGTGGATCAGACCTGCCACCGGAGTTTTTGCACCGCAACGGATATTGGTGGCGGTACGGGCGATCGCACCGGTGGCGGGAATGCCTCCGAAAAGTATCGCACCGATATTGCCGATACCCTGGGCGGCAAGTTCTGTATTGGAGCGGTGGCGGTCACCGGTCATACCGTCGGCAACAGTCGCACTCAAAAGGGATTCGATTGCCGCCAGCAGGGCAATAGTCATTGCGGGAGAAATAAGTTTATGCAGATTAGCCCATTCTATCTGCGGCATTTGCGGCATCGGCAGTCCGGACGGCAGATCCCCGAAACGGTCACCGATGGTTTCCACCCCCAGTCCGAAAATAACGGATACCGCTGTCGCAGTCAGCATACCGATAAGCATGGCAGGGAGTTTGGGAAAAAGTTTCTGACAGATAACGATCACAGCCACTGTACCGGCACAGAGAGCAAAGGATGTATAGTTGATTTTGTCTGTATGAGTAATAATTGTCTGCAGTTTGCCGAAAAATGATTCCGGCATTTCAACTTTCAATCCGAAAATATCTTTCAGCTGGGTGGCAAAAATCACTACAGCGATACCGGAAGTAAATCCGGTCACCACCGGGAACGGAATGAATTTGATCAGTGCACCGAGTTTGAAAATGCCGAAAAGGATGAGAAAACCGCCCGCCATAAGAGTCGCCGCCGCCAGACCGCTGTAACCGTGAGAGGCAACGATGGAACTTATGATGACAATAAATGCTCCGGTAGGGCCGCCGATCTGCACCCGGCTGCCGCCGAAAAAAGAGATCAGAAATCCGGCGGTAATGGCAGTGAAAATACCTTTTTCCGGCGAAAAGTTACAGGCAATGGCAAATGCCATCGCCAGCGGCAGGGCGACAACTCCCACCGTTAATCCGGCAAAGAGGTCAGCCATAAATTTTTGAAAGGAATAATTTTTCAGGTCAGAAAATAAAACCGGGTTGAACATAATAAATCTCTTGTTTGCTTTTTAATGTTGATTGAAATTCATATAATGTAGCCTTTTTTTGTCTGAAATCAAATCAGAAAGCAAAAAATGCAACATTATTCAGTCTGCATATATATTTGCAGTGTCGTCGCTCCGCCGGGAGGAATGGGGACCCGGTCGAGGTTTTTGAGCATCAGCCGGACGGATTCGTCCATAGCTGCAATTTTACTTGCTTCAACGATCCTGCCGGATATGACCCTGCCGTCGGCGGCGATTTGCAATTCGATCAGCACGCTGGGACGGTTGTCGTTGAGGAAAATATCCGCAGGTTGGGTCCAGCGGGTTTCCAGATATGTGCTGAGTCTTTTGCCATATTTTTCCATGGCTTCAGTTGCTCCACCGCCCGGAGTGCGGTTGTCCTGCTTGCCTTTTTGCTGTGCCCGGTTGCGGGTGCCGATGGGAACATTTTTATTAAAATTAGATCCGCCTCCCGGACGATATACACCCTTTTGCGCTTCTTCGACAGATGTCGGACGGCGCTGCCGGGTGTCGGGTTTTTTTGCCACACTTTTTTTAGCGGTCGTTTTACGATTCTTTTTGGGTGCGGCAGTTTTCTTTTTGGCAGCAGTTTTTTTCGGTTTTGCTTTCGGTTTAGCCGGTTTCGGCTTTGGTTTTGCCGGTTTCGGCTTGACAGGTGCAGGCTTCGCCGGAGCCGGTTCGGCTGGTTTCGGCTTTGCCGGGGCGGGCTTCGCCGGAGCCCTGCCGGGATCGGGGGAGGGACGGGTCCTTTCCGGCGGGCCTACTTCCGGACCGGTGGAAAGTTCCCTGCCGCCGATTTTAACTCTGAAAGGATTGGGTTTGGGCGGAGATATCATATCCGCAACAAAAAAATAGCCGAGCGGTCCCAGTATCACCAGCGCGTGGACAAGGGATGAAGTTATGAATATTTTCCAACGCTTTTTTTGTGCGGAAGAAAAAATTCTGCTTTCAGAGAATGATTCTTTCACTGCGGCTTACTTTCTGCATGGGTGACGAGAATGATATCAGAGAAACCGCCATTGCGGATGAGAGCCATCAGCTCGATGACTTCTTTGTAGGAATTTGCACCGTCGGCACATAATTGCAGCTGCATTTTTGGATTGTCGCTTTTGTATTTGCGGAGAATAGGCAGCAATTCTTCCCGGGAAACGGTATCCTTTTCCACCATGATCGACCCGCTTTTGGTCAGGGTGATACGTTTGGTATTTTCTGTCGGCAGTTCGCCGCTGTTCATGTCAGGGGCATCGACTTCGGTGCCGTATTCCATCAGCGGCATAGTTATCATAAAGGCGATCAGCAGCAGAAACGTCAAATCCAGCAACGGAGTCACATTGATTTGATCCATTGCCGCCATCGGGGAGCGTCTTCTTTTACGTTTTCTCATCATTTATTGCTCCGCATCAGTTGTTTTTTGAACTAATCTGAAGCTGTTCCAGTTTTAACCGCACCATAAATTCCTCTGTGAAGTTATCCATAGAGACCGTGATGCCGCGGACAGTGGATGTAAGAATATTGTAACCGATGAGTGAAGGAATGGCGACGACCAATCCGGCTACGGTGGTGAGCAATGCTCCGGCAACACCGGGGGCGAGGGCGGTAAAATCGGACTTGCCGGCGGCGGCGATACCGCAAAAAGCCATCATAACCCCCCAGACAGTACCGAAAAGTCCGCAAAAAGGAGACAGACTTACGAGGGTCGCAAGCAATCCAATGCGGTTTTCCAGGATTTCTATCTGCGATGAAACTTCTCTTTCGAGTACGGCTTCAATGGCATTCAACTGCTCTTCAGAAAGGCGGCAGGGGGAAACGGTCGCGATTTCGCCAAAAGCATCAGCTTTATTCTGTGCTTCATAAAACTCCATAAGTTTGGAAACTCCGGCACTGTAAATCGCCGCTGTCGGGCCGCCGTCGCTGTCTGCATCCCGGCGCAGGGCAGGGGTGGCGATATTCCGGTTGTTGTTGCGGAATACTGCCGAAAAACGCTGAGTGTGTTTCTTGGCTCTGAATACGCTCATTATTTTGTCGATCATAGTACACCAGGTCAGAACAGACATACCCACCAGCAGCAGAACGATACCTTTGCCGACGGCATCACTGTGCAGATAAGCGTAATAAACTCCGGGCTGACTGGATACGTTGAGCAAAAATAACATAGGGGCTTCTCCTTTGAAAACAAAAATTAGTGACATTATAACATTATTCACATTTGTAAAATATAATCCAAGTGCTATATTCTGCAAGTGTAAACTCTTTATAAATTCAAGGATTTTTTGATTATGGACCAAAAAGAGCAGTTGATTGTCGGATTTGATATCGGCGGAACTAAAATCGGAATCAGTATCGGAGATACTTCCGGTAAGATACTCGGCGCGGCAAGATTGCCCAATGTGGATACTTACCCTGATGAAACTCTGGCACTGATGGTTTCAGAAGTCAAACGGCTCGTCGCTGAAGCCGGTCTTAAATTGTCTGATTTTGCGGCATTCGGTATTTCTGCACCGTTTCCTGCTGATGCGGCAAGAGGGATCATGACCCGTCCGGCAAATAATCCGCGCTGGATAAATGTCCCCATTCTCGATTATATGAAAAAATCTCTAGGCTTGCCGGGATGTTTTGAAAATGATGCCAACTGCGGCGCTCTGGCTGAATGGTTTTTCGGTGCGGGCAAAGGATGCAGTAATTTTATCTATCTTACAATGAGTACCGGTATCGGCGGTGGTATCGTTTCATCCGGCAGACTGGTTCGCGGCGGCGCCGCTTTGAGTGCCGGAGAAATCGGACACATCTGTATCCAGCTTGACGGCCGCAAATGTAATTGCGGTCAGTACGGCTGCTATGAAAGTTATTGCGGCGGCAGGGCTCTTGCTCAACGGATGCGTGAGGAAATCGGTGATCATCCCGATTCATTTATTGCCAAAGAAGCCAACGGAGATATGAGCAAAATAGATATGATATTGCTGGAAAAAGCCGTCCGGGCAAATGATCCGTATGCTTTGGCTCTCTGGGAGGAATCCGCAGTTCGCAATGCTCAGGCTTTCGGCATCCTTATCAATGCTCTGAATCCACAGAAACTGGTTTTGGGTACTCTGGCGTGGGCAATTGGCGATCTTTATACCGACCCCATCAAAAAGCATCTGCCCCGATTCTGCTGGCCGGAACCGCTTGCCGCCTGTCAGATCGTCAACAGTGAGTTGAAACGCGATATCGGCAGTTACGCCGGACTTGCGGCGGCACTTAATTTCCTCAAAGAAAACAGATAAAAATTTTTGAGCAAAAAAAACGGCAGATACTTGACGGTATCTGCCGTTTCTTTATTACGGTCAGGATTATTCTTCTTCTTCCTCGCCGTCGGAAGATTCGCAAAAATGTTTGGTGAGTCTTTCGCCGGAGTAGGTGAAAATGAAACAGATGATACCGGAAATAAATCCGTAAACCGCACCGCAGGTCTGGGTGCGTTCAAAAAGATCGCTGTTGAGCAGTTCGGTAAATTTCATGCCGCTGCCGCATACTCCGGTAAAGGTGTACATCAGCCAGACGATGGAAGATACCGACATTACCGCCCAGACGGTGGAACGGCTCGCTTTGGGGAAGTACAAACCGATGATAACGGGCAGGAATACCACCACCAACTGACTTGTCCAGCAGTTGATCATCAGTGAGTAGATGCTGTTTGCGGTAAATGCCAGCACCACCGAAATCACCAGCAGGATCACCGTCACGATACGGGTGCGGCGGAGCATCGCATTTTCATCATCGGTAGGCATCAGATCGCCCAGAATGTTGCGCACCAACAGCGAAGAACCTGCCAGAAGCGAACTGTCGGCACTGCTCATGATCGCCGAAATCAATGCCGCCAGAAAGAGGGTCATCAAAATCGGATGTAACTTGCCGAGAATGATTATCGCCATACGCGGCATGACCTGATTACTCAAATCTTCGCCCATGGCTTCTGCGGTGATCCCGTGTTTCGCCAGCACGAAGCGGGCGGTGAAACCAATGGCGATGGGGACAATGGCAATCATCACATAGAGAAATCCGGAAATCACCGAACTGGAAATTGCAACTTTGGCACTTTTGCTTGCCAGAGAACGCTGGATGAGATCCTGACCGACCATACAGCCAAGACCCATAATTATCCACTGACCGATGTAATAAGTCACATCGTTGACACTTTTAACTTCGCCGATACCGATAGAGAGGTCGGCACTGTCGATACGCGAAATAACATGGCTGAATCCTCCTGCTTCGTCAATAGCAAAGGGCATAATGACAAGCAATCCGAGTATAAGCAGAGAAACCTGTACCACATCGGTCAGGGTGACTGCCCACATCCCGCCGCCGACAGTGTATATCAGCACGACTACTGCACCGATCATCGTACCCCAGAAAATATCAATACCGGTGATGACGTGCAAAATCGTACCCATACCGAGCAGCTGGGCGGCGATCCAGCCGATATATACCGGCAGCATCCAGGCTGAAACATAGATCCCGGCGCCTCTGCCGTATTTTACAGAAACAATATCCGTAACAGTGAGATATTTGTTTTTACGCAAAAGACCGACAATGAAAATACCGGCGAGCAGCAAACTCAATGAAGCACCGAAAGGGTCGGCGATGACCCCGGACAGACCGCTTTCGTAAACCGTTGCGGCAACGCCCATACTTGAGCCTGCCCCGAACCACGTCGCCAAAAGAGTCGCTGTTGCCATCCATAATGGCAGACGTCGTCCGGCGACCAGAAAATCTTTCATATCATTGATTTTCCGTCCTGACCAGAGTCCGATGAGCATCAGAATACCCATGTAGATGGCGATACCTGTCCAGAGCATGATTTTAGTGTTGCCGGAGAGCATCGACGTGCCAGCAAGCGTTGTTAAACTGTTCACCTTTTGTTTTTCCTGTTTGTTTAATTGGTTGTTTACTTAAAAAAGGCTGAAAAAACCGGCGCCGGATAATAACACGGAAATCCAGTGCCGGAAACAATACTTTATTCTGTTTTGAGAAAAATCACAGTGCCGCCAGGAGTACGCTGGCGGATCTTTGCTGCAAAACTGCCTTTGAGCAGTTTTGATATAGAGATATCAAAGCCGATTTTCATCTTTGTCTGCAATTTTGTGATTTTCTTATATAATATTTCCAGTTAAAGCGCTGTTAATATAGACTGATTTTCCGGAAATACAAATAGCAAAACGCTGTTGAGCTGATTTTTTTGGCAAAATTATTCCATAAAGAGGTTTCTGCTGGCAAAAACCGGTTCGCTGGTAAGGTTTATACCCAGTTTGCGCAAGCCTGCTTCATCGCCGGGAGTGGGCAGATGGCTGATGTGCATTTCGCAACCGGAAAGTTTGCTCAATTCTGCCATTGCCATACTGGCGGCAGGGTTGGAAGGTACACTGACGCTCAATGCGGTCAATGTTTCGACCAGAGTCAGACTCAGTTGCTTGTTGTGCATAATTTCGTGTTTCAGTTTGCCGACAGAGTCGATGACTCCTGCCGAAAGCAGCGGCAGACCGTCTGGCAGTCCGGCAAGGTGTTTGAGTGCGTTGAGTACACAGCTTGATGCCGCGTGCAGCATCGGAGAGTTTTTGCCGGTTATAATGGTTCCGTCGTGGAGTTCGATAGCTGCACCGCAGAAAATGTTGTCATTGCCTTTGTCCTGCTGTTTGCTGGCGGCTTCAGCCGCTTCTTTGGCGGCAGGTACGACTTTGCGGTCGAGGTCAGAGGCTCCGACAGCTTCCATCAGCATTTTGATACGGTCGGCAGTGCTTTTTTCGCCTCGGCCGTTGGCATAATCCGCCAGAGCTCTGAAATAGCGGCGGATGATTTCCTGAGTGGCGGCTTCGCGTACTGCCTGATCATCGGTAATGGCGAATCCGACCCGGTTTACGCCCATTTCTGTGGGGGAGGCATAAAGCTGCTCCGGCGGCATAATGCGGGAGCATATCCGGCGGATCACCGGGAAAACTTCTATGTCACGATTGTAATTGGTGGCAGAAATACCTCTTGCATCCAGATGAAACGGATCGACCATATTCACATCGGCAAGGTCGGCAGTGGCGGCTTCGTAAGCGATATTCACCGGGTGGTTGATCGGCAGATTCCAGACCGGAAAAGTTTCAAATTTGGCATATCCGGCTTTGATGCCGCGTTGGAGTTCGTGATAGACCTGGGACATAC
>JAZONW010000023.1:0-2062 GCA_045654745.1 Victivallaceae bacterium | reverse complement strand
TAAGGATTCGGGAAATATGCTTATTCAGGGCGATAACCTTGTGGCGTTGAAATCTCTCCTGCCGTACTATGCGGGCAAAGTCAAGTGTATCTACATTGATCCTCCTTACAACACAGGCAACGAAGGGTGGATATACAACGATAACGTGAACTCTCCCGAAATCAAGGAGTGGCTCGGCAACGTTGTCGGTAAAGAAGCCGAAGACCTTTCCCGCCATGACAAATGGCTTTGCATGATGTATCCCAGATTGAAACTCTTGAGAGAGTTTTTACATAATGATGGTTCTATATGGATTTCCATTGACGATAATGAGGTTGCGCATTTAAAATTACTTTGTGATGAAATTTTTGGAGCAAATCAATTTGTTTCCGATATTTCTTGGCAGCGTACCTACTCTACTCGTAACGACTCAAAAAGAGTAGTAAACGAGGTGGAACATATTTTGGTTTACAGCCGCATGCCTGATTGGCAACCCAACAAGCTGGCAAGAACAGCTGAAATGAATGCAAAATATAAAAACCCTGATGGGGATAGGGCTGATTGGCGAACTGATAATCCGTATGCTACAGATGCGAGTACACATCAGGGAATGGTATATGCAATACAGCACCCATTTTCTGGTAAACTTCTTTACCCAACAAATGGATCCCATTGGAGATATTCTCAAACGGAAATGTTTGAGATTATGAACGGTTGGGGGCATTATGAATTACGTGATTTGCATGATGAGAAAAAACGCAGTGAAATTTGTGGAGTTTCTGAAGATGCTGTCCGTAGTGATGTAAAAGGAATTGTATTGGTTGATCCGATAGAGATTGCAAAAGAAAAAGCGAAAGAAGTGTATCAAAACGGCATTAAAAAAGTTGCTCCATGGCCACGTTTCTTTTTTACGAATGCAGGGAAAGGTGGTATCGCAAGAAAAACTTATCTCGAAAATGTCGGAGGCTTGCCACCTACTAATCTGTGGCTCCATAAAGATGTTGGGCATACAGACGAAGCAAAGAAAGAAATTCTCAGCATTTTTGATGGAAAAGCTTTTTTCGACACACCCAAGCCGACACGTTTGATACAACGCATTCTTCAAGTAGCCACACAACCTGGCGATTTGGTATTGGATTCATTCGCAGGTTCTGGCACTACTGGACACGCTGTGTTAAAACAGAATGCGGAGAACCACGCTGGCAGACGGTTTATTTTGGTTGAAATGGTTCATAGGATCGCAGAAAATGTTACTGCAGAGCGAATTCGCAGGGTGTCACATGGTTTTATTGATCCTAAAGGTAAGCCAATACCTGCACTCGGTGGTGGCTTCCGCTATTACCGTTTGGGTAGTCCGCTTTTTGATGAGTTCGGCAATGTGTTTTCTGAAATCAAGTTCGCCGATCTTGCCAAGCACGTTTTCTTTTCAGAAACTGGTACGCCGCTGCCTGATTCAAATGATCTGACAACTCCGTTTATTGGCGAATACAACGAGCGTGGAATATTCTTGCTTTACAACGGTATTCTGAAAGACAAGAACCCCAAGAATGGCAATGTCCTGACCCGTGAGGTTCTGGCAATGCTTCCCAAGTTCGACGGCGAAAAAGTGATCTATGGAACCGGCTGCCGTTTGTCAGATGCACGTTTGAAAGCTGAAAGAATCACTTTTAAACAGATCCCTTATGATTTGAGAGGCTGAAATGAACGAACTTCCATTGAAACAATATCAGTCCCGCGCTCTTGACTTATTCCACAAGTTCATGCGGCGGTGTGGTAATTTAGAGGATGTCAAATCTGCATTTTACAAAACCACCGAAGAGGCTTTCGGTTTTCCATGTGAATATCACGCCATAGATGGAGCATTGAGCGAAGTTCCTTACGTTTGCCTCCGGGTTCCTACTGGCGGCGGAAAAACCTTCATGGCTTGTCATGCTATTGACATTGCCGCCCAGGAATACAAACACGCTGATTTTTCTCTGGTGCTGTGGCTGGTGCCGACAACTCCGATTCTGAATCAGACTCTGGATGCGTTGAGAGATGTTGACCATCCTTACCGCCGTGCTTTGGATGCCGCTTTTTCCAA
>JAZONW010000022.1:0-2031 GCA_045654745.1 Victivallaceae bacterium | reverse complement strand
CCTTTTTCTCCGGCCCCCGGACCTTGCCCGGAAGCTCCGGAACCGGGACCGCCGCCGGGAGTCAAGCCTTTGCCGTCTGATTTTTTATCGCCGGAACCAATATCGCCGGGGGCGGTAACTGCCGGTTTTTCCGGCCGGACTTTTTCCGGAATGCAGCCTTTGACAAAGCATGACCAGATGATCAGCAACAGTAAAAAGCAGCCCAGAAGTACCGGTGGAACTGCCGGATGGATATTTTTCCGGCGGTATTCCTGTAACTCATCAAACGGGTCAAAACGGTTATTATCAGTATTCATATTTAACTTTGTCGCTATAAGCGTATTTAAATGGCTCATTGTCATCCGCAACAGTCATGATTCCGTGTTTGACATTGCGCTTTTTCAGCAATTCGCGCATGGTAAAGGCTGTTTTGGCACTGCCCGGTGAGATACAGAATTTAGGTACCCGCCCCGGCGGGATCCGGTTGATCAGCAGCTGAAATTCGCTGGAAAGATTTTTTCCTGACAATACTCTGATGCCTTTGCCCGGATTGGGGCGGCAAATCACTATCCGCCCATCGTATCGGTTTTCGTATGTTACTGCCGGAGTCGGTGCCTGACCTATAACTTCCGGCCCTACCGCGTATGCCTGATCTCCATGCAGAATGATAAAGTATGGCGCATTACTGCTGGCTTGCAAGACTTTGAATACGATGCTGCTTTGCGGTACGATCTGTTTTTTCAGCTTATTCAGTGATTGTGTCTGCTGAAAAATCTTTTCTTCCGTTTCCATTTGTTGTTTACTGTTGGTTTTTATTTGCTGCCGGAGCGATTGCAAAGCTTTTTCGGTTTGAGTCAAGCTTTGTTTTACCGTTGCGGTCGCCGTATCGACGGTTTTGCTCTGCAAAGTAAGATCATTGAGCATTTTTTCGAGCATGGCAACTTCTTCAACTTTGTCTTCGATCCTGATAGACTGCCGTTTTTGCAATTCTTCCTGTTTGATTGCCATTTGTTTCTGCAATTCCTGCATCGCATCTTGTAATACGATCAATTCATGCTGAAGTTTTTCCGCATCGACTGCTGTTATTGGTTCGGTTTCCTGCTGATGTTCGATTTGAGTCATGCCGGAAATGATCACAAAAATGGATATGGCAATAAACATCACTCCGCCGAAAGTGTTGCACATTGTATCGAGCAGCAGCTCCAGACTGGAATCTTCTTCATGCCGGTTGCGTCTGCTCATGGCATTTTCTCCTCAAAAAGTGAAGTATCATTATCCGGCATGATCTCAATCCCACGTTCAAAACCTTTCTGACTGAAATATGTCGAGAGCTGTTCGGTGTATTTGAACGCATTGGGTTTGAATATTGCCGAGATGTAGTAACTGGAGGGCGATAAATTGTTCAAAAATTTACAGGTATTGCTGAATGACTTTTCAAAGTTGCCCGGCTGACGGAAATCATGGAGCTGCTGCGCATCGACAACAAAAATCCGTATCCCATCTTGCGAAACTTCCATCAGCAGCGGCGCTTTGCTGTAATGCCGCTCAATGGTGTAACTCATCATTCTGGCTTGCTGTTCTTTTTGCTTGTTCAGCTGTTCAAGTTTTTTTTGCAGATCAGAGAGCTGTTTTTCCAGATCAGCTTTTTTCTGTTGTTGCTGTTTATTCTGCTGCCGGGTTTGTTCTAAAAGTTGTTTCTGTTCTTCCAGCTCCCGGATTTTCTGTTCCATATACACTTTTTTGCGGTTGATAGCTTCAAGTGTCTGCCGGATTTGTAAGTGCAGTTCCTCTTTGCGCTGTTCCAGCGCTTCCGGAGTCATTTTCCGGAGTTCAGTCAATTCATCATCCATCAGCGAACGCTCCTGCTGAAGTTCAGACAATTCTTTTTTGAGTTGTTCAACTTGCTTCTGCAGTTCCCGGGATTGCGGATCGGCATTGACTTCTGCACCGGCAGGTTTGCGGGAGCTGAGCATTATCAGCACCAGAAGCAACACCACCAGAAACATGATTCCGGTAAGTGATGTGATGATGTCTTGAAAACTGAACAGCGAA
>JAZONW010000021.1:0-56075 GCA_045654745.1 Victivallaceae bacterium | reverse complement strand
GCACGATTAAGCGAAAATTACGGAATTTTACGTAATTTTGCCGATCACGTTTATTTCATCCCCAATCACATACGGGTCATACGGGTGGTTCCAACTCTATTCCCTTTTCATCCGGGTACAAAAAAGTTCAAACTTTATATTCCTGCCACCGGCATCAACATTATGCCCCAATATGAACGCACAATCTGAAACAACTTGCAACACATAACATATTGATAATAAACAACTTATGTTTGACTTTATAAAAAAATCCAGTATATTAGGTGTCGAACATCCGGGGAAATGGTTTTCCGGTTGTAATAAAGGAGATGCCTATGAAGGACATCCAAAAATATTTTGATAGCCGGGAAATGGCAAATTTGGTCGAGGAATATGGTACCCCTATGATCCTCAACGACAGCGGTCAGGTGACCGGAGTAAATCAGCAGTGTTTTGCAGCCCTTTTTGAGAAGATTCACAAACCGATCTTTGAAACAACGGAAGATTGCTTCTACCTTTACGATCCTACCACCGGATTATGGGCGGTTAATAGCAAAGAAGTTCTGATGAACAAACTTTCTTTGCTGATGAAAGACTATGCAAACTTTATCGCTGCCAGCGGTATTATTGCTCATCGCAAAGTACCGATTTTTTCCAACATTCTGACACTGTTACGCGGGCTTTGTGCTCACACTGATGCGTTCGCCAGAAGAGGTGAGCCTTTCGTCCATTGCGCTAATGGGGTGGTAGTATTCGTACCGACAGAAAACGGTTTACTTAAACCGGAACTGCGTCAGTTCGCTCCGGAGTATATGAGTCGCAACCGTACCGAATACAATTTTGATCCAGATGCCAAATGTCCGGAGTTTATGGGCAAACTTCTGCAGCCGGCAGTAAGCGAGGATGATATTTCGCATTTGCAGCGTTACATCGGACAATGCCTGTTGGGAGAAAACTTCAGCCAAACGTTTATGCTCCTGACCGGAACCGGGGGCGGAGGAAAATCTACGCTTGTAAATATTGTAGAAAAGATTATCAAACGTACCAACTGTACCGAATTGCGACTGGAACACATGAACAGCCGTTTTGAAACTCAGCGGCTTTTGGGAAAAACATTGCTTACCGCAAAAGATGTCCCACCGCACTTCCTCAATACCGCAGGAGCGCATAAACTAAAAGCCCTTACCGGTAAAGATACCGTTACCGTGGAGCATAAAGGCAGCAATGATGCCGCAGATGTCTGCTGTTCATTCAATGCAATCATAACCGCGAATAGCACTTTGCAAATTTCGATCCGCGGAGATGTGGAAGCATGGCGCAGGCGTATTATCTGGATCACCTATCAAAATGCACCTCCCAAAAAGAAAATTCCGGATTTTGACGATTATCTGCTCGCTCGCGAAGGCGATGGGATCTTGCGTTGGGCAATCGAAGGCGCACAACTCTTGCTCGAAGCCGATAAACAGCTTGTAAAATCCGAACAGCAAAAAGCAAAAATTGAGCGTTTGCTCAACGAATCAGACTCACTTGGCAACTTTATTGACCATGCTGTCATTGCCGACAGCAACAGTACAATAACGACAGCAGAATTGATAGAAGCGTATAAGCGCTTTTGTGAACGTAAAAATTGGACCTCGGTTTCCAGATGCTTTGCAGAGAGAATGCTCCCGGAACTTATGTATATGCGTTTCGGAGTATCAAAACGTACCGACGTAATGCGTAATGGCAAGAACAATCGCGGCTACTATGGCTTCGCCATCCATCAATAACACACTATCTTGAGCTTACAAGCCGGAGAATAACCGCTCCGGCTTTTTTATTTCGTCGGGATCCTTGAAGAAAACATTTCCCGCTGTCTTTTTGGTGCGTTGCCTTTGGTGTTGGTCTTGGCAAGGTAAGATGCTCTTCGGAAACAGTCATCTTTTTTTGCTGCCATTTCCGGGTCATCGGGTCTTAACATTACCCCGTTGATTTGCTTCTCTCCGTTCCTGTTGGTGGTGCAGTCATCTATCAGACCGTATCCGTTTTCTTTTGCCGGTAAGCCAAGAGTGCTGTTCCACAATCTTTCCGCTGTCTTGATGTGGTTATGGATGTTCTGGGTTTTCTGCCCATCAAGCAGGAGAGCAACGTGGTAGTGTTGGTGTTTTTCTCTTGACTGTTCCCGTACTGCTATATACTGCGGCTTCAACCCTTGTCTGGAGAGGTTCTTCATGAACTTTGACTGAAACTCTCTGAATACACCGTTGTCGGCATGATCGTATCTTTCCGGGAATCGTATGTCATATCTCAAAAAAAACACCTTACTCTTGGTCTCCTCAGCGTAATCAAACTGTTTTTCAATCTCATTTAAGATTTTAGTATCACAGAATAATCCTCTTTGTGGATCTGTCATAATGGGATAGCCGTGGTATTGTTGGTCAGAGAAAATTTGAACCTCGTTGATTCTGCCGATCAGGAGCGGCTGCTGGATACAATCGCCGAACGCGGTTCTCAGGTTGTTGTGCTGGACAACCTGACCACATTGGCAGAACAAGGGGCTTACGAGAGCGGATTCGGAAAATTACTTAAACTGATCAATCGCCTGAAAGAGTCCGGAATCGCTGTCATACTAGTTCACCACGAGAACAAAGCCGGAGAATTCAAAGGGACAACCAAGATCAAAGATGTTGCTGAAATGTCGCTGCATCTAGTAAAGGCTCCAGGCAAGAGTGGTATAAATCTCTATGTCAATGCCGATAAAGTTCGGGGAAAAGCAGATAAAAGTACAGTTGCATTTAAGGTACATTTCGATCCAAGCCTGCCCAACGGCAAATGGCATATTTCGGAATTGTCTGACTCCGAGCGACGGATTTTCGGGGAAGATGATCCGTTTTGTCCCGATGCCGAAATTACGGCAAAGAAGACCACGCATAAGCAGTTGGCTTGGAAATTTATGGATGACGATTCCAAAGCGATCGCCATTATTAGCGATACACTTGAAGGCAGTCGCTTGGCAGTTACGGCTGCAAACCGCACAATACCGGTATCAGCAGTGGAGGAATTTGCTGATGAGTTTGAACTGACCGATGAAAATATTCAAAGACATTGTGAAGCACTGAGGCAAAAAGTAAAACAGGAAAAAGGCGATAAAGCCTACTCTCCCAAATTACTTGCTCCTGAGATCTGGGAACGGATGAAATCCACTGCAGAATCTAATTTCATTTATGAAGACATGCTGTAATTTTCGTGGCACAGAAAAAGGCTTGCAAAGTTTTTAATCACGGCTATATTGAGTTTCGGAGGATAATATCTAATGAGTATAAAACAGGTCCGAGAACGATTTTACTACGAATTTATGTACAGGGGTACGCGATACCGCGGCCCCTGTACCGATACGAACGGCAAACCCGCAGGCACGATGGAACAGGCTCTTGCCTGTGAAGAGCGTATAAAAAAAGAACTGGGTAATGTCCGTGCGAACCGCTCTCTCAAAGCGATGATAGAGAATTATCGGGAAGAGTTGACCGGCGGAAGACAAATTCCATTAAGTCAAGCATTTGAGCTCTCCGTCATAAAACCGCGCAAGCGTATCCCGGGAGAACGCCGTCAAGCGTTGAAACAGATGCACTGGCAGGATTTTATTGCCTATATGCAGCATGAATTTCCTGCGGTAGACCACTTGGCGGCAGTCACAAAAATGCACGCGGAGAACTACACGCACTCGCTGCTTTATTACGGTAAATTTGAACGGCGCAAAGCCGGGTGTAAACGGGAACGGAAGCCGCTTTCAAGTGCGACAGTCACAGATTACCTTACCACCATAAGCGAAGTTTTTTCGTTGATGGCTGATGATGCCGGTATCGTGGTCAATCCTTTTGCACAGATTCCCAAGCCGACAATGGATAAAGAACCACGTCAGCCTTTTACAGAAAGCGAACTGCAAACGATCAGAGAGAATTTCGATCCGTTCATCGAACCGCTTTTCATTATTGCCATGGCTACGGCCTTGCGGGAGGGAGACATCTGTACTTTGAAGTGGTCGGAAGTTGATTTTGAAAACCGGGTCATCCGGCGCAGCAAAATGCGTAAAACCGGTAAAGGCGTGGATATTCCCATCATGCCGCATTTGTATCAGTATTTGCAGAGGTTATACATGAGCCGGAATAGCCAAAGCAGGTACGCAGAATATGTCCTGCCGGAACACTCCAAAATGTATCTGCATAATCGCAGCGGAGTACCGTACCGGATCAAAAAGTTTCTGGAAGAAAAGTGCGGCATTGTTACCACAGAAAAACGTCCGGACCGTACCCGGGCTGTTTCTATTAAAGACCTGCACAGCTGCCGACATACATTCTGCTATTATGCCGGATTGAACGGCGTACCGCTGAATGTGGTTCAGAGTATTGTCGGTCACATGACGCCGGAGATGACCAAGCATTATAGCGATCACGCTTCACTGGAAGCCAAGCGGGAAAAGATGCAGCTGCTTCCGGATTTTATGCAAATGACTACTGATTCCGAGTCGCTGGGCAACTGCTCACAAGACACGGAAATCCAGCATCTGCTGCAACAGTTCCCTCGTAAATACGGACCGGAATTACGCCAATTACTGGATTACATTGCCAACAACGATGTTCGGGCAATTATCGAATTGAGGCGGCAACTGGTCTGTTGAGCGAATGAATCAGCTCCGGCAGAGTCAGCACCGTTTCAGCGGTGAGTTTGCTCAAAGGTGCGATTCCGCAATTTTGTACGCGGTCATTGATCTTTTGGGTAAACTCCCGCTGGATGTTTCTGATTTTGGAAGAACTCCTATTCAATATTAGTTTTTCTTAATATTGATACGCCTGTTATATCTCCTGCCAGCTTCTTACCTTCATTCCATTACGGGTATAAGATTCGGCCCCGCCGTAAATCAACATCCCATCTTCGCATTGAGAAAGTTTCTGCCAATAGTCCAAACCGGAAAACATACTGCTGGAGACCGTTTGTCCGGATTTGATTTCTACCGGCAATAATTTTTCTCCATTTTCGATGAGAAGATCGACTTCGTGTCCTTGAGAATCCCGCCAGAAATAAAAAGGAGGTTCTATTCCTGCATTGTAACTTGATTTTACCAATTCGGAAATGATAAAAGTTTCAAAAATTGCCCCCTGCTGGCTGTGAAGTTCCAAATCACCAACCGAACGTATGTTCAGCAAATAGCAGAGCAAACCTGTGTCATAAAAATACAGTTTGGGCGTCTTGATCAATCTTTTGTTGAAATTTTTTGATTGCGGTTTCAAGAGATATGTAATATAACTTGCGGTCAATAATGAAATCCAGCGTTTAGCGGTAACTGGAGAAATTCCGGCATCGGAAGCAAGGGAATCCATATTGAGAATTTGCCCGCTTCGTCCGGCAGCCAATCTCAAAAAACGTTCAAACGTTTCAAGGTCGCCGACATTGACCAAACTTCTGACATCCCGCTCCAAATAACTTTGGGTATATTGAGCATACCAGTTCGTCGGCTTGATATTGCGGTCATAAATTGGGGGATAACCACCTTTGAATATCTGCTCAAAAGCCGAAACAGAACCGTTTTCTGCAATCAAAGGTTCGGTACTTAACTGGAAAATATCATGATTCTTTTTGTTATTGATCTCCCGGCAGGAGAGCGGAAGCAGTTTCAATGTGGCACAACGCCCGGCAAGCGACTGGCTGATAGCTTCCTGTAAATGAAAATTCTGTGATCCGGAGAGAATAAATTCTCCCATTTTTCTATGTTCATCAACCAAAGGCATGATGTAACTGAAAAGTTCCGGCACACGTTGAACCTCATCCAGGATTACCGGTTTGGAAAATTGTGCAAGAAAACCATTGGGGTCTTCTTTAGCAAACTGTCGCGTATCCGGCTTTTCGAGATTCACATATATATATTCCGGGAACAACTCCCGGCATAAAGTTGTCTTTCCTGATTGCCGTGGTCCGGTGACTGCAACTACCGGGTATTGTTTTGCGGTTTCTAAAACCAACTCGCTCATCTGTCTTGTAATCATAGTCTCACCTCGCTTATTTGTAAATATAACATTGAATATTATAATTGCAAGAAATAAAAAGACAAAAAGCATAAAAAACTTTGCAAATCTGACATTGAATATTAGATTTACAAGGTTTTTTGACTGGTCGCGCGCACATTTGGCAACAGTTTGCACGGTGCTACAACGGCATACAACAACACCAATAGAGCCATAAGATTACGCAGTTTACGCAATTTTACGGAATTTTGTTTTGCAAGTCATTGATAATCAACAAAACCGATCCCGTTGACATCGTGGAGGTCGTAGATTCGAGTTCTACTACGCCCACCAGCCTTCGAAAAATCCGGTCGGACTCCGACCGGATTTTTTTTACGGCTGGGCAAGCCGTCCGCGATCAGCGGCGGATTGACAGACGGAAACAGGCGGACCAAACGATATGGAGTTGATATGCCTAATTTCTTTTACGTCTATATATTGGTAGACGTTGCGACCGGCTCTCTCCATTATGTCGGCTCAACGCAAGATTTGCCCGCACGTCTCGCAAAGCACAATGCCGGAGAGGTCCCGCACACATCGAAGTTCAGACCGTGGCGTATAGAAACAGCAATCGCATTCGATTCAAAGGGAAAAGCCGCTGCCTTCGAACAGTACTTGAAATCCGGTTCCGGACGGGAATTTGCCAAACGTCATTTTTGATTTTCGGATTCGATTCCTCTAATCGGGATTGGGGAACTCGAATAGCGTATCTCGAATCCGAAATTCCGGATTATGACAAAGTTCGATAAGGCCCACCAGACTTCACAAAGGCAACCAGAGAAATTTGGTTGCCTTTTTTACGCCCGGACAAGCCGTCGGCACGATCTTTATAAACTTTCCCGCAGTTGTAAATATTTGCAGATGATGATATATTACCTCTGCATCAGCATATCAAGCGATCGCTTTGAATATGGGGGGTAATATGAAAAAAAGTTTGCAGATCGGTTGGCTTTTTCTGATCACCGTCAGCTGTTTTGGCAATGCGGGAGTTTTCCGGGGCAGCGGGCAAACTCCGACTCTGGGAAAATCCGCCGAGATCCAAATGGTGGAAGAAGAAATCATTATGATCCCGCGCCGGGGAAATTACCCGGTCGAACTCTCCTGCCGCAATTTGGATAAAATGGATTTCCGCTGCCGATTTATTTTACGCAATCTGACCGACAAAAAAGTAGTTCTGCCGGTGGGATTCCCGCTGGATACCGGAGCAAGATGGCAGGATGACAAGGGCAATGCCAATCAAAGTCAAATCATTTCCTATTACAGTTTTTCTGCCAGAACCAAAGACAAAATGTTTCCTGTCCGTTTTGTGCCGTGGGATAAAAAAAAGAAATTCAGTCAGATTTTTCTCTGGGAAATGACTTTTGAGCCCCGCGGGGAAGTTGAACTTCTGGTAAATTACACTATGGAAGGTTATATGGGGATGGACATGACCATCCGCAACCGGGATTGGGACAAACGCAAACCGTACAAGTGCGATTATCTTGACGAACTGGCCGGCGGCATCGGACAGGCTCAATTTTACGTTACAGAAACCGGTTCCAGCTGGGCGGGCGTTATCGAAAAAGCAGTGTTCCGTTATTACCCTTATGATTTTGAAGAATATCTTGCCAAACGCGAAGCGTGGGAAGAATCCGGCAAAAAGCGGCAGAAACGGCTGGAAATGCGTAAGAAAAAACCCGGCAATTTTGAATATCTGTTTTCACCTGAAATGCCGATGCTTCGGACTTGGAATCCCATTTTTGAACAGTGGCAGCCCAAGCAGGGAAAACACAGTGCCGACCGCTATCTGAAATTGGTATTTCAGCCGTACAAGCCGGAGAAAAAAGATAACATCCGCATCGGCTACACTTTCCCGATGATCCCCATCAACGCCGAACAGTTTGAACGCTACTGCACTGCGGTAAAGCATCATTTAAAAAAGCAAAGAGAATTCAAAGAACTGGCAAAAAACAAAAATCCCAAAGCTTACGAAAAATATTGGAAACACCGCAATTTTCCCGATTACGGTCCGGCGGTACGGAAAAATATTGCCGATGTGATATTGGAGTTTCACGGCATTGCCCGCAACAATCCGGAGATCGCAGATTTTCTCGCCGATCAAACGTGGTATCCGGTCAAAACTCCGCCGCAAATCAACGGCGATTATAAACAAATGCTCCTCAATATTTCAGATAAAAAGTAATAAATTCTCCACTGGGGGGGTGTCTGTGAAAAACAAGTTTTTGATTTTTGTATTTCTCTTGACAACAGCTGTCCTTTCTGCCGCAGAATTTGATCCTGCGGCGTGTCCGGATTTAGCGGCAAAAATCTTTCCCGGAAATAATAAACGGGCGGTATTGCTTGTTTCGGCACAACACTATTCTCGCAGCGGCTTGGGGTTTGAATATGTGGAAATTTCCACAAGCGGCAGTCCGGCACGGAAAAAGTGGCGTACGATTCTGCATATAAAAATGGGAACCGGCAAAAAAAGTCAAATGTATTATCTCACAACCATTTCTCAGGATGCCGCAAAAGACAGCAACAGATTTGAACTGGCACTTGACCGCCCGTTTTTTACCGGACCTGAAAAAACGATTCCGCTGAAAATTTCCAGAGGCGATAATATTACTGCTGTATTTACTTCAAATAAAACACGGCGGGTACTGAAAGTAAATTTAGCCGACAATACTGCCGTTTTTACCGACAAGCCGGAACAGAAATTAAAACTGTTCTGGTATGCAGATGGTTTTGTCGCCAATGGATTACCAAGGGGGTCAAATCGTTTTGAATTTGATTGGTCATCATTGACATCGTTTCGCCGAATGGATAATGGAATTACTGTTTTGCGATACCGCGCAGGAAGTTTGTGGGGAATATTCCCCTGCTATGAAAAATTACACCTGACCGGATTGGAATAAAACCGTGCGTTTATAATTTCTGCAGAGTGAAAACATCTGATTACCCGTGCGGCACAGCACCTTCTGTTTAAAATCCTGCCGCCAGTTTTGAACGGCTTTTGTCTTTGCAAAACTGTGATGCAGTTTATTTTTTTCCGGACATTTGCATTAAAAAGCAAAAAATCATCTTTTTCACTCCCGCTTCACTTGTATTTATGCCGTAAAAGCTGTACATTAATAGCGATCTTTTTGTTTATAACAAAACCATTCGGAGAATTCAAAAATGGCGGTTGATATTTTAGTCGGCACCCAGTGGGGTGATGAAGGCAAAGGAAAACTGATTGATGTGCTGACCAGCGATGTGGATATGGTCGTCCGTTTCCAGGGCGGAAACAATGCCGGACACACTGTGGAGATCGGCGATGAACGCTATGTGCTTCACCTTGTGCCTTCCGGAATTTTCCGCAAAGGCGTCAAATGCGTCATCGCCAACGGCGTGGTGGTCGATCCCATCGCCCTTGACGAAGAAATGGCCGGTCTGGCTGAACGCGGCATTGATGTTTCTGCGATCGAACTTTCCGACCGCGCCCAGCTTATTTTCACCTATCACCGTATGGCGGATGCCCTCAACGAAAAAGGCGCCGTCCGCAAAATCGGTACTACCGGTCGCGGCATCGGTCCCTCTTATACCGACAAAATGCGCCGCTGCGGCATCCGTGCCATCGAACTGACCAAACCGGAAAGACTCGCTTCGCTTTTCCGTGCCGAAGCTGAAAAATACAACCGGCTTTTCAAATTTTACGGCGCACCGGAAATGGATATCGAAACTGAACTTGCCAAAGTTCTGGATTGTGCCAAACGCCTTGCCCCTATGGTCGCAAATTCCGTTTACACAGTAAACAATGCCATCCGTCAGGGCAAAAAAATCCTCTTTGAAGGTGCCCAGGGCGGACTGCTCGATATCGATCACGGAACTTACCCCTTTGTCACCAGCAGCAACACCATTGCCGGCGGTGCCTGCACCGGTGCCGGTATCCCGCCGCAGAGCGTCCGGGATGTCTGGGGCGTGATCAAAGCCTACACCACCAGAGTGGGCGAAGGACCTTTCCCCACTGAACTTTTTGATGAATCCGGCGAAAATCTCCGTGCCAGAGGCAGAGAATTCGGAGCCACTACCGGCCGTCCCCGCCGGTGCGGCTGGTTCGATGCGGTGGCTTCGGGCTACTCCTGCATGGTCAGCGGCATCAACAAACTTGCCGTAACCAAACTTGACGTGCTGGATGAATGCGACCGGATCGCCATCTGCGTTGCTTATGAAATTGACGGCGTGCAGACTACTGAATTTCCCGCCGCCGCCGGAGATCTGGAAAAAGCCAAACCCGTCTATGAATATCACGACGGCTGGAAATGTGATCTTTCCGGAGTGCGCTGTTACGACGAACTGCCGGAAGCGGCAAAAAAATATCTCGCCCGTATGGCAGAATTGGTAAATTCTGAAATTGCCATCATCTCTGTCGGACCGCGACGGGATCAGACTTTCCTCGTTTGAGGCGGTCGTGACAGAAAAAAGCAGCCATATCCGCAGCGGACTGCGCCGTTATTTTGCAGCTTTTGATTTCCTCCAGTTTGGAGCATTGCTGCTGCTTGTTTCCACCGGTTTGATTTTTATCTATTCGACCGGAATGCAATTGGAGGGCAGTGATCCTCTTTATTTTTTCAAACGGCAGATCCTCTGGATCTCCTGCGGAGCGGCGCTTTACATCTCTGCCAGTTTCATTGATTGCAGATCTTTGCTCTTTAAGGCATCGGTGGCACTGTTTTATCTCGGTTCTCTTTTGGCACTGGTACTGGTGCTGTTTATCGGCGTCAGGGTTTACGGTGCAACCAGATGGCTGGATATCGGCGGACTGCGGATACAGCCCTCGGAATTTGCCAAACTTGCCACGTCTTTGATGCTGGCGGTGCTTTTTTCACTGCGCGGCTTTGCCGCCAATACTTTTTCCGGTATAACGATAAGTTTTGCAACTGTGCTGCTGCCGTTTCTGCTCATTGCGGCGGAACCTGACTTCGGCAGTGCAGTAATATTTCTGCCGCTCTTTGCCGCGGTGATTTTTGCCGCCGGACTGGATTGGAAAAAAATCCTGCTGGCAGTGATTTTCATCGCCATTGCCGCCTCTGCCGCAGTGGTCAATGAAATATGGGAATACAAGCCGCTGTTAAAAGATTATCAGCGGGAAAGGATCGCCGTATTTCTCGATCCCGAGCGTGACCCGCGCGGCAGCGGTTACAATGTCCGTCAGGCGATGCTGGCAGTCGGCTCCGGCGGTTCCGGCGGCAAGGGCATCGGCGAAGGAACCCAGAATACACTCGGATTTCTGCCGAAAACTGTTTCCAACAATGATTTTATTTTTTCGGTCATTGCCGAAGAAACCGGTTTCGCCGGAGTAACTTTGCTCTTGCTTATTTTCGGGGTACTGCTTTACTCTGTTTTGCGTACTGCGATGATCTGTGATGATCCCTTCGGCAGGTATTTCTGCTGTGCCGCCGGAATGATCTTTTTTGTCCATATATTCATCAACGCCGGGATGTGTATCGGCATTATGCCGGTAACGGGGCTTTCACTGCCTTTTGTCAGTTACGGCGGATCGTTTATTATGAGCGGTATGCTGAGCCTCGGACTAATTCAGGCTGTCCGCCACACAGAATACATCAATAACAATCCGGTATAAAGGAAAATAAAATATGAATGACAACCATCTGCAAGAGTTTTATCCGGCGGCATTGACAATTTCCGGCAGTGATTCCGGCGGCAGTGCCGGGATACAGGCAGATTTGCGGACATTCAATGCTTATGGGGTTTTCGGATGCAGTACGGTCACCGCAGTAACTTCGCAGAACTCCCGGCAGATGTACCGCATCGATCCGGTAACTCCGGAAAGTGTCGCCGCCCAGATCGATGCGTGTATGCAGGAAATAAACATTGCCTTTGCCAAATGCGGTATGCTTTTTTCCGGCGGCATCATCAAAACTGTCGCCGCAAAAATCGCCGAATACAATGTGTCGCTCATCTGCGATCCTGTAATATTTGATGCTTCCGGCAGGGAATTGCTGAAAAAAGATGACTTCTCTCTGCTCTGTGACCGGATCCTGCCGCTGTCAGGCTGGATAACTGCGGCGGTCCCGGAAGCAGAACTTATTTCCGGCAAAAAGATCTCATCGTTTGATGATATGTTGAAATCCGCCGCCGCGATCTCTGCCCGCACCGGAGCTTCTGCAGTCATAAGGGGCGGAAGCATCGCCACCGGCAAAACTGCGGCAGATGCCGTCTGTCACCAGGGGAAACTCTACAAACTTTACTCTCCCTATGCCCGGAGAGCCGCAACTCTTTTTCACGGTGCCGGCTGTACCTTTTCGGCGGCACTGACCGCCGGGGCGGCAATGGATTTCCAGTGGAAACAATCCCTCTGCGAAGCAAAATCTTTTGTGTACGGCAGTATGGAAGAATCCGTCCATATCGGCGACAATTGCGATGTCATGTATCCGCCGACAGTTGATAATATCCGCAACATTCATCTGGAAGAAATCAAGTGAAACGTTTTTTACTCTTGCTCATCGTGATCGCAACGCCGCTGCTGCACGCCGCGGCACAGCCCCGTTTTGCGTTTTTCGGCAACACGAAATATATCCACCTCGCCGATATTGTCCGCCTTTACGGAATGAGGATGATCAAAAGCAACGGAGTTTTCAACTGCTATTACGGCAGAATGCTCAAAATGAAACTGCGTCCCAAAGCAGTACAGATCAATATCAACGGCGTCAATGTTTCTCTTGCCGATCCTGTGATGGAACGCAACAAAATGCCTTACATCAGCGCCGCTGACTGGAATAAAACCATCCGCATACTGCTCAATCCGCGGCGGACTACCCGCCCGCACCGCCTCGCCACAGTAGTCATCGACCCCGGGCACGGCGGAAACGACCGGGGGGCTTCCGGTTTGCGGTCACAGGAAAAAATCCTGACTCTGCGGATCGCCAAAAGAGTTGCGGCAATATTACGCCAGAACCGTTACCGGGTGATAATGACCCGCCGGAGTGATGTAAAACTGCCTCTGGAAAGACGCCCGCACATTGCCAATGTTTCCCAAGGGGATATTTTTGTTTCCATCCACCTCAACGCCGCCAAAGATAAAAGTGTCCACGGCATTGAAACCTTTGCTCTGACCCCGGCCGGTATGGCCTCCACCAATGACCGGAGCAGAAAAAAAACTTCATCTCCGGCACACCCCGGCAACTCTTTTGACGCCAACAATCTTTTGCTGGCGGCGGTGATCCAGAGCAATCTGATCAGGACAACGGCGGCTCACGACCGGGGGGTGAAAAGGGCAAGGTTTGCAGTGTTGCGAGATTTGAAAATGCCGGGAGTTTTGATCGAAACCGGATTCATTTCCAACCGGCAGGAGGAAAAACGCCTCATTACCGATGCCTATATCAACAAAGTCGCCCTCGCGATCGTCAAAGGCATCATACAGTACAGGAAAACGATCCCAGCCGGCAGGTGATCATCTGCCGGTCAGCTGCAAAGTCAATCTTTCCAGAAGCATCCGTGCATTATCGCTGGTGGAAACAAGCAGGCGGGAACATTCTCTTATTTTGGCAAGACTTGCTGCCACTTCCTGCGGTTTGCAGCGCAATGCGGCTTCGCTCACTTTGAATGCCCGGTAGGGATGCATTTTCAACAGCATATTGTCTTTATTCTGCTCGCGGACGGAGTCAGGCAGCATATCAAATGTACTGGGATTGACCCGGGATATATCGAGCGATTTCAAGGCGGCACGGATCTGAGCCATCCGCTGAAATTCTCCGGCAAGCGACATCAGTATCCTTATGGCATCATTGTCATTGGAAATCTGTTTGGCAAGCAGCAGCAATGCCCGTCCGCAGTCTTTTTCCACCACCGCGGAAACATATTCCCACGCCAGAGTTTCACTGCTGCGGCTGATTATCTGCTGGCATTTTTCCAAAGTGATCACCGGAGCATTGCCGATAAAGCAGCAGAGTTTTTTTAATTCATTGACCAATGTACCGGTGTCACCGCCGACAGCTTCCAGCAGAAACTGCATAGCTTCCGGGTCGATGCGGCGGCCTTCCTGACGGCAAAAGGCGGAAATGATATTGCGGCGGTTTTCGAGATTGGCCCGATCGGTATTTTTGCCGGAAACACCGCAAATTTCTATTTCTGCCTTGGCATTTTTGAGGTTGCGGGCAAAACTTTTCCGCTGATCCAGACCGGGGCCGTCAATAACCACATTTATTTCCGGCGGCAATTCGCGGAATAATTCCTCACAGGTGCTGACCACGATATCGCTGGTTTCGTTGAAAATATCCAGATCGGGGAAATGCCGCAGCCACAAAAGTTTGCCGTCGCTCAAAAACGGCGGGGTGCGCAATGATTCCAGAAACCGGGCCAGAATAACGGGAGGTTTCACATCATCGGCATCGCCGGAAATGATTTCCAGATCAGGATTGGCATCGACATCCGCATCCATCGGCAGTCCGGAAAGTTTCAGCACCCGGGCCTTGGCTTTGCGTTTACGGGCGAAATCATCATCGCCGGAAATTATATAGAGTTTTCCCACAGCCGGCTCCTTTTTACTTACTGCTCTGTTTCCGCCGGAGCGGGGAATATGGTATTAAGCATCTTTTCAGTAGCCTGTATCGCCGCAAAGAGCTGATCCGAATCCACCGCCGAACTGATTATCCGTCTGCCGGAAGATATCTGCCAGCAGATCGTGGTTTCAACAATGGCATCAGTCCTGCCGCCAGGGGGGATACGCACCTGATAATCCACCAGTTTCGGCAGAGCGAAGCCCAGAGGCTTCAAGCATTTTTTAAGTGCCTTGACAAAGGCATCGTAAGTACCGTCACCTCTGGCGGTGGATTCCACCTCCTTGCCGTAAACCGAGAGCCGCACTTTCATCGCCGGAGCGGCCCCCAGACGGCATACGGATTCAAAATCCACCACTTTGATCCCGGCAAGTCCGGGAGAACGCATCACGCTCGAAACGATAAAAGGCAGATCCGAGGCGCTGACATTTTTTTTCTTTTCGCTGAGACGGATCACTTCCGCCAGCACTTTTTCCCGCAGGGAGTCATCAAGTTTGGGCAAACCCGGCAACTGTTCAAGATTCTGATCCAGCGATGCCATACCGGCAAGTTTCCCCAGAGCATAATCCCGGCGCCTGCCGAAACGCTCCGGCATCAGCAAATTCACATACAATTCGCCTTTGCGGTCACCGTCGGCATGAACTCCGCAGGTCTGGGTATAGACATCGCTGCCGACGACAGGATAATTCCACGCCATCCGTTTGCCGGTGACGGCTTCCAGCAGAGCGGAAGCATTGCACAACTCTTTTTCCTGCACTCTCAACCGGCAGTCGGTAAGGTCATTGACTGCGGCACAAAACTGCGACAATGGCTGATTCCCGGCTCTTTCACCCAGACCGTTGATAGATGTATGGACAGCGGTGATACCGGAATTTACCGCGGCAAGACTGTTGGCAGTCACCAGGCCGTAATCATTGTGGCCGTGAAAGTCAAACGCCAGATTTTTGAATGACGAAACCATCCACTTGCAGTATTCGGCAGTGGATCCCGGGGTGAGCACACCCAGAGTATCCGCCAGCATCACTTTTTTGACCGGAAGTTCGGCAATGCGTGAAACCAGACCGTAAACATAGCCGAAATCATCTTTCATCCCGTTTGACCAGTCTTCCAGATAGACATTGACTGCCAATCCGGCATCGACAGCCCGGGAGATTTCCCGGCAGACATCGTTGAAATGGCGATCGGGAGATTTACGCAACTGCACCCGGCAGTGACGGGGCGAACCTTTTGCCAGCAGATTGACAGTACGGCATCCGGTCGCTGAGATCCATTCGACAGATTTGCCGTCATCTATAAAGCCGAGTATCTCCAAAGCATCCAGATATCCTTTGCGGGAAGCCCATGCACACAATGACCGCAAAGAGTCTTTTTCGCTGTCACTTCCCCGGGCAGAACCGATTTCGATACGGTCAACCCGCAAATGCGTCAAAAGACATTTGGCAATGGCGAGTTTTTCCGCCGGAGAAAAAGAGACTCCCGGAGTCTGCTCGCCATCCCGCAAAGTGGTGTCAAGTATTTCGATGAATGCTTCGCTTTTGTACGGCATAGTTTTTTCAGCGCAGTCCGGCACCTTCATCCAGACCGAAACGGATATTCATACACTGGATCGCCTGACCGGAAGCACCTTTGGTCAAGTTGTCGATCACCGAAGTCAGAATAACTTTATTGGTGTGGGGATCGTAGTTGTAACCGATTTCACAGCAGTTGGTCATAAAGACATATTTGGTATCAGAAGTGCGTTTTGCCGGCAGTACCCGGACAAATTCTTCTTTACCGTAGGCTTTTTCCAGCACTTCGCCGACTTTTTCCAGAGTGCAGTTTTCTTCGGCATCCAGCAAAATGGTCGAATTGATACAGCGGTTCATGGGAGCGAGGTGGGGGATAAAATTGATCGCCACGCTGTCCACTCCGGCGGCGGCGGCATATTCCTGCTCGATTTCCGGCAGGTGACGGTGCCCCACTACGCTGTAGGCTTTGAGGCTTTCGTTACATTCGGGGAAAATATAGGGCAGATCGACCTTTCTGCCGGCTCCGGTGACTCCGGAGCAGCTGCAGATGACGATATTGCTCTTTTTGACGATACCCGCCGCCAGCAGAGGTGCCACCGGCAGAATGGAACTGGTGGGATAGCATCCGGCACAGGCAACAAGGTCGCAGGTTTTGAGTTCTTCGCGGTAGATTTCCGGCAGACCGTAAACCGCTTTGGCAAGCAGTTGCGGAGCCGGATGGGCGACTTTGTAATACTCCTGGTATTTGGCGGTACTCCGCAGGCGGAAATCAGCGGAAATATCAAAAACTTTGACCCCTGCTTCCAACAGCGGTACAGCATATTCAGTTGCCAGCCCGTGAGGCAAAGCCAGAATAGCGGCATCGCAGATCGCGGAAATCGCTTTGACATCAGGTTCGACAAACTTCAAATCAAGTCCGGTAAAACGGGGAAAGACCGTCGAAACCGGCTCTCCGGCATTTTTTCTCGAAGTGACCGCTACGATCTCCGCATTGGGGTGACGCAGCAGCAGACGGAGCAATTCTTCTCCGGCATAGCCGCTGGCTCCGAAAACGGCAACTCTCACTTTATCCATAATAGATACCTCTCTTTTTAGATGGATTTTATCTGTACTTACACTTAATATACCAATGAATCCTCTGCTTTTCAAGCAAAAAAATCCCCGGCAGAATTTGCCGGGGCACAGTTGACAGATATTTGCTGATTTACCGGCGTCCGGGGCCGCCGGCAGGGTGACCGCCCGCACCGGGTCTGCCCGGTTGTCCCGGTCTGCCGGGAGCAGGACGGACTGTATGCACCGGGCGTCTGGGCTGGTGATGCTTGATCACTGCCCGGGGAGCAGGGCGGTGTATCGGCGGCGGAGTGAATCGCGGCGGACGGGGCGCAGGACCAACTCCGCGCCAGATCCAGTTGTGATCGACGTAGATGAAATTGTTGTAGCAGGGTACCTGTACACCATTATAAATCACATAGGTGCAGGCGGGAACCGCCGGAGTCACTGTCACTGCCGGAGCGGTCGTTACCACAGTGGTATTGGGGCGGAAAATATCCAGACCAGCATCGATCAGCCGCAAAATATCTGTGGCAAGTCTTACTCCATCATTGTCGTGATGGGGACGGGCAAAAGCAGTGCAGGCGGCAACTGCAACGACGAGAATAATTGTTTTTTTCATTTTTCAACTCTTTCTTTTGTTTGGGTTATGTGCGGGTCTTTTCCCGTTTCTGCCCTTATAACGCCAGCAAAAGCAAAATTATTTTAATGCAAAACTATTTTTTATTAAAACTTTTCCTCATCAAAGGTTTTCATTTTGACGAGTACCCCTTTCCACAGGCCGAGCGAATAATTGTTATACTTATAATCTGCCGGCAGCAGACCTGTCCACACCCGGCTGCTGTCGATGGGGAAAACGGAACCGAGTACATATACGACTTCTTCGTTTTCCGGCAGGTCATTCAGAGATGAGAGTTTCACGACCTGCATCCCGGAGTAAAAAAGCGGAGCATAAAGATCGCTGATATCGCTTTTGTAAAGTTTTCCCGGTTCGTGCCCTTTGACGGCGGCGGCAATATCCGCCCCCAAAGTCCGCTTGGAACTGCTCTGCATTTTGTAACGGACAATGATACCGCTGTGAAAAATACCGGCACAGACCGAAAGGCACAACAGCAAAAGATAAACCGGTATTTTACGCCTGCCGAAACGGATGATCAGATAACAAACCACCGCACCGGCAAGCGACACGATAGCGGTGAGAATAAAAGTGGGCACTTCGCGGAAACTGAAAGAATTGGAAAAACTGCCGAACATCAGCAGATACTTTTCCGGAGCCAGCCATATCAGCGCCACAATGAGAACTGTCCCGAGGGCGACATATTCCCCCAGTATCAGCATATTGCGTATTCTGCCGCCGTACCGCCTCACACCGGTATCGTAAAAGACTCCGCAAAGCACCGCCAGCGGTCCGAGGGCATAAAACAATTCCGGCGAATCATATTCCGGCAACAGCCACAGAATAAGCAGTGTCGGCACCAGCAATGTCCGCAAATATGTCCCGAAAACCGGAGTTTTGTCGATATTCTGCAATGCCGCACAAAAAGGCAGCCACGCGATCAGCGACCACGGCAGCAGTCTTACCGGCAGCATCAGCGGGAAGTCCCACAGATTTTTCGCCATTTCCCCCAGGGTGCCGTAACTCCACCAGGAATAATCCAGCGGCATCTGCTCATAAGCGAGCAGATACGGCACGCCCCAGGCAGCAACCGCCAATACCAGAAGGAACATCCCGGCAATGAAGCCCGGACGGCTCATTTTGATACTGCCGGAAAAAGGCCGGCGGAAAAATATCATCGAAAAAAAGAAAAACAACAGCATCCGGAATCCTCCGGAAAGAAACGCCAACGCGATGAAAAAGAGCGAAAACAGCCACGCTTTATTCCAACTGCCGTGTTTCACGCCAAAGTAAAAAAACAGCATTTGTGCCGACAGCAGAAAAAACGCATTGGTTGTTGCCGGTGTCCCGAAAGCACCTTTTTCCAGAGAGATGAGCGATGTGAGAAATACCGCGGCGGCAACAACTCCCGCCCGCCGGTCACGATTGGTGGCGGCTCCGGTAAAAGCAACTGCCGCAGTCGCAAAAAGCATCACGACTGAAATCAGACGCATCACCATTTCAACCGGCAGTCCGGTCAACCTGACCAGAGTCCCTGCCACGGCAGGAAACAGCGGATAACCATTTTTGATCCCCACCTGATGTGCCGTGACAAGTCCTTTGGAAATATCAAATTCCTGTGCCATTACGGCATAAAATCCCTCCTGACGGAAAAGTTCCCGCACCGGAGATATCCACGGCAGGTATATTGCCGCCGCCACTGCCAGCAGCAACAAAAGCGGCGGCAGAAAAAAGTGTTCTTTTTCCTTGTAAATCCCCATAATGACTTACTCCTGCTGTACGGCAAGCACCCCTTCCCGTCCGGGAAACGGGGCAAGCACCATTCCGGCTTCCGGAGCAGATCCTTTTACCTCTGCGGCGGCTTCGCCGAGGGTGATCACCCGGTATCCGGCAGCCAGCACCCGGCGGAGATAATCAGCAAACTGCTCCCGGCATCTGCCGCCCTCGGCTTCGGCGTGGATCGTCAGTACATTCAGACGGTCTTTACGCAGCAGAGATATCTGGTAATCATTGTAATTGCTGTCGTTGATACCGTTTCTGCCCAATGCTTCATCGTAAGTCGGCAGAGTTACCGGTATCTGCAGCTGCCCGACTCTGCGGCCGTTGACTACCGGATAAAAAGGCGAATCACCGCGGCAATCGCTGTTGTAGTCAAAAGGATATTCCGCTTTGATCGCAAGCCAGAGGTCATTGGCACGCCATCCGGGGGCGGCGGAAGTTCTGATCTGCCTGCCGCAGATCTCCTGCAAAGCGGCGATGCCACGATCCAGTTCCCGGCGGATGCTTTTTTCATCCATATCCATAAGATGGGCCTGTGAAAAGTGATGATCCCAGGCGTGAAAACCGATTTCATTCCCGGCATTGGCACAGGCGGATATCTGTTTGCGGCAGGCTTTGCCGATGTTGATCCCCGGCCAGGCGGTTCCCATAAAAATGATTTCCGGACCGTACAAACCGGCGGCATTGGTGCGGAGCATTTTCCAGAGGAACTGCGGTTTGAGCAACCGCCAGAGATGTCTGCCCATATTATCCGGACCGACAGAAAAATAAAAAGTGCCGCTGACTCCAAAATCAGCCAGTAATGAGCAAAGTGCCGGAACTCCCCGGGATGCCCCCCGGAGAGTATCCACATCTATACGCAGTGCAAGCGTCCCGGTCATCGGGTGAACTCACCGGATTTGAGTGCTTCCTGCAAAAAGAAATCCAAAGTGCTTTCGATGGATTTTTCCAAAGTGACCGACGGCTCCCAATCCAGATATTTTTTGGCATTTTTGATACTGGGGGTGCGATGCTGGACATCCTGATAGCCTTTGCCGTAGAATGCTCCCGATTCCACCACGGTAAACCCGGCAAAAGGCGGGAAATGTTTACGCAGGGGATGGGCTTCAAATTTAGCGACCAGTATTTCAGCCATTTCCCGGACACTGGCTTCGTTGGCAGGGTTGCCGATATTGATGATTTTGCCGGAACAGCGTTTATCTTTGTTTTCAATGATGCGGAAAAGTGCTTCGGTACCTTCTGAAATATCCACGAAACAACGTTTCTGCTCGCCGCCGTCGATCAGCAATATGGGTGACCCCTGCACCAGATTGAGGATCATCTGGGTGATGGCACGGCTGCTGCCGATACGGGCACTGGTGAGGCTGTCCAATCTGGAACCGATCCAGTTGAAAGGACGGAAAAGAGTAAAATCCACCATATCTTTGGCGCCGTAAGCGTAAATGACGCGGTCCATAAGCTGTTTGCAGCAGGAGTATATCCAGCGCTGCATACGGATGGGGCCGGTGACCAGTTTGGAATTTTCCTCATCAAACTGCTTGTCTTCGCACATAGCATAGACTTCGCTGGTGGAGGGGAAAATTATCCGTTTGCGGTATTTCACGCACAGACGCAGGATTTTGAGGTTTTCTTCAAAATCCAGTTCAAATACCCGCAGAGGGTTGCGGGTGTATTCGATAGGAGTGGCGATGGCGACCAGCGGCAGAACCACATCGACTTTTTTGACGTGAAATTCGATGTATTCGCGATCAATGGTGATATCGCCCTCGCGGAAATGGAAATTGGGGTGATCCAGGAGATGCTCGATGTAGTTGCTCCGCAGATCCATACCATAGATGTCGTAATCTCCGGAAGCGAGCAGCCGCTCTGAAATATGACTGCCGATAAATCCGTTGACACCGAGAATGAATATGCTTTTGCGGCGGCCGGCACGTTTAAGTTTTGCCGGATCGCCATTCCAGAGCATTTTTTCCACGATGCGTCCGTCTTTGGCAAGCTGGGCGCCGGTTTGGTAAATACCGTTTTCAAACTCACCGGCATTGATCTGCACCGCACCGTTTCCGCACGCCACGACCAGCGGATCGCAGGAAATCACAGTGCCGGGTTTACCGCTGCCATCAACGACTTCGGTATCCCAGATGAAACATTTGCGGTCGCCGAGGAAACTGAAAGCACCGGGGTAAGGTTTGGTCACCGCCCGCACCAGGCGGTCGATTTCGATGGCACTTTTGCCCCAGTCGATCTCACCGTCGGCAGGTTTGCGGCCGCGGCAGACTGTCGCCTGTGCTTCATCCTGCGGGATGCGGGCGGCAGTACCGGAAATCAAAGCCGGCAAAGCCCGGTCAAGCATGACCGATGCGGCGGCGACGGCTTTGTCAAAAAGCATTTTGGCAGTATCGCGGGGAGCGACAGCGACTTTTTCCTGATCGACGATATCTCCGGCATCGGCTTTGGCAGTCATATAGTGCAAAGTGACACCGGTTTCGGTTTCGCCGTTGATGATCGCCCAGTTGATGGGCACTCTGCCGCGGTATTTGGGCAGCAGTGATCCGTGGAGATTCAATGCGCCGCCGGCAGGGATGGCAAGGATATCTTCGCAGACCAGATTGCGATAATAGAAACTGAAAATAAAATCAGGAGCCATTTCTTTGATCCGGTTGATCCAGACAGGATGATTGATATCATCCGGAGCATAGACCGGGATACCGAGCGAACCGGCAAGTTCCGCCACAGATTTGAACCAGATATTTTCGCCGGGATTGTCTTTATGGGTAAAGACCGCCGAAATTTCCATTCCTGCCCGGAGCAGAGCCTCAATACCGGCACATCCCATATTGTGGTAAGCGAGAACTACACATTTCATAGCAGAATCAACTCCTTATATATTGTTTCCGGAAAGCGGCATTTTCAGCCGCCTGATCCATTGGTTGTCAGTTTTTTTCCCGGTTGTCAAACAGTCTTTTGGCTTTTCCTTCGCTGCGCTGAATCTCATTGGGCGGAACCAGTTTGACCGAAACTTTGAGCCCGATCACCGATTCGATCGCCTTGGAAATCCTGGCGCGCAAAACGGCGGAAGCTTCATCATCCATACCGGGGGTCCTTTCCACATTGACTTCGATTTTGTCAGTGCGGTCCTCGGTATAAAGCCGGATGTTGTAATTGGGACTGGCCTGTGCAACGGAAAGCAGTGCGCTTTCGATCTGCGAGGGGAAAACATTCACGCCGCGAACAATGACCATGTCGTCACTTCTTGCTCCGATGCGGTCGATACGGCGGATGGTTCTGCCGCATTCGCAGGGTTCGGAAATGATCTGGGTGATGTCTCTGGTACGGTAACGCACCATCGGCATGGCATATTTGCTCAAAGTGGTCAGCACCAACTCACCGGTTTCGCCGTCGGGCAGAACTTCACCGGTATCGGGGTCGATGATTTCAGGATAGAAATGGTCTTCAAAAATGTGCAGACCTTTGTGGCATTTACATTCCACCGCCACACCGGGGCCGATGATTTCCGACAGACCGTAAATATCGAATGCTTCGATATCTGCTTTTTCCTCAATGTACTGCCGCATACCCTGACTCCACGGCTCTGCACCGAAAATACCTGCTTTGATCGGCAGTTTGTTAAAGGGGATGCCTTCGGCTTCGGCGATTTCGATCAGGTGGACGAAATAACTCGGCGTACAGCAGATGGCGGTAACTTTGAAATCGTTGATCATCATCACCTGCCGCTTGGTGTTGCCGCTGCTGGCAGGCACGACCATTGCGCCGAGAGCCTCGGCACCGCAGTGAGCGCCCAGACCGCCGGTAAAAAGTCCGTAACCGTAAGAAACCTGGATGACATCATCTCTGGTCAATCCGGCACAATTCATAGATCTCCGCATAACTTCCGCCCAGACTTCAAGGTCTTTGGCGGTATATGCGACCACGATCGGCTTGCCGGTGGTGCCGCTGGATGCGTGCAAACGGACGATTTCCGAGTGAGGTACGGCAAAAAGACCGAAAGGATAGGTGTCCCGCAGGTCGGTTTTTTTCATAAAGGGGAGTTTGCCCAGATCTTTGAGCGAAGTGATGACGTCCGGAGTAAGGCCTGCTTCATTCATTCTGTTGCGGAAAAATTCCACATTGTCATAGGCGTGACGGACGATTTTTTTCAATCTGGTTAACTGTAATTCACGCAGATACTCCGGTGCGAGATAATCGCACGCCCCGATGGCACTGGCTCTGCATTCGATTTTTTCATTCATTTTGTATATTCTCCCGGGTTGCGGTATATAAACAATCATTATAAGATAGCACATCAAAGTTTTTTTGCAAGAATCAGCATTGACAAATCACACTATTTTTTGTTGCAAATATTCGGTCATACGCGGTGTAAAAAGTTGAATTTTTCACTTTTATGTGGTATATTATTGAGTTTGTAAATGACTCAAAAGAACAATCAAGGGTAAAATGAAATATGAGACCGGTAACTGAATACTCCGTCGAAGAACTCAAAATATTGGAAAGCGAACTGGCAAAAGCCTATCAGGATTTGCAGAATCGCGGACTTAAACTTGACATGTCCCGCGGCAAACCGGCATCCAGTCAGCTCGACCTCTGCAATGCGGCACTGGAAAAACTGACCAATTACCGTACCGCCGCCAATTTCGATGCCCGTAACTACGGCATCCTTGACGGTATTCCGGAAATGAGAAATTACTTTGGCGAACTGCTTGGCATCGACCCTGAAAATATCATTGTCGGCGGCAATTCCAGTTTGAATCTGATGTACGATATGTTTTCCCAGCTGATGCTCAAAGGCACCGGCGGCAACACCCCCTGGTGCAAACTGGAAAAAATCAAATTTCTCTGCCCCAGCCCCGGTTACGACCGCCATTTTGCCATCTGCGAAAATTTCGGCATTGAAATGATCCCGGTCAAAATGACTCCAGCAGGTCCGGATATGGACGAAGTGGAAGCCCTCGCCGCCGCTGACGATGCCATCAAAGGTATCTGGTGCGTGCCGCTTTACTCCAACCCCCAGGGTATCTGTTACAGCGATGAAACCGTCGCCAGACTGGGCAGAATGAAATGTGCCGCCGCAGATTTCCGTATTTTCTGGGATAACGCCTACGGCATCCACCATATCAACGGCGAAAAAGAACTTGCGGATATTTTTGCCGCCTGCAACGCCGGAGGCAATCCTGACCGGGTCTATTACTTCTTTTCCACCAGCAAGATCACTTTCCCGGGTGCCGGGGTGGCGATGATGGCTTCCTCTGCCGCCAACAAAAAGGAGATCCTCGCCCGGATGACCTGCCAGACTATCGGTCACGACAAACTCAATCAGCTGCGTACTTTGCAGTTTCTCCCCACGCCGCAGGATATGAAAGATCATATGAAAAAACTTGCAGACTGCATCCGTCCCAAATTTGAGCTGGTGCTGTCGGTGCTTGACAAAGAATTTTCCGGTACCGGACTGCTGGATTGGGAAACTCCTGCCGGTGGATACTTCATCGCCGTTGACACCCTCGACGGCTGTGCCAAAGAAACTGTCCGCCTCGCCAAAGAAGCCGGCGTGGTGCTGACCGGAGCCGGAGCGACATATCCCCTCAAAAAAGATCCGCGTGACCGCAACATCCGTATCGCGCCGACCCTGCCCCCGCTGGAGGAACTGGCTGAAGCGATGGAAGTTCTGACCGTCTGCGTGAAACTTGCGGGAGTCCGTAAACTTCTGGCGGGAAAATAAAAAAACACTTGATTTGACAGCGTTCCGGAAATATATTAATCCGGAACGCTGTTTTTTTATCGCAACATCAGGAATAAGACAATGAAATTTTTTTGGAGTGCCCTGTTTTTTATCGCTATCACCTATTTTGTCACTCTCAACTGCCGCCCGCTGGTGACACCTGATGAATTCCGCTACGGCGAAATCGCCCGTGAAATGATAGAAAACGACAACTTTTTTTCTCCCCGTCTTTTTACTCTGCGGTATTTTGAAAAACCCGTACTGACCCACCAGATGAATATGGCTTCGCTGAAACTTTTCGGCGAAACACCTTTCGGAGTACGCTTTGCCGGAGCATTTCTGACGGTACTGACCGGACTGATGACAGCGGCACTGGTCTGGCGCCGCCGCCGCGACGGCAAACTGGCGTGGATGAGTTTCGGATTTTTTGCCAGTTTCATCTGGGTTTACATCCTCGGCACGACTTCGCTGACGGATGCTCCGTTGAGTTTTTTCACCACGGCGGCACTTTACAGCGGATTTCTGGCGGCGGTGGAAGGCAGGGATTTCCTCATCCGCTGCTGGTGGTGTCTGCTCTGCGCCCTCGCTCTGACCGGGGCTTTTTACACCAAAGGAGCCATCGGCTGGGCCCTGCCGGGAGTGGCACTCGGCGGTTTTCTGCTCTGGGAAAAAAGATTTGCCGCATTCTGGCGTCTCGGAGTGCTTATTCTGCCGCTGCTGGCACTTTTCTGCTTGCCGCCGGCATGGAAGATCCACCAGTCCGATCCTGATTTCTGGCGTTATTTCATTGAAGTCGAACATATCCAGCGTTTTACACAGGACACCGCCGGACAGCATCCACAACCCTGGTATTTCCTCATCCCCTTTATCTTTATCGGCGGACTTCCCGGCATCATTTTCCTGCCCTGTCTGCTTAAAAACAACAAAACTGCATGGAAAAATATTTTGAACTGGCCCATTTACAAAATGGCGGTGTGCGGAGTTATCCTGCCGCTGGTTTTCCTCTCATTTTCCAGCGGTAAACTGCCGACTTATATCCTGCCCTGTTTTGCACCGCTGTCGATCATTATGGCAGGCGGACTGATGACCTATCTACGGGAATCTCCCGGCCGCCGGATGTTTGACCGCACTTTGAAATTCTGGCGGATTTTCCTTGCCGTCACCGGAGTTGCCGGTATCGCCGCCGCCGCGGCCCTTGCCTTTGGAGCAGAATCTTATCTCGGCAAAGCCGGAAAGTTTGCAGGCGGCAGGGATTTTGTCGTGTTTGTCGCAGTGTGCGGGGCTGTGATGCTCATTTGCGGGATCATTCAGTTTACGCTCAAAAATCACCGCAAGAGCGACCTTATGCTGGGATTTTTCGGCTCGCTGGCAATTTTGATAACCACGGTCAACATCTTCCTGCCGGACAGTATTGCTCCGGCGAAGTTTCCGGAAAGACACCTGCGTCATCTCAAATCGCAAACGGCCGCAGATGATGACGGCAAAGCTGTGATCATTACCAATACTTCGCTTATGCACGCAGTCGCGTGGTGTTTCCAGCGTGCAGACATCAACGTTTACGGTGGTGTCGGAGAAATGAAATACGGCGAAAACCAGGCCGAGATCAAAGGTGAGAAAAAACTCCGGAAGTCTGCCGCAGAAATATCTGCCCTGCTCAAAACTCCGGGGCGTCCGCCGGTCATCGTCATCTGCCGCACGGATAAAAGTTCTCCCGATATACCGGCAAGTGTAAAAGAGGAATATATTTCCGGCAATATCGTCTTGCGGGTTTATTGAAAATCACTTGCCGCCGCGAAGTGACGAGGGCAGTATCCCCAGTTTATCCCGGTATTTGGCAACAGTTCTCCGGGCAATGGAAACACCTTCACTTTTGAGAATCCCGACGATTTTCTCATCCGAAAGGATCGCGTCGGGAGATTCATTATCCACGAGTTCCCTGATCCGCTCCATAACTGCCCGCGTCGAAACGGTGTTTTCTCCGGCAGTGTAACCTCCGGTGAAAAAATATTTCAGCGGCAGAAGTCCTCCGGGAGTCAGGGCGTATTTACCGGAAACTGCACGGCTGACAGTAGTTTCGTGTACACCGAGAATATCGCCTGCCTGTTTCATAGTCATCGGATTCAGGGCCTTGACCCCCTGCCGGAAAAATTTCTGCTGATATTCTGCAATCAATTCCCCCAACTGCAGCAAAGTGTTTTTGCGTAATTCAAGAGCCTGAATGACCTCTTTTGCCGCCCGGATTTTTTCGGTGACGAATGCCCGGTCATCTGCAGAGAGTGACGGATCATCCAAAAGGTCGATATAATGCTGTGAAATCACCAGTTTGCGTTCTCTGGCATTGAGCAGTCTGACTGAAAACACACCGTTTTCATCGGCAAAAAATTCCATTTCCGGCTGGATATAGACGGCATTGCGGCTGTATTCACCGCCGGGAGCAGGATCAAGTTTGCGCAAGACAGCCAGGGCGCCGGAAACAACGTCGGGAGCGACCCCCAACTGCTTTGCCAATGCCGACTGTGCTGTGCGGCTGACTTTTTCCAGACCGATTTCAAATATCCGCTGGAAAATTTCATCGTATTTGCCCATTCTCCGCAACTGTATGGCAAGGCACTCCTCAATATCCCTCGCCCCGATACCGGGAGGGTCAAAACTCTGTACCAGAGCAAGTGCCTCTGCGGCTTCATCCATATCGGCATCGCAACTCATAGCGATATCTGCAAGCGGAGTTTCCAGATAGCCGCGTTCATCCAGGGCGTGGATTATCACTCTGGCAAGATCGCGGATATTTTCCGGAGCGGTACTGCCGGAAACCTCTGTTTCGAGCATCTGCTCCAAATCCGGTCCGGGGGCGGCGATACTGCTCCATATATCAGGCTGATTTCCGGTATCTGATCCCGGCACAGGCAATTCATTGCTCCACGAATCCGAATCGGATAGGAGTTCTTCAAACGAAGCCTCGTCCTCGGTTTCCGGAGCTTTTTCCTCTGCGACGACGGATTCACCGGCGGGATTTTCCGGGTCAAAACTTTCTTCCAGCAAAGGATTGGCGGCGAGGATATCATCCAGTGCGGCGGAAATATCCTGCTGCGGCAGCTGCAAAAATTCCAATGCCTGTTTCTGGCGGGCGGAAATCAACTGCCGCTGCTGTTGCTGTTGAGAAAAAGTTAATTCGTTATTCATTGTTTTCCCTGTCACAAAGAATTGACCCGATCGTTTTCCAGCCGCAGGGCTTCCATTTCCATTGCGGCATTTTCCCACTCGGTTTCGGTAAGTGAAATATCTTTGTCCAGTTGTGCCAATTCCTTATTCAAGGCGGCGAAATCAAGTTTTTCTCCGCTGGCAAGTTTGGCGACGATGACTTTTTTCTTTTCCGAAAGAGTATCAAGTTTTTTTTCCAGAGCAGCGACAGTTTCCCGGCTTTTTTTCAAACTTCCGCTGATTTCTCTGCGGGCGGCGGCACGCTGCTGGCGTCTTTCCCGGGCATTGAGTCCGCTGTCGCCGCCGGAAATTCCGGTCTGACTGCGATTTACGGTACTGCCGGATGCTTGCTGCATAGCGGCGGTTTTTTCCAGATAATAATCGTAATTGCCAAAAAATTTCTGCACTTTGCCCGGGGTGATGGCGATGATATTTTCCGCCACGGCACGGACAAATTCGATATCGTGGCTGACCAGACACACCGTACCGGGGAAATTCACCAGTGCGTTTTGCAGTAATTCCCTTGCCGCAAGATCCAGATGGGTCGTCGGTTCGTCAAGGATGAGCCAGTTGGGCGGATTGACAAAAATGCGGGCAAACTGCAGGCGGATTTTTTCGCCTCCGGAAAGCACTCCACAGCGTTTTTCGGTATCACTGCCGAAAAAACCGAAAGAGCCGAGTACATTCATCAGATTTCCCACCGGTGCCGACGGCGGCAATGCTCCTTTGACGGCATCGTAAACCGTCAGTTCATCGTTGAGGATATCTGAAAATTCCTGCGACTGGTAGCCAATCACCGAATGATGTCCCGTAACAACTTTGCCGGAAACCGGTTTCAGCATACCGACCAGCAGTTTGAGCAAAGTGGTTTTGCCCAGACCGTTGTATCCGATAAAAGCGAGTTTATCTCCGGCGGCAATATCCAGATTGACGTTTTCCAGCAGTAATTTGCCGCTTTCGTAACCGAAAGAAAGATTCTCCACCCGGGCGGCTTCCACTCCGCCGGGAGGCGGGGCGGGAAAGCGGATAACTCCCCTGTAATCAAGTTGTTGAGGCAAGTCGATCTCCTCAAGTTTATCCAGTTTTTTCATCCAGCTTTTGGCCTGTGCCGCTTTGGTGCTTTTGGCTTTGAAACGGTCGATGACTCTTTCCATCTGCTCTCTTTTGCGGTCGGAATTGCGTTTGGCGGATTCCAGAGTTTTCTGCCGCAGGATCTTTTCCGAAGAGTAGTAATCGTATCCGCCGGAATAGCGGGTAACCGCTCCGGAATTGACTTCCAGAGTGACCCGGGCAAGTTTCCGCAGCAGGAAACGGTCGTGCGAAATCAGCAGCAAAGTCCCGGCAAAAGTATTGAGGAAACGGCACAGCCATTCGACTGCCGGTACATCAAGATAGTTGGACGGTTCATCCAGAAGCAGAATATCCGGATGGGAAATCAATACCCTTGCCAGTGCCGCACGCATCTGCCAGCCGCCGGAAAATTCCGACATCGGACGGTTGAAATTTCTTTCGGCAAATCCGAGATTACTCAATGTTTCCCGGGCATCCTGTTCCAGACGGTACGCCCCCAGATGCTCAATGGTGCTTTGCAGTTCGCCATGACGGCGGAGCAAACGGTTTTTTTCCGCATCGGCGATGTTACCGGAATCGAGGGAAGTTTCTATTTCGTGTATTTCTTTTGAAATCGTGTGGAGTTCCGGTATGGCGTCGGCGGTAAAATCCAGCAGAGTGCGGGATAATTCAGCAGTTTCAATTTTCTGCCGCATAATGCCGAGCCGGTGATCCCGCGGTATGGCTATACTGCCGGAATCGACACTCTCTTTGCCGGTGATGATATTGAAAATGGTACTTTTACCGGAACCATTGGGCCCGACGATACCGACTCTTTCGCCGCTGTTGATCCGGAAAGAAACGGCTTTCAAAATATCTTTGCCGCCAAAACTTTTGGTAACATTCTGAAAGTCTATCATAGTCAAACAGTATCTTTACGCTGCAAAAGGACAAAGGATTCAAAATGGGCAGTACCGGGAAACATATCCAGCATCCCGCAACGCCTGATATCATATCTGGATGTCAGGGCATCCAGATCGCGGCGCAGGGTATCCGGACCGCAGGAAATATAAATAATGTGCCCCGGAGCGGTTTTCAAGAGAGCATCGACCATTTTTCTGCTCAAACCGTTGCGCGGGGGATCGACCAGCGTCAGAGTTTTCAATCTCTTGCCGAAAGAGGCGAATCTTTCCGGAGCATCTGCCGCATCACCGGCAAAAAAACTGCACCGTCCGGAAACTTTGTTGCGGCGGGCATTGCCGACGGCACATCTCACTGCCTGACGGTCGAACTCCATGCCGACGCAACGCAATCCCGGCAGAGCGAGCGCACTTACGATCGAGAACACCCCGACTCCGCAATAAAGTTCCAGCATAAATTCCGGCTGGATCTCTTTGACGCACTCCGTCACCCGGCGGCACAATTCCGCCGCCACCTCGCTGTTGGTCTGAAAAAATCCACCGTTTTTATAGCGGAAATTTCCGAAACCGGGCAGAGAGCCGGTGAGTTTATCAGGCACTTCTGCATCCAGAGTGGAAACTGCACCGTTTTCACTGCAAAAATCTATTCCCAGAGTACCGGTGAAACTACGCGGTATATCAAGTGCGGATAATTTTTCATTGATCTCATCAGTTGCCAGCATACAGTTTTTGACATCGACAAGCGTCTTATTGTCAAAACCGAGATAACCGCATCTGCCGTTTTGACAATGCAGACGCAGACGGGAACGCCAGTTGAATCTCTGCGGTGCCGCAAACGGCGTTTCAACTGCGATTTCCGACGGGCGGTTGCGGTTGATGAAATACTCAAACTGCCTTGCCTTGGCCGCGATCTCCACCGCATAGGTCGTATGCAAATAAGAGCAGCCCGGACACTGGTCAAAATGCGGACAAGCCGGAGTTATCCTGTTTTCCGACGCTTCCAATACCGCAGTGATCCTGCCCCGGCAGAAGTTTTTGTGGGTGGAAACGATTTCGATTTCCACCTTTTCCCCCGGCACGCCGCCGCGGAAAAAACATACTCTGCCGTCGGCAAGAGTACCGACGGTATCTCCGCCGAAAGCAAAATCACGGACTGTTACGATCTCTCTGGCAGGCATAAGTCACAAGTTTTTTCAGCGGGGCAGACCGAATGCTTCGATGATCTCATCCACCTGCGCCTGATTGATGGGGTTGACTTTGCCGAGACGGCGGGCAAGCAGCACGCAGTTGGCGGTGAAATCCGCCACTTCCAGACGGTCAAACGCCTGGGTGAGATTTTTGCCGACAGCGATGACGCAGCCGTTTTCCACCACCACGACCGGAGTCGCCGGAGTGATTTTTTGCAGCACGCACATAGGATCGGCGGCAAATTCCGCGTATGAAATCACCGGCATATCCCGCAACTGGATGTAGCTTTCCGGAATCATCCGGCTGTCAAGAGCATTGCCGCTGGCGGCAAATGCCATAATGTTGGGGCTTTTGGTGATCATCATTGCACCGATCCAGTCGTTGGCAAGATAAAGTTCACGGGCAAGGGCGGCAAATTCCGATGCTTTTTTGCCGCTTTCACATTTGCCGTTGGCAATACGCACCGCACTGCACGCCTTGCATTTCAAGGGATCCATACCGGCGGGAGTGACCAGGATATCATCGCCGGAAATCTTTGCCGACAAAGTGACTCCGCCGGTAAAGACCAGCCGCTGACGGTAAAGACGGGCGGCAAATTTCACGATGCTTTCCCGCAATGCACATTCGGCAGGCGAAGCATAATCCACTTCAAAAGTTTCCCACTCTTTGGCACTGAAAGCACCGGCAGCGGCAACGGCATCCCCCAGACCGGACATCTGGATACCGATACGGGCAAGATAATCGAGCATTTCAAAACGGGCAAAGGCTTCTTCGATATTTCTGCCGCAGACTACTGCGCCGTGATTTTCCATCATCACGCAGTCGGCACCTTTGGCGAATTCTTCGGAAATGATTTCACCGAGCGAAATACTGCCGGGGATATCATAGCGTGAAAAAGCGATTTTGCCGCAGATTTTTTCGGCACCCGGCAGGATCGAGGCGTCGGGGCTTTTGCCGACCAGACTGTAAGCCACCAGAGCCGGAGAATGAGCGTGCAGCACGGTACCGGCATCGGGACGCAGATTATAGACCGCCCGGTGAAACGGCAGTTCGCAGCTCGGAGTGTGGCAACCGACATTCTGACCATCCGGAGTCACCATCATAATGTCGCGCGGGGAGAGAGTACCTTTATCCACACCGCTGGGGGTGATCCAGATGTTGCCGTCAAGGTCTTTGATGGAAATATTGCCGCCGCTGGTAGTCGTCATGCCGTAGTCGTAGAGTCTCTGCAAGGTGCTGACCAGAAGTTCCGCCGGATGTGTATAATTGACTTTCATTTACCAATTCTCCTGTATTTGGTTTGGTTTGATCATGACATTGATTTAAGATACATTGCAAAAGAGATTTTTTCAATTCATATTGCCTCCCGGCTATAAAAAAACCCTCCGGCAAAATGTCCGGCAGAGTGCGGCGGGATATTTCGTTTTATACCGGTAATATCGTGCATAAATCCTGCTTTGCACCCGGCTTGCGGCATTTTCAGCTGTTATATTTGCATTTAATACTCAATTTTTTGCTCCCGGCACTTGACAATTCACCTCTGCGGTGTTAAATTTGCAATGATATAATTTTCTGTGTATCAATATATAAAACAGTTTGAGGGTGTTATTTTGGCAAAAGATACCGATTATATTCTCATGCTCCTGAAAGAAAACGGCATGGTTTCATCCGAATCCATCCGGGCCGCCAAGCAGGAAGCCGCCGAAGCAGAAGACAGGGGGGAATCCCTTGATCCTGTCGATGTGCTTGTACGCAACCAGGTCATCAGCGAAGAAGATCTGCTCACTATGCTCGCCCAGCAGTACGGCGTGAGCATTATGGATCTGGAAGATTACGAGATCCCCATGGAAGCCCGCCCGTGTCTTTCCACAGACGTGGTCAGGCACTACAATGTCGTACCGGTAACGCTCATTGATGATGTGCTTACTGTGGCGATGAGCGATCCCACCGATATGGATACTCTCGACACCATCCGCTATATTTACGGCGGAGAAGTGGAAATGGTCGTCGCTCCGCAGAAGCAGATAAACCGGCTTATCGACCGCTACTATATTGAAGAGGAAGATGTTTCCGAATCCGGCAAAAAAGGCGAAGATGAAATCGAACTCATCGACGAAAACGCCGATCTCTCCGCCGGCAAAGAAGATGATTCCGCACCGATCATCCGTCTGGTCACCAAACTTATCGTCGATGCCTACAAAGCCAAAGCATCGGATATCCACCTCGAACCGATGGAAAAACGCTACCGTGTCCGCTACCGTATCGACGGTGCCCTGCGGGAGATCCCCGGACCGCCCAAATATCTGCAGGCGAACTTCACCAGCCGTGTCAAAATCATGGCACATCTGGACATCACCGAAAAACGCATCCCGCAGGACGGACGCATCCAGCTCTCGGTCGGCGACAAAGATATCGACTTGCGTGTATCTTCCATCCCGACCATTTTCGGCGAAAGTATCGTTATGCGTATTCTGGATAAATCCAGTATCCAGCTCGATATTCCGAAACTGGGTTTCTATGCAGATGACTTCGATCTGGTCACCAAGATCATCAACTACCCGGACGGTATTTTCCTCGTGACCGGCCCGACCGGTTCCGGTAAAACGACTTCGCTTTATGCGTTTTTGAATACCATCAACTCTCCGGCGCGTAAACTCATCACCGTCGAAGACCCGGTCGAATATCAGCTGCAGGGTATCAAACAGGTGCAGGTTGACCGCTATGTGGATATGACTTTTGCGGCGGCTCTGCGCTCTATGCTCCGTCAGGCACCCAACATCATCATGGTCGGTGAAATCCGAGACCTGGAAACTGCCGAGATCGCTATCAATGCTTCTCTGACCGGTCACCTGGTATTCAGTACTCTGCATACCAACGATGCTCCCAGTGCCATCACCCGTCTGGTGGATATGGGCGTCAAACCGTTTCTGGTGGCGACCAGTTTGCGGGCAGTTATGGCACAGCGGCTGCTCCGCCGCATCTGTCCGCACTGCAAACAGCCCCACACCCCGACCAAATCCGAGCAGAAACTGCTGGGGCTTTCCGATGAATATCTGGCTTCCCGCCAGTTCTACAAAGGCAAAGGGTGCCGCGAATGCGGTTACACCGGTTACCGGGGCCGTATCGGTATCTATGAAATCTTTGTCATCACCGAAGATATCGGCAAACTGATTTTTGCCAACGAAACCAGTGGCAGGATCCGCGAATACGCCCGCCGCAACGGTATGCGCAGTCTCCGTGATGACGCTATCCGCAAAGCGGAAGCCGGTATCGCCACTCTTGAAGATGTTATTTTCGTCACCTTGCGCGACGAAGCCTAAAAACAAGGATATGTGATTATGCTGGATATTGAAAGCTCCGCGCTTATCGATCTGTTGAAAAGTGAAAAAAGCGCATCCAATCCCGCCCTCGCCGGGCACCTGGCGGAAGTTGCCGAAGAATGTGAAAATTCCGGAAAAAGTGCTTTTGAAGTAATCGAAAACTTCGGACTTTTTTCCCGCGAAGAAATGCTGCAGCTTATGGCAGACAGCCTCGGATCCTATGTCTGGGCCCCCGATGACGCCGATATTTCACAGGAAATCATCAATCTGATCGAAAATGATTTCGCCCACAGCAGCGGTACGATCCCGATCATGGAGGAATACGGTACTCTGCACGTGGCAATGCGTTCCCCGCTTGACTACCAGACGGTGGAAAAACTCCGCTTTGTGCTGGGCAGAGACATCCTGCCGCTGCCGGCCGACCCGGATGTTTTTTCCAAAGAACTGGAACGCTACTATCCCGAAAAAGTCGATTCTGTCGCCGACATCGTCGCTGAGATCAGCGACAAAAATTACGATATGGATCAGGAAATAAGCGAAGACCTCGCCAACGAAGCACCGATCATCAAATTCGTGGATGTGGTCTTGCGTCAGGCTATCCGCGACAAAGCGTCGGATATCCACTTTGAACCCTTTGAAAAGAACTTCCGCATCCGTTACCGCGTGGATGGTGCGCTCTTTGAAATGCCACCGCCGCCGAAAGGTCTGGCTCTCCCGGTAATCAGCCGTATCAAAATTATTTCCGGCTTGAATATTTCAGAGCGCCGCCGCCCGCAGGACGGACGTATCCAGCTCAAACTCAACGGCAGACAGATCGACTTGCGTGTATCCTGTCTGCCCACCACTCACGGCGAATCCGTCGTGTTGCGTGTACTTGACCGTACCGTAGTCAATCTGCAGCTGGATTCCCTCGGCATCGGCAGCGACAACCTGTCGCAGCTGCGGGAACTTATCAATCTTCCCACCGGTATCCTGCTCGTCACCGGGCCTACCGGTTCCGGTAAAACCACTACGCTTTATTCGGCTCTGGGCGAAATCAACAAGGTCGAGGACAAGATCCTGACCGCCGAAGACCCGGTCGAATACGATATCGAAGGTCTGATCCAGTGTCCCATCAACGATGCTGTCGGTATGACATTCCACAAAGCCCTGCGTGCGTTTTTGCGTCAGGACCCCGACCGCATCCTCGTCGGTGAGATCCGCGACTTTGAAACAGCACAGATCGCTATCGAAGCATCGCTTACCGGTCACTTTGTTTTCAGTACTCTGCACACCAACGATGCGGCAAGTACCATCACCCGTCTGGTGGATATGGGCGTCGAACCGTTTTTGATCGCTTCTTCTCTCGTGGGCGTGCTGGGCCAGCGGCTCATCCGCCGGGTCTGCAAAAACTGCATCGAGTATTACGAGCCGACCGATAACGACCTTGAACGCCTCGGTTTGGAACGCGGACAGGTCGAAGGTATCAAATTCTGCTACGGCAAAGGCTGTCCCAAATGCAATAACACCGGTTACAAGGGCCGAAAGGCTCTGACCGAATTGATGGTGATCAATCAGGAATTGCGGGAAATGATTTCCGAAGGCGCCCCTGCCAATCAGCTGCGTGACCGGGCGTGCGAATTCGGGATGCGCCCGCTGCGTGAAGACGGCCTGCTGGCGGTTTTCAACTGCGAGACCACCGTTGACGAAGTTGTCCGTTATACCTGAAAAATAATCCAAGCAAACAAAGGAGTTTTTGCTTATGCCTCAATATGTATATACCGCGATGGACCGCAAAGGGCGGGAACAAAAAGGCAAACTCACTGCCGCCGACGAAAATGCCGCTTCACAGGAGTTGAAAAGCAGAGGGCTTTTCCCGACATCCATCAAACCGGCTGTGGAAAAAGAACCGGTGAAAAAAGCCGCCAAGAAAAAATCTTCCGGCGGCGGTTTAAATATCAACCTCGGCCCGGTGGTCATTCCCAAAAAGGAACTTCCGGTGGTCACCCGGCAGCTGGCGATCCTGCTCAGTGCCGGTCTGCCGCTGATCCGTTCGCTCCGCACACTTGAACGTCAGGCTAAAAACCCGTCGATCAAAACCGTGCTGGGCAAAGTCGGTGATGCCGTCGAAGGCGGTGCCACTTTTGCCGAAGCTCTGGCACAGCATCCCAAATCATTTGACAAACTTTTCCTCAACATGGTGCGTGCCGGTGAAGCATCCGGTGCTATGGAAACCATCCTTGACCGTCTGGCTGGATTTATGGAAAAATCCTCCCGTATCGCCGGCAAAGTCAAATCTGCCATGATCTATCCTATCGTCATCCTGTCGATTTCGCTGGCGGCTCTGGTCGGTCTTATGGTTTTCGTCGTGCCGAACTTCCAGAAAATTTTCCGTGAACTGCTGGGCGAAAATGAAAGATTGCCGGAAATCACCGAATTTCTCATTTCTTTGAGCCAGACGCTTATCACTGACTGGTATTACTATGTCGGTGCTGTTTTTGCGATCATTGTGTTTTTCAAAATAGTTGCAAAGATCCCTGTCGGTAAACTGGCACTGGATTTCATCAAGTACAGAATGCCGATTTTCGGACCGATCGTTTCCAAAACGGCGATTTCCCGCTTTGCCCGTACCCTCGGCACTCTGATGGGTTCCGGTGTGCCGGTGCTGGGGGCGTTGGTCATCGTCAAAGATACCAGCGGTAACGAAGTTGTCGCACGCACCGTCCAAAAAGTCCACGATGCTGTCAAAGAGGGCGAAGGCATCGCCGCCCCCCTCAATAATTCCGGCATTATGCCCGCTATGGTCATCAGTATGGTGGAAGTCGGTGAAGAAACCGGTAAACTCCCCGAACTGCTGACCAAAATCGCCGATACTTATGAAGACGATGTGGACAACCTGGTCGGCGCGTTGACTTCGCTGATCGAACCTTTGATGATCGTACTGCTCGCCGGTGTGGTTGGTACTGTGGTTATCGCACTTTTCATGCCGCTGGTGAAAATCATCGAAAAAATGTCCTGATACATTTATGATCTATTTGCTGAATATCGGCAATACTCATACGGAAATCGCCGCATTTGACTGCGGAAAAATAAAACTTCTCGGTCAAACGGCGACTTCCGGTATCAATGAATCCATCCTGCCGCCCGGAAAAATCCTGGCGGCTTCTGTTGTCCCTGATGCGGCGGCAAAATTCACCCGCAAAGATATTGAATTTATCAGCGCCGGAAACTGCCGGGCAAATATCCATTTCCCGCCGGAAACTGCCGCCACGATCGGAGCAGACCGGGTGGCAAACTGTGCCGCACTTACTCACTTCTGCCAACTTCCGGCGCTGGTAGTGGACTGCGGTACTGCGATAACGGTTGAAATCGTCGATGCCGGCGGCAAATTTGCCGGCGGTGCGATCATCCCCGGCAGGAAACTTATGCGGCAGGCTCTTTCGCAGGGGACGGCACAGTTGCCGGATATCCCGCTGGCAGAAAAAGTTCCGCAAACTCCCGGAGTAAACACCGTCACTGCAATGACTTACGGTATCGATGGCGGCTTGATCCACCTGCTCCGGGGGATGCTGGAAAATATCCGGCAGGATATTCCGGTAAAAGATATGCTGGTCACCGGCGGAGATGCCGCATTTTTTGCCGCCAATATCCCGGAATTGCAAATGGCTCCGGAAAACTTCTCTTTTTACGGCATTCTTATGGCAGGCGGAGTGATATGATGGATTTTTCCCCTTTGAAAGACTGCCGCTATGCGGTTATCGGAGACCCCATTGATCACAGCCTCTCACCGCAAATGCAAAATGCGGCGTTTGAATATCACGGTCTGGGCAGACCTTACGGCAGACTGCACGTCACTCAGGAAAATCTGCCGGAATTTTTTGAATACGCCCGGCACCACCTGCGGGGAGTCAATATCACCATCCCGCTTAAAGAAAAAGCCGCAACTCTGGTCGATGAGATCGATGATTCTGCACGCTTTTGCAATTCGGTCAACACTCTGGTCATCGACAGCGGCAGGATCAAAGGGTTTTCCACTGACGGCATCGGCTTGAAAAACGCCATAAAAAAATCCTTTTCTCTCGACTGCCGGGACAAAACATTTCTGCTCATCGGAGCCGGAGGTGCGGCGGTGGCGGCGGCTTTTGCTCTCGCCGATGACCGGGCAAAAGCGGTTTTCATCGTCAACCGTTCCGTGGAAAAAGCCCGCATCCTGGCGGAAAAAATTTCTGCTTTCCGCCCGGAAATCCAAGTCCGCTATGCCTCCACCGCCGATCAGGAAAGTTTCGAATCCTTTTTTGATCAGAGTGATATTTTACTGCACTCCACAGCACTGGGCTGGCACGACGGAGACCCGTCGCCGGTCAAACTGCCGGAAAATCCGGCAAACAAGCCCCTCCTCTTTGATCTGGTTTACCGGGACAATGCGTTGCAGCAGCAGGCCAGGGAAATCGGTATGAAAACCGCTGACGGCAGTTCCATGCTGGTCTATCAGGGGGCGGCATCCTTTGAACTGTGGACCGGATTGCCTGCTCCGGTGGAAATCATGAAACAGGCTTTGCGGTCAAAATGATCGGCAATATTGACCTCTGCGATCCGGCATACCGGATTTTTCTGACTGTGGCGGCAGTGCTTACCGGAGCGGCATTCGGCAGTTTCATCAATGTCTGCATCTGGCGTATGCCCCGGGGGGAATCGGTAGTTTCAGTGCCGTCGCATTGTACGGTATGCGGTAAAAACATCCGCTTTTACGACAACATCCCCATTGCAAGTTACCTCATTCTGCGGGGCAGATGCCGCCATTGCCGCACGCCCTATTCCTCCTGCTATTTCTGGGTGGAAATCTTTTGTGCGGCGACAGTCGGTGCAATGACTTATCTCACTTTGACGGGAATTCTTGCCGCAGAACGCTGGATACCCGGATTTATCATCATCATGCTCTCGACCGGATGCGGTATGACCGATTTGCAGCACCGCATCATACCGGACAGGATGACTTTACCGGCGTTGTCTGCCGGAATACTTTACCACGCCTTTATCCCCGGCGGCAAATGGAATCCCGCCGGATTGATCACTGTTTCAGCGACAGTCTGTTTTGCCGCACTCGCACTGGTGCTTTTCCGGCTGCTCTGCCGCCGGATATTCAAAAAAGAGGCATTCGGTATGGGAGATATCAAACTGGCGGCGGCTCCGGCAGCGCTGGTGCCGTGGCAGACTCTGTTTTTCATCCTGATGGCCGCTTCGCTGACCGCATTTGCCGCCGGAATCATTTATGCTCTTGCCAAGCACCGCGATCCGGCAAAAATCACCCTGCCTTTCGGGACATTTATTGCGGCGGCGGCGATATCAGCTGTCTTTATGCCGTTTTGAAAAAGATTTATCGCCAAATTGTGAAAAAAGAATTGCTAATTTCCCATCTCCGGGTTATATTATAGCAAAAATAAGATCACTGCCAAACAAAGGAGCAATTATCATGATCACTTTGAAAACCAGTTTCGGAAATATCAAAATCGAACTTATGGAAAAAGAATCACCGGAAACGGTAAAAAACTTCCTTGAATATGTCAGAAGCGGCCTTTATAACAACACCATTTTTCACCGTGTGATCCCCGGTTTTATGGTGCAGGGCGGCGGTTTTGACACTGATTTTGTGCAAAAAAAGACCAATGCTCCGATCCGCAACGAAGCCGCCAATCAGGTTTCCAACCGCCGCGGTACTCTGGCAATGGCCCGCACCTCGGATGTAAACTCCGCCACCTGTCAGTTTTTCATCAATCTGGTGGATAATGACTTCCTCGATTTCAAAGCCCCCATCCCGCAATACTACGGTTACTGTGTTTTCGGCAAGGTTGTCGAAGGTATGGATGTGGTCGATAAAATCGCCGCCGTCGAAACCGGCAGCCGGGGATTTCATCAGGATGTCCCCAAAGAAAATGTCGTCATCCTCGAAGCGGTGGAAGAATAACTCTTGCGGGAATCAGATAAAATGACACACCGGATATTAAAAAGTGCCGCGATTTTTTGCCTTATGGCATTTGCCGTTGCGGTCCTGAATGCAAAACCCATTGTCGTCAGGAAATCTGTGCGGGAAAATCCGACGGTCTCCTGCAATGTTTCCGGCAATGCCGAATTGAACCGCGAAGTCCGGAGATTCCTCGCCGCCTGCGGTTGGTTTGACCCGGTGAATGGCGATGCCGATTATTCCGTCGATATCGTAAGTTCCGGCAATCAGGCAAAAGTATCGCTGGGGATCGGCGGCGCGCCGCTGGCAAACTGGAATATTTCCGGCAACTCCGGCAACCGCGAACTGGCAAAAAAAATCGTCGACCTCATCATTGAACGCAGTTTCAAAGATTTGAAAATCAAAGGTTTCTGTCAATCCCGCATTGCTTTCTGCACCCGTACTGCCGCCGGTGTGAGCAATATTTATGCCTGTGATATTGACGGCGGCAACGTGACCCAGCTCACCCGCTTCAACAGTATCTGTATTGAACCCTGCTGGGGCCCGAAAGCCAGAAGTATCTGCTACTCAAAATACAACCGCACCGGTATCGACGTGATAGAAACCACCGTCGGCGGCCCTTCCCGCAGCCGGATACTTTCGGCGGCAAAAGGAATAAACTCCGGAGTGGCTGTCAGCCCCGGAGGCAACGAAATGGCACTTATCCTGAGTTTTGACCACCAGGTCGATCTCTATGTGGTTTCTTTCGGCGGCAAACGCACCCGCCTGACCAAAGGCATCGCAGTCGAAGCCTCTCCCTGCTGGAGTCCTGACGGCAGTAAACTCGCTTACGTCAGTGATGACCGCGGCGCACCGCGTATCTACACCTGTACCCGCAACGGCGCCAACAAGACCCGGCTGCCCTCCATCGGCTACGATGCGGTAACTCCGGACTGGTCATCTGACAACCGGATCGTCTATGCGGCAAGGACGCAGGGGCGTTACACTCTCGGCGTTTACGATCTCAAAACCGGACGCAACGAAAAAATCACCGATGCCCCGGGCAATTTTGAATCACCGGCGTGGGCTCCGGACAACCGGCAGGTGGTGTGCAAACGCACTCTCAACGGCAAATCTGAATTGGTCATCGTTGATACCCGCACCGGCAAAGTACGCACCCTGCTCAGCACGCCGTATCAACTCTCTATGCCGGCGTGGTCTCCCTGCGATGCCAAATGAGTATTTGTGAGCAGTTGCTTGACCGTCTGGGGATGTTTTCCATCACCCCCGGGCTGGATGCAGTCAGGGCTCTGGCAAATGCCGCAGGGGATCCGCAGAAGGATCTGCGTTTCATCCACATCGCCGGAACCAATGGCAAAGGTTCCACCGGAGCTATGCTGGAAAGTGCTTTCCGCCACGCCGGATACCGCACCGGATTTTACACTTCGCCTCATCTGATCGACCTGCGGGAGCGTTTCCGCATCGACGGCAAAATGGTGAGTGTCGATGATATGGATGATGCCGCAACAGAAATCTCCTCCCTTGCCGCCGGACTCACATACTCTTATTTTGAATTCTGCACCGTACTTGCCGCACGGCTTTTTGCCGCTGCCAAGTGCGACATCGTCATCTGGGAAACCGGTATGGGCGGCAGACTTGACGCCACCAACATCGTAACTCCGGAAGTTTCAATCATCACCGGTATCGCTTTGGATCACGAATCCTACCTTGGACACGACCTTGCCGCCATTGCCGCCGAAAAGGCAGGCATCATCAAACCCGGAGTGCCGGTTTTCACCGGAAATCTCCCGCCGGAAGCGGCAGAAGTCATTAAAAAATATGCCGCAGAAAACAATGCTCCGATAGTTTCCGCCCCGCCGGAAATACCGGAAATTTCCAGTGTCGATCCGGTTTCGCACTGCACCTCGTTTTTTTACGGCGGGAGAGAGATATCCATCTCCCTGCCCGGCAGGATGCAGCGTAAAAATGCGATGACAGCAGTAAATGTGCTGGAATATTTTGCCGCCAGAGATAATATTGCTGTCGATCGTCTGCTGACCGGACTTGCCCACACCGTCTGGCCCGGCAGGATGCAGTTTGTCCGCGACGATCTCATTGTTGACGGCGGTCATAATCCGGATGGGGTGAATGCTCTGGCAGCTTCGCTCAAAGAACTCCTGCCCGACTGCAAACCGACGGTTATTTACGGAGCATTTGCCGACAAAGCGGTCAAAGATTGCCTTGCCATTTTAAGCACTCTTGCCGGCAGAATATTTTTTGTGCCGATCCCTGCTTACGGCAGGCCCGGAGCCGCTCCGGAAAAACTGCAGGAAATGTGGCGTGAGATCTCAACTGTCCCGTCTGAATGTTTCGCCGGTGTCAATCAGGCACTCAAAGCGGCACAGCAGGAAAAACTGACCGTTGTTTCCGGCTCTCTCTACCTTGCAGGGGAAGTTCTGCGGCTCTGCGGCGGCAACGGTGCCGCCGGGGATCTGGCTTAATTGCGGTCTTTGAGGATTTTATACACGCCGTAGCCGACAAAAGCAAGCGTCGGAAAAAGTCCCGCCAACGGCGGCGGCAGAATACCGCTTTTGCCGAGGATCAGAAATATCTGTGCCACCACCATATACAGCACGATCATCACTACTGCCATAATGATCGCCAGCATACTGCCGGTACGTTCATTGCGGGTCGCCAGCGGAATACCGAGGAAAACAGCGAGAAAACACGCCCACGGAAATGCCAGCCGGTAAAAAAAGACCGTCATATAAATATCTTTGACTTTTTGTGCCATATCGGGATTGCGGAGAATGAGATTCAAAATGACCGCAGTGGGCAGATCATCTTTTTCTCTGATCGCATTGATGATGTCAAACGGAGTTTCGGGGATTTCCCGGGATGAAAAAACTATCCGGTCATAACTTATATCCGGATGGATGGTGGATGTGCCGGTACTGGCGGTGTAAACCGTTTCATCATTGCGGTCGTAACTGACAAAAGAGCCGTTGCTGAATATCCAGGTATCGTTTTTTTCATCAAATGAAACGCTTTTGGCGAAAAAGTCCATCTTTCTGCCACGGAGATCCCGGCGGACGATCTCCGCCTGTCTCTGCGGAGTATGCGAAAGTATTTCACTGCTTCTGGCGGGAAAAACTTCTTTTACTCTGGCGGTAAAACGTTCACTGCCGGCTTTGCCAAAAAGATTGTCGACAGTCAGATCATTCCAAAAGGTTTTGACCGTAACGGAATCCTGATTGCCGCGTCCGGTAAAGGTTTTGAAAAGCCAGTGACGCTGTTTATCATTACTGCGGTAGGCAAGCAGGCTTTGGACGTGTTCTCTTTTGTCCGCCGCTTCGTCAAAGATTATTTCCGCCTTGCGTTCGGTGTACGGCACCAGTGCTTCGTTGAAATAAATATTCACCGCCGTAACAAATAATCCGAATGCAAAAATCGTCGCACTGCACCGGAACAGCGACACTCCGGATGCACGCATAGCGGTGATCTCCAGATTTTTTCCGAATGTCGCCATCGTCCACATACAGCCCAACAGCATTGAAATAGGCAGGATAAAGCGGATGTTGCCCGGCAGTTTGTAAAGCAGATATGAAATGACCGACCACGCTGAAGCATTTGCTTCGAGAAACGAATCCACATCGTTGTAAACGTCGCTTAAAATGAAAAGGATGACAAAGACCAGCAAAAGGATGCTGTACTTGATCATAAACTCTTTAAAGATATAAGCATCCAGCCGCCACAGCGGGAACCAGCGGCGGGGACACGTTTCCGGGATTTTGTATTGCTCTTTTTTCATGATTTATTAATATACACCCGCAAAAAAGATTTGCCAAATAATCCGGTACAGGATATATTAGATTTGTTGTTTCGGAGTATTGATTTTCAAGTGTTGACAAACTTTTTAATTTACAGAGTTATGGAAAATTCCCCTTTCAGCCGTTCCCGTACCGCCCAGCTGGCGGCTAAATGTGTTATTGATGCCGGCAGTGCCAACGGCCTGCTGGATTCCCCGGTTGCCGTCGCTCCGGAATTCGCCGGAGCAGAAAAAGAACTTATCGTAAAAATCCTTGCCAAACTGCAGGAGCATCTGCAAAATTCCGGCGGCACGATCCATCCGGATGAAATATCTTCCCTTTTCCATTTCGTTTTTGCCAAAGCAGCCGAAACTGTCACCAATTTTGCCAACCACCGTCCCAATGATTTTGCTTTGACGGGTATGCTTGACGGCAAAATCCCGGTGGCGGCAGAAGAATTACTGACCGTTGATTTCAAAAAATCACTTTTCCCCAGAGATGCGGCACAGAATTTCTGGGACCTGCTGCACAGTCCGGATGCTCCGGCTCCGAAAGAGGCCCTGCTGGCATTTGCCGAAGCCCTCAAATGGTGCTTCCGTCTCGGCTGTCACCGGGCTGTGGAAATACTGGAAAACAACAACTACCGCTTCGTCTGAAATTACCGCGGCGGAAAATCAAATTCGTGTTCAAAAAGATCGCCGATCCGTTTGATCGCCGCATCTTCATCCGCACCTTCGACGGTGAGTTCTGCAACGCAACCGCACCCCATACCCAATGAAATCAGGGCGAGTATGCTGTTGAGTTCCACCGGAGTACCGTCTTTGGATATTTCAAAGCGGTGATAAGGGAATTCCCGGTTGATAGTATTAAGAATTTCGCTTGACGGACGGCAATGGATGCCGGCACTGTTTTTAATGGTGACGATGCGGCGTTTCATCTGAAAATCCTTTTTTTATCCGGCATATTTTAGATGCCTTACAGAGTAATATAACCCGGATTCAAAAATTTTTCAATGCCCGGTAAGAATACAGGGCAAAAAAAATCCGGCACAGAAGCCTGCACCGGATAAGTTTTTTGCAAACAATCGATTATTTGGCGCGGCGGATGCCGAGAGCGTCAGTGATTTCGATGTATTTGGCATGGTTTTCTTTGGCAAGATAGGCCAGCTGTTTTTTACGCTGGGCAACCATAGCCAACAGACCGCGGCGGGTGCTGTGATCTTTGGGGTTGTCTTTGAGATGGGCGGTAAGTTCTTTGATGCGGGTGCTCAACAGAGCGATCTGCACTTCGGGACTTCCAGTATCGCCGGCTTTGCGGGCGAATTTCTCGATCATCTGGGTTTTCAATGCTTTGTCCATTTTCCTGTTCTCCAACTTTGATTTTGTTACCGTGTCCGGCAGCCCGCCAAAAGTGGACTTGCTCTGTGCGCGACCGCCCGGATCGTTATTTTCTGCCTTTTTCCCGGCAGACAGTCTATAATATAACCCCGGAAGGTGTTTTTTTCAAGTCCTTTGTTTTCAGGCAGTCCAAACGGGTGGAAAAAATTTTTCCCGCGGCTATATTATATGAGAAACATTATCCCGAAAAAATCTTGAGGATGTTATATGGATTCCGGAAAAATCTACAATGTTGCCGTGCTGGGGGCTACCGGTTCTATCGGCAAATCTGCGGCGGCTGAACTTGCCTCTTTCCCCGAGCGTTTCAAAGTGGTATCTCTGGCGGCAAGAAACAATCTCGATGAACTTGCTTCACAATGCCGGATATTCCATCCCCAGCAGGTCATCACCACTGATCCTGCTCTGGGAAAAGATCTGGCGGCAAAGGTTCCTTCCGGTACCACTGTAAACACCGGCATTGACGCTATGACCGCCTGCGCCGTCGAAAAAGACGTGGATATCGTCCTCTGTGCCGTGATCGGTACCGCCGGGATAAAACCGGTGCTGGAAGCCTTGAAGCAGGGCAAAAAAGTGGCTCTGGCCAGCAAAGAAGTGCTTGCCCTTGCCGGAGAACTGGTTATGGCGGAATCCCGTAAACATCCCGGAGCCGGCATCGTCCCGATCGACAGTGAACACTCCGGAGTATTCCAGTGTCTTGCCGGCAGATCCCGCGATGAAATCGCCAAAGTCTGGCTGACCGCATCCGGCGGAGCATTCCGGGATTGGAGCATCGAAATGATGGAAAAAGCAACATTTGCCGATGCCCTCAAACATCCCACCTGGCAGATGGGGGCAAAGATAACCGTCGATTCCGCTTCGATGATGAATAAGGCCCTCGAACTTATTGAAGCCCATTATCTTTTTGATCTGCCGGGAGAAAAACTCGATGTGGTCATCAATCCCCAGTCGGTCATCCACGCACTGGCGGAATTTACTGACGGCAGTTTTATGGCCCAACTCTCGACTCCGGATATGCGGCTTGCCATCCGTTATGCCCTGACTTATCCTGACCGTCTCCCCGGTGAAGTCGGCAGGATTTCTCTGCCGCAGCTTGCCCGCCTTGACCTTATGCCTGCTGATGAAAAGAAATTCCCCGCCCTGCAACTGGCAAGAGAAGCCATAAAATACGGCGGTACGATGCCGGCAGTCCTCAATGCCGCCAACGAAATCGCCGTCGAAAGATTCCGCACCGGCGACATCGCTTTTACTGATATATGGAAACTGGTTTCGGCAGTAATGGACAGTATCCCGGTGGAAAAACAGGAAACTCTTGAGCAGATCCTTGATTGCGACAGCCGGGCCAGAGCCGCCGCCAGAGAGTGGAAAAAAACGGAAAATTTTACTTTAAAATAAATTTTTTCCGCCAGACAGTTTTCCCTTTTTCCTCGATAACAGCGTGCCATATGTTTCCGTCGCGGTAAGTCCGCAGGACGATATCGGCATCCGGAGAAATGGTACATCCCGCCATATCCACTGCCTCTTGAGCGGCAGATCCCGCCGCCGCTGAAGTTGCACTGTCTCCGGTGACCCGGAAACTTCTGCCGGGGAAAAACTGCATCATCGCAACTGAAAAATTCACTTTAAGATACTCTGCCGCTTCATCGGGAGTAAACTTATCGGGCAACTGATTTTTAACGATCGCCCCCTGCGGTGCTTCACCCGGCGGCAGTGAAATGCAACCGCCGAACAGAAGCACCGGAAGTAACAAAAACCATCTTTTCATTGCTGTTTTCTCTTGATGCAAATAGCGTTGCAGCGCGGACAGCGGGTCAGACTCGGAGCTTCGCCGGTAAACGAGTAGTGGCATTTGTCGCAATGAAAAAGACTGCTGTTGCTCAAATGCCATTCATTGCGGCGGATACGGTTGTTTTCCCGCCGCCACAAAAAGAAAATATAGATAAATGACAACGCCAGAATAATAAAAAATATATCCGCATAACTGACCGCTATCATAAATTCCTCCACTGCCAAATCACAGAAATCATATCGTCTGCCGGAGCCAGATCCATCCGGGCAAGCTCCCGCAAAGCGTATGAATCAAGTTCATTATTGCCGCACGATTCCGCAACGGTAAATCCGGATGGTGCGATACCTCTGCCGCTTTGCATTCTGATCACCGTCACCTTGTCCGCACCGCCCGGAGGAAAGCTGAAAAAACCATCGCACGGTATCTTTTTGCCGGCAGAATCGATCAGTGTAACTTTTTCTGCCGGAAAGATTTTTGCTGCAGTCAATGGCGGCATAACTGTTTTTTTGAACTTCCCGTAACTTATTTCTCCGGGAGCATAAGTTTTCAAAGCCGGATGGGGCAGGACAATGGTATCCGGCGTAAACTGCACTGAAATTTTCTGCATGGCGGCAGATTCTGCAGTATATCCGATGCCGCCGGCACCGCGTACCGGCAGAGCCGGATCGTGGATGGCAAGCCAGTCGGCGAGCATTTCCGCCTTTTCCCTGCCCAGACTGCCGGCAGAAAGCATCGTCACCGAATCAAATGCGATTTTGCGGTTTTCGGCTTTGGTACCGCTGCGGTATTCAAACAAAAAGAAAAACGATGCGCATACCGCCGCAACGGTAATAAACGCCTGACAGACAACAATTATCTTGGTTCTGCGGGCAGGATTTTTTTTGTTTTTCACCGCAGTCAAACTCCTTACTGCTCAAAACGGGTATCGGTTTTTTCCGCCGGGGGGCTCATAGCAAGAAACGATGCCAGCCCGCTGCTTTCAGCCAGTGACATGATCTGGGCAAGCAGGTCAAATGAAATTTGCCGGTCGGCGCGGATAATGACCGATGCCTGATGCGAATCACTGCTCAACCGCGAAAGTTTCTCCGCCAGCTGATTCATCGTCACCGGACTGTCCTGAAAGAATATACTGCAATTTCCGCTGCCGTCAGAAGCAGGAAGCACTGAAACCACAAAACGGTCGACCCGCGAAATGTTGAGCGTCGTCGCCCGGGGCAATTCCACTCTGATACCGGAAATCGTCGCCGAATTGCTCGACAACACAAAAAAGAGCATACAGAGGAAAAATATATCCACCAATGCAGTGATTTCCGGCCATCCGTGCCGCGGCTGCAGGCAGCTGCGGTAACGGCGGCGGCTGGAAAATATTCCGGAGTTATTCATTGTCAGCACCTGCCGCCGCTTTGCGTTCAAAAAATGCAGTGATTTCAAGAGCGGCTTTTTCCATATCAAGCGTAATGGCGTTAACCCTGAAAACCAGATAATTATATCCGAGGTAGCAGGGTATCGCCACGGTCAATCCGGCGGCAGTGGTGATGAGCGACATGGTCACAGAGCCGGATATATCTGCCGCCGACAGCGAAGCACTGTTGCGGACGACTTCAAAAGTTTCCAGCATACCGAGAACGGTGCCGATAAACCCCAGAAGAGGCAGAATAAATCCCATCGTACCCAAAAAGTTGATATGTTTTTCCAATCTGGGGATTTCATCCAGAGCGGCATCATCCACGGCCTGACGGATATTCCGGTCGCCTTTTTCGTAAGCGATGATGGCGGCACTCAGCAGTTTTGCCACCGGACCGGGAGTATTGTCGCACAAAGTGAGGGCTTCCACGATGCCGTCGCGATTCAGGACATTGGTCAATCCCCGCAGAAGTTCTCTGACGTTGATTTCTTCGCGATGGAACTGAAAGGTTTTTTCCAACAGTACAAACAAAGCCAGCACACTGCACACCAGGATGATCCACATCACCGGTCCGCCTTCATTCATCATCTGTAAAAAAAGCATATTTTCATCCTTTTATTTTGAAAGTTTCAATTTTTCACGCAAATCATTTTTCAAGCCGGGGAAGTTCTCGCCGGTATCCGGCAGACCGAGTTCATCAAACCGGTTGATCAGTCTGATCGCCCGGCTGATATGCTCTGCCCGTCTGGAAGCTGTCAACAGCCGTACACCATTGTATGTGGCTCTGGCACACCAGACCGCCGAAGGATGGATACCGCGAGATTTGAGATCTCCCGCCAGATAAAGGGTTTTTTCGTAATATTGCAGGGCTTCGGATTTTTTACCGGCAAGTTCCAGGGTGCGTCCCGCATTGAAAAGACTTTGCAGCCGTATGTCAGGGAAATCCGAATCAGCGGCAAGACCGGTGTATATTTTTTCTGCCTCGGTCAGGCAATCCTGCGAAAGATTCACCGCGTAAACTGCCATTTGCATATCGGCGATCCTGCCGGCGGCACTGTCGCCGAAACGTCCGGAATGGCACAATTCGTGTGCCCGGCGGTAACATTCCAAAGCCTGCGGGTAGTTTCCCAGAGCCGCCAGGACATTGCCTGTGGCAAAAGCAGTTCCGGCGGCGGCACTGGAAGCCGGATAATGTTTCATCAGATCTTTGCCGAGGTCAGCCGCCGCGGTCAATTCGCCAAAAGCCGCCAGGCCGCGCAGTTTCACCAGACCGTATTCGGCTTTGTTGCTGTCGGTGGTAAAAAGCACCTCGTATTTGAGCATCAGCGTATGGAATTCCTCTTTTTTCTTTTCCTGGATCATAAACTCGGCGATTTGCAGAACCGCCTGCGGCATGATCCGGGATTCGGGATAACGCCGGGAAATGTCATCAAATATCCGCAATGCCGCAGTGCAGTCCTGTTTGGCCTGCATAGCAAGAAAAAGTGCCACCGGAGCATTTTCCGCCACCGGATTCAGCCGGGCATATTCTTCCAGTTCTGCGGCGGCGAAGTCGGCTCCGGATTTCCACGCCAGAAGAGCCGCCCGGAAAGTTGCTCCGGCAAGGTAAGCTCCCTGACTGTATTTGCTGATATAAGCCAGAAATCTTTCTCTGGCAAGAGAGTATTCGCCTTTTCTTTCGGCGATCTCAGCCAGACGGAAATCTCCGAATCCGGCACAGGAAACATCTTTACTGCCGCTTATTTTGACGGCGGTCGCTTCGGCGGCGGCCAAATTTCCGGTGTTTATATATGCATCACACAGAAGCATTACAGCATTTATATCCTGCACTCCGGCAAGCACCGTGGCGGCACGGGCGAAATCGCCCAGACGGAAAAGATATGCCCCGAAATTGTATTTGTCTGTTTCTGCGGCACTGTTTCCCTCTGCCGCACACAGACGCTCATATATCTGCAGAGCATCTTTTTGCAGACCGCCCTTTTCGGCATAAAAAGCCGCATTGCGCATAGCTGAAATCGCGATCGGAGCAGGCGTATTGCTGTCGTGAAAAACTTTTTCCAACAGCCGCAAAGCCCGGGCACTGTCGCCGCTGTCATCGAGCAGAGCCGCACCACGCATAAGAATATCGCGGCGGTCGAGAGCCGATGGGAAAAGGGTATCGTATCTCTCGGCAGTCCCTGCCGCGGCGGCGGCACGATCCGGAGCAGATGACTGCAAAGCAAACAAAGTCCGCAACAAGTCCTGACGGTCACTGTCGTTGCACTGCCAGTCAAAGGCATCCTGCACGATCCTTTCGGCACCGGCATTGCCGGAGTTTATCAACTGCTTGATGGCGTTGCCAAGAGCTTCCGCCACCAATTGATCTGCCACCGGAGAATAAAGGCCCTTGAATTTATCCCAATATGCGGTAAATTGACGGCTGTCGCCGATCTGGGACAACAGCAGCAGCCGTAAAGTATTGCTGCGGTAACGGTTGGCGACATCATTCTGACCGGCGGCATCAAAGGAGTCAAGCCCCTGCCGTGCCCTGGTAAGTTCACCGCGGCGGATCATCACAAAAACAGCGGCAAGGCGTGCCATAGAGGCATATTCCGGCACACCGAGTTCTGCCACCGCCACGAAACACTCTCTGGCACGGACAAGATCACCCTGTATGACTGCGATTTCCCCCAGCTGATAGAGTATCTGTGATCTGACAAGCGGATCTTTTTTGCCCCGGAGCAAATTCCGTAAAAAAGAATTTGCTTCCTCGTATTTTTCCTCAAAACGGAGTATTTCACCCGGCAGTATCCCGGCGGAGCGACCGGGGTAACGCGTTTTGAAATCTTTCATCACTTCCAACGCTTTGTCCCTGTCGCCATTATGAAGCAACGCCCGCGCCAGTTTAAGCATCACATCGCCGTTGAGCGATTCATCCTCTGTGATTTTACCCAATGCCTGAGAGTAGTAATTTGCGGCATTGGAAAAATCTCCGGTTTCCATCGCCAGATCGCCGAGGCGCACTTCGGCTTCGGCTTTTTCCTGCACCGCCGCAGCGGCAAGCGGGAAAGCCAGAGCGAAAAAAATGGAAGTGATGAAAAACCGGAATTTCATTTTTTAATCTGCTTTGACCAGACTGTTGCGTTCGGCAAGTTTTTCTTTGATCCGGGCGACGACTTTTTCCATAAGTTCCTGGTCTGTGCCCAGCAATTCTTTGGTCTGGTCTCTGCCCTGGGCAAGCTGCTCGCCCTCAAAACTGAACCACGAGCCGCGGCGTTCGATCAGACCGAGATCGACTGCGACATCCACCACCGAACCGGTGCGTGAAATACCCTCATTGTACATAATATCAAATTCAGCGACCTTAAACGGCGGCGCCATTTTGTTTTTGATGACTTTGACCCGGCAGCGGTTGCCGAGGACGGTATCGCCCACTTTGATCGCGGTGGTCTTGCGGATATCCATGCGGACAGAAGCGTAAAATTTCAAAGCGTTTCCGCCGGGAGTGGTCTCCGGATTGCCATACATCACACCGATTTTTTCGCGGATCTGATTGGTAAAAATGACACAGGTGCGGCTTTTGCTGGCGGCACCGGTAAGTTTCCGCAACGCCTGCGACATCAGGCGTGCCTGCAAGCCGACGTGGGAATCACCCATCTGGCCTTCGATTTGGGCACGGGGCACCAGTGCCGCCACCGAATCCACCACCAGTACGGAAATCGCATTGCTGCGGACAAGCGTATCCACGATATTCAACGCGTCTTCACCGCAATCGGGCTGGGAAATCAGCAGATTGTCGATATCCACGCCGATTTTGGCGGCATATCCCGGGTCGATGGCGTGTTCTGCGTCGATGATGGCACATTTTCCGCCCATTTTCTGGGCGTTGGCGATGACGTGCAGACACAAAGTGGTTTTACCGCTGGATTCGGGTCCGAAAATTTCCACGATCCTGCCTGCCGGTACACCGCCGATGCCGAGTGCCAGATCAAGCGACAAACTTCCGGTGCTGATGACCGGGACATCGGCTGCTTCGGCGGAATCGCCGAGCCGCATGATAGTGCCTTTGCCGAATTCTTTTTCGATCTGGCTGATAGCGATCTGCAAACTTTTATCTCTGTCCATTACCGGAGTATCTTTTTCTGCCATGATATATGCTCCTTTGTAAAATGATTAAACATCCAGATCTTTGACATTTGCGGCGTGTTTCTCGATATATTCACGCCGCGGTTCCACCACGTCACCCATAAGGAGAGTGAACATCTGATCGGCTTTGATGGCATCTTCGATGCTGACTTTGATCATGGATCTGGTGGCGGGGTCCATCGTGGTTTCCCACAACTGCTTGGCATTCATTTCACCGAGACCTTTGTAGCGCTGGACACTGAATCCGCCGCCGTTTTTGCCCAGATTGCGGACATAGGCGAAAAGTCCGGCAAGAGAAGTTATATCAGAAATATCGCCGTCACCGACAGAAACTTTGAAAAGAGTACCGGTGGAACTGAAAACCTGACGCGGAGTCAGACCGGCGGTCATCAAAGCGGAAATAAAGTCGGTGATCTCATTGATTTCAAAAATATTCACCAGATCGATCCGGCGCTTGACATCGGCTTCACGCTGACGGATATCCTCATCGGATTCGCTGCCGGTCAGAGGCGGCAATGCGGCGGTGATCCTTGCTTCGGCGGCGGCAAGTACAGCGACCTGTTCTTCGCCGGAATAGACAAATGTTTCACTGTTGGTACCGTCTGATTCACGCACCGTGATGTGGCTCACCGGACAGCGTCCGTCGGCAGTGATCGCGGCAAAGTATTCATCCGGATCAATACCGCAGCGGCGGAGTCCGGCGGAGAGGTGGGCGGCTTTGTCGTACATCTCGATCAGGCTGCGGACAGTTTCGCCATCCAGGAGCGTGCCGTCGGTTTTGCGCACCACAAGATCATCAAGGCCGAGTTCGATCAGGAAGCGGTTAAGCTGATCTTCGGTATCGATGTAATTGATTTTTTTGCCTTTCTGAACTTTGAAAAGCGGCGGTTTGGCGATGTAAACATAGCCTGCTTCGATCAGCGGCCGCATCTGGCGGAAAAAGAATGTCAGCAGCAGAGTGCGGATGTGAGAACCGTCAACGTCAGCATCGGTCATAATGACTACCCGGTGGTAACGGGCTTTGGCAACATCGAATTCATCGGCAATACCGCATCCGACAGCGTAAATCAGAGATTGGATCTCTTTGTTGTCAAAAATTTTGTCGCGGCGGACTTTTTCCACATTGAGAAGTTTACCGCGGATAGGCAGAATCGCCTGAAACGCACTGTCACGGCCCTGTTTGGCGGAACCGCCGGCAGAATCACCCTCAACAATGTAGAGTTCGCATTTTTCCGGATCGCGGTCGTTGCAGTCGGCAAGTTTACCGGGCAGACCGAGGCCATCCAGCACGCCTTTGCGGCGGACGGTTTCTCTGGCTTTACGGGCGGCTTCCCTCGCTCTGGCGGCTGTCATAGCGTTGTTGCCGATCAACTGGGCGATCTGGGGGTTCTCCTCCAGATAAGTGGCAAGGTCTTCGTTGATGACCGATTCCACGATGCCGCGGACTTCGGAGTTGCCGAGTTTGGTTTTAGTCTGACCTTCAAACTGCGGATCAGGCACTTTGACACTGATGACCGCCGCCAGACCTTCGCGGACGTCGGTGGCACTCAAAGAGACATCATTTTTCATCATGCTCTTGGTGTAGTTATTCATCGTGCGGGTCAGTGCCGCCTGAAATCCGGTCAGGTGCGTACCGCCTTCAATAGTGTTGATGTTGTTGGTGTAGGAAAAGACCTGCTCGGCTACGCCGTCGGTGAACTGCATAGCGACTTCAACATCGATACCGTTGCGTTCCCGGTGGAAATAAATGACTTCGGGATTCAGCACGGTGTGATTGGCATTGAGCATTTTCACAAATTCACAGATACCGCCCTCGTAGTGGAATTTTTCCCCTTTGAACTGACCGTCGGCACCGGGTTCGCGTTCGTCGATCAACTGGATATGGATACCGCGATTGAGGAAAGCAAGTTCACGCAGACGCTTGGCAAGCGTATCATAGTTGTAAACGGTTTCGGGGAAAATAGTACCGTCAGGTTTGAAACTCACCCGGGTACCCTGCTTGTCAGTAGCACCTTTTTCCTGCAGTTTGGAAGCAGTCACACCCCGGCAGAAAGAAATCTCATAGGCTTTGCCGCCGCGGAAAACTTCCGCTTTGAGCCAGTCGGAAAGTGCATTGACACAGGAAACACCGACGCCGTGGAGACCGCCGGAAACTTTGTAAGAGTTGTGGTCAAATTTACCGCCGGCATGGAGAACAGTCAGCACGACTTCCACCGCCGGTTTATTTTCAGTGGGATGCATATCCACCGGGATACCGCGGCCGTTGTCTTCGACCGAAATGGAATTATCTTTGCCGATGGTAACGGTCACTGTATCGGCATATCCGGCAAGGGCTTCGTCGATGGAGTTATCCACCACCTCATAGACCAGGTGATGCAAGCCGCGGACGCCGGTATCGCCGATGTACATTGAAGGGCGGACACGGACCGCTTCCAAACCTTCGAGTACTGTAATTTTACTGGCACTGTATTCGGAATTTTGCGGGACATTGTTTTTCGCTTCGTCGCTCATATTTTTTCTTTCATTGTTGCAAGGTTTCCAACTACGTTGGAAAGGTTGTTGAATCACACATTGTTTACACACCCATACTATACACCGCCGCAGGCGTCAAATCAAATGCTGAAACAACGGTTTCAAGCAATAAAAGCGACTTTTTCTGCCAATTTGACAAAAATAAAAAAACTCCGCCGGAAAACCGGCGGAGTTTGGCGAAATTTCAGGT
>JAZONW010000020.1:0-9828 GCA_045654745.1 Victivallaceae bacterium | reverse complement strand
ATCGCGGGCTTTTGCACAGTATCCCGGCGGCAGTATTGTGTTCGGAAATAACATACTTACTGTTCTTTGATCTCACTGTAAAGGTTCGCTTGCTTTATGCACTTGCCGTATTGGGTGGTGTTATTTCTCATTTGCTTTTGGATGAAATGTATTCCGTCAAGGTTCTCGCCCTTGATACAAAACGCAGTTTCGGGACTGCGCTGAAATTTTCCGGACCATCAAAAATCCAAACGTATTTGCTCTATTTTCTGATTTTCTGTTCCGCAGTCGGCTGTATTTGTATTTGAGGGGAAACACTGTTGAGAAAAAAAATGAAAAATATTCTTTTTCTTATATTGCTTGTTTTGGGTGTCAAGGCTCTTGGTTTTGAAGCTCCTCATATTTATCTGTGCCGGAAATGTGACACCACTGTCATTAAAACAAGCCGTCCAAGTTCTTTGTACTGCCCTGCCCGAGGCAACCACAACTGGATTGATTTCGGCGCAGCCGGAAATAACATTTATCATTGCCGCAAATGCAGAAAAATTGTCTATACCCAAAAAAGACCTTATTCCCTTTACTGTTCAGCCCGCGGCACTCACACTTGGGATTTACTTGCTCAAACCGGTTGGAATCAGTACCAATGCCGGAAATGCCATATAAAAATCTCTGCTGACGCACGGCCTTCCGTCATCTATTGTCCGGCAGGAGGCAACCACAACTGGAACAAATTCTGATATCTGCCAATTTTTCCGCAATCAATAATTCACACAAAGGTACCGCTTTGGCGGGATTCGACGCGGCAAAGCGAAGTTGAGCCGGAGCAACGCGACGGCAACCCACTCAAAGTGAGCAATCCCATTTTTTGTACGCAAAAAATGCGCAAAGGCAAAAAATTAAAAGCGACCGGCAAACTTATTTGCAAGGTCGCTGTTGGTTTTTTGCAGGGATTACTCTCGATACACAAAAAAAAATGGTACACCCGGCGGGATTCGACACGAGCAAAGCGAAGTGAGCCGGAGCAACGCGACGGCAACCCACTCAAAGTGAGCAATCCTATTTTTTGTACGCAAAAAATGAGCAAAGGCAAAAAATTTAAAGCGACCGGCAAAATTATTTGCAAGGTCGCTGTTGGTTTTTTGCAGGGATTACTTACGATACAAAAAAAAATGGTACACCCGGCGGGATTCGAACCCACTACCTTCTACTCCGGAGGCAGACGCTCTATCCAAATGAGCTACGGGTGCCCATGATCGTGTCATATAATATATTGCTGTTTCAACAAAAATACAAGCCGATGCACGGTTTATTTGCGGACTTTTTCCCCTGCTTTGCGGCGCACCGAATATCCGAAGTGGCCAAGACACTCTCCCAGAGAATAATAATGTCCATGTGCATAAGCGACCAGATCCGCCCGGTCTATATCGAGTCTGTTCTTATCATCCAGCAGACTTTCCTCGATCTGTACTGCCAGAATTTCCGCGATAAAAAGGGTGTGTGAACCAAGATCAAGGCTTTGGGTCACTTTACATTCCAACGCGACAGGGCACTCCGCTACGATGGGAGCTGAAACTTTTTCTCCTTTGACGGCGGTAAAACCGCATTCGGCAAATTTATCCACATCTCTGCCGGAAACAACTCCGCAGTAATCGACTTTTTCCACCAGCGATACTGACGGCAAATTTACTGTAAATTCACCGAGTTTGGATATCGCTCCAAAAGAATAACGCTCCGGCCGTACTGCCACCGCCAGCTGCGGCGGCTCACTGCATACAGTTCCGGCCCATGCCACAGTTATCAAATTGTTGCGGTAACGGATATTATCTCCACATCCCACCAGTACTGCCGGTACCGGCGAAAGTTGTGTACTGCCGGGCCAAACTTTTTTACTCATATCGTCTGTCTCCTGACTCTGTTTTTTACAGAGAAATGCCTTTTAGTTTCTGATAGAGCGATACAGCATAACTGTCGCTCATACCGGAAATATAGTCCAACACACCAAGCAAACGCAAATAAGGACTTGTCATCCACTCGCTGTCGGCAGTTTTCAAAGCATATTCCGGCAACATGGCACTGACCCGTTTCGCCCGGTACGAAGCTTTGCCGCTGCCAGCGGCTTCTCCGGCGATCTCCTCTACACTCGGCACAAAAATATCCAGCATACCGGAAACCATCTCAAATCCGGCGGCGGTCACCTCTGCCACCTGACGGTGATTGTATATGCCTTCGGCACTGCGTTTGCGTAATTTTACCAGTACATCTTTACAATCAATATAATCTGTCAACGGCATAAGCAGATCACCGGCGAGCAGAGTATCGTGATTCCGGACAAATGCTTCGGAAACTTTACGCACCAGACTGCCTATCGCCTGTGCCCGCAGAAATTCCGCTTTAACCACAGGTGTTTCCAGTTTTTTGACATATTTTGCCGCTTCCGGAGAGTCAATAAGCGGCAGGAAGAAACTTTCCAACTCATCATAACTTACCATACCGAGGCGTAAACCATCTTCAAAATCCACGATCAGATAAGCTATATCATCGGCGGCTTCCACCAAATAAGAAAGAGGATGCCGTTTCCACGCAAGAGGTCCGACTTCAATCAGACGGCAGTTTTCAGCCAGTTCCGCAAAAAGTTCTTTTTCGGCAGTGAAAAAGTTGAATTTCTTACCTGCCACCCCCTCCGGACGTTTATCCACCAGAGATGCCGTCGGATATTTGGCAAATGCTCCGAGCGTGGCACAAGTCAAACGCATACCGCCGTACTGGTCGGGCATTTCCAGACGGCACAAAGTCCTGAATCCCTGTGCGTTGCCTTCAAATGCGGCAATATCCTGTGCTTCCGCAGGATTGAGATTGCGGCTGATTTCTCTGCCGGATGCGGAATCAGTAAACCAGTAGCGGATGGCCTCTTCTCCGGCGTGTCCAAGCGGCGGATTGCCGATGTCGTGGGCCAGTGCCGCCGCCGCTACGATCGCACCGATATCATCTGCATGGAGATTGCCGGTATCAAAATTGCGGCAGATAAAATCTCCGGCGGCAGTACCGATGGATCTGCCGATGCTGCTGGTTTCAAGACTGTGAGTCAGGCGTGTACGAACATAATCAGTCTGGCGCAAGGGGAAAACCTGCGTTTTATCCTGAAGCCTGCGAAACGAACCGCTGAATACGATCCGGTCAAAATCCCGCTGAAAATGCGATCTCTCTATCGACATCCTGCCGGCGGACGAACTGCCGATGCGGTGATTTGAAAGCAAATATTTCCAATCCATCATAATTATCAATTCCTCCTGGTTGCGAGGGATGCCAATTCTGCGGCGTGACGCTCTGCCGCACTGCCGCCGCCCAACATTCTTGCCAATTCGCTTACCGGGTCATCCAACTTGTTTATCGTAGAAAGAGTCCTGCCGTTGTCGGTTTTTTTGCTGACACAGAAATGCCTGTCCGCTCGGGATGCAACTTGTGCCAGGTGGGAAATACAGAGTATCTGCCGTTTTCTGCCAAGATTACGCAGCAGTATTCCGACTTTATTGGCGGATTCCCCGCCGATATTCATATCTATTTCATCAAAAACCACAGTCGGGATGTCATCTGCATCTGCCAGCACGGTTTTAAAGGCCAGCATCACCCGCGAAAGCTCACCACTGCTGGCGATTTTGTGCAACGGCAGCATTGCTTCTCCCGGATTGGGACAGAAAACGAACTGCATACCGTCTATACCATCTGCCGCAGGTGATGTTTCAGAAAATTCCGATTGCAAACGACATTCAGGGAAACCGATTTCGGCCAAAACCTGCAATATTTCATTGCAAAGTTTTTCTGCTCCCTGACGGCGTTTTACTGACAAATCCCGGGCGGCAGAGAAATATTTTTCCTGCAATATTTTTTCCTCTGCGGCAAATTTACGGCGGAGTTTATCGGCATCATCAACTGCGGCAAGTTCCTGCCGGGCATTTTCGCACGCTTCCAACAGACTTTCTTCATCTGCCTGATAACGGCGTTTGAGCGAATGCAATGCCTGCAAGCGGCTTTCCATAACCACAAGGGCTTCGGCATCGAGATCGGTTTTTTCGGCAAAGTCAGCGACCTTTGAAGCGAGTTCCCGGATATTTTCCTGCAAAACACTGCAATCAGAGAGCAATGCATCCACTCCGGGGTCATCGGCGATCCGGCTCAAATCCACGATTTGACGGTAAACTTCACCCAGTTGATCCACAACAGAACCGTCACATTCGGCAAGGATATTCTGCAATCTGCCGCATATCTGCAGGACATCACGGGCATTGGAAACAAGCTTGTAACGCCCGCTCAAAGCATTTTCTTCGCCGATCTGGGGATTGACTTTTTCCACATCCCTGACCAACTCCCGCAATTCGGCGATACGGCTGTCAGAAAGTGTTGCTGATTCAAATTTCCTGCGTTCCTGCCGCAAAGATTCCCATTCCTGCCAGGCAAGGCGGCACAAGTTTTTTTCCTTTTCCAAATCTGAAAAGCGGTCGAGCATTTCCAACTGACGGGCCGGGTTCGTCAATGCCAACTGCTCATTGGCGCTGTGGAAGTCAATAAGTATCCTGCCAAGTTCAGCAAGCGTTTTTGCCCCCACCGGCACATCATTGAGGTAATTTCTCACTCCGGAAAGAGTTATTTTGCGTCTGATATCAATCGCTGTACCTGAAAATTCTATATCCTGACCGGCTAAAATTTCCGCAATTTGCTCACGAAGTGTTTCCGGCACAGAAATCCCGCCTGCGACAGTTGCAGATTCACACCCGGTGCGAATAGCGTTTTTATCAGTTCTGCCGCCAAAAAGCAGTGCCGCTGCCGCCATCAGGATCGACTTACCGGCACCGGATTCTCCGGTAACCACATTAAACGACGGGGCAAATTCCAGCGAACACCTGCCGATAAGGGCATAATCTGTGATGTCAATATATTCTAACATTATTTTTCCAAAAGCATTTCACGCAAAAAATTGACCGCCAGAGCAGCGGCTCTTTCTCTTATCATACTGCGACTGCCGCGTAAATGAAGTTCAAAAGTCCGGCATTCGCCGGGCGTTTTCACCCCGGCATACACCAGCCCGACCGGTTTTTCCGGAGTACCGCCGCCGGGACCGGCTATACCACTGAGCGAAACTCCGCAATCAGCACCGGTGATGGCACAGGCTTTTTCCACCATTTCCCGCACACATTCAGCACTGACTGCACCATACTCTGACAGCGTATCGGAACTGACTCCCAGCACACAGTTTTTCACCTGATTGCTGTACGAAACTATACCGCCGAGGAAAACATCAGATACTCCGGGTATATCAGTAAGCTTTGTTGCAACCAATCCACCGGTGCAGGATTCTGCACACGCAAAGGTAAGATTTTTTTCTCTGAGCAGCTTGACAAAGGCTGGAAAAAGCGACATTTCTCCTGACGGCAAGGCTGATTTGCCGAAAAGATCCCGGATTTTGGCGATTTTTTCATCAACGTCCTGCTGATTTCCGGTCAGATATATCCGGGTTCCTTCTTCAGAGGCAGTATCGGCGATCTCTCCGGTGAAATCTCCGAGAACTTCGCGGGATTTCATCATCACGGTGGATTCCCCTATTCCGCAAATGGCTATTCCGCCGGTAAAACTGGAAACCGTTTCTCTTTCCCGAAGCAGTGGCACGATGAAATCCCTTACCATAGGTTCAAATTCTCTGGGCGGGCCCGGCACAAGGAAAATTCTTCTTGACTTATTGCCGTAAACAGTGTCAAACCATATCCCCGATGCCGAACCGGCGGGATTGGGGATGATATGTCCGTTTTGAGGCAGCATAGCCTGTTTGAATTGCTTTTTGGGACAGCGGGAATTATCCCGGTGATATTTTTGCCAGCAATCAATAACTTTCTGCCGGAGTTCCTCACACAAAAAAAGTTCTTCGCCGAAAAATCTGGCACAGCACTCCAAAGTTATATCATCATCAGTTGGTCCGAGCCCGCCGCTGACAATAATATTATCGGCAAACTGCAAAGCACTGCCCAATGCGGCGACCAGTTCCCCTGCCCGGTCTCCGACCGAGAGCTGCAAAGACAACTCCAAGCCGGCAGAGAGGAGATTCCTGCCCAGATAAGCACAGTTGGTGTTGACAGTTGTTCCACGGAGCAACTCCGTCCCGGTGCAGATAACAGCGATTCCCATTTTCAGATATCAGATAAATTTTTTACAGTTTTTATTCAAGTATATTTCAAACCAGTTTCAACTGGATGAAATCATCGTTTTCATCACTTTTACGCTTGCTCTTAACAATACGCCGGGGCAGTTCGCTCATTGCTTCCCGCGGGGTAGAAGCATTTTTTTCCAGCAGTTCAAGTATTGCCGATGCTCTTTCCAGCACCGGTTTCGGCACTCCGGCAAGTTTTGCCACGTGGATACCGTAACTGCGGTCACTTGTGCCGCGGACTATCTGCCGCAGGAATATGATATCTTCGCCGTACTCCCGTACTGCCACGTTGAAATTCCCCACCCCTCTTCTGGTGTTGGCAAGTTCAGTCAGTTCGTGATAATGAGTGGCAAACAAAGTGCGGCATCTGGGATCATCGTGCAGATATTCTGCAACACTCCACGCTATAGAAAGTCCGTCAAATGTACTTGTCCCCCTGCCGATTTCATCCAGAATAACCAGACTGCGGGGTGACGCGTGGCGTAAAATATTGGCAGTTTCCACCATTTCCACCATAAATGTACTCTGACTGCGGGAAAGGTCATCCGCGGCGCCGATACGGGTGAATATCCTGTCCACCAAACCGATTTCAGCAGAATCAGCCGGGACAAATGATCCCATTTGAGCCATTATGACGATAAGGGCAGTCTGACGGATAAATGTTGATTTACCTGCCATATTCGGCCCGGTGATCAGCATCATACGGTTGAGATCACCGTCAAGCAGACAGTCATTGGGGACGAAACGCTCATTGTGCATAATATTTTCCAGTACCGGATGACGCCCGCCGACAATATCGAGTTTTTCGCTGTCGGATATTTTGGGTCTGACATAGCGGTTGATTCTGGCACATTCTGCCAGCGATGCCACAGCATCGAGGGTACTCAATGCATCAGCGCTCCGCTGAATCGATGCGGTAAAAGAAAGCACAAACTCCCGCAATTCATTGAAAATTTTTGCTTCAAGAGTGCGGGAACGTTCCTCGGCACCGAGTATTTTGCTTTCCAGTTCTTTGAGTTCGGGAGTGATGAAACGTTCTGCATTGACCAGTGTCTGCTTACGGATATAATCATCCGGCACAGCATTCAAATTGGCTTTGCTGACTTCGATATAGTATCCGAAAACCGAATTGTATTTGACTTTAAGAGATTTTATCCCGGTTCGCTCCATTTCGCGCTGCTGGATCGTTGCCAGCCAGCCCTTGCCATCGACAGCGGCTTTTCGCAACTCATCCAGTTCGGCACAGAATCCACTGCGGATAACTCCGCCGTCGCTTAAAAAGGCAGGAGGTTCATCCACGATGCATTCCTCTATCCGGGTAACCAGAGCCGAAAAATCACCGATCTGCGCACAAATATCACACAAAAGCGGAGTTTCAAAATCCGCCAGCATCATTTTTACCCCCGGCAGAGCATCCAGCGAAGCACTCAACGCCCGGTAATCCCGGGGAGTTGCACTGCCGATATTGACTCTGCCGGTGATACGTTCCAAATCCCGGATGACTCCGAGAGTTTCCCTTAATTCAGCGAGAGTCAACTGGTCGATCACAAAAGTTTCCACAGCGTCGAGCCGAGCGATGATTTCATCGCGGTCATAAAGTGGACGCAATACCCAGGAACGCAGTTTTCTGCCGCCCATAGATGTCGCACAATGGTCAAGCACGCCAAGCAGTGAACCGGCCTTGCCGGAATTGGCACGGGTATTGACCAATTCAAGATTTTGCATGGAAACGGGATCAAGTTCCAGACATTTATCCAGATTGTGGTACTCCAACACCTGAAAATGGCTGGCATCGTGGCGGAGTTTATCTGTAGCGTACTGCAAAACTGCTCCGGCGGCACAAACTGCTTCAGGGTAATCCCTGCACCCGAAAGCATCCAGTGTCGCTACATTGAATTTACCGGTCAAAGCCCGGGTCGCAGATTCAAAATCAAAGTCGTAATCATCCAGTTCTGTCCAGCAGATGTTCTCCCGGCTGTCGGGCCACGAATCATTGTTTCTGAAATCCGCACCGAGTTTGGCGGGAATGAGGACTTCTTTTGCTCCGAGTCGGCTTAATTCGCCGCAGAGTTTTTCCGGAGTTGACGGCAGGACAAAAAAGAATTCTCCGGTACTCACTTCCAGTGCCGCAAGGGCAAATCTGCCGCTTTTGGGATTGCGGCACAACGCACAAAGATAATTGTTGCGGTCAAATTTGAGCAGTGCATCATCGGTCACAGTACCCGGGGTGATGATCCGGGTGATTTCCCGCTTTACAATTTTGCCCTGGGCTGTTTTGGGGTCTTCCATCTGCTCGGCGATAGCGACTTTGAGCCCGGCTGAAACCAGCCGCGGCAGATAAGTTTCCAGTGCGTGATGCGGAAATCCGCACATCGGATACCCCTGACGCCGGGTCAATACCAAATCAAGGACATTGCTGACAGTCACCGCATCTTCAAAAAATTCTTCGTAAAAATCCCCCAACCGGAAAAGCAACACCGCATCTGACGGGATCTGGGATTTTGCTTCCTGATACTGCTGCATCATCGGAGTGAGTTTCTCTGCCATCACGCATCCTCCCCCCGGCGGCAGGTCATAGTTACAGATACTCCACTGCCATATTTTGAAGCACCGGGTTTGAATACAGTAACTTCACACATTTCTACCGGATATTTTCTGACGATCGTCTGCCCGATGGCATGATTCAATGCTTCAATCAGTTGAAAGGATGAATTGGAAACCAACTCGACGACCTCTTTTTCCACCGCAGAATAATCCACGGCCTTCATCAGATCGTCGCTTTTGCCTGCCGGCTTTAAATCGGCACAAAAAGTCACATCGATCACCAATGCCTGGCGGCGACTTCTCTCGTGGGGCAATGTACCTATAATGGCATTGCATCTGATGTTGTGCAGTTTTACTGTATCCATAATACTATTTAAGGTAGCACATTCTGCAACTTTTAGCAAACTCAATGATAAAAAAATGACGTGTTTTTTTCAAAAAACAAGTTGCTTTAACTGTCAGGGCAGATTATATTAACTTGCGACATCAAAAGTAAAAATCAATCCGGTATTGCAAAATCATGACTTGCAGTACCGTAAAATTTGTGAAACGGCTTATGTTTAAAATCGGTTTTGACAGCGATAAATATTTGCAGGAGCAGTCAGAAGCAATTCTGGAACGCGCCAGTAAATTTGACGACAAGCTTTATCTGGAATTCGGCGGCAAACTGCTCTGTGATTTTCACGCTGCAAGAGTCCTGCCGGGCTTTGACCCCAATGCAAAAATCAAACTGCTTCAACGGCTCAAAGACAAAGTCGATATCATAATCTGCATCCATGCCGGAGCGATCGAAGACCGCAAGATCCGGGCTGATTTCGGTCTTTCATACGATGTTGACACCATGCGTACCATTGACGATCTGCACGACTGGGGTCTGGACGTCCGGGCAGTGGTGGTCACCCGCTACTGCAATCAACCGTCGGTGAAACCTTTTATCAACCGTCTTGCCAGCCGCGGCATCAAAGTTTATACCCACCGGCCGATCGAGGGTTATCCCAACGATGTCGATGTCATCGCCAGTCCCAGCGGATACGGTGCCAATGAATACATTGAAACCGAGCGCCCGATCGTGGTCGTTACCGGTCCGGGACCGAATTCCGGCAAAGCCGGTA
>JAZONW010000019.1:0-153849 GCA_045654745.1 Victivallaceae bacterium | reverse complement strand
TGCGGGGGCTGGGGGCGGCGGCAGAAGTTTTTCTGTCGGATCTGCCTCCGAAATGCTACCGGGATATCTGTACCGGAGCATTGACCAGTGACGATTTCCCGGGATACGATGCTTTTGATACAGTGCTGATTCTGGATTGTGCCGACGACAGCCGGATATCCGCCCCGGCCATGCAGACTCCGCCACGGGCAAAAAGCATCTGCATTGACCACCACTTTATGACCAGTGTCAGTGCGGAATATTCGTTTGCCGATCACAGATATTCCAGCACCTGCGAAATGTGTGCCGCTTTGGCAATGCATCACTCCAAGCAGATTTCTCCCGATTGCGCCACGCTTTTTTACCTCGGGATGATGACTGACACCGGGTGTTTCAAATTTTCCAATACCAATGGCAGAGTTATGCGGATGGCGGCGGATTTGCTGGAATGCGGAGTCGCTCTGGAAAAACTCATCAATGCGGTTTATTTCAGCGTGCCGCTCAATCAATTACAGTTGCAGGCAGACATTGTCAACAACTGTCTTGAAACATTTTTTGACGGGCGTTTTGTCTGTACTTATGTTTCTGATGAATTGTTGCAGAAACACGATTTCGACCTCAAGGAGAGCGAAAATATCATTGATATCATCCGCAGTATAGATTCCGCTGTCATTGCGGCGATGATTTACCGCAAAGGGGATTCTTTTAAAATATCACTGCGGAGCAAGGATTCCGCTTATCCCATCATTGATATCGCCAGACATTTCGGCGGCGGCGGCCATCCGCTGGCCGGCGGATGCTCCATCACCGCAGAAAATGCCGGAGAAGCCAGAGATCTGTTGCTGTCGGAAGTGCAGAAACTTTTCAATCGGTAAAGCGAACAGGCGTTTCCGGCCTTGCCCCGGCTGCAGGATATTTACGCCTGATCACCATCCAGAATGTCTGTCAACTGCTTTTCGCGCAGATAACCTTTACGCAAAGTCAGCACCACCGACCATACCGACATAAATACTATTGCGGCGATAAAAAATCTGCCGAAACGGCAGTAAAAAGTCAATTCATTCATTTCCGGCAAATGCAATTCCACTTTGCGGAATCCTCTGCCGCGGCGTATTTCCGGCCGGGACGCTTTGCCCGGCACTTCCAATATCTGGGTGATCTCGCCTTTTTCTGTCACCACAAGCGAACCTCCGTTGTTGCCGCACCTGACCATAGGCAGACCGCTTTCGACCGCCCGGATGACGGCGTTGGCAAGATGCTGTTCCGGTTCGGAACTTGTCGGATACCAGGCATCGTTGGAAAGTACCAAAAGGAAATCCGCTCCGCGTTTCGCATTTTTGCAGGCAATATAATCAAAGACGCTTTCAAAACAGATCATCATCCCGGCCTGCACACCATTTGCCAAACGCAACGGACGATGAGAGATCCCGGGCACGAGATCTCTGCCCATATCCAGTATTTTCACCAGTTTTGACGGCAGATAATCTCTGAATGGGACATATTCGCCGAAAGGTACCCGGTGGCATTTGTCATATCTGCCGGCAAGATTTCCCTGACGGTCAAAAAGCAGTGCGCTGTTGGTCTTGCTGTAATCCCAGGTACCGTCAAATCCTGAGGCAAAATCCAATGCCCCGATCAGCATGGGGACTTTGAAATTCCGTACAACATTCTGGTAAACTCCGATAAGTGAATTGGGGTATTTCTGCCGCAAATCTACGGCACTGCAAAACGGTATCGGTACTGCACATTCAGGCCATACCACAAGATCGGCACCGGGATAAGCCGCCACTGCCTGACGGGTCAGGAGACTATAAACATACAAGGCCTCCTCAGCCGCTCCCGGTTTTGGATCACGCCGCTGACTCAAATCACCCTGAATAAGCAGCATAGAAATTTTTTGCGTTTGCACTTCACCGCTTTTAAAGTGCAGATGCCACGCTCCAAACAGCATCAGCGACAGCAAAAGCACTGCCGCCACCGACAATACTTTGAAGCCTTTGCCGAAACGCCACGCCGCATAAACTGACGATCCGGCAAAAACTATGCAAAAAGTCAAACCGGCTCCGCCGATGAGCGATGCAGCCTGAATAAAATAAAGATTCCGGTACTGGGTGGCAGAGAGATTATTCCACGGGAAAATCCGGGAACGGCTCCACTCAATAAATGTATAAAGCGCCGCCGTGCCGATACAGAAAAATATCTGTCTTGTCAACGGCAAAGCCGCAAGATAACTGCATTTTTCCCGCCACGGACTGCAAAAAATTTTCAGCGGAAAAAGCAGAGTATTGCGTACTGCAGTATAAAAAAAGGCAAACACTCCGCAAAAAAGGCTGACTGCTGCGGCAATAAAAAACGGTACCGGCAATTCGATCTCTCGCAAAAACCAGTACGAAGGCAAAGTCCACGCCAATCCCCAGAGCCAGCCGCATAAAAATGCCTTTGCTCCGCAAGTCTTTTCCAGCCCGTAAAGCAAAAGTGCCACTGCCGGCAAAGCAAGCACATAAAAATTCAACGGCGCCAATGCCGCAGCATAACAAAGTCCGCCGGCGATCAATGCCGCAAATTTCAATGGCAGATACCACCATTTTAAAACGGTAAAATCATCAGTTACGGATATTTTTTCTTTTTTTGTCCCAAAAGCCATCAGTTTTTCCTGATATATAAGTTGAAAAAAATCTGCTTTCGGTGTAATTTACATCACATAACGCCATAGAGCAAATTTTTTTTAATTGCGGATTTCATATTTTGAAAACAAAAAATCAGAGCAAAGTGGTCAAATATGACCACATTATCGTCGGCAGCGGTCTTGCCGGTCTGTCAACCGCCCTGCTTCTGGCCAGAAGCGGACGCAAGGTGGCTGTTGTTACCAAACGCACCATTGACGAATGCAACTCCAAACTGGCACAGGGCGGTGTTGCGTGCGTAATGGATGCACTTGATTCATTTGACGAACACGTCCGGGACACCATAGTTGCCGGAGCAGGTTTGTGCAAAGAAGACGTCGTGCGGGAAATTGTCCGCAACGGTCCCGATGCTATCAGAGAACTGGTTTCGCTCGGTGCCAGATTCACCACCAGAGGCGACCTCGGTTTCATACAGGACTCGGCTGATTACGACCTCGGCAGAGAGGGCGGACACCACAAACGCCGCATCCTGCACGCCGGAGACATCACCGGAGCTGAATTGGAAAGGGTGATGATCGAAGCCGTTTCCGCCCTGCCAAATGTGGATATCCTTGAACACCACATCGCCATTGACCTTATCGTCAGTGACCGGCTTTTTTCTGCCAGACCGAAACAGTGCCTCGGAGTGTATGTTCTGGATATCAAGCAGGGCGAAGTCAACACTATGCTTGCCACCAGTACAGTACTTGCCACTGGGGGCGTAGGCAAAGTTTATCTTTACACCAGCAATCCCGATGTAGCGTGTGCTTCAGGCATATCCATGGCATACCGGGCAGGAGCAAAAATCGCCAATATGGAATTCATCCAGTTCCATCCGACGGTACTGCACCACCCCACGATCAGAAGTTTCCTTATCAGTGAAGCACTCCGCGGCGAAGGAGCAGTCCTCAAATGCCGTTACAGCCGCGACAGTGAACCGGTTGAATTTATGGATAAATACCACCCGATGAAAAGTCTCGCCCCGCGGGACGTGGTGGCAAGAGCGATCGATGCCGAAATGAAACTCACCGGCGAAGAATGTGTCTATCTGGATATCCGCCATATGAGCGAAGATGCTCTGAAACGCCGCTTCCCCAATATTTTTGAAAAATGTCTGGAAGCCGGTATCAATATGGCAAAAGACCTTATCCCGGTCGTTCCCGCCGCCCATTTTGTCTGCGGCGGTATCAAAACCACCGTTTCCGGTGAATCGAGTATCAAAGGACTCTATGCCGTCGGAGAATCCGCCTGCACCGGTCTGCACGGCGCCAACCGGCTTGCCAGCAACAGCCTTTTGGAAGCTTTGGTCGTGCCGCGTCTGGCGGCAGAGGAGATCAACCGCCGCTTTGACGAACTGCAAAGCACTCTGCCGGGAACTCCATCCGATTTGAATTGGCACGACGGCGACGCCACCGACTCCGATGAAATGGTACTGGTTTCGCACAGCTGGGATGAGATCCGCCGTTTCATGTGGGACTATGTCGGGATCTACCGCAGCAATAAGCGGCTGGAAAGGGCAAAAAACCGCATCGTGCTGATCAAAAAAGAAATTGACAAATACTATCACGATTTCAAAGTGACCGCCGACCTGATAGAACTGCGCAATATCGCCACTGCCGCAGAATTGATCATTGATTGTGCTTCAGCCCGCAAAGAGAGCCGCGGAGCGCATTTCAACTCTGACTATCCTGCCCCCGATCCCGCTATGGAATGTGTCGATACTGTCATAGAAAGAAAAAAGACCGTTTCCCATGAAAAGTGATCTGCCTGTAAGCCGCGCCGCATACACTCTGGTGTCAAGTTTGCAGCAAGGCGGCTATGAAAGTTACATCGTCGGCGGTGCGATCCGGGATCTGCTGCTCGGCCGTACTCCCAAAGATTTTGATATCGCCACCTCTGCCACACCGGAAGAAATCAGAGCTTTTTTCGGCAGACGCAACTGCCATATCATCGGCAAACGCTTCCGTCTTGCCCATGTTTTCGTGGATGGTATGTTGTTTGAAGTCAGCACTTTCCGCCGTAACCCGCAGGAAAATACGCAAAAAACCTACCGGGAAAATGATGGACTTAAAAACGATAATCTGATCATAGCCGATAATGCTTTCGGGACGGCCCAGGAAGATGCTTTCCGCAGGGATTTCACCGTCAACGCCCTCTTTTACGATCCGGTAAAAAAAGAAATCCTGGACTTTACCGGCATGGGACTGGTGGATATTGCCGCCCGCAAAGTGCGGGCAATAGGTGATCCGGCATTGCGTTTTGAAGAAGATCCGGTCAGAATGCTCCGAGCTTTGAAACTGGTCGGAATGTTTGATTTTGAATTGGATAATGCAACCGAAAACGCCCTCTTTTCCCGGCTGAAACTGCTTTTGTGTGCCGCCGCATCCAGACTCTCTCTGGAATGGGAAAAAATATTGCAGTCAAATTACTGCGACAGACATCTGGAAGTTTTTCACGACTACGGTCTTTTGAAATATTTTCTGCCGTTTCTGGATAAAAACTGGGGCACTCCGGAGTGCCAGTATGCCATAAAACTGCTTTTTGAAAGAGACTGCCGGATAGAGGAAAAGCAATACCGCAACAGTGTTTCTCTCGCTCTGGCACTGCTTGCCCTGCCGTTTGTCGAAAAACAATTAAGCGGCGAATCCGGTATGATGTACACCCGCAACCGCGGCAATAGGATGGTTATCAGCGATACCATCAACCGGCTGCTGGCTCCATTGCCGATAATGCTGCGGATAAAATATTCGGCAGAAAAAATCCTCGATCTGCTGCCGGATCTGATAATTTCCGACTCTTTTTCGCGGGAGATTTTCCGCAACCGCTCTTACAATCACGCTCGCGAAGCAGCAATAATCATCGGAGTTGTATCCGGACTTGACCCGGATGAACTCGCCTGCCGCTGGCCCGAAGGCAGTGACAACTGCGGCAGAAAAAATGATTGCCGCCGGAAACCCCAAAAAAACAAAAAAAATATCGTCCCTGACAAATGAAATATTTCTGCCGCTGTTTTGCCATTTTGATCCTCTTGCTGTCCGCCCGGGAAAGCAACGGGGAAATTTTGCGGCAGAGCAACGGAACTCCCGTCCGTTATGCAGGTAATTTTTCTGCCAAAGTGATCAATCTGCCCGCGGCGGTGATCCGTACCCGGCAGACCAGAGCAGTCTGGGTGGCGACAGTGGAAAACATCGACTTCGGTCCGTTTGTCAACGCCGCACAATTCAGAAATGAGGCGGCGGCAATGATGCGGCAGATCAAAAGAGCCAATTTCAACACCGTCTTTTTTCAGGTGCGTTCCAACTGTGATGCGTGGTATCCGTCGGCACTCAATCCATATTCAAGATACCTGACCGGCAAAGAGGGCCGCGGCATAGCAGGTATCGACCCGCTCAAAATCCTGATAGATGAAGCCCACCGCAATCAACTGGAATTTCACGCCTGGTTCAATCCCTACCGGGTGACCGGCGGCACCCCTTTAAGTAAGAACGCCTATTTGAAAACGCTTGCCCCCAACAACTTTGCCCGCAAAAACCCCGGAGCCGTACTTTGCGTGCCGATCGGCAAAAACAAAAACTCTCTGCTGCTTGACCCCGGCAACCCGGCTGTCAGGAAACACATCGTTCAGAGCATTATGGAAGTGGTCTCAAGATACAACATTGACGCCGTACATTTTGACGATTATTTTTATCTCTACTCGGATATCAGAAATGCCGATGCGGCAAGTTTTGCCCGCTATAATTACGCCGGGAAATCCCTTGCCAACTGGCGGCGGGACAATGTAACTACGGTAATAATGGCAGTGCATCACAACCTCAAATCTTTTAACCGGAAATACAACCGCAAGGTGGCTTTCGGCATAAGTCCCTTTGGAATATGGGCAAATAAACGCACCACTCCCGCCGGTTCTCTCACCGGCGGCAAAGAATGCTACACCACTCTTTACGCCGATGTCAGAAGATGGATAAAAGCCGGACTGATCGATTATGTCGTGCCGCAGCTTTACTGGGGTTTCAATCACCGTACAGCGGCATACGCCTGCCTGGCGGACTGGTGGGCGAATCAAGTCAGAGGTACAAGGGTACGGCTTTTCACCGGGCACGCCATATACCGGCTGGGCAGTTCGCAGGAATTTCCGGTAAATGAAATTTTCAACCAGTTGCGTTACAACCAGACCAGAAATGAGATCACCGGTTTTGCTCTTTTTTCGTACCGCCGGTTTTTCAAACCCGAAAACAACAATATGAAACGCGGCGTCAACCTGATCAAATCCATGATGCGTTTGCCCGCCCAACGGGTGAAGTACAACATTTCCCGTTGAAATTTACTTTTGTTTCAATGCCTCGGAAGTAAAAAAATCTACGATGCCATCAGCAATAGCGGCGGCGATCCGCTGACGGTACTCAACAGTATTGATAAGTTTTTCCTCACCGGCATTGGAAATAAATCCTGCTTCGACAAGTATTGCCGGGATTTTGGTATTTTCCAGTACATAATATCTGGCAGAACGCATCCCCCGGTCAGGTATGGCGGCAACAGCAGCCAGACGGCGATGCACTGAAAACGCGAGCATCACGCTCCGGGTATGATTTTCCCGCCGGGTGGAGGGAGCATAAGTTTCCACACCGGATGCTTTTTTATTGAGCGACGCATTGTGATGCAGGGAAACAAAAATATCCGTTTTTTCTGCCGCACGGCAACGCCCTGCAAGCGAAATAAAAGTATCATCCCGGCGGCTCATATACACTTGAAATCCCCGCTGCTGCAATTCTTTTTCCACCGCCAGAGCCAGAGCCAGATTGAGGTTTTTTTCCTGTGAAAAAACTCCGGCGGCTCCCGGGTCGTGACCTCCGTGACCGGGATCCAATATGATTATTTTGGACTTTTCTGCCGGTAACTCCGGTGATTTGGCAGGAGCAACAGAAAAACACCCTCCCGCCAGCAGCAGTACCGCACAGAAAAATATACTGCAAACTATTTTCATTTTTTCCTCTCCGGAAATTTCCTGATGATATATTCCCTGAATGCATCGCGTTCAGAAATACCGGTACGACGCCAGCGGCTTTGATCCCGGCGCACCCCGGCAAGTGCTTTTGAAGCACAAAAACGGTAACTTCCCATAGCGATCGTGATTTCTGACGGCAGAGATGCCGGATCGACCGACTTGCGGACCTGCCGAAATTTGACACCTGATATTCCGGAGGACATAAATGATTTCTTTCCCCGGGAGAGCCGCATCTCCTCTTTGAGCAGATTTGCCAGTTCGGCACGGGTCAACCGCACGGTGATTATTTCTGAACGGAATGGCATCAGGTAAAAAAGGTCAAATTCATTGATCTTTTCAGAGCGGGATTTTCCGGAAACACTGCCGGTAAAAATTCCGGCATCGGCTTTTGCCGCCGACCGGAGAGATTCCGCCGCCATTACGGCAAATTGGTTATTGAAGCCTTTTTCCTGTTTCAATCCGCCCGGAATTGTGGCGATAACTTTTTGGCCGGAAACTTCCAGCAGGTTTTTCAATTCGCGGTAAAGTTTCATCACGCCCGGATGAAACTTCTCTTTTTCCGGCGGGATAATCCACGATTCTACATTGTTTATCCGGCGGGATTTTTTATCGATCTCAAGCACCGCCACAGCGGCGCCGCTGGCATGAGAGGGGGCTTGCAGATAATAGGCATCTCCGAGATTTCTGCCGGGATCCCCTTGATGCGTATGACCGCCCAGTACCAGCGATATTTGCGGAAAATATTTCAACAGCGAAAAAAGATCTCCGGTACTGGAATACAAACCGCGATGCAATGCCAGTATCACCACATCCGGATTGAAATCACTTATTTCCGCCAGCGTTTTTTCCAGAAACTTTCTGGCGGCAATCATCGTAAAAGGTGTTCCGGGCAAGAGCCTTTGATCCTGTATGGCATCGCCCATACCGATAACAGCACACCGGAGACCTTTGCGGGTGATGATCGTATAAGGCAGAACTTCCGGCAGTTGACGGCTCTGCCAATTGCCCAACACACTGCCGCGGAAGCGGATGAAAAGTTCCCGCAATTTGTCAAACGGCAGTTCAAAATCGTGGTTTCCCGGTACCCAGACATCAAATTCAAGCAGATTAAGTGCCTCGGCCATACTTCTGCCGCAATCGCTGTCGCTGTAATAATTGCCGCTGAAAAGGTCTCCGCAGTCTATAAGTATATCCGGTTTTTCATTTTGGATGGCAACAGCAAGGCGGGAAAAAACCGGCAGTTGACCGTGCAGATCACCGGTAGTGACAACACGCAGTTCCACCCCTGCAAGCAGCAACGGCAAAAAGAGCCAGAGCAGAATTATTTTAACAAGATTTTTCATTTTCCACAATATGACAGCAAAGTGATGGCCTGCACAATATAACACCTGAAAAAATTTTTATCAATATGTGTTTTTCTTTTTTTACCTGATTTATTTCACCGCAAAACGGTTGATTTTTACCGCTGTCTGTACTATAGTATGTTGCAAAATAAAATCACCGGCCACACGTAAAATACAGTAAAATTATGGAAAACAAATACAGAACTATTGTTGACCGTATGAGTATCAGAGAAAAAATCGGTCAGACAGTACAATTGCGGTTGAGTATGATGCGCAATGTCATCAACTCTGATGAGACTTTGCAGGAATTTCTGGAAAAATATCCCATCGGCAGTGTTTTCGGCGGAGCAGATATCATTTCACGCTTTTCTTCCCGCGAAAATCCGGTGGCGGTCATCGAACGCTGCAACCGTTTGAGCAAAATCCCGCTTTCCGTTGCCGGAGATCTGGAACACGGCGGCGGCAATGTCCGGCTGCCCAGCCAACTGGCTCTGGCGGCAAGCCGCAGTCCGAAAGATGCCTATGATTTCGGCAGATGGTGCGCTCTCGGCGGCAGGGAATTCGGTTTCACCTGGACTTATTCCCCCGAAGTTGACATCGCCTTTTCGTGGCACAATCCGGTCAATAATCACCGCGGACTCGGTGATGATCCGGAACTTATTATGGAACTTGCTTCCAATGTCGTCAAGGGCTTGCAGGATAATATGGTCAGTGCCGGATGCAAACACTTCCCCGGCGACGGCTCGGATTTCCGCGATCAGCACATAGGACCATCGCTCAACCGGCTTTCCCGCAAAAGATGGATGGATACTTACGGCAGGATCTACCGTAAAATGATTTCAAGCGGCACTCATTCCATTATGCCCGGACACATTTCACTGCCTTTTATGGATATGGGCAGAGGCTTGCCCCCGCCGGCGACGCTTTCACGCAAAATACTTGAAGATCTGTTGCGGGGGGAACTCGGTTTTGAGGGAGTCATCGTGTCCGATGCTCTGGTTATGGGCGGATTCAACTGGCTGCCGCTTGAAAACGACCGTCTGGTAACAGCCTTTCAAGCCGGATGCGATGTAATGCTCTGGCCCGACCGGGATATTTTAAACGGGGAACTGCCTGATCTTGCTTACTTTGACAATATGCTAAAAGCACTCGACAGCGGTTTTATCAGCGAAAAAAGACTGGATGAATCCGTGATGCGGATATTGCAGATGAAAGATCGTCAGGGCATTCTCGACCCGGCAGAGCCGGTGCAGAAACACGACCCGGCTGAAATCGAGATCAACGGCAATGATTTCGGCAGAAAACTCGCTCAAAAAGGTGCGGTGCTGCTGCGCAATTCACTCGGCATCCTGCCTTTGCAGCAGGAAAAAACCAAAAAAGTCCTGCTCTGGTTCGCCGTCAACAAAGAGGAAGTCGTGGCAAAAGAATATCAGGCTCTGGCAGAAAATTTCCGATCCAGAGGCGCCGAAGTGGAAATACGCATCAACGGCAACGCCAATGATTTGAAAAAACTTGAAATGGCAGGCGGAAATTTTGACACTGTTATTTTCCTGTTTGATTCATCGACCCACGCCATTTTGAATTCGTGCCGCCCGATGGGTGCCGCGGCAGAAGTTCTCTGGATCATCCACAACGGTCTGCATCATCAGCCGGTGGTGATAGGACTCAATACGCCGTACATCATTATGGAAGACCCCGCTTTGCAGACAGTGGTCAACACTCACTGCCGGGGACAGGTTTGCGCCGAATCACTCGTACCTCTGCTCTACGGAGAAGTGCCGTTTTCCGGTACAAGTCCGGTAAATCTTGATAATTTACTGGATGTAGATGAAAATTTGTAATCAAAAACAACATTTTGTGTTTGCAAAAAAGAGCGTTCAATGTTAAATTAAGGTTGAGCTGTCAAGCTGAAGTATTTCAAAATCAATATTTTTTGGAGGAAAAAATGGCTGTTACTATTCCGACTGCCGAGTATTTCGAACGTATCGCCAAATTTCAGGCCCGTATCAAAGCCGCAGGACTTGACGCCTGTCTGGTCCACGGTACTGAATCCGATTTTGCCAATGTCCGCTACTTGAGCGAATACTGGCCCACCTTTGAACAGGCCGGTGTTTTCGTCCCCGCCGAAGGCGATGCCGTACTGCTCATCGGACCGGAAAGCGAAAAATATGCCCGCGGCCGCAGTGTCCTGCCCAAAGTCGCACTGATGCTCAACTACCGCGAATCCGCTGAACCTGATTATCCCGGCATTCCGCTTGCCACTTATCCCGATGTGGTGAAAATGTCCGGCATGAAAGAACTCAAAAAACTCGGTCTGGTCGGCACCGCTGTCATGACCAAACCCACCCTCGATGCCGTTGCCTCCCAGCTCCCCGGCGTGGAAGTCGTCGTCGCCGATGAAGTTTTCCGCCCCCTGCGCTGGTACAAGAGCGAAAACGAACTCAACTGCCACCGCGAAGCATTCAAAGTTTCCGAAAAAGCAGTTCAGGCTATTTTGAATGAAATGAAACCCGGTATGACCGAATTTCAGGTCATCGGTATCGCCCAGCGTGAAATCTATGCCAACGGCGGCGAATATGAAGGCCACAGCCTTTACTGCTTCGGCGGCGACCGTACCAGCAACGGTATCAGCCGTCCCACCGGAGCCACTATCAAACCGAATGAAATCATTCAGCTCAATATCGGTGCCCGCGTCGGCGGTTACAGTTCCTCCATCGGTCTGCCGGTTTACTTCGGCACTCTGCCCAAAGAACAGCTCGCTCTGGTGGAATTCGGTCTCCGCGCCCACAAATACACCTTTGAATTGATGAAAGCCGGCGTCGAAGCTTCCAGCATCGCCCAGAAATACTACGACTGGGGCTGTGCCGAAGGCTGGAAAGATTATATGCTCTACGGTCCGGTCCACGGTCTCGGCATTATGGAAACCGAAAGCCCCTGGATCGAAACCACCAGCAAATATCAGCTCAAAGAAAATATGACCTATCAGATCGATACATTTTTCACCGGCAACGGCTACGGCCTGCGCTGGGAACGCGGCTGTATCATCAAAGAAGGCGGCTGCGAACTGCTTTCCGACAAATTTATGAGTCTGGATTGCTGCAAACTCGACTGATAAAATACTTTGTCAGACCAAGGAGACTTCCCGCAAACTGCGGGAAGTCTCTTTTTTCTTGAAAAATACAGCTGAAAATGCTATATTACTCCGGATTGAAAAAGGGGAAATATGCAAAAAGATCTGACATCATTTGTGCCGATGACGCGTGAGGAAATGCTCGCCCGCAACTGGCAGGAAATCGACATACTGATCATCACCGGAGATGCTTATATCGATCATCCATCTTTCGGGCCGGTGCTGATCGCCAGAGTGCTGCTCGATGCCGGGTTTAAAGTCGGCATCATCGCCCAGCCGGACTGGAGAAATCCGGAATCTCTGAAAACTTTCGGACGGCCGCGGCTGGGGTGCGGAGTTGCTTCCGGCAATATGGATTCGATGATCCGGCTTTATACAGCCGGACGCCGATTGCGCAAAGAGGATATGTATTCCCCCGGCGGCAGAGCCGGTCTCTGCCCGCCCCATGCCACAGTGGTATATTCCCATCTGGCAAAACAGGCTTTCCCGGGAATACCGGTCGTGCTGGGCGGGGTGGAAGCAAGTCTGCGGCGGGTAGCCCATTACGACTACTGGCAGGATAAATTAAGACCATCGATACTGGTTGATTCCAAAGCAGATATCCTCTGCTACGGTATGGGCGAAATCACAATGGTGGAAATTTTCCGCCGACTCGACCGCGGGGAATCTCTCGTCGGCATCAGAGGTACCTGCCGTTATCCCGGCGGCAAAGAGAGCAGACTTTTTGTGCCGGATCAAAATACAGTATCCCTGCCGGACTATGAAACGATCATCGCAGATAAAGATGCTCTGATGCGTCAAACCAGACAAATCGAAGCGGAAATGAATCCCCGTAACGGCAGGCGTATGACCCAATGGACCAACGGGCGTTTACTGATAATCGAACCTCCGCAGAGGTGTATGACCACAGCCGAATATGATCACGTCAGCGAACTGCCGTTTACCAATCTGCCGCACTGGAGTTATCAGGAAAAGATCCCGGCGTGGGAAGTTATCAAGGATTCCATACAAATCGTCCGCGGCTGTCCCGGCGGATGTGCTTTTTGCGGCTTGGTGGCTCATCAGGGCAGACAGATGGTTTTCCGCTCTCCCGAAAGCATCTGCCGCAGTATAGAGAAACTCGCCGCCACAGGATATTTCAAAGGTACCGTTTCCGATCTCGGAGGTGCGGCTGGAAACATCTACGGTCACCATCCGGCTGACCCTGAAAAATGCGATAAATGCAGACGCTATTCCTGCCTTTTCCCGGATTTCTGCCCCAATTATGTCGCCGATGAAAAGCCATTGATAAAATTGCTGGATAAAGTTTCTGATATGCCGCAGGTCAAGCACGTTTTCATCAATTCCGGTGTCCGGCTCGACCTTGCCCTCGCCCAGCCGGAACAGACCCGGAAAATCATTGCCAATCATATTTCCGGTCACATCAGTGTCGCCCCGGAGCATCTGGATGACAAAGTACTCAAACTTATGCGTAAAGGCAAAGCCGGAGAATTTGAAGCATTCCGGGAAATATTTGAAAAAATATCCGGTCAATGCGGCAAAAAACAGTTTATGATACCCTATTTCATTTCCAATTTCCCCGGCTGTACGGCAAAGGATATGAAAGTCGTCGATGATTACCTCGCCGAAAACCATTGGAACCTGCAGCAGGTACAGGATTATATGCCGCTGGCGATGACTATGGGATGTGCCATGTACTTCACCGGCAAAACTCCTGACGGCAGAGATATCGAAGTCAATCGCGGTCTGGCTCAAAGGCGGGATCAGCGCGATATGTTGCGCCGGGATCACCGCGGAAAAAATTTCCGCAGTAAAAATATGGGCAAACCGAAAAAAAAGTAACATTTCAACAAGGTAATATTTGATTTTCGGTCCCAAAAGTGTTATCTTTTAAAAAGCCAAGAACAACCTGCAAAAATTAAGGATTTTATTATGAGTTGCTTTGATATTGCCAGAGAACGTTATGCTTCTATCGGTGTCGATGTGGAAAAAGCCATTGCCAGACTTGATGATATTGCAGTCAGCCTGCACTGCTGGCAGGGCGATGATGTCAACGGATTTGAAAGCGACTCCGGTCTCGATGGCGGCCTTGCCGTCACCGGAAACTACCCAGGCAGAGCAAGAAACGGCGACGAATTGCGTGCCGATCTCGATTTTGTGCTGAAACTCATCCCCGGCAAAAACCGTCTCAATCTCCACGCCATCTATGCTGAAACCAATGGCAAAAAAGTTGAGCGTGATGCCATTGCCCCGGAACACTTTGATCGTTTCACCGACTGGGCAAAAGCAAAGAATATCGGTCTGGATTTCAACCCCAGTTTTTTCTCTCATCCCAAATCATCCAGCGGTTTCACATTGAGCAGTCCGGATAAAAGCATCCGGGATTTCTGGGTCGCTCACGGTATTGCCTCCCGTATCGTCGCAGAATCATTCGGCAAAAAACTCGGCAACTGCTGTATCACCAATTTCTGGATCCCCGACGGCTACAAAGATATTCCCGCCGACCGCCTGACTCCGAGAGAAAATCTCATTGATTCACTCGACCGCATTTTTGCGGTGGAAATCGATCAGAATTGCAACCGCGATGCTGTGGAAAGCAAACTTTTCGGCATCGGCAGTGAAAGTTACGTCACCGGCTCTCACGAATTTTATATGGGATATGCTCTTTCGAGAAACAAAATGCTCTGTCTGGATGCGGGCCATTTCCACCCCACTGAAACCATTTCGGACAAATTGAGTTCCATACTGCTGTTTGCTCCGGAAGTGTTGCTCCATGTCAGCCGCGGCGTCCGCTGGGACAGCGACCACGTGGTGCTTTTCAACGATGAACTCAAAGCCATCGCCGGTGAAATCATCCGTTACAACTTTGACAGCAAAGTCCATATCGGGCTGGATTATTTTGACGCCAGCATCAACCGTATCGCCGCCTGGGCTGTCGGTGCAAGAGCGATGAAACAGGCTTTGCTCAATGCTCTGCTGGAACCCTCAAAGCAACTGGCAGATCTGGAAGTCGCCGGAGATTTCACCGCCCGGATGGAACTGCTGGAACGTTGCAAAACTATGCCTTTTGGAGCCGTCTGGGCCGAATACTGCAACCGACACCAGGTGCCGGTTGACGGCGAATGGCTGGGACAAGTCAAACAATATGAATCCGATGTTTTGAGCAAGCGCTGAATGATCACTCTGAAAGAAATCTCGCAGCAGTCCGGATTTTCCATCCGGACTATCCGGCGGGCATTGGAGGGTATGCCTAATGTTTCCCGTGAAAAACGGGAAATCATTCTGGAAATCGCCCGCAAAAATAATTATACCCCCAATATCGCTGCGAGAAATCTCAGGCTGAAAAAGAAAAATTTTGTCGGCATACTTTTTGAAAATTCCGGCAATATCACCCGCAAGCTCAACACCACATATTCTGCACTGATCAAAGAGGGCTTCTGCCCTATCCTCGGCAGGATCGTGCCCGGACGGGAAGCAGAATGCAAGCAGATGCTTTTCCACTGGATCGGCATGGTGGATTATGTCGTGGTTTTCCCTGACCCCATATCCCGGGTAAAAGAATTCATCCACTCTCTGCCGCAGCAGTATCCGGTGAAATTCATTTATGTCGATTGCGATTTTGTCGATTCGGAATACAGCATCCCGGTCAACCGCGCCGCCAGCGTCAGAAATATGATAAACTCTCTCAATGAAAAAAATTTCCGCAAACTGCTTTATTGCGGCAACACCCCCAGCCGACTGCAGGGTGTGGAAGAAGCCCGCAAAGATTTGCAGCTGTCTATACAAATAGAGCATCTGGCAAGCGGTCACGAATTTGACGACGGCGAAAAAACCGGTCCGGCAGTGATGGCAAGCAAAGCAGATGCTGTATTTTTTGATACCGACCGGATGGCGACAGGCTTTTACCGTTATGCGGCAAAAAACGGCATATCCATCCCGCAGGATATTTCGGTGATCGGTTTTGACGATGAAACGTTCGATGAATTCCTGACTCCGGCTCTGTCAACTCTCGCTCATCCGTCAGAAGATATTTCAAACCGGGTCATCCAGTTGATTAACGGCAAAGATACCGCAAATCTGCCGCCGCTTTTGATGAGTTTCATTATCAGAGACAGTATAAAACTGTAATTTAAAAATTTTTATCAGTTTTCACTTGATTCTGGAATGTTTTTGGTGTACATTAGAGCAATGCCATCGTTGGCACATTTTTTTTGAATACATAGTTGCAAAGGGGGAAAAATGAATTTACACAAATGGATTTTGGGGACAATTTCCTGCGGCGTTGCGGCACTGGGATTCGGCGCCGAAAACATCAACTCCGTTTACGATGGCAAAAGCGATGTACTGTCGTGGCAGATCCTTGCCCGCAAAAAGCTCATCCGTCTGCTCGGCATAGAACAAATGCTGACAGCCAAAACCTGCGATCTTGCTCCGCAAAGCATCTGGAAACGGGAAACACCTGACGGCACCATTGAAAAAATCCGCTTGCAAATGAGTGATGATTTTGCCAATCACATTTATCTGTGCATCCCCAAAAATGCCGTTGCTCCGCATAACGTTTTCATCTGCCTGCAGGGTCATTCCACAGGTATGCACACATCCATCGCAGTCCAATGGCAGGATGAAACAACTCCGCTCGAAGTTGCCGGAGACCGGGATTTCGCCATTTACTGTATGCGCAAAGGTATCACAGCCATCTGTCTTGAACAGCGTTCTTTCGGTGAAAACAGTACCAATACTGAAACCCGCGAAAAAAGCTGCCGTCAGGATGGAGTCAAAGAACTCCTGATGGGCAGAACTCTGCTCGGCAACCGGGTCTTTGATATCAAGCGGGTCATTGATTACATCAAGAGCAATCCGCAGCTGGACAGCAGTAAAATCGGTATTATGGGCAATTCAGGCGGTGGCACAACTGCTATGTTTGCCGGTGCCATACTGCCGGAGTTGACTCACATTATGCCATCCTGCTCGTTTTCCTCTTTCAAAGCGAGTATCTACGACCGTCACCACTGTGTCTGTAACTACGTCCCGGGATTGATGAAATACGGCGAAAGTGCCGATGTCCTCGGACTTATTGCACCCCGTCCGCTGGTCATCGTCAACGGTCAGAACGACAGCATTTTCCCCATCGAAGAGGCAAAATCTGAATTTGAACGCATCAAAAACATCTACAACAAACTCAATGCTGGCAGCAATTGTCAACACGTCATCGGTCCGGAAGGTCACCGCTTTTATGCCGATCCGGCGTGGGCGGCAATGCTGCCTTACTGGAATAAAAAATAAAAGGATATTCTGAATTATGCGTCGCTATGCTGTCTGTGGAGTTTCCACCCGTGCCATCAATATGTGGATAAAGTATCTAGTACGCGAATTCAAACAGTCAGGCGAGATTGTAGCCCTGCTTGACATTGATCCTTTGCGCTTCAAAGTATGCCGAGATTTTGTCCCGGAGCTCTCCGCAGAGATACCCGGCTATCTGCCACACGAATTTGATAAAATGATTGCGGAAACCCGACCGAATGCCCTTATTGTTGCCGGGGTAGATTTCACTCATGTCAATTACATTCTGCAGGGACTCTCCAAAAATCTAGATATCATCACCGAAAAACCGATGTGTACCAACTATGAAGATTGCGAAAAAATCCTTGCCGCTCAAAAAAACTCCCGCAGCAAAGTGATTTGCACATTCAACTATCGTTATAAACCTGCTCACCGCCTAATCAGAGAAATGATCATTGAAGGCAAAATCGGCAAAGTGACTACAATTGACCTCTCCTGGTACATCGACACCAAACACGGTTCCAGTTATTTCAACCGCTGGAACCGTATGCGTGAAAAATCCGGCAGTCTGTCGATTCACAAATCCAGTCATCATTTCGATCTTGTCAACTGGTGGATAGATGATGTCCCTGCCGCCGTCCATGCTTTCGGAAATCGCTATTATTACGGCAAAGACGGTGCACTCAATCCCGACAGAACTTCGGATAAACGCACCTGTCCCGATTGCAAACACAAAATGGACTGCAAGTATTACAGCCGTTGGGCAACCAGAAACAGTACTGTTGAGATCGTCGATGACCATTTAAGCGGATTTGACAACAAAAACGGCAAAATGTTTACTGATTATTCGCCTGAAATGTGTATTTTTGATTCTGAAATAGACATTTATGATGCGTATGTCGCAAATGTCAGATACCACAAAGGAGCAATACTCAATTATTCAGCAAACTTTTCCACTCCCTACGAAGGTTACCGCCTTGCCATAAACGGCACCGCCGGCAGAATCGAAACTGAAGAATGGATGGCGGCACGCCCGGCTTATCCATATGAAGCAGAAAAAATCCATCAGTATGTGGATTTCTATCCTCTTTTCGGCAGTCGCCACCGCATTATCCTGCCAGACGCAGCAGGCGGTCACGGCGGCGGAGATCCTCTGCTGAGAGAAGATATTTTTCTCGGCCCCGATCCGCGTTGCAACTATAAAATACTCGCCGATGCCACTGATGCGTCAAGAGCAATAGCCATCGGTGATGCAATATGGCACTCCATAAAAGAAAATAAGGTCATTGAACTGACAGTCAAATAAACAAAAGGAAATCATTATGGAAAAACTCTGTCGCAAATCCCCCTCTCCTTATCCCGTAAAAGCATTGCAGTTCGGTGAAGGCAACTTCCTGCGGGCATTCATCGACTGGATGCTCTGCCGGATGAATAAACAAAACTGCTTCAACGGCAGTGTCCGGATCATCCAGGTGCTGGAAAAAGGTATGGGTGATGTCATCAACAGTCAGGACGGCCTCTATCACGTCATTATGCGCGGTGTGGAAAACAGCAAAGCAGTGGAAAACATCGAACTTGTCGATTCCGTCGAAAGCGTTGTCAATGCCGTTACCGAAAGAGAAAAAATGCTGGAAAGCGCCCTGCTGCCGGAATTGCGTTTTGTCTTTTCCAACACCACCGAAGCCGGTATCGAATACCGGGAAAACGCAGATACATTTCCTTTCAAGGTTTCCCAGATCGTTACAGCGAGATGCAATGCCGGATTGCCGGGACTGATTTTCATCCCCTGCGAACTTATCGAGTCCAACGGCTCAAAACTCAAAGAATGTGTCCTCAAATATATTTCAGATGAAAAAGTCCGCAGTTATGTGGAAAATGAATGTATTTTCTGCAACACTCTGGTCGATCGCATCGTCGCCGGTTACCCCAAAGACGAAGCAGCGGACTACTGCCGCAAACTCGGAGTTGAAGATAATCTGCTGGTCTGCTGTGAGCCGTTTTTCTTTTTTGTCATCGAATGTCCGGAATCTGTCCGGGCGGAATTCCCTGCCGACAAAGCCGGTATCGATGTCGTCTTTACCAATGATCAGACACCTTACCGTACCCGCAAAGTCCGTTTCCTCAATGGCGCCCACACCGCAAGTGTCCTCGGAGCCCATCTGGCAAATCTCACTTTTGTCCACGAAATGGTCGCAGATGAAAAATTCGGCAGTTTCCTGAAAAAGGTCCTCTTTGAGGAAGTTATGCCGACGATCGACCTGCCGGAAGCAGACAAAAAGCAGTATGCCGATTCGATTTTTGACCGCTTTGCCAATCCTTTTGCCAACCACAGACTGCTTTCCATCGCACTCAATTCCACTTCCAAGTGGAAAGTACGGGTTCTGCCCACTCTGCTGGATTATGTCAAAATCACCGGCAAACTGCCGGAAAATCTCACCGCTTCCATGGCGTATCTGATCGCATTCTACCGCAACTGCGAAATTCAGGACAATCCGGAAGTGATCGAATTTTTCAAGCAGGATCCCCCGCTGACAGACATCCTCGGCAATCAGGATCTCTGGGGTATGGATCTCAATACCATCCCGGGTTTCACCGATGCAGTAAAAACGGAGCTGAAAAAAAATGGTTATTCATCCCTCTGACAATGTCGAAATCAAAGCAGACGGTCACAAGTATGCTCTGAGAGATATCTGTGCCGGTGAAAAAGTCATCAAATACGGTATGCCTATCGGCAAAGCCTCTGCTGATATCAAAAAAGGTGAGCACGTCCACACCCACAACCTGGTAACACTGCTTGCCGGCAAACTGGAATACACTTACGAACCCGATTTCACCGAATCTGATTTGCCGTGCCAGCGGACTTTTATGGGATTTCCGCGGCAGGACGGTCAAATCGGCATCCGCAATGACATCTGGATCATCCCCACTGTCGGATGCGTAAACGGTCTGGTGCGGCGGCTCGCTTACTCCGCCGGTGCCATCCCCCTCTGTCACCCCTACGGATGTTCGCAGATGGGCGAAGATCACGCAACCACGGTCAAACTGCTGGCGGCTCTCGCCCACAACCCCAATGCAGGAGGGGTCCTGATCGTCGCCCTGGGCTGTGAAAACAACACTCTTGACGGATTCAAAGCGGCACTCGGAGATTACTCCCAACTGAATATCCGTTTTATGACCTGTCAGGAAGAAACCGATGAATTTGCCCGCGGCATGGAATTGATCAGCGAACTCAAAAACGCCCTGCCGCAGAAAAGAGTTGAATTTCCGGTGTCAGAATTGAAAATCGGCTTGAAATGCGGCGGTTCAGACGGTTTTTCCGGATTGACAGCCAATCCGCTCATCGGCAGATTTTCCGACTGGCTCACCGCCTGCGGCGGGACTTCGGTGTTGACTGAAGTCCCGGAAATGTTCGGGGCGGAAACCTTGCTGATGTCCCGCTGTACTGACCGGAAAACTTTTGACAAATGCGTCAAAATGGTCAATGATTTCAAAGATTATTACGAAAGCCACAACCAGGTCATTTACGAAAATCCCTCCCCCGGCAACAAGGCAGGAGGTATCACCACCCTCGAAGAAAAATCTCTCGGCTGTGTGCAAAAAGGCGGTACCAATCCGGTGAAAGATGTCCTCTGCTACGGCGAAAGACTCTCCACTCCGGGGCTGAATCTGCTTTCCGGGCCCGGCAACGATATTGTCGCCTGTACCGTACTTGCGGCAGCGGGATGTCACGCCATACTCTTTTCCACCGGCAGAGGCAATCCGATGGGGTCAGTCGTACCAACAGTAAAAATCGCGACCAATGCCGATCTGGCGGCAAAAAAGAGCAACTGGATCGACTACGATGCCCAGAGCAATCCGGAAACAGAGAAATTCATCGACTGCATTCTGGAGGTAGTCAACGGCAAAAAAACAGCCAGTGAGAAATTCGGAGATCATGAGATCGCCATTTTCAAAGATGGCGTAACATTGTAAAAAGAGGAAAAAACAATGTTTTCAGGAAACAACTACCTGCTGGCCAACGGATCAGCAAAAAAAATTTTTGAAGTTATCGGCAAAATGCCGGTAGTCGATGCTCACAATCACGCCGATGTCAAAGCTCTGGCGGAAAACAAACCTTTTGCCAATATGTGGCAGCTTTTTGCCGCCACCGCCCACTACGTCTGGGAAATGATGCGTAAATGCGGCGTCGAAGAAAAATTCATCACCGGTAAAGAGGTGAGCGATTTTGATAAATTTATGAAACTCGGTGAAGTTTTCCCCAAAATCGCCCCCAATCCCTGCTATGAATGGATCCACCTCGATTTAAGTTTTCTCGGCATTGATGAGGTGCTGGATGCCACCACCGCTGAAAGCATCTATCAACGCGGCACCGAACTGCTGCAGAGAGAGGAAAATCTCCCCCTCAATCTTCTTAAAAGACTCAATGTGGAAGTAATGTGTTCCACCGATGATCCGCTGGACACCCTCGAATACCACGACACAGTCAACCGCGCTGTCGGCAAATGCCTTGTCCGCCCCACCTGGCGTCCGGATAAAGCAATGAAAATATTTGCCGCTGACTGGAATCAATACATCGACCGTTTTGAGGTAAAAGATCTGGATTCCCTGTTGGCGAAACTCAAAGCTTCCCACGATTACTTCAATGCCCGCAACTGCAAAGCCTCTGACCACGGTCTGGAATGTATGGTGTGCGGCACGACCGATCGCAAACTTGCAGCGAAAACCTTTAAGAAAGCACGCAAAGGCAAAAAATTGACCGCCGGAGAAATCGACAATTTTATGGGCGTACTGATGATGGAATTCGGCAAGTGGAATCAGGAAACCGACTGGGTGACCCAGCTGCATCTGGGCGCAGTCCGGGATGTCCGCACTTCGCTTTTCCGGTCGCTCGGCCCCGATGTCGGCGGAGATATTTCCTCCCTGCATCAGAATCACCTGCCCGGATTGCTCAATTTCCTCAATGCGTTTGATGACAAACTCAAAGTGGTGCTTTATTGTCTTGACCCGTCTCAACAGGCGACACTGGCAACTGTTTCCAGAGCCTTTGGCAGTAAAGTCCGTCTGGGATCGGCTTGGTGGCTGTGCGACACTCCGATCGGTATGAAACGCCAGTTGGAATATATCGGCAGTGTGGATGTATTGAGTGCATTTGCCGGGATGGTTTCAGATTCCCGCAAACTTTTGAGTTACGGCTCGCGTTTTGAAATGTTCCGCCGGGTTTTGAGCAGTGTGCTCGGCGAAATGGTGGAACTCGGTCAGATGCCGGAAAAAGTCGCCATTGATCTTGCTTCGTCGATCGCTTACAGCGAAGTCAAAAACTTTTATCAGATCTGATCACTGCGATCGCTTTTGTGACTGGGAAAGACGGTAAAGTCTGCCCCAGTCATTTTTTTTCATTTCAGGGGTTATTTCAGGATAATTCTCATTCATCCACGCCGCAAAATCCAAAAAACAGCTCCACAACTGCCGGGCATCGTAATCACTGCCGTGGATTTCCATATATTCAGCCAGAGTATATCCGGATACCCATTCCACCACCTTGCGAAGCAGATCTCCGCTGTCAGGATCTCCGTCAAAAAAACAGCAGGCAAGGATATATCCTCCGCTGTTTCTGCCGGCGAAATGCCTGCATGCATCATCAAACCAGCGGGATACTGTTACAGGATCTTTCAAATTTTCCATAATGCGATGATGAGGGACAAAAAAAAGCGGCACATTCTGAAATGCCGCCCCAACACGCCTAGCACTGCGTAAGAAAACCACAAACCAGAATGTGCCACACTCCTCCGGAGTCAGGCACACTGATCAGGTTTTCTTTTGCGTCTTTTTGAAGTGCTAGTTCGTCGGGACGATTTTTGTTGTCAGTGTAAAACTTTGATTATATATATTGAACATAACTCTAATTATTTTCTCTTTTTTCAGCCAATATAAACTTATCCTTTACTATATAATGTTTGAGGTTAAAAAACAAGTTGAGAATGGATTTTTGCGGCAAAATTTTTCAATTATCCTGCTGTTTCTGAAAACTTTTGCGATAGAATGCAGGCGACATACCGTAAATCGTCTTGAAATTGCGGGAAAAATGTCCGCGATCGTTGATACCGATGCAGGAAATAATTTCCTCTATGGTCATTTTGCCTTCTTCCAGCAGATTTGCTCCTTTGGAATAACGCAGATTGTTGATGTAGCGGTAGGGCGGACAACCGATCGCAGCGGTAAAGCGGCGGATAAATTGATTTTCCGATAAATTGGCTTTGCCCGCCAGACCGGTAAGGGTCAGAGGCATATTCAGATGCTCTTTTATATATTCGGCGATACGGCTCATTTCCGGATCGCGTTCCAGACGGGTCAAGGTTTCATCCGGCAGCATAGCGAGTGCCGCAGAAGCCAGTGCTATCGCTGACAATATACGCCCGGTCGTACCGGAGGAAAACTCCAATATCCGGCGGTAAAGCATTTCCAAAGCCCCTCCGGCGGGCAGTTCGTGCAGCCGGTAGTCAAGATTGCCGCTCAACTGATCGACTTCAAAATGGATAAAAAACTGCCGCACATCGCTGTCAGCACAATTGGCGACCAGATTGCAGTCCGGCGGAGTCAGATAAAAACAGCCGCGCTTGAGTTCATAAGTCCGGTTGAAATCATCCCGCAATGTTGCTCCGTCGGCGGTGTTGCGGTAAAGCCGCCAGAAAGGACCGTTGATACGCCAGTTTTTCCAATAACAGCAAAGTTTCACCTTGTGGATGGCAAGGATGCGGATGGTGTGACAGGCTGTAGTGATTTTATTCATAAAAAAAAACCGATTATTCACATTGCAACAGGTTGATTATTTCATAAAACTCTGTTATAATATAGACAGGAAGTCAATGAGTTGTCAAGATGAACTCATATTTTTTTCACAAATCAGTGGAGGTTTTGTATGAATGATTTCAAAATGAATGAACCTGTCAACCGTTTTTACTCCGACATGCCCAAAATCGGTATCCGCCCCACCATCGACGGACGCCGCCGCGGAGTGAGAGAAAGTCTGGAAACCCAAACGATGGCAATGGCTCAGAATGCCGCCGCATTGATTTCTTCACGACTCCGCCACTCCAACGGGATGCCGGTGGAATGTGTCATCTCTGATGTAACTATCGCCGGTGCCGCAGAAGCCGCTATCTGTGCCGAAAAATTCAGCAAACAAAATGTCGTGGCGACATTGACCGTTACTCCCTGTTGGTGCTACAGTGCCGAAACTATGGATATGGATCCCCTCACCCAAAAGGCAGTCTGGGGCTTCAACGGTACTGAACGTCCCGGCGCGGTTTACCTTGCCGCCGTACTGGCAGCCCATTCGCAAAAAGGTCTGCCCGCATTCGGTATTTACGGCCGCGACGTGCAAAATGCCGATGATACCACCATCCCGGCTGATGTCGAAGAAAAAATCCTCCGTTTCGCCAAAGCTGCTGTCGCTGTCGGAGCGATGCGGGGCAAATCGTATCTTTCCATCGGTTCGGTCTCTATGGGTATCGGCGGTTCGATCGTCAACCCGGACTTTTTTGAAGACTACCTCAATATGCGGTGTGAATCCGTTGATATGACTGAAATCATCCGCAGGGTAAATGAATGCATCTACGATCCGGAAGAATTCGCCAAAGCCAAAGCGTGGGTGGAAAAATACTGCCGTCAGGGCGAAGATGTTTACAATGGCGAAAAAGGCAAATCCCCGGATGAACAGAAACAAATCTGGGAATACTGCATCAAAATGACTATGATCGCCCGCGATCTGATGATCGGCAATCCCAAACTGGCTGAAATGGGTTTCGGCGAAGAAGCGATGGGCCACAATGCCATTGCCGGCGGTTTCCAGGGTCAGCGCCAGTGGACTGACCACATGCCCAACGGCGACGTGATGGAAACCATCCTCAACTCCTCCTTTGACTGGAATGGCATCCGCGAAGCATTTGTCGTCGCAACAGAAAACGACTGCTGCAACGGTGTCGCTATGCTTTTCAGCCACCTGATCACCGGCCGTGCCGCCGCTTTCAGCGACGTCCGTACCTACTGGAGCAAAGAAGCGGTCAAAAAAGCCACCGGCAGAGAACTGCAGGTCCCCGGTATGATCCACCTGATCAACAGCGGTGCCACCACTATGGATGCCACCGGATGCTGCGGCGGCGATGAGCCGGAAATGAAACATTTCTGGGAAATCACCGGCGAAGAAGCCAAAGCCTGTCTGGATGCCACCGACTGGGTCCCGGCAAGTCTGGGTTACTTCCGCGGCGGCGGTTTTTCCAGCCACTTTTACACCAAAGGCGGTATGCCGGTCACAATGAGCAGGATCAATATGATCAAAGGTCTCGGCCCGGTACTGCAAATCGCCGAAGGTTATACCTATATGCCGGAAAAAGAAATCCACGAGATCCTGGAAAAACGCACCGATCCGGGCTGGCCGACCACCTGGTTCGTCCCCAACCTCACCGGCAAAGGAGCTTTTGCCGATGTTTACAGCGTTATGGCAAACTGGGGCGCCAATCACGGTGCATTCACCTACGGCCACATCGGTGCCGATCTGATCACTCTGGCATCTATGCTCCGTATTCCGGTGTGCATGCACAACGTGCCGGAAGAAAAAATCTTCCGTCCCAGCACCTGGGCGGCTTTCGGTATGGATGTCGAAGGTGCAGACTACCGTGCCTGCGCCGCTTTCGGACCGGTTTACCGCTGATTGCGTCGATAGTTTCAGTCCGATACAGGCAGCTGTTGAATACAGCTGCCTCTTTTTTTTCGGGTCAATAACACAAAATCTTTGATTTTGTGCTTGATATTGAGTATTTTATGCGGTATATTTATCGTATGGAAAATTTACGGTACAAGTTTGTTTTTGATGTGCAGAGGGAAAGCAGCAGCAATCCCTCCGGAACTTTTGTGCCCGGCAGAGCAGGTTTTTTGCTTTTAAACTCCGGATTTGACCGACTTAGCAGCGCGGCCGGATGTTAAAAACTTTGGTTTTGCTGCAAAGTTTTGCTTTCAGCCGGTCGCGGCATACAACAGATTTTTTTCAAGTTCCGTTTTCAGCATAATTTTTCAATTTTTATTTTTCAGATACAGGATCATTTATTATGTCAGATATGCAAAAATATACTTACCCGACTCCGATCAGTCTGCCCAACCGGCAGTGGCCGGAGCGTGTCATCACCGCTCCCCCCGTATGGGCCAGCGTCGATCTGCGCGACGGCAATCAGGCACTGCCTGAACCGATGAATCCGGAGCAGAAACTGGAATATTTCAAAATGCTCTGCGGCATCGGTTTCAAAGAAATCGAAGTTTCGTTTCCCTCTGCTTCCGGAGATGATTTTGCGTTTGTCCGCCGGCTGATCGAGGAGGACCTCATCCCCGATGATGTACGGATCTCCGTACTCACCCAGGCGAGAGAACACCTCATCAAGCGCACCATCGAATCCCTCAAAGGATTAAAGGGCAATGCGATCGCCCACTGCTATGTGGCAACCAGCGATCTGCACAGCCGTTTCGTGCTGGGCAACAGCCGCAAAACGGTGTTGCAGATGGCGATCGACGGTACCCAAATGGTCAAGGATGCCATCGGCGAAGCCGGTATGCTGGATAAAATCAGTTATGAGTTTTCACCCGAGGAATTCACCGATACAGACCTCGGTTTTGCCATCGAAGTCTGCAACGCGGTAAAAGAGACCTGGGGCAAAAGCACTCCGGATACTTTCGTGCTCAATCTGCCGGCGACGGTGGAACGCCGCCCGCCCAATCAGTATGCGGATATGATCGAATATTTCTGCCGCAACTATCCCTATATGGATGAAACCCGCATCAGTCTGCACGCCCACAACGATCAGGGTTGCGCCGTTGCCGCCACAGAACTTGCCCTGCTGGCAGGAGCCACCAGAGTCGAGGGAACCATTTTCGGTCACGGCGAACGCACCGGTAATCTGGATATTTCCGTACTGGCACTGAATATGGAATCCCGCGGTATCAAAACCGGACTGAATTTCAAAAATATGAATGAGATCATCCGGATCGTTGAACGCAATTCCGGTATTGATGTCCATCCCCGTCATCCGTACGCCGGATCGCTGGTTTTCACTGCATTTTCCGGTTCGCATCAGGATGCCATCCGCAAAGGATTGGATAAACGGGCGGAAATCAGTGAGTTTTTTGAACAGGGTTGGAAAATCCCCTACCTGCATGTCGATCCGGCCGATCTGGGCAGACAGTACGAAAGACTCATCCGTATCAACAGCCAGTCCGGCAAAGGCGGCGTTGTGTTTGTGCTGGAGCATGAATTCGGCATCCGTCCGCCCAAAAGTATGCATCCATCCATCGGAGCGGCAGTGCAGAATTACATCGACCGCACCGGCGGTGAAATGGATTCGGAAAAACTGCTGGAAATTTTCCACGATGATTTCGTAAATATTTCCGGTATTTTCAAAATGGACAACTATGAACGTACCACTTCCGGCGACATTTGCAATGTGTCATTTGACTGGTTTATCGGCGAGGAAAAACATCATCTTTGCGGCAGCGGCAACGGCCCCTTGTCCGCAGTGGTGCATGCATTGAAAAATTCCGGGCTCATCAGCTTTTTCAAACTGGAAGACTTTTCCGAGCAGACTCTCGGCAAAGATGCCGATGCTCACGCCATGGCATTTGTCGGACTGCGCTGCCGTCAGGAATCCGATCTTTTAGTTTATGGTGCAGGCGAACACACCAATATTGACAATGCCGCAATTTCGGCGTTGATTTCGGCGCTCAACCTCGCCTGCCGCCGCGAACTTATCAGAGCAGGAAAATAAAAAATGGCATCAAAAAAAGGCGGCCGTATCCACTATCTGGCAGTGATATTTCTCGGTATCATCGCCATTCACGCAGTGGTGCTGTCGTGTATTGTCCCCGATCAGGCTCCTCCGGTGACTCCGGAGGAAGTTTCCGGTGACAAACCGTCGGCGACGGCCGCTCCCGATACCCGGGCAGCAGGGAAAGACCTCCCCGCACAGTCAACTCCGTCTGCTCCGGCTCACCGCACCTGGCAAAAAAGCACCAATCCGCTTTTTGGCAGGAAACTGGATTTTTCCCGGGCCATACACGGCAACAGTATTGAAAAATTCGTCCCGGGGGCAAAAAATGCTGTCACCGGTATCATCGTGGATATGGATACCCGCAAAGTGCTGTGGGAAAAAAATTCCTCCCGCAGAGTGCAGATCGCATCAATGACCAAAATGATGACAATGCTGTTGACATTTGAAGCACTTGACCGGGATCCTGCCCTGTCACTGGATACGACCGTCACTATCCCGCAGGATGTGATGAAAGTACCGCGTACCGGAGTTTTGTGGCTGAGTCCCGGCGAAAGATTCACCTTGCGGGAACTGCTCCTCGGCACCGCGGTCAAAAGTGCCAACGATGCCGCCGAAGTCTGTGCCATCACCATCGCCGGATCTGTCGATAAATTCATCAGGATGATGAATCAGAAAAGTGCTTCTCTCGGTCTCTCGGCAAACTTTACCACCACTCACGGACTGCCGGATAAAAACAAAAAAACCTCGACCGGTTCAGCGGTGGATATGGTGATGCTGGGCGAAAGACTGCTGGAATATCCCGAACTGATGAAATTTTTATCCGTCAAACAGGGACATATCCGGGAAGGCAGCAAAAAAACGATTTTTGTCAACACCAACGGTCTGATCAACCCCCATTACCCCGGAGTTGACGGTATGAAAACCGGTTACACCCGGGCGGCAGGTTCCTGTCTGACATTCAGTGCAATGCGTGACGGACGCCGGATCATCGGTTGTGTCACCGGTTTCAAAAGTTCCAAAGACCGCAACCGTTTTTCCCGCAAACTTATCGACTGGGCGTACCGTCAGAAAAAGTGATCTGCTCCACGATTTGATTGAAATCTTCCGGCACAGGGGCGGTAAAAACCATTTTTTCTCCGGTGTCAGGATGCGGGATCTCCAGAATATGAGCGTGGAGCATCTGGCGGGGAACTGCTATCGGCAAATCTCTTGCTCCGCCGTAAAGTTCATCTCCCAGCACCGGCAATCCGGAATGGGCAAGATGCACCCTGATCTGATGAGTTCTGCCGGTCAATATAGTAACTTTCAGCAAAGAGACCCGCATTGTCCCGATTTTGCCGCTTTTTTTCAGCGTAAACCGGGTGATCGCCTCTTTGCCGTTGCGTTCGACCACCGCCATTTTCTGACGATTGACCGGATGACGGCCGATAAGGGTATTTAATTCTGTCAGCGGCTTTGCCGGTACACCTTTGGCAATGGCAAGATAAGTTTTAGAAGTCAGACGGTCGGCAAAAGCCCGGCTCAAATTCGCCTGTGCCGCCGGAGTTTTGGCGATAACCAGAATCCCGGAAGTATCTTTATCCAGCCGGTGAACTATCCCCGGACGTCCGGCATCATCGCTGAATGCTTCATCCATACCGGGATAGCGGCCGAGCAGAGCATTTACAACTGTACCGGTGGTGTTGCCGGGGGCGGGATGCACCACTACGCCTGCCGGTTTATTTATCACCAACATAAAATCATCTTCATACAGTACGGGAAATGCAAAATTTTCAGCGGCAATGACTGTACTTTTGACTTCGGGCATTTCCACTGAAACGACATCGCCGCTTTTAAGAGCGGTACGGGGTACGGTACAAACTTTGCCCGAAACTGTGACTTTGGAATTTTTGACCATTTTTTGCAGACAGGCCCGGGAAAGTCCGGTGATATTTGCCGCCAATATCTGATCCAGTCTGCCCCCGGATGCTTCCGGAGCAACGGTGAACTCAATTTTCTCTTTTTCCGGCATAGTATGAATATCCGATTAAAGCAAGCCCCAGCGGCATCAGCACCATCCCGATCAACTGGGCAATGGTAAAAGTATCAAAAAAGCGGTAATTGTCACCGCGGAAAAATTCATTGATAAACCGCAGCAGGCCATATCCTGCCAGATAACACCCCAGCGACATACCCCGTCTGCCTTTGCGTACGACCCACATCAGAACGGCAAAAAAGAGCAGATTTTCCACTGTTTCATATATTTGTACCGGATGCACTGCCGCACCGCCGGTGCGGATGTACAATTCACTGTCGGGAGGCGGTGTGACTCCAAGTACAGAATCGGTAATTTTACCGTAACAACATCCGTTGAGAAAACACCCGATCCTGCCGCAGGCATGGGCAAACAGCAATGCCGGAGCGACAATATCCAATACCCGGAGAAAATCCAGTTTCTGCAAGCGGCAGAAAAGATAAATCACCGGCACAGCAAGCAATCCGCCGTAAAACACCAGTCCCCCCTGATCTATGCGGATGATTTTCCACAAATCATTGCGGTAATAATCAAAGAACTGGATAACATAAAAGAGTCTTGCTCCGAGGATCCCGGAAATCAATGTCACAAACAACAGATTGCTGACCTGATCGTTATTCATTTTGGCTTCTTTGCGGTTGAAATTGATTATAAATGCCGCCGCCAGAAAGCCGATCGCCGCCATCACGCCATAATAACGTATCTGCAACGGCCCGATTTCAAATGCAATAGGATTCATCAGATGACCTCTTTTTTTTACATATCAAAGCTGATTACAACGATAATATACACTTTTTTTGCAAAAAAGCGATTTATTGAGTGGATTTTTTTCATAAAAAACGCTATTTTATAGTCATGCCGCAACTGAATATGCGTTTTTTCCGGTAACCCCGTGGTGTAATGGTAGCACAACTGGTTTTGGTCCAGTTAGTCTAGGTTCGAATCCTGGCGGGGTTGCCATTTTTTTATCAGCAAAAAAAAAGAGGGAAGTTCCCTCTCTTTTTTTGTATTTTATTTCCAGCAGGCGATTCAATTTCTGATTTTGTCTATTGCCGGCAGCAGCATACCGCCGAGAGCATTGCCAAGAGTCATCAGTAAAATCAGCCCCAAAGTTTCAACGCTCCACACTCCGGCGAGCGAAAAGTAAAACATATTGGCGATACAGTGTTCAAAGCCGCTCAAAATAAATATGCACACCGGCAAAAACAAACCGGCAAAACGGAAAATGCTTTTTAAATCTGTACGGCGGCTGGTTTCAACGGCACAATACATCAGGATACCGCAAAAAAATGCCAGTATCAAAAGACTTTGCCAACTGTCGTCGATTTTTGCCTGACTGATCCGGCTGACTTTTTCGCTGACAGAGAGTGCAGTCCGGCTGCACCGGATCGCCGTACCGACCAGAAATGTCCCGACCAGATTTCCCGCCCAGATAACTGCAAGTCCGCCGAGATATGAGAAAAAATCCCTGCCGTGGTTGACCAGATACCCCACGGCTCCGGTAAAAAGACTGTATTTGCAGCAGACAATCATCATCAAGCCGAAACCGAAAAGCACCGCACCGAACATCCCGTTGGCAGTCGCCAGATAAACCGTACCGGCAATACCGATGAATATTCCGGCACAAACCGCATTAACAAATGTTTTTATCACTTTTTATTTTCCCATCTTATTTGTTTAAAAACACCAGTCTCCGTTGCGGAAAACTTCCACTTCACCGCCGTCAGGCAGTATTCCAGTAATATCAAGATCATCCGAGCCGATCATAAAATCCACGTGGATCATACTGTCATTGACCCCCATATCCGACAATTGCTGACGGGTGTAATCAGCATAATCGCGGACACAGTTGTCAAAACCTTTGCCCAACGCCAGATGACAGCAGGCATTTTCATCAAAAAGCGTGTTGTAAAAAAGTATGCCGCTTTGATTTATGGGAGACTTTTTGGAAATCAATGCACATTCCCCCAGATACGCCGCCCCGTCATCCATAGAAATCATTTTTTTCAAAACATCTTCACCGCGGGAAGCCTTGACTTCAACGGCTCTGCCGTTTGCAAAACGGATGGAAAAATCCTCGATCAGCGCCCCCTGCCACGAAAGAGGTTTGGTTGCGACCAGCAAACCGTCGGCAACACCTTTTTGCGGAGTGGTGAATATTTCCTCTGACGGGATATTGGGGTTGAATACTCTGCCCTGCAAATCTTTTTCTGCGGCACCGGCAAAAATCCCCTGCGGCATCAATCCGACAGTGAAATCAGTACCGTTGGCAGAGTGATATTTCAAAGCTTTGAAATTGTATTTATTCAACTGCTCTGCACGGCGGTGGATTTCTTTATTATGCTCATCCCAGTTGGCAATGGCATCGCCTTTGGCTCTGGCGGCAAAGAGGACAGCATCCCACAATTTTGCGACGGCTTCACATTCCGGGATACCGGGGAATACTTTTTTTGCCCAGTTTTTGCCCGGCACACCGGCGATGCACCACTGGTGGCGGTTTTCCATCGCTTCACGAAAAGGCTTTATCACCGGAAATTTTGCCATCTGTGCCCGGGTGCGTTTGCCCTGATCCACGCCATCCATGCCATCGGGATCATCAGAATCCAGCCAGATACGGGCAGGCAGAGTATCCGCCTGCCATTTCAACTTGGCGATTTCCCAATCCTCAAAACGCGAAAGTGTGTCTTCGCTCTGGTAGTGCTGGTGCAATTTTTCCAATGGCATATCGCACCAGTTGAAAACAACTTTGGACACCTGATTTTTGTAACATTCCTCTGCCACGATACGAGCAAATTCATATTCTTCGACATTGGCAGTTATCACCACCTGCTGACCGGGGTCGGGATTGATACCGACTTTGACGATCAATTCGGCGTAACTACGTAGAATGTTGTCGTTTACACTGCTCATTTTATCAGACTTGCACCGTCACCGATATTGCATATGATCGTCTGCGGCAGGATCCCGGAACGGAGTTTGAATCCTTCGCTGATACGTCTGGAATAATCTTTGGCATCAACTTCTTTGACCAGATGGATGGTGATACCTCCGAAACCGCCTCCCGAAAGCCGCGCGCCGATACAGCCCGGCACCGAATGGGCAAGTTCCACCAGATAGTCCAATTCAGGAGAACTGTTGGCAAAATTCATCCGGCTGGAATCGTGGGAATCAAAAAGCAGTCTGCCGAATTCTGCCACATCATTTTTTGCCAATGCGGCAACAGCAAGTTTGACCCGGGTACATTCACCTACGACGTGCAAAGCCCGCAGATAAGCACTGCGGTCGAGATGCGGTCTTGCTTTATCGATCTGATCCAGGGAAACATCCCGCAAAGTTTTCACTCCCGGATAAAGTTTCTGCATAACAGAGGCGGCATTTTCGCAATCTGCCCGGCGGGAATTGTATTCAGAATCTACCAGATTGTGTTTGACCATAGAATTGATGACCACAATGGAGTATCCCGGCGGCAGAGCAACGACTTTTACCACCTCATCGGTGCGGAAATCACTGACGATCATCGAATCTTTTTTGCCGAAAATCGAACTGAACTGATCCAGCAGTCCGGTTTTCAACCCCATATAATTGTTTTCAACGCCCTGACCGGCTCTCGCCCATTCTACTTTTTCCAGATCGATACCGAATTCTTTGCCGATGGCGTATCCGGCGGCGACTTCCAGCGCCGCAGAGCTTGACATTCCGGCAGAAAGCGGGATGGTGCTTTCCAGAGCGCAGTCAAAACCGCCGATATTATCCACACCGCGGGAGATCAATTCTTTGATCATACCTTTGATGTAGCGGCTGCCGTCCCGCGAAGGCGGAGCATCCATTTCATCCAGACTGAATTTCATTTCTGCACCGTCGCGGAAATCTTTCACCTTGCAGATGCGGCTGTTGTTGGGAGCAAGAGCAACTTTGGTATTCTGGGTCACAGCACAGGAAAGCACAAAACCCTCATTGTAATCGGTATGGTTGCCCAATATTTCCAATCTGCCGGGAGCCTGTGCGGCAGAAGTAGCTTCACGCCCGTAGAAATCTGCATATTTCTGCAAAAACTTCTGATTTTCCAAATCGTTCATATTTTTCTCCTACATAAAACAAATACGGGATATACACTGATCAAAACTTTCCTGACCGCTCAAAATATCTATTTCTATACGCAGATAATAGATCGGCAAGTCACAACGGGTAAGTTTGGGGAAACGCACTGCATCTTTTTCGGTAGTGACGATCATTTCCGCACCGGCTTCTTTGGCCTGACTGATGAAATCCAGCACCTCCTGCCCGGTATAGCGGTGGTGATCGGCGTAGTGATCTTTGAAAACAAGATTTGCTCCGAAATCCTCCAGAAACTTCTCAAAACTTGCCGGACGGGCTATCGCCGAAAGTGCCGCGACATTGACATTTTTCAGATAATCCAATCCTTTTTGCGTCCGGTCAATAAGATTCACCAGATGTTTGGGCTTGTGACAGCATTCAATGATTTCCGCCCGGCGGGTGTGATGACGCAAAAAGTTTTTCAAATGGCGTAATTTATGACTGCCGTCGGATTTGGTGAGAAAAATATAATCCGCCCGGCGGATATTTTTGATCGGTTCACGCAAAATACCGCGCGGCAGGACGTGGCCGTTGCCAAAAGGATCGGTCGAATCCACCAACACGATATTGATATGAGGACGCAATTTCAGGTATTGAAATCCGTCGTCAAGGATAATGACATCCGTACCGAAATTATCAATCGCATACACTCCGGACTTGACCCGGTCTTTATCCACCACCACCGCTACATCGTGGAGATTGGATGCAAGCATATACGGTTCGTCGCCGGCAAATTCAGATTCCATAAGCAAATTTTTGCCGTCGGAAACGATTTTCGGCGGCAATTCGATTTTCTGATTGCGCAAACGCAGACCGACCCGGGTCAGAAACGGCAGTTTTTTGCTCCGGTAGCCCCGGCTCAAAATCGCTACTTTACGCCCCTGGGCACTCAATGTGCGGGCAAAGACTTCCACCACCGGAGTTTTGCCGGTACCTCCGCAACTGACATTGCCGATACTGACCACCAGACACCCCAGGGCACGGTTGCGGATAACGCGTTTGTCGTAGAGATAATTGCGGATCTGCATGACCATGCGGTAAAAACGCGAAGAAACAAAAAGCAGATCCAAAAGGCAGCCGTCGTACCAATGCTCCTTTTTTCCTGACATCAGACGCAGGAAATACTGCTCGATATCCTCTGCTTTGAATTTGAATGAATGCATATTCTTTCCTGTGCTGTCAACGCAATTTCAGCGTGGCAAGTGCCAGTAATGCGAATAACCACGACAATATCCAGAACCGAATGACGATTTGATTTTCTTTCCAATCTTTCCGTTCAAAATGGTGATGTATCGGAGCGCAGAGAAAGACCCGGTTGCCGGTAAGTTTAAAGTAATAAATCTGGATCATCGTGGAAGCGGCTTCGATCACAAAAACCCCGCCGACCAAAATCAGCAGTATCTCCTGCCGGGTCAGCACCGCCAGCATAGCGATCGCACCGCCCAGCGGCAGACTGCCTGTATCACCCATAAACATCGACGCCGGCTGGCAGTTGTGCCAGAGAAAACCCATACACGCTCCGCAGATAGCCATACCGAAAATCACCGCATTTTCCGCCCCCGGCAGAAACGGTACATTGAGGTAACCGGAAAAAATCTTGTGACTCATAATATAAGCGATCACCGTATAGGCAAGTGAAGATGAGATCGCACAGCCTGAAACCAGACCGTCTTTGCCGTCAGTCAGATTGGCACCATGCACCGTACCCAATACTGCCAATATGGAAATGATCCAGGCGAACCACCCGACATAGACCGGATTTTTGACAAACGGGATAACCATATAATCCATAAGTTCACCAAATCCGGAAGCACTGCGCAACACCAGAAATGCCGCACCGGCAACTACTGCCGTGCTGATAAATTTCACCGATGCGGATAATCCGTCACGATTTTTCAGCTTGATATAATCATCGGCAAAACCAATCAGAGCAAAGAGTCCCATAGAAGCGATAAAAACCGGAGCGATCACTCCGGAAATATCCGTCCAGAGTACACTGGAAACCATTACTGCACCTATGAGCAGCAGTCCTCCCATACTGGGAGTGCTGTTTTTGAGTTTACTGATATATTCCGGCGGGAAAAGTCCTGCATAGCGGTCAGCTGATGCCGTTTTGTATTTTTTCAGCAGCGATGCGACTTTGCCGCCAAGCAGTGCCACGATGAAAAAAGAAAATACAAAAGCACCGCCGGCACGGAAAGAAACATAATCAAAAAGCCGCAACGGACCGAAATAATCACTCAACTCCGAAAGATAACAAAACATCAACAACACCCCCTGTTTTTCTTACGAAAAAGAATATACTTTCGCCGGAGGTTTTTTTCCACTGTTTTTTTGCTTTTTTTCAGAATATTTCGATATATTTCAGCCCGCCGTATATTGCGGCGGCATGGCAGGGCGTTTTCCTGCCGGACGAATCATTTCAGGATCAATCCTTTTTCCTGCAGCAGCCGGATCGCCCGCGGCGAAGTGAGATATTGCAAAAATTTTCCGGTATCCTGCCCGGCATCGGGCGGATACACCAGAAAATAACGGCGGCAAAGCGGATAATCACCATTGACAATTGCCGCTTTTGACGGCAAAACAGAATCCACTGCCAGAACTTTTACCCGGTCAGCAGGATAATCGGTTTCAAAACGGCAGAGCGCCATAGCTTCAGGGTCACTCCCGGCAAGCAAAATGGCTTCGGCACTGCTGTTGAGCGACAGGACGCCTGCGGCGGGCAATTCCCACAACAGCGCTTCAACGGTGCTTGCTCCCAGACGGCCGCTTTGTATGCAAAAACGGTGGATATCCCGATTGCTTCCTCCGAGTTCCGACCACGCCGGACGCCCGGAAGAATATATATCCCGCAGTTTTGCCGGAGAAATATTTCTGGCATCATTGAGGATATTGACATAGACAGCGACGGCTTCGCCGCCGAAAAATCTTTTTTCAACTCCGGCAAAAAGAGTGCTTTCCTCCACCAGGGCAAGATTTATCTTTTTTTCTCTCACCGCCGCTGAAATATCGGCTGCAGGCAAACGGGAAAAGGAGACCGGAGTACCACTTGACAGCGAAAAATCAAACAGGACAGCGGCAAAAGCTTCGCACCCGCCGGACACACCGTCTGCCACTTCAAATTTTTCTGCCGCAGAAACGGCAAAAGCGAGAAGTGCGCAAAAAAATACCGCTGATAATTTTTTCATTTGCGATAGAGGTTTTCGAGCAGAGTCAAAAGACGGCTGTTTTCTGCCGGAGTACCGATAGTTATACGGATATATCTGCCGGTAACAGCCCCCGGGAAATAACGGACGATCACTGCGTTTTCCCGCAAATATCTGAATGCTCTTTCGCCATCCCGGTCGGGCGGCATGGCAAAGAGAAAATTGGCGGCGGATTCCGGTATTTCAAAACCGATATTTTCCAAAGCCGATTTAAGTTTTGCCCGGTCTTCGCAGACTTTGCGGCAATTTTCCGCCAGAGATTTCTGATCCTGAAATGCGGCCTCGCCGACAAGTTGTGCCAGACGGTCGATATTGTAGGAGTCTTTAAGTTTCATCAGTCCGGAAATCACCTCTTTACCGGCGGCGGCATACCCCAGTCTGATCCCGGCAAGGGAATAACTTTTGGAAAAAGTCCGCATCACAATAACATTGCTGAATTCCTTTACCAGCATCATGCAGTTGTCGGGGGCGAAGTCACCATAGGCTTCATCGATCACGACTATGCCGTCAAAGTTCCGGCAGATGTTTCGCACCTCATCCAGCGGCACCAGCGTACCGGTGGGAGCATTCGGGCGGGTCAGCATCAAAAGATTGCATCCGGATATCTGCTGCATAATATCCTGCGGCAGAGCAAAATCCCGGTCGGTGAGTTTCACTTTGACCACCGCAGCCCCCTGCATCGCCGCCAGTTCCTGATAAAGCGAATAACTCGGATCAAACATTGCCATACTGCGGTCACGATCAGTAAACGCCCGGAAAATCATCGTCAGAATATCATCTGAACCGTTGCCGATGATGATATTTTCCGTTTCAAGAGCATACAGTCCGGCGATCATCGTGCGGAGTTTCAGCGCCGTCGGGTCGGGATAACGCCGCAACATATCGTAATCCAGATCTGCCAGTGCCTCTTTGACCAGCGGCGACGGCGGATAAGGGTTTTCATTGGTATTGAGTTTTACCAGATTGGCGATTTTCGGCTGTTCGCCCGGCACATATCCCGCCATGGCATCGATTTCCGGACGGAAATAGGATTTTTCCGGCATGGTATTTATTCCTGTCTTTCTATTTTGAGATCGGCAACATTTTCAAATATTGCGATCAATTCTTTTTCACTGACAGCTTTGTCGTTGCCGCGGAGAATAAATCTGACCCCGACCCCGCCGTCAATTTTTTCTGTACTGCTGCTCAAAAGCCGCACGCCGCTGATATGGATTTTTTCCATCAGTATCTCTGCGTCGCCGCGGCTTTCCACCACGCCTGAAACGGCAAAATCGACCACTTTGAGTATCCGGTGGCGTTCCAGTTTGAGCAATTCAAAACCGATCAGCACCAGCACCGTCGCCGCGACACCGATGAGGTAAAGTCCGCCGCCGATCGCCATACCGATACCCATAGCTGTCCACAATCCGGCAGATGTGGTCAAGCCGGAAAGCACTTTTTTCTGAAAAATTATCATACCGGCGCCCAGAAAACCGATACCGCTGACGATCTGCCCGGCAACGCGGCTGGGATCAAGCCGGACATCAGTCCCGCCAAGCATGGATTTGCTTATAAAATCGTTGAAACCATACTGCGACACGACCATCAGCAGCGCACTTCCGGTCGCCACGAGGAAATATGTCCGCAGACCGGCATCTTTGGCGTGGTAAGAGCGGTCAAATCCGATGATCCCCCCCAGCACTCCGGCAATTGCGAGCCGCATGATCATTTCCAATTCCAAACCCCATCCGATGGCAGTCATAAGATCCAGTCCTTTCCTGTTTAAAAAAAACAACGCCAACTGCGTTATTGCTTCCGGAGTATAATATACTTTTATTGAGTTGTTTTTACAAATCCGCTTACAGCGGGAAACTTGTATTCCTGCTGATATACAGTATATTATCTGCTGGCAGACAAAATTCTCAAAAATATCCGTAACATCACAGGAAGTTTTTTTATGAAACCGGAAATCACAGGCGAAAAAATCATTGCCCGCAACCGTTTCCTTTATTTGCGGGAAATTTCTTTCACCGATGACAAAAACCGTCAGCGCACCTGGGAAAGTGCCGACCGTATCGGCAATCAGGGGGCTGTCGTGATCGTGGCAGAAACCATACCCGACAACGAAATAATACTGATCCGGCAATTCCGTCCGCCCACCGGCAAAAGCATCATTGAATTTCCCGCAGGCCTGATCGATGCCGGCGAAACAGCCGCCGATGCGGCAGAGCGTGAACTCTACGAAGAAACCGGATATCACGGCAAAATAAAAGAGGTCACCTCCGCCGGATACTCCTCGCCCGGGATGAGCGGCGAACCGATATACATCGCTTTTATGGAAATCGATGCCGATGCCTACCGCAACTGCGAAGTCACCGCCCATCCGGAAGAAACCGAAAGCATCGAATGTTTCAAAATCAAACGCAGTGAACTCAAAAGTTTTCTGGCTTCAGAAAACGCCAGAGGCAACGGCATAGATACAAAACTGTACCTCTATTGCCACAACTGCTGATTTTTGGATTTTATTTTACTGCACCGCCGCCGATTTGCTTGAAAAAAAGTGGTTTTTGCAGTATATTCAACTTTGTTGAAAAGAGTTTTTATTTCATGCAACTTTCAGGCGGTATTTACAATGAAACATTTTTTTAAATTTTTTCTTGCAGCAGTGATGACAGCGGCTTTTTGCGGCTGCTCCAAACCGACTCCTGCCAAAGCCCTCTCCCGCGTCAAAGATGCCGCAGTCGCCGGCAACTGGCGGGATGCGTACAACCAGTGCAGTAAACTGGAAAAATCATATCCGGAAAACGAAAAAGTCCTGCTTATGCTCGCCGTTTCTGCCGAAAAATGCGGCGAGATCGACCGTGCCATTGATGCGGCAAACCGGGCATACCAGCTCAACAAAACATCCTTTGCCGCAGTTTACACTCTCGGCAGACTTTACAGCAACATCCCCCATCGGCAAAGCGAAGCACTGCAGCTTCTGCTGCAGGCAAGAGAATTGTCGCCGCAGGATCAGAATGTACTGATCCTCATCTGCAATACTGCCGCCGCCACCAATCACAAAAATGCGATTTCCTATCTCAATGCTCTCAGCCGGAGCAACAAAAAACTTTCCGGGACAGTTTTCAACAATATTTCGACGGTTTTTGCCAAAAACGGCAATATCGATGCCGCCAGAAAAACTTTTATCATTGCCGAAAAAGTCCTCGCCAATGATCCGCAGGTTTTCCTCAACAGCGCCAGATTCTACGATTACTGGGTCAAAAGTCCTGCTCTGGCTGTATCAAAATACAACCATTTCATCAAACTTGCCGGCAAACGCAAGGAATTCAGGGCGGCTGTTACTGAAGCGTCCACCAGAATCAAGCAGTTGAAGCGGACAACCCGGCGCTGAAGCAACTATGGCTGGCATACCGGAAGAAATCATCGAAGAAATCCGTTCACGATGCAATATCGTGGATATTATCGGCGGATTTATCCAACTGCGCAAAGCAGGCGGCAGTTCCTACAAGGGACTGTGCCCGTTTCATCAGGAAAAGACCCCTTCTTTTTTTGTGGATGGGGCAAGGCAGAGTTTTCACTGTTTCGGCTGCGGCAAAGGCGGGGATATTTTCCGCTTCTTTATGGATAAGGACAATTTGACCTTTGTCGATGCCGTCAGAACTCTTGCCGGTCGTGCCGGAGTGATCATTCCGGAAAATGACATTTCTCCCGATGCCGGCAAATCCCGGGCACAGGCCAAAGAAAGAATATACAAAATCAACGATGAACTTTGCTCGCTTTACAGCAAAACACTGCGCGACAATCCAAATTCCCCGGTGGCACAATATCTGCAGAAACGTAATTTGCCGCCGGAAATCATCGCTAAATTCAAAATCGGAGCCGCTCCGGAAAACTGGACCGACGGTGTCGATTACTGCCGCCGTCTCGGCTTCAAAGATGATGAACTGCTGACCGCCGGAGTGGCAATGCAAAGCAGCAAAGACCCGTCGCGGATATTCGACCTTTTCCGCAACCGTCTGGTTTTCACTATCGAAAACGAAATCGGCAGAGTGGTCGGTTTCAGTGCCAGATCCCTCGAAGCCAAACCCGCCGACGGCAGAAAATATGTCAATTCTCCGGAAACTCCGGTTTTCAAAAAAAGCCGCACTCTCTATGCTCTGTCACAGGCACGGCAGGCCATCGGCAAACTCAATATGGCGATCCTCTGCGAAGGTCAAATGGATGCCATCGCTTTTCACCGGGCCGGGTTTGAATGTGCAGTCGCACCCCTCGGCTCGGCTTTTACTCCGGAGCAGGCTCAAATACTAAAACGCTACACAAATCATATCATTTTGGCATTTGATGCCGACTCCGCCGGAGAAAAAGCCTTTTTGCACGCCACAGAAATCCTCCTGCCGCTGTCAATGGATGTCAAAGTAATGCGGATCGAAGGCGGCAAAGATCCCGATGAATTGTACAATCAGCAGGGCAGCGAAGGCATCGCCAATGCAGTAAACTCGGCAGTGCCGTGGTTGAATGTCCTGGTGGATATCCTTAAAAAGCGATATGATTTCACCCAACCGTCAAGCCGGGGGGAAGCCGCAGAAATCGTTGCCGGATATCTCGATGCAGTTCCGAGTCAGGTCGCTCTCGAAGCCTATATCGCCGAAAGTGCCGCACTGCTGCAAGTCAGTACCAATGCTGTTTCCGCAGAACTGGCAAGATTGCGCAAAGGCAAAGAGAAAAAAAGTTTCTACTCCGCCCCGGCGGCACAACCGGAACCGGTCAAAACCGCACCGCCTAAACAGAAATACCCGGTGGCTCTCGTAACTTTACTTGAGATCGCCGTCGGCAACCCCGATGCAGGCAGATTGATCGCGGAACTCTGCGAGGAAAACTTTTTCAACAATGAGAACCCGGTCAGCCGGGCCATCAATATTATGATCAACGGTTCACTCAACGGAGAACACAGCGAAGCTGTCAACCAATTGCGCAATCAGCTCAATGATACTCCCGATCCGGTGATCAGCCGGGTACTGATAACAGCAGGGCCGTGTCCTAAATACGAACAAGCGATCAATGACTCCGTTGCAGACCTGATCCGGATCCGCACTGCCGCCAAACGCAAACAACTTGTCGCCAAACTGGCAGTTGCGGCAACCGATGACGAACGCAACGCCATTTTGCTGGAAATCCAGAATTTGCATAACATCACCGTAAAAAAAAGGGAACATTTATGAGATCGGTATTACTGATATTGACTTTGCTGGTCATATTTTCAAGCGGATGCGTCCGCACAGAAATCAAAAGTAAACGGCGCAGTGGAAATTCCAATCTGACACACTCCAGCGAAAAAATCGATGTTTCAACTCTGTCACTTGCTTTTTCCGGCAGCAAAGACAAAACCAATGCCCTCGGACAAATCATTCCCTGCACCTTGACCAACAAAGGGCAGAAAACTGTAACTCTTAACGATTGGCGGATCCATGATCTGGATAATATCACGCTCGAATGTCAAGTCTGGTACCCCGGGACAGATGCTCCGGATCCGGATGCCTGGGTCCCAATACACGAACCGGCAAAAATTTCAGCCCCCTATCCGCTGACTCTCAAACCGGGCAATATGCTGACAATAGATATCCCGGTGGATTTTCTGTCTTCGCTGGTGATTTCAGAAAATGCCGAAAGACGCTATTTCATCCGGGCAAAACTGACTTTGGACTCGATCACAGTATCCACTCCGGTAGAAGCCTTTACTGTACGCAGAAAATAACCTTTATGGTCAAGAGAGAAATCGCCGTCATCCCCGTGAAATTTCCGGAAAAGGCTGTATTTTTCCGGCTGGGCGGCAACCGTCACAGCACTGTACTTACTCCGGAAGAAAATGCAGAATTCAGCCGTACCGGACGACGGGCTTTTGAAACCTGCCGGTGCCACGGCTGTTATTGTGTGGTAAAAATTTCCGCTGTCAGGCAAAACGGCATCGCTCTTGAAAACGGACTTTTTCTGCCAGGCGGTGATTTTGCCCTCAAAAGCCGGGGCGCCACGCACCTCTGGTGCGGCGCTGTCACCGTCGGAAGCAATTTTGCCCGGGAAATGGCAGGACTCGACAATGTGACAGAAAAAAGCATCTGGGATGCTGTCGGCAGCGAAACCGCCGACGAAGCAATGAAATTTTTGCATCAGCTTGCAACCCAGGAATTACGCAAATCCGGCATGTCGCTGTCGGCACGCCGGTATTCGTGCGGTTACGGAGATATGCCGCTGCAATCGCAACAGCTGATATACGATCTCTTGAATTTGCAGGATTTGGGGATAACTCTGACAGAAAATTGTTTTATGCTGCCGGAAAAATCTGTAACAGCCTGGGCAGCAGTTGTTTCAACACAGGAATCAAAAAATGACGCGTGAAAAATTCAGAAAACTTGCCTGCAACGGCATCACACTTGACGGTGCCACCGGCACAGAATTGATCAAGCTCGGTATGCCGGGCGGCGTGTCGCCGGAATTGTGGCTGCTGGAAAATCCCGATGCACTCTGCCAAGTGCATAATGCTTATAAAAAAAGCGGCAGTGACATCCTCTACGCTCCGACTTTCGGAGCAAACCGCTGCAAACTTGCAGAATACGGTGCCGCCGACAGGGTGTTTGAAATCAATTCAAAATTGATCACGATCGCCAAAAATAATTCTCCCGGGGTACCCGTTTTTGCCGACATTGCACCGACCGGAAAATTTGTCGCACCTTTTGGCGAAATGGATTTTGAAGCCGCTGTCGAAATATACAAAGAGCAGGCACAAGCCGCCATTGCCGGAAACGCCGACGGTTTTGTCATTGAAACAATGATGGATCTGCAGGAAGCCCGGGCGGCATATATCGGTGTGCGTGAAACCGCTCCGGATCTGCCGGTGATAGTCACTATGACTTTTGAAAGTTCCGGCAGAACTCTGACCGGCAACGACCCGGTGGCGGCTCTGACAGTTTTTCAATCCCTCGGAGCAGATGCGTTTGGCTGCAACTGCTCCACCGGTCCGGAAGAAATGGCAGAAATAATATCTGCGATGAAAAAATATGCCGTCATTCCGCTGGTGGCAAAACCCAACGCCGGACTGCCCTGCCTGAAAGATGGCAAAACCTGCTTCCCCATGGCTCCTGCGGAATTTGCCGCAGCTTCCAAAACTCTTTTTGATGCCGGAGCGGCAATACTCGGCGGCTGCTGCGGTACCACTCCGGAGCATATCGCCAAGCTGAACCGGAATTTCCGCACCTGGGGCAAGCCGCAAACTGTTTCAGCTGTATCGCAAAACCTCGTCGCATCCTTTTGCAGTTACCGGGAAGTTTCCCCTTCTGCCCCCTTTGCTGTGATCGGCGAAAGGATCAACCCGACCGGCAAAAAAGCCTTACAGCAGGAACTCCGCAACGGAGCAACTGATATGATTTTTGACTTTGCCGTACAGCAGACCGATGCCGGGGCGGCAATACTCGATGTCAATATGGGAGCATCGGGGGTGAATGAGCCGGAAATGATGCTCAAAGCCATCACCCGCATCACTCGCAATTCCGGATTGCCTTTGTGTATTGATTCCACCGATCCTGAAACAGTTGAAAAAGCCCTGCGTTTCTATCCCGGCAGAGCGATACTCAATTCGATTTCAGCGGAAACAAACCGTTTGGAAAAAGTTCTTCCCGTCGCCGCAAAATACGGTGCTTTGCCGATTTTACTGCCGTTGACTGATGCCGGTATCCCCGCCACTGCCGCAGAGCGGATAAAAACAGTGGAATTACTGCTGGACAAAGTCGCAAAATACGGCTACTCACCGCAGGAAGTCATAATCGACGCCCTGGTGATGAGTGTTTCTGCCGACAGCGAAGCCGCCAATAACGCACTGGCGGTCATTGATTACTGCAAATCAAAAGGTCTCAACTGCGTCTGCGGATTATCCAATGTCAGTTTCGGACTTCCGGCACGGAATATCCTCAACCGGACATTTCTCGGTATGGCGATCGGGCGCGGACTCAATATGGCGATCGCCAATCCGCTGTTTGCTGACATTATGGAACTCTGCCTTGCTTCCGACGCCCTCAACGGCAAAGATCTGCGTCAGGAAAAATTCATCGCCGCTTTTGCCGGTACTGCAGACACCAAGGTACAAGAAACAAAAGAAGGTGCTCCGGCAGAAAAAGTCCGCAATGCTGTTTTAAAGGGGGATAAAGAAAACATCGTCAAATATATTCAGGTTTTGCAACAGGAAAAATGGGCGGAAAGTACCATTATTTCTGATATCCTCATCCCTGCGATCACTGAAGTCGGCAAACTTTACGAAGCAAAAAAATATTTTCTGCCGCAGTTGATCGCCAGCGCCGAAGCCATGCAGGCAGGTACCGCTTATCTGGAAAAATTCCTGCTCAAAAACGATAATAAAACCGGTAAAACCAGAATGATTTTTGCCACCGTCCGCGGCGATATCCACGACATCGGCAAAAACATCGTTATTGTTATGATGAAAAATTACGGCTTTGACATCCTCGACCTCGGCAAGGATGTCGCCCCGGAAAAAATCATCGAAACTGCAATAAAAGAAAATATTGATCTCATCGGACTTTCATCGCTGATGACGACTACCATGGGAGCAATACAGGAAACGGTCGAACTGGCAAAAAAACTCGGTCATCACCATTTGAAATTCATCGCCGGCGGAGCGGTGGTAGATCAGAATTTTGCAGATATGATCGGGGCATACTACGCCAAAGACCCTATGGATACTGTCCGTATCGCCCGGAAACTGGCTGATCAGTAACCTTTGCAGACTTCTATAGCGGTATCCACTCTGCCCAGCGGGGCGCTGGTGGCGATGCCTCTCACCTCACCTTTGACCGCTTCAATAATACTGCGGGCAATGGCTATGCCCTGCTGACGCTGGGCCTCTTTGTCTCCGGCGGCTTCCATTTTTTCCATGATCCAGTCCGGCACGACAACTCCCGGCACCTCATTTTTCATAAAAAGTGCATTGCGGTAACTGGCAAAAGGCCAGACTCCGGCGATCACGGGGACATCAAATTTCCGGATGCGGTCAAGGAAGCGGCGCAGGACATCGGGCTCAAACACCGGCTGGGTGATGATAAATTCGGCACCGGCATCGATTTTCTCTGCCAGACGGCGGAATTCTCTTTCCGGATCAATGGCGTTGGGATCGACACCGACACCGGTTAAAATGGAAGTTTTCACTCCGTTGCCCAGCGGCTGTCCGCCCACATCTATCCCCCGGTTGAGCATTTTCTGAAACTTTACCATACCGATGGAATCCACATCAAACACTCCGGAACTGAATGGATAATTACCAAGTTTCGGCGGATCACCGGTAATGAAAAGGATATTTTTGATATTTTCTGCCATACAGCCCAGTATCATAGATTGCAGACTTATCAGATTGCGGTCGCGGCAGCAGCAGTGGACAATGGTTTCAATACCGGCACACTCCTGGATTTTGGCGGCAGTCACGACCTGTGAAATACGGCAGCTCGCCCGGGGACCGTCGGGCAGATTTACTGCATCGAATCCGGCCTCTTTGCAAAGTTTCGCTTTGGCTATCGTATCGGTGAGATCAAACCCTTTCGGGGGGATCATTTCCAGCAGTTTCACCCATTTACCGGCAGCAAGTTTGGCACCGAAAGTACTTTTTTCCGCCGCCGGAGTTTCATCAAGGAGTTGACTTTCGACGACACTTATCTGCTGAAAAACTTCGCCCTTTTCACCTCTGGCAAGAGGTTTAAGACTGCGGGAGAGGTCGGCGATATGCCCCGGAAATATCCCGCAACAGCCGCCGACGCCCCGGGCACCCAGATTGACATAGCGGATAGCAAAGGTGGTGAAATATTCCGGAGTGGTCATCGGCATAAAGCGGTGATCGATATTCCGCGGCACACCTGCCCCCGGTTGAATGATCAGCGGCAGATCGACTTTTCCGGCGGCTTTTTCCTGTGCAGAGAGTGTGACATCAGGCCCTGTCCCGCAATTAAACCCCATTGCGGCAGGCGAGTATCGGGCTTCTGATAATAATTTCACCACATCATCAAGTGTACTGCCGTCAGCCAGCATACATTCGCCGTCAAAGACAAAACTCGGCACCCATGCCGGATTTTCCATATCCCATGCCGCGATCACATTTTTCAAGTCTGCCAGATTGGATATGGATTCAAAGATGATAAAATCGGCCCCTGCTCCGCAAAGAGCATTTATCTGGCACTTGAGGGCGGAGATGATTTTTTCTGCCGGAGCACCGGAAACCGGCCCGACTGAACCTGCGATCAATATATCATTGTTGCCGGCAGATGCCTTGCGGGCGATGGCAACGGCGGCGGAATTGATTTCTTCGCACCTTGTTTCCAGACCGAAAGCGGCAAGAGCCAGCGGATTGGCATTAAAAGTATTGGTCGTAAGCACATCACTCCCGGCATCAAGATACGCCTGATGCACCGCCGTAACAGTTTTCGGATCAAAGATATTCAGTGCTTCATAACTGGTATTGACAAAAAAATTACGGCGGTACAATTCCGTACCGAATCCGCCGTCAAAAAGCAAAACTTTTTCAGCAAGAAGTTTTTGCAGACACTCTTTATTCATAAAATTTTTCCCTGACAGATACTTCAATCGTTATTTAATATTGCACCGGCACCGGATTTTTTCAAAAGAAAAGGAAACTTTTTATCTCTTTTTCCTCAACTTTTCCGGCGTGATATGCCGCGGCGAGATTTTCCGGAGTGAGAACTTTTTCCGGAGAGCCGCTATCCAGCACACTGCCGTTGCCGAGCAGCAGGATTTTGTCGGCATAAAGTTGTGCAGATGCAATATCGTGCGACACTACGATGACGGTCTTTTCGGCGGCGATACTTTTAAGCAGAGAGAAAAGCTGATGATTTCTGGCGGGATCATGGGCCGCCCCGGGTTCATCCAGCAACATTATTTCAGGAGAAAGGGCAAGATTGGCAGCAAGTTTCAACGATTGCAGTTCTCCGCCGGAAAGCGTGGAAACATTTCTGCCGGCGAAACGGCTTGTCCCGGTCATTTCCATTGCCTGCTCCACTGCCTGCATATCTTTTCTGCCCACACCGCCCCAGCGGGAAAGTCTGGCGTTGCGGCCGAAAAGCACAAACTCTCCGGCGGTCAAATCAAACCCACTAGCGCCGTGCTGCCACGAAACACTGATCGTCTGTGCTGTTTCACGCCGTGAAAGCGTGGAAATATCCCTGCCGTCCAACAATATCCTGCCGCTTTCAGGTTTCAAAATACCGGAAATAAGTTTAAAGAGAGTGCTTTTGCCTGCTCCATTGGCTCCGAGCAAAAAAAACAGTCCGCCGCGGTCGTGTTCAAATGAGACCGATTGCAGGATTTTTTCTGCCCCATAGGAAAATGTCAAATTTTCGACCTGCAATTTCATGGTGTCTTGCTCCGGTAAAGATTAAGCAGGATGCAAAAACATATACCTCCCGCAAAAGATGTTATCACTCCGACCGGGATCTGACGCACCGGATCGATGCGGCAACAGAAAAAATCGCATACCGTCAAAAACAGACTTCCGGCAAGAAAATGCCAGATCAATGTTTCACGGATGTTGTTTTTAAGCATTATCCGCACTGAATGCGGCACGATCAGTCCGACAAAGCCGATGACTCCGGCAAGCGATACGCACACTGATACCATCAGTGCCGATACCACCAATATCACCACCCGCACCATTCTGACCCGTACTCCCAGCGAAAGTGCCCATTCATCCCCCAGCGCCATCGCATTGAGATCGTTGGCCAAATAGCGGGCAACGGCAATAAAAATCACTGCCGCAACGGCGGCAAAAACCAAAGCCTGGCGGTTCACTGCCTGCAAATCCCCCAGCATCCAGAAACTTATCCCGGCAAGTTCGCGTACATCGGCGACTGAAATAATATAGACCAGCAAACTTGAAATCACCGTCGCAACGATAACTCCGCTCAACAGCAGACGGTTGCCGCTGCCCCTGCCGCCGCCGCTGATCATCAGCACCAGCAATAAAGTCAGTACGGCTCCGGCAAATGCTCCGATATTGACACTCCAGACAAGATGCTGCAATCCGAGCAAAAAAACCAATGCACATCCGACCGAAGCGCCGGAGGATATCCCCAGTGTATATGGCGATACCAGCACATTGGCAAATATCTGCTGAAACAGCATTCCCGCCAGACTCAATGACCCGCCGACCAGCAAAGCGGCAAAGATCCGGTTGCAGCGGAAATCCAACAGCACTCCGGCAGGCAGACCGCATTGCCAATCGCCGGAAATCATTATACCGCAGACAATACTCAACAGCAGTAAGACGATGATCGTTATTTTGATCGAGAGATGTTTCATTTGCCGGAAGTTTCCAATTTCTGCCGCAATATCCTCACCGCCTCACTCCAACGCGGACCGGGACGGTTGAAAATATCACCGGATATGTCTATCACCCTGTTTTTCATCACCGCCGGATGCCTGCCGAGTACCGGATGATGTTTCAGCGTATTTTCCCGGCGGCAGAGCAGTACTGCATCAAAATCGGCAGTAAGCAGAGTTTCCAGATTGGGAGTCACAAACCCGTTATTGCCTGAAATCACATTTTTTCCGCCGGCAAGCAGAGTTATTTCGTCGAGAAAAGTTCCTCCGGCGGCGATCATCACCGGATTATCCCACACTACAATGAGGACTTTTTTACCGCAACCCGGCATGGCATTATATTTTTTTTGCAAAGCAAGTGTGCGTGCTGTTTCCTTTTCTCCTGCGGATCCTTTGCCGATGGCTTTTGAAACCTCCTTTACGGCATTGAGGTACTCTTTCAGATCGCGGCAGGGTATATTTACAAGTTTTATACCGCTTTGCGTGAGGAGTTGACCGGTATGGGGATTGACCATGGCATTGGTGATCACTGTCTGCGGACACATCGCGAGGATTTTTTCCAGATCAGGACGGCCGAAATCTCCGGCAGACGGTAGTTTTTTCACCCATTCCGGATAATTGCACACCGTGCTTCTCGCAACCAGATCATCTCCGCCGCCGAGATAAACGATCAACTCGGTCATTGCCGGAGAAAGCGAAATCACCCCCCGGGTGTTTCCCCCGGCAAGCAAAGCTGCCGACAGCAAAAAAAACGCCGCAATTATCTTTTTCATAACTTTTACCTGCAATTTCAGTCTTAACAGAACTTAATATAACGGCAAAAAATCTCTCTTGCAAACATTTTAAGATAAATGGATTTGTATTTAGCCGCAGAAATGCTATTTTAAGTATTGGTCAACGTTGCTTAAACTGTAACAGAAAAAAATAAGGAAATTTGTTATGTCATTACAGAGAATGGATACCCTGATGAGAGCCGCCCGGAGCCATAAAATCGCCCTCGGTGCATTTGAATGCTGGGACAGTCTGAATATTCAGGGTATCGCTATGGCAGCAGACCGGACTAAAACTCCGGTGATCTTTCAGGCAACATCTATGGAATACGGCCCCATCGGCGGTCCGGAAGCCCTCGCCTGCATGGTCAATTTCTACATCAAACATTACAACCTTGACGCCGCACTCCACCTCGACCATGGCAACAGCCTCAAAGAAGTGGAAGAATGCCTCAAAGCAGGTTTCTCATCTGTGATGCTCGATGCATCAGTCCAGGTTTTTGAAGAAAATGTGCGTCTTTCCAAAGAAGCGGCAGATATGGCACACGCTTTCAACGCCAGCTGTGAAGCTGAACTCGGTCACGTCGGCGGCGGCGACGGCGGAGAAAATACCGAATCCGTCCTGACTGTCCCCGGCGAAGCCGCTGAATTTGTCAGCCGCACCGGTGTTGACTGTCTGGCTGTCGCAGTCGGTACTGTCCACGGTGATTACAAAGGCAAACCGGAGCTGAAACTTGACCGTCTGGCGGAAATCGCCGCATCGGTGGAAGTTCCCCTTGTCCTGCACGGCGGCAGCGGCACTCCCATCGATCTGCTGCAGCAGGCGATCAGACTCGGTATTGCCAAAATCAATATCTGCACCGACATCAACAAAGCTTTTGTCGCCGGTATCGAAGAAGCCAAAGCCACGCTCACCCAGAGTCTCGCCGGTAACTTCTACCGTCCTGCGGTCGCCAGACTGTCGGCAAAAACAGAAGAACTTATCCGCCAGTTCCGCTGCGAATAAGACAATTTTCGATCCGATCACAAAAAAAGCAGTCGTAACTGACTGCTTTTTTTTTGCTATTCAAACCTTTTTGCGGCATATCAATTTAAAAATTACTATGCCATTATAAAATTGAGTTTTTTATCAAAAATCATGCGTTATTGATTGCCTGATTGATCCGTTCCCGCAAGTTGAGAAGCCACTCGGCTGAACGGGGATATTGCTTCATCTTCAATTCATAATCCAAGCCTTCATGGATCATATTCAGGACTTTTTCTCTGCCAATGAGTGATTCCAGTTTCTGCAAAGCGCAGCAGTCCTGAAACGCTTCAAATGTTATCTCACCGCGAATGGAATCAATCGGTCCGTTTTCACCGGGGTAAACCAGAAAAGCATCTCCGGAACAGAACGCCCGTCCGGAATCCGTGCAGGTAAATGGATCAATGTCCGTTTTCAGGGAATACTGGGTAAACCAGAAGTTATATCCCCATTGCAGGAAACCTTTGACACCATAGCGGTACATCAGCACGCCCATGATCCGGTTCCGATATGACGGAAAATTGAAAAAGCGGTTCGGCACATCTTTCTGCTGAGCGATGCAGTAGTAGGTCCAAAGCGGATCGACTTTTGCATCCACAAAATCTTCGATCATATTGTTCGCCGGAATCGGATGTTTTACGGTTCCGTCAAGGTAAAAATCCACATGAGAGAGGGCATCTATGACCGGCAGTTCCCCCACCAGCTCCCGGATGATTTCTGCACACGCTTTATAGTTTTCCAGATGTTCCGGAGACGGTTCATCGGAGATATGGAAATAGCATTTTTCAACGATCTCTTTTTTCTTGAGAAAAGCCAGCAGCTGCGGATAAAGCGATCTCAAAAATGCGACATATTCCGCATTCAGGGAAGAGGTATGCCAGCCGAACATTTTTTCCATTTTGCCGGATATATTCACCATGATTTTCGGACAGCATTTTGCCCCCCATTGAGTGAACGGATGGGACATCTCAAAATATTTCACACCGCACGTCAACGCCAGATCGATCCAGCGTTCCAGACGGGTAAAATCAAAAAAAAAAACACCATTTTTATATTCGATATCAAGCAGCTGAACCGTGGGGCGTTCTCCATCGACTTTTGTATCAAGAGGCGGTGTCCAGAGCGGAGTCAACAGCATATTGATGCCGTGAGCTGTGAAATTCCGAAAATATTTCTCCAAAAGCCCCCAATGTTCTTCACTCCAGCAGGGAACTTTGTAATAAGTATAGATGCAGTCGGCGTGAAACCATTGAGTATGAACGAGTTTCTGTTCCGGCATGGCAGCTGACAATATTTCTATGGGGAAAGAGCAAACCTGTTCCACAGACTCATTTCCCCACAGATTTTTTGCACTGAGTTTCACAGTGATATTCTTGATTCCTGGCATATCTTCGGGGGAAGTTCTTACTGTCACCCAGAGCGCGCGCCACTGATTGGGCGGCATCCGGAGCGGGTCTTTGACAGGCAGCAGCGGATCCGGATAAAGTCCCGGAGAATCTTTCAGTACATCCGGCTCATTGGTAACGACAAATTCGGAGGGAGCGAGAGCCACTTCGCGAACTTCGACCTGATCTGATTCCGTTTCCACTGTAAGCCAGAAGTGGGAATCGCTGCGGTAAGCGATTTGAAAGGAGAGAGTCTCCCCGCGCAACGCGGAAAGTTTTTTGATTTCGCCTGTTATTTCTTTCTGTTCCGGAAATATTTTTTCCAGAGAACTGATATATTTGAACTCAAAATTCATATTTGCACCTCATCATCTGTTTGAATTTATTGTAAAATATCCGGTCTTCCACAAAAATCAAACGGGAAATTACCCAAACACTTATCCGGTATTTTATTTTTCACCAATTGCAGCTTGTCCACGGAAAATCAAAAACAAGCCCCGATAAAAGATTCCGTCAGACATAAACTGGTTACTTTACCGGAGAATAGCGGAACTGCATTTTGACAGTACTGCATTTTCAGGTTTTGCAACAGCCCCTTTTTATTTGCCCAGAGTTTTGAAATACCATCCGGCAGTAAAATCCAACCCCTGCCGGACATCGATGTCAGGGGAATACCCCAGCAATTTTTCCGCCTTGCTGATATCAGCAAGACTGTGGGGGATGTCCCCCGGCCGCGGCTCAGCATAAACTGCCGTAACTGCTGAAACATGCGGAGCATATTTTGACAACTTTTCCCTGATGAGAGTAAAAAGAGTATTGAGGTCGGTCGTTTTGCCGCAGGCGATATTGTAAACCTGATTCAAAGCCCCGGAGCCGGAAACACCGAGTGCCAGCATATTGGCTTTGACGACGTTGCTGACATAGGTAAAATCCCGGCTCCGGCTCCCGTCACCGTAAATCACCGGAGATTCTCCACGCAGCAGTGCTTTGGCAAATTTCGGAATGACTGCCGCATAAGCTCCATCCGGATCCTGATGCTGCCCGAAAACATTAAAATACCGCAATCCGATACAATCAATACCGTAAACGTCGTGAAAATTTCCGGCAAAAACTTCATCTGTCCGCTTGGTGACAGCATAGGGCGAAAGCTGTCTGCCGATGATATTTTCAACTTTGGGTGAAACTTGACAATCACCGTAAACGGAACTGCTGGATGCGTAAACAAAGCGTTTCACTTTTGCTTCGCAAGCGGCAAAAAGCACATTGACAAATCCGGCGACATTCACCTCTACAGTTGCCGACGGATCTTTTATCGACCTCGGCACACTGCCGAGTGCCGCCTGATGCAGTACAAAATCCGCCTGACCGACAGCCCGGCGGCAATCTGCCATATTGCGGATATCCCCCTCAATGAGTGAAAATTTTTTATTTCCGGCAAAGCCGGCAAGGTTTTCTCTTTTTCCGGTGGCAAAGTTATCCAGTACAGTTACTTCACAGCCGCATTCAAGCAGATGGGCAACCAGATTTGAGCCGATAAATCCGGCACCTCCGGTAACCGTTACTCTGGCACTTTCCAAATCAAAGTTCATCACAGTCTCCCGTCTGCGACGCCGCGGGGCAGAAATCCCTTGATATCATAAATGACACACCTGTCAGAGCGTTTGCCTGCCAGATCCAATTGAGCGAAATCCCGGTGGGAAACGGCAAGGATAACAGCATCATAATCGGCGATCTCAGATTCAGATACCATTTTGACGGAATCAAACCCATACTGACGGCGGACTTCGACAGGATCGGCAAGCGGATCACAAACCTTGACCAGACAGCCGAATTCCGCAAGTCCGCGTGCAACATCCGCCGCCTTGCTGTTGCGGATATCCGGACAGTTTTCTTTGAATGTTATCCCCAGTTGCAGAATTTTTGCTCCGGAAATCCTGCTGCCTTTGCGGCTCATAAGCTTGATTATTTCCGAAGCGATATATTTACCCATACCGTCATTGATACGCCGGCCGGCGAGGATAACTTCCGGCAGATACCCGAGTTCCTGCGTTTTATGGGTAAGGTAATAGGGATCGACACCGATACAGTGACCGCCGACCAGTCCCGGACGGAAATCAAGGAAATTCCACTTGGTGCGGGCGGCGGCAAGCACATCATTGGTATCTATATCCATAAGATGACATATTTTTGCCAGTTCATTGACAAAAGCGATATTGATATCGCGCTGGGTATTTTCGATAACTTTGGCGGTTTCCGCCACTTTTATTGACGGTGCCCGGTGAGTTCCGCAGGAAAGGATGGAGTTATAAAGTTCATCCACCATATCCGCAATTTCCACAGTCGAGCCGGAGGTTATTTTGACAATATTTTTAAGCGTATGCTCCCGGTCTCCCGGATTGATCCTTTCCGGAGAATAACCGCAGAAAAATCCGTCATTGTATTTCAAATCACTGAATTTTTCCAGAACCGGCACACATTTTTCCTCGGTACATCCAGGATAAACAGTCGATTCGTATATGACGACCGCCCCTTTTTTCATTACTTTACCCACTGTGCGAGTGGCATTGAGCAGGGGTTGCAGATCCGGCTGATTATGCTCATTTACCGGAGTCGGAGCAGTGACGATAAAAACATCCCGGTCGCGGAGAGATTCCGGAGAACTGGAAAATTTCAAATTTTCCGCCGCCGCAAGTGATTCAGCAGAAGTTTCGCGTGTAACATCTTCGCCGCGGCGCAGAGATTCCAGCCGGTTGATGTCGATATCAAATCCGATGACATCATATATCCTGCCGAACTCAACTGCCAGCGGCAGACCCACATAACCGAGTCCAACCACTGCGATTTTTATATTTTTATCCATAAAATCTCTCTGCTGAAAACTACTGCTGCACTCTAATATATCATCACCGCAGATAATTTACAAACCCATATCCGACGGACAAAAAAGCGGTATCCTGACATACAGGATACCGCTGTGATCCAATCGGAGCCGGAAAAATTATTCCCACTCGATAGTACCGACCGGTTTGGGAGTCAAATCGAGCAGTACGCGGTTGATGCCTTCGACTTCACCGGTGATACGGGCGGTGATGTGATGCAAAAGCGGATAAGGTATCTCCTCGATCGTCGCACTCATAGCGTCAGATGTATTGACGGCACGGATGACTGCGGGCCAGCCTTCGTAACGTTTGCCGTCACGGACACCGACACTTTTCATATCCGGCACAGCGATAAAATACTGCCAGACTTTGCCGGCAAGACCGTTTTTGGCAAATTCTTCACGCAAAATGGCATCGGCTTCACGCAGGGCGTGCAGTCTGTCACGGGTGATCGCCCCCAGACAGCGGACACCCAGTCCCGGACCGGGGAAAGGCTGACGGAAAACCATTTCTTCCGGCAGACCGAGTGCCAGACCGACAACGCGGACTTCGTCTTTGTAAAGCAGTCTGACCGGTTCAACCAGTTCAAACTGGAGATCTTCAGGCAGGCCGCCGACATTGTGGTGGGCTTTGACACCGTCGCTTTCCAGAATGTCGGGATAAATCGTACCCTGGGCAAGGAATTTGATATCGGAAATTTTACGTGCTTCTTCTTCAAAAACCCGGATGAATTCGCCGCCGATGATCTTGCGTTTGGTTTCCGGTGCGTCAACTCCGGCAAGTTTATCCAGAAAACGGTCAGTGGCATCGACATAAACCAGATTGGCATTAAGTTTATTGCGGAAAAGTTCAATAACGGCTTCGCTCTCGCCTTTGCGCATCAATCCGTGATTGACGTGGACGCATACCAGTTGTCTGCCGATCGCTTTGATCAGCAGTGCGGCCACTACCGAACTGTCAACGCCGCCGGAAAGAGCCAGCAGAACTTTGCGGTCACCGACCTGCTCACGCACAGCGGAAATCTGCTCACGGATAAAAGCATCCGCCAATTCAACGGTAGTTATGCGTGCCATATTTTCCGGTCTGAGGTTATTGTCCATAATTGTACACTCCTGAAATTTTTTGCGGCACAAATGTGCCGTCTTATTTTTTGTTGATATAAAATACTCCAGCAATGCTTTTCTTGCAAGAAGGAGCCGGAAAAAAGTTAAAATTTTTTGTTCCGTTTCCGGTTCATTCTTGCTTTTCACGCCGCGTGTGCTATTTTAACAAAAATACAAAATGCGGAAATGCAGAATGCAGAATATAAAAGAAAAATTCACTCTTACTTGTTCCATTACTCTCACCATCTGGGTGATGTATTTTTTTGCGACACTGCAAAAGGTCATCATCCCGGGTGCGACATTTGATGAGATCCAGCATATTTTCAACACCAATGCTGCCAAAACGGCTCAACTCGGTGCGGCATTTATGTTTGCCTATGCAGTGATGCAGCTTGTGGTCGGCACTCTCGCCGACCGTTTCGGCGGCAGACGGGTGATCGCGGCAGGAGGTTCACTGCTGTGTATAAGTTCCCTTGCCAGCGGGATAGGTGATTCCTTTGCCCTGTTGTTTTTCTGGCGGGTGCTGACGGGGATCGGGGCGGCTACGATTTTTCTCGCTATGGTCAAAGAACTGTCACGGATAAGCAAAGACAAGTTCCCGTTTCTGCTCGGGATGGCACAACTTATCGGCTTTGTCGGCGGTATCGCCGGAGCGTCTCCTTTTGTCGCCGGCATCCAGAATTTCGGGTATCACAAAATGGTACTGGGTGCGGGCATTGCTTCGCTGTTGCCCTACTTGCTCTATGTCGTTCTTTTCAGCAAATCCGAACCCTTGCCGGTTTTGTCGGAATCTCCGGTATCCGCCGGCAATCTGAAACGGATTTTTACCAAATCAAATATGTTTCAAATCTACGCTACTGCAACATCTTTCGGCATATACTTTTCTTTGCAGAGCATCATTGCCAAAAAGTTTCTGGAAGATTTCAGCAGTATGACTCCTGCAGTTGCGGGGATCGTCCTCTCGCTGATGCTGCTGATCTCGGCGTTTAACGGTTTTCTGGTGGCGGGAGTCATCAAGTTGATGAAAAACCGCAATGCCTTTCTCATCCGTTGTGCCTCCTGCCTGATGCTGATGGCAGTGGCGTTGGTTGTGCTGGCGATATTGACAAATTTCCGCAATCAGTTTTTTTTCGGAGCGGTAATGATGCTGTTTCCGATAGCCGCCAATCTCTCGCCGCTGATACTGGAAAGATTGCGTGCCACCAATCCCCCGGAAATTTTCGGAGCAGTTGCCAGCATTTCCAATGCTTCGGCATATCTGTGGGTGGCTCTGGCGGGAATGCTGGCCGGGAAACTGATGGATGTTTTCCCGCCGGCGACTGTTGACGGAGTGAATATTTACGGCAGAAACTCCTATTTGCTGGTTTTCGGAACTTTTGCCGTACTGGAAATAATCGCCGTCATTTCAGCATCTCAGATACACGACCGGAAAAACTGATTTTCACCACGCCTGATAGAGCCAGACCATCAGCGGCATAGTAAAAATGCACAACACTGTCCCCACCACCCCGACAGCATTGGCATAAACGGCATTTTTGCCATACACCTGTGCCAGCATAGTGACCGTATTGGCAGGCGGTGCGACCGCACTTAAATAAGTGATCGTAAGAATCGTGCTTTTGATTTCACCGGCACCGAAATCAAAGGGGAAAAAGTGCAGTATCACCGCCACCGCCAGCGGAGCAATGATCAGCCGCCACGCCACCACATGAAAAAGCCGCGGATTTTCTTTTACCGTCCGGATATCAAGTTCGGCGAGCAGCATACCGGTGACTAGCATCGTCAGCGGCACGATGCAATCTCCGAGCAGGCTGATACTTTTATTGATTTCAGCAGGCAGCCGGAATCCGCTGAAAAAAATCAACATCCCGATCCAGCTGGCAAGCATATTGGGATTGAAAATCATTTTCCAGAAATAGATCTTTTTTTCTCCGCTGAGCAATGTCACGCCGTGAGTCCACACCAGAATATTGCACATCATAATGTAACCGGTGCAGTAAATCACATATTCCCTGCCGAAAATAACATAGACCAGCGGAATGATCAGATTGCCGCAGTTGGAATAAATCACTGATCCTCTTTCCAGATTGTCAAAGTGAAAAAACTTTTTCAACAGCGGCGACAGGAGCAATAAAAATCCGTACACCGTCACCGATGCCGCGATCGCCAGCAGCAGACCTTTGCCGACCTGCGGAGATGGTTCTATCATATAAGCTGACAGTATCAGTGCCGGCATCACGAGATAAAGCACCAAGAGTGAAAGTATCCGGCTTTCATTTTTCTTGAAAATACCGGTTTTCTGCATAACAAAACCGGCGGCCATGATCAGATAAAAAGAAAAAATAGTTTTACCGAGTATCAGTGCTATCATTTGTCAAACTCCTCATTTACCACGCCTGATAAAGCCATACCAGCAAAGGCATGGTGAAAATACACAATACCGTACTGACTACTCCGATGGCGTTGGCATAAACGGCGTTGCGGTCATACTTTTGTGCCAGCATAGTGACCGCATTGGCGGCGGGAGCCATAGAAGCAATATAGGTGATTAGCAACACGTTTCTGCCGTTTTCAGCATCCAGACCGCAGTACCAGGGGAAATAGTGCAGTATCACCAGCACCGCCATCTGCACCAACAGTAAACGCCAGGCAACAATCATAAAAAGATTCGGATTTCCGGCAATACTTTTCCAGTCAAGTTCAGCGAGCAGCATACCGATCACCAGCATAGTCAGAGGTCCGATACATCCGGCGAGGAGATCGACACTTTTCTGCACTTCAAGCGGCAGATGCCAGCCGGTAAAAAACATAACAAGCCCGCAGGCAACGGCGATCATATTGGGATTCAAAATGATTTTTCGCAAATGGAAAACCTTCTCTCCGCTGATAAGCATTTCACCGTGACTCCAGAGCAGAATGTTGAAAACTGTCATATATCCGGTGCAGTAAACCACATATTCTTTGCCGAAAACAATGTAAACCAGCGGCACGATCAGATTACCGCAGTTGGAATATATGATAGAAGCCCTTTCCAATGCATCGTATTTGAGGAATTGTTTCAGCAATACGGCAAGTATCAGCAAAAAAATGTGAATGACCACGCTGGCCGTTACCGCCAGTATAAGTCCGTTGCGGATACGGGGCAGTGCTTCGATCTGATAAGCCGAAAAGATCAGCGCCGGCATCACGAGATAAAGCACCAACAGTGAAAGTATCCGGCTTTCATTTTTTTTGAAAACACCGGCTTTCTGCATAATAAAACCTGCCGCCATAATAAGATAAAGCGAAAAAATAGTTTTCCCGAGCGTCAGAGCAAGCATAAAAACTCCACGGTGAATATCCTCTTGTTTTTGACAGAAATATAACATAATACTGCCCCGGAAATCTTGCAACTCCGCCACCGGATAAAATTTGATTTTTTGAAGCACAGCACAACTCTGCAAAAATCACGATAAATTATAACATAAAAGGCTGTAAAAACTTGCATTTTTTCTTTTAGCAATTATATTATAGCCTTGTAGCCACGTTTGTTTTCAAATGTTGGCGTAACAGTCAATTCAAGGAGTATAAAAATGGCTGCTGTTGTTGATTCAGAAAAATGCTGTGGTTGCGAGACCTGTGTAAACGCCTGCCCCGTCGGTACCATCGCCATGGAAAATGGCAAAGCCGTTGTCGGTGCTGATTGCGTCGAATGCGGTGCTTGCGTTGGCGAATGCCCCGCTGAAGCTATCTCCCTCTGAGGAAATAGTTGAATAAAAAAGGCCGGAAGTCGTGAACTTCCGGCTTTTTTTATTTTCCTTTGCGGATCATTTTTTCTCTCTGCCGAGAGTGAACTGCAAAAAACTCACCACCCCCAGGATCAGAAACGACTGGATCAGCACCACTGTCGCAGTTGCTCCGTCGCCCCAGTAAAGCGGCAGTACCCCCAATCCGATGACCAGTGCCAGCAAATGCACTAATATTACTGCTTTTTCTCTGCTCAAACCCATTTTGACGAAGCGGTGTGAGATGTGATTGTGATCGCCGATCCAAAAAGGTTTCTTATTCAACGTCCTTATCACCACCACCATTGCGGTATCAAACAGCGGCAGGGCAAGGATAAACAGCGGCATCAGCACCTGAACTCCGAAAAACTCTCCGGTACTGTGCATATAAGTTGTTTTAACGGCAACCACCGCCGCCAGATATCCCAGGAAATGACTGCCGGAATCACCGAGAAATATCGTCGCCGGAGCAGTATTGAAATACCAGAATCCGCACACCGCCCCCAATGCCGCGCCGCAGAATACCGTCATAAGATATTGACCGCTCAAATATGCGACCACTCCGAAAAGAGCGAATGCTATTGCCACCGTACCGGCGGCAAGACCATCCATATTATCAAAAAAGTTGATGGAATTCATCAGGAGCATTATCCAGAAAAGAGTCAACATTTCCCCGACTACCGGCAGCGGACAGAAATCCAACCGGATATCCCCGCCGTACACCGCCAGCAATGCGACCAGAAACTGACCGCTGAATTTCACCTTTGCCGACATTGGAAATATATCATCTATCATACCGAGGATCAACGCCATTGTCGCTCCGGCAAAAAGAAAAAGCAGGCTTCTGCCGGAAAGTTGTATCCCGTCGGAAACTTCGGCAAAACCGCTGATACTGCTGTTTTCCAGCCAGCCGCATCTGACGGCGGCGATACCGGCAAAAATCGTCAATGCCCAACTGCAATAAACCGCCATACCGCCGAGCAGAGGTACCGAATGTTGGTGTTGTTTGTGATTATCTCCGGGACGGTCCATCAAATCCAGACGGCGTGCCATACTGCGGAATATCACCACCAAAAAAAGCGATGCCGCCAGTGCAGACAAAAATGCTGTGATCGCAGGGACAACACTCATTTGCCGCCCCCTGCAAGTTTTCGGCGTACATATTCCAGCAGCAGTACTGTTGCCGCCTGTGCGGCATTGAGAGATTCGTAATCCCCCGGCATCGGTATCATAACGCTTGCAGCATCGGAAGGTATATCGCTTGCTCCGTTTGCCTCTCCGCCGATGACCAGCAGGCTCTTTTCAAAAAGGCCGGGACAATCGAAACAGCTTTCGCCCTGATGCGGATCAGCGACAAACATTTTGTTGTAACCGTAACTGGCGGCACACTCTTTGAGTGCGGCAAGATTTTCAAATTTACGGAATCCGAGAGCAAACTGTGCCCCCATACCGGAGCGGATCGCTTTATCGCCCCACGGCTCAACGGAGCATCTGGTGTACCACACCTCACTGCCTCCGATCGCCCGGAAAGTCCTGGTGATCGTCCCGAAATTGCCGGGATCGGCAAGTTGATCCAGTACCAGAATAAAATCTCCCTGCGGCGGAGTTTCCGACTCGGCAGGGATTCTGGCGACAGCCATTATCCCCTGATGATTGACCGTTGCCGAAAGCTGACTGAATTCTGTTTCGCTGACCAGACGGCAGGACGGCAGCTGCTCCGGCAGGATTGAGTTCACGCCTCTTTCGGTAGCGACAGTAAACTCCACCAGATCGCGGCGGCGCATCAACAATTCACGCACAGCCCGCAAGCCTTCACAGCGGCACAGACCGCTTTTCTTTCTCCCCTGCCGGGTGGCAAGGGAAAGGATCAGGGATTTTTCCCGGCGGGTCAACACAGCCTGACTCATAACTTATTTGTATTCACCGTTCTGCAAGGCATTATCGATGAAATTCATCTGATTATTCCAGTAACCGGCGGTGAGAGAACCGCTGACCCTCGGCTTGGCGAGTATCTTTTTGGCGGCGGCATAATCTTTGAGGTCGATATAAAGCCTGACTGCGGCATAATCGGCTTCGGCACGGACTGCCGGAGCAGCGGCAGTATCATTGCCTAGAGCCGCATAAGTCGCGGCGGCTTTGGCAGTGTCGCCTTTGAGTTCATTCACCGCGCCGAGCAGAAGTTTTGCCCGGTCAAGCAAAATGGGATCAACAGATTTGCTGTTGACAACTTTTGCCGCCTCGGCAGCGGCTGAATCATATTTTTTATCGGAAATAAGCATTTCCGCCAGCCTGACCCTGCCGACTGCGGCGGCTTTGGAATCAGAATTTTTTTCCAGCACTGCGGCGAGAGTTTCGGCATTTTCCGCATTGATGATAGCGGCGGCGGCTTTGGCTTCCTGCCGGAGCAGATATTGCCAGATGCCGCAAACAGCACAAATCACAACGACTGCCGCCAGCACTGTCACGCCGAATTTTTTCCAGTTGTCAGCGAACCACATTTCCATACGTTCTGTATCGCTGAAAAGGGCAGAACCCATATTTTTTTCCATACGGCTGTCGATTTTTTTTGCTTTGGTTGCCATGACATTACTCCTTGCTGTTTTTTCAAAAATCAATGATGCGAGAAAATGCGTTCCGGAGCGTGATACAGCGCGACGCCAAGTTCGTTGGCACGCTTGATCACATCGGCATCACGGAGCGAACCGGCAGGAGCGATTATCGCCTTGATACCGGCGGCGGCGGCAGTTTCCACACCGTCTTCAAACGGGAAAAATCCGTCGCTGGACATGACCGCATCTTCCAGAGTTGCTTCGCCGGTGTATTTCTGATTGAATTTGGCGATGGCCTGTTCGATAGCGCCGACCCGATCCTGTTCGCCGGTACCGACAGAAAGCGTCTGACCGTCTTTGACAATGACAACACCGTTGGAACGGACACTCAAATTGACATACCACGAAAAAATCAGATCCAGTTTTCTCTGCTCACTGGCGGCGACAGTGGAAACCACTTTGCCGCAGCGGGCATTTTCACCCTCGGCAGGACGCAGGTCAGCCAGACCGCGCAATGCAGTGGTCAGCGGAGCCGCTACGATCACAGAGCCGTCGGCAAGCACCTTAAATGTGTTGTAACTGGCATCGGCTTCGCCGGTAAAACGCGGCAGACGGGAAATATCGCCGCATTTCAAAATCCGGATGTGCCGGTTGAGTTTGTAAGTTTCGGCATCGTTGAAAATCTCTGCCACTCCGGGAGCATAAGCGGGAGCGACCACACATTCGCAAAATGTGGACATGATCTCTCTGGCGGTATCGGCATCGACTTCGGTATTGAATGCGATCACACTGCCGAATGCCGCCCGGTTGTCAGCGTCGCGGGCTTTGACATAAACGTCTTTAAGGGTTTCACCGGGAGTGGCGACTGCCGCACCGGATGGATTCACGTGTTTCATCACCGCACAGGCGGGAGTGTCAAAAAATTTGACGATGTTAAGTGCGCCGGAAATATCTTCCAGATTGGTCTGCGAAAGTCCGCTTTTGCCGTTTTTGATTATTTCCATACCACCGATGACTCCGGCATCATCTGCCGGACGGTAGTATGCGGCACTCTGGTGCGGATTGGTGCCGTAACGCAAATCATCGACTTTGACATAACGACGGCCTGAAATCTCGATCTCGTTTTCAAAATTTCCGACATTTTTTTCCAGATAACTGGAACGGGACAATTCTTTTGCCATAGTGTTTTTCCTTAATATTACAAAGTTTTAAAAAACATTATTTTTTATTTCAGCATTTTTTGCGATTTTTCACAAAATAAAATATATCACGATTTGAAAGATAGGGCAAATGGAACTATCTTTAATAGAGCAAAAAAACATAGGATTTTATCACATAATGGGAAAAAAACGGGGTTTTTTCATCACTTTCGAGGGTCCGGAAGGCGCAGGAAAGAGTTCTCAAATCAAAATGCTGGCAGAATACCTCTCCGAAACCGGGTATGATGTCGTTATGACAAGAGAGCCCGGAGGCACTTTGCTGGCAGAGAAACTCCGCAATATCGTCAAAAGCCATCAGGGCCCGGAAACACTCCACGATAAAACAGAACTCCTGCTGATGGAAGCCGCCCGCAGTCAGCACGTCAGTGAAGTTATCCGTCCCGCCCTCGCCGACGGCAAGATCGTGCTTTGCGACCGTTTTTACGATTCCACTTCCGCCTATCAGGGGGCGGCAAGAGGTCTGGATAAAAAGTGTATTGATATACTCAATGCTTTTGCCGTGGGGGAATGTCATCCGGATTTGACTTTTTTGCTGGATATTTCTCCGGAAAGAGGCTTTGCCAGAGCTGAAAAACGACCGGAAACCCAAGGCTGTGTTGACCGTTTTGAAGAAGCCGGACTGGATTTCCACCGCAAAGTGCGTCAGGGCTTTCACGACATCGCCGCCGCCGATCCGCAGAGGGTGAAAACCATCGACGCCGACCGGCCGGCTGATGTGATATCTGCGGAAATCAGAGGTATTGTCAATGAGTCTTTACTCTGAATACCGCAACCTTTTCCCGGAAATAATCACCAATCTGGAAAACGCCAGAAACTCCGGCAGGCTTGCCCATGCGTTTCTCATCAGAAGCGACAATATAAAAACCGCCTGTGATTTCGCTTTGGTGCTGGCACAGATATATGCCTGCCCCCGGCATAACGCAGGGCGTCCGGATACTGACTGCAATGTGTGCCGCAAACTGGAAAGCGGCACCTATCCGGAAATCCACACTCTCACCCCGCAGGGCAAAAAGTTTCAAATCAGAGTCGGGGAAATCGATAAGCCGGAACCCAACACTGTACGCAGTTTCCTTTACGATCTTTCGCTGACAGCAAGTTCGCTTTATCCAATCAAAATCGGCATGATCATCAACGCCGACCGGATGAATCCGCAGGCACAGAATGCTCTGCTGAAAACTCTCGAAGAACCTGCCGGAGATACAGTGATAATACTGGTAACGACCAATGCTTCATCTTTACTGCCGACCACCCGCAGCCGGTGCCAGATCATCGAACTGCCGGGAGAAGGCAGCCGGATTTGTTTCGCCGGTGCGGAAAAACTCTTTGATATTCTTTTTGACCTGACATTTTCCTGCGGCGGAGATCTTGCAGATGCAGAAAATCTGGCGGCGGCTCTGATCGGACTGTTTGACGATATCCACCGGGCGGCAGAAGAAAAAAGCAAGGCGGATTTTGCCAGACAGTTTGAAATCGCCGGACAGATCGAAGACCCGGTTTATCTCAAAACTCTGGAAGAACGCCGCAGTAATGCCGCCAGCGGCAATTATATGCAGATACGGCAGGAGTATCTCTCCGGAATACATTCCTTTTTTGCCCAGTTGTATATGCTGACAAGCGGTGTCGCTTTTGACGACCTGCCCGATAACGGTATTTTTGCCGGCAGGGAAATACCGCCGGTCTCCGCAGAAAAATCCGCCAGACTGCTGCAGGAAGCTGACACCCTGCTTTACACCCTGCTTTTTAATGTCAATGAGACACTGGCCCTGCGTACTTTTGCCATTTCAGTGGCTTTGGCTTGAAAAACGATTGCAAAAGTCGTTTTCGGGCTGTACATTATATCCCTGACATAATATTACACGTTTCAGATATTACGGAGATTGAAAATCATGGCACTTTGGGGCGGCAGATTCAGCGGCGAAACACAGGCGGAAGTCACCCGTTATTCCGAATCCATTTCTTTTGACAAACGGCTTTACCGCTGGGATATTGCCGGCAGCCGTGCGCACGTCAAAATGCTGGCACAGCAGGGTATCATCCCGCAGAAATCCGCCGATGCCATCAGAGAAAAACTGCTGGAAATCGAAAAACGCATCGACTCCGGCGATTTCACATACGATATCAAACTGGAAGATATCCATATGCACATCGAGAGCGCCCTCATCGCCGAACTCGGTGCCGAAGGTGCAAGAGTCCATTCCGGCAGAAGCCGCAACGATCAGGTCGCACTGGATATCCGCCTCTATCTGCGGCACGAAGCAGACGTACTTATTGATGGTATGAGGGAATTTCAGAAAGCCCTGGTTTCCACCGCCTGCCGCTATCCTGATCTCATTATGCCGGGATTCACCCATCTCCAGCACGCCCAGGTGGTGCTGTTTGCCCATCATCTGCTTGCCTATGTGGAAATGATCGACCGCGATATCGAGCGTTTGGCAGACTGCCGTAAACGCCTCAATGTCATGCCGCTCGGCTCGGGGGCACTGGCCGGTTCGACCCTGCCGCTTGACCGGGAATCCGTCTGTGCCGAACTTGGCTTTGACAGAGTTACCCGCAACAGTATGGACAGTGTTGCCGACCGGGATTTTGCGATTGAATTCACTTCGGCTCTGACCATTTTTGCCATGCATATTTCCCGGCTGTCCGAAGACCTCATTTTGTGGAGCAGTCAGGAATTTGATTTCATCGAATTGGCAGATGCTTTCTGCACCGGTTCCAGTTTGATGCCGCAAAAAAAGAATCCGGATGTCTGCGAACTAACCCGCGGCAAATCAGCAAGGGTCTGCGGCGCATTGCATACACTTTTAGTCCTGTGCAAAGGCTTGCCTATGACTTACAACCGGGATCTGCAGGAAGACAAAGTAGCTCTCTTTGATGCCATAGATACTGTTGAGCAGATGCTCGCAGTCTATCCGCCGATGATCGGCACGATGCTCCCCAAAGCGGAAAAAATGGCAGCGGCGGCATCTGATCCGGCATTGATGGCAACTGACCTTGCCGAAGAACTCGTCCGGCTCGGAGTTCCTTTCCGCGACGCTCATCACCGGGTGGGCAGTTTCGTCAAATACTGCAAAGAAAACAACAAACAGCTCAACGAAGTGACTCTCGCCGAAATGCAAGAGACCATTCCCGAAGCCAATGCTTCTTTCCTGGAAATGTTCGATCCGGTAAAAAGCGTGGCAAAAAGGGCCATCACCGGGGCGACCGGATTCAAACCGGTTTCAGAGCAGTTGAAATTCTGGCAGGGAAAACTCGGACTCTGATTACTTGTTGCGATCATTTTTGACATAAAAAGGATCGTAAAGTTCGTCGTCTTCGCTCAAATATCCCAGTCGTTTGCGAAACGCCTCCGGCACTCCCGGAGCAGGATAAAATTCCCGGCGGCTTTCGGAGTGACCATCCACAAACACTGCTGAAACATTACCGTTGTGGCGGAAATCAGCATATCCGCCCATACCGCTCACCGGATTGTAGAGGAAACTTGTAGAGCCGGGACGGTTGACATTTTCCATATACGCCGCATCAGCAAGGACAATGGTTGCAGACGGTTTGCGGACATTGGCGACTTTTACCCACCGGTAAGCTGGCGGATAACTATTTGCACCGGCAAAACTCAAAAGGTAATTATACCCGTAGCCTCCATATTTGGGTGAATAGCGGAAACTTAAAGTATTTTCCGCCTGCGGACAGGAATAGACTTTGCTGTCCGAAGCACCGTTTACGCCGAGAGCCGTCGCAAGTATCCCTTCATCTTTGTTGTTGCCGGCGACATCCCATTGGTTGAATTTCAGATCAAATGCCGGGCAGAAAAATCCATTGAAAGCATCTGCGTACGCCATATGAAGCATCCATATCTGACGGGAATTGGATAGACACGACGCACTCAATGCTTTTGCTCTTGCCCGCCCCAATGCCGGAAACAGCATACTGCTTAAAATTGCGATGATAGCAATTACGATCAGCAGTTCTATCAACGTGAAAGAAGAAATTTTTTTATCAAATCTGTGCAATAACATTTTTCCTGCCTGAAAAAATCATATCGCTGGCAAACGCTGAAAACGCCCCGGTTTCTGCGTATTCAGTATAATTTTCATTATCCGGGGCAAAAACGCAAAAAAATTCATCTGCAGTCAGGCTTTCCAATCTTATAGTATTGTCTCCGCAACTGATAACTGTATCATCACCTGAACTGGAAAAAGTCAGATCTCCGGCAGTAATGTTTTCTGCGAAATAAAGCGTCACACTCCCGCCGTCAAGTTGACCAATGATATCGTTGCCCCAATCCTGACAGAAACAAAAAATATCATCTCCGCCACCGCCGAATATGGAATCATCCCCGCTGCCTCCGCAGAAAATATCGCTGCTTCCGCCGCCTACCAGACGGTCATCCCCGCTGTCGCCAAAAAGTCTGCCGGCAGTTTCATTTGCCCAGAGAACATCATTTCCGTTGCCACCGTAAAGAGAAATACCGCCGCCACAATAAGCAAAATTTTTACTGGTCATATCAATCACATCATCACCTGCCCCGGCATATATCATATTCAGATTGGCAAGACGGGATCGAAATTTCATCTCTTCCGGTGCAGCAGTATAAATATCATCAATAAAAAGTGCATCACCGTTATCTGTATCGCTCAAATAAAGCACTGATATACTTTCTTCCCTGCCGGAAAATATATCACTGATGATGTTTTTTCCGGTAATTACCGCTTTTTCTCCGGTTCCCGCCCAATTGCCGTATGTTCCACGGTGTCTGGCACTGTAACCGGATGACCAGGTATCCGATGTGATTTCAGCAAAAAACACACCGCTGCGCAGGCTGCCGGACTGAACTTTTTCCACACCGTCTGCACCTCCGGCGATTTTATTGACATCTGAAACGTTTTCTCCATCGATCGTGCGATAATACAATTCCATACCGAATGCCAGATTGAGAATATCCACCTCTCTGCCGGATACCGCCACCGTAATACAATTGCTGAATTTTTCATCCGTTGAAATTTCAAGGATAACATCATCCTGCTGCCATTCCACTTTCTGCCGGAAAAAACTTTTTCCCGCCCGGAATTCAAGTTTGCCGTCTGAAATCACCAGCGAATAAATATCATCCGCCATCGAAGTCGAAACACTTCCCAGTGCCACGCCGGAAACATCAGTGAGTTTGAATTCCACTCCGGCAAAATCATCTGCATTTCCGGCAAAAATCCAACTTTTATTATCCCAGCTGCCATTGATTGCAAGCGTATATGAGCCGCCGGAAAAATTACTGATATCATTCACGACAGCAGCAGTTGTCAAATCAAAAACTATTTCACCGTTTTCATTATCCACTCCGCCGCCGAAATAATTTTCTCCGCACAAAATCAATTTGCCCGCATTGACCACCGTGTCTGATGAGGTAACAAATGCCACATCGCAAAGTGACAGCATTTTTTCATTCAGTACAGCTCCGCCGTTTTCACTCCTGTTGCCGTTGAAAATGCTGTTTTCCACCACAACTGCCGCCGCGGAATTTTTATCCACCCACAACGCTCCGCCGCCGGATGTCGCTGTGTTGCCCAAAAAAGTAGAACCGGATATCGTCACTTTGGCGTAAGAGTAGGAATTGGAAACAGCTCCGCCGTAAAGTGCACTGTTGCCGAAAAATACAGCATTGCTTACTGTTCCGCCATTCCAGAGAGCCAGGGCTCCGCCGTCATTTCCGGCACGATTGGCTGAAAATGTCCCGCCGGAAATATTCAAATTGCCGTAACTGTTGCACACGGCACCACCGCCGTATGATGCAGTATTGCCGTAAAAATCCACATCAGTAACAACAGCGTTATCCCCGTATGCCGCCGCATTGTACAATCCTCCGCCATTGGCGGCACTGTTGCAGCAGACAGTGGAATCGCAGACCGACAACCGGACATTGCCGCTTTGTCCGTAGGGGATAATGTTGGCAATAGCTCCGCCATTTACTCCGCAGTTGCCGCAAAACAATGATCCGGATACTGTCATCGTACCTCCGGCGGTATTGACTGCCGCACCGCCGAAGCCGATACTACCCCACATATCCGTACCGTTGGCACGATTTTGTACAAAAGCAGAATTTTCCACACTCAGTGCAGCGTAGTTGTAAACTGCCCCTCCGTTATCAGCGGCATTACCGGAAAATGTCCCGCCGGAAACTGTAACTGTTGAGACCAGACCGTTGTGAGTATCGTTGTACAATGCACCGCCGCAACTTGCTGTATTACCGGAAAAAAAGCAGTCCAAAACATCTGCAGTAACTCCGCCGTGAAACTCCAATGCACCACCGCAATCAGCACTGTTGGCAGTAAAAACTACTTCATCCAAAGTGGCTGATGCACCAGAATTCTGCATTGCTCCGCCGTAAAACGCACTGTTGCTGTCATAAACCCCGCCGGTTACAGTAACACTGGTGCTTATTGTACAGACTGCCCCTCCGGCGGAAGTCGCCCCGGCGGCAGTATTGCCGGAAAATGTTCCGCCGGAAATATCCAGCGTGCCGAAGTAAGTTTCCACGGCACCGCCACAACCGGAAAAACCGTTGAGTTCAGCAGCAGTATTACTGCAAAACACCACATCTGCGATCTCCACAGTTCCATTGGTGGAGCAGATCGCCGCACCATACCAGTTGACAGCATCACTGCATACACCGCCGCCGGAAAAAGTTCCGCCATAAACATCTATCAATGAAATATCTGCCTGTGTATCTGCCCGCATCAGAGAGTTTTCTCCGACCGAAATCGCACTCGCACTGCCGCCGTTACCGACCAGCAGCTCCTGTCCGCTTTCCAGTGCGACATCACTGCAGGACACGTTTTGAGATACAAGAATACCGTTGTTGTAAAGGGAAACACTGCCGTCCGTAAAATCACTTTTTCCTGCCATAATTTTTCTCCTGCCTTTTTTTCCGGCAAAAACAGCAATTCTGCGGTACGGCAGGCACAAAAAAGACAGCAAAAGACGACAAAGACGGCGATGTTCTTTGCTCATTTCAGCTCTCCCTTGTGTTGCGTAACGGGCACAACTTCCATTTTTATACGGAAAAGGGACTTGGATCAGACGGGGATCTGGCTCGCCGTTATCAACGGCACACAGTTGCTCGACAGTCCGTGAATCTCACACGGTTCACCCTGGCTCCGACCCGTATATTCAATTTTTATAAAACACCTTCGACGAATGTAAAATGCAAACGTCAGGTATTTGAAAACAAATCAATTTTAATCCGGCATCAAACCGGTTTTACATAGCTTCCGGCACTTGGATCGTCAAAGTTTCCAGACCGTCACGAATGATTTTGCCGACATTGATCGACAAAGCCAGACGGCTGGCGGCAAGTGCGGGACTTTCTGCCGCCAACACCGGACACTCCCGGTAAAAGCGGTTGAATGCCTTGGCAAGATCAAGCAGATATTCCACAATACCGGAACAATCTCTTTTTTCCGCCCCGGAACGCATCACATTGCCGTAAAGTCCCATTTTGACCGCCAGTGCCTTTTCGGCTTCGCTTGAGAGCAGATCCCAATCGGCTCCGGCGGGATCGATCCCCTTTTCTGCGGCTTTGCGGCTGATGGAATTGATACGGGCGGCAACATACTGCACATAGGGGCCGGTATCACCTTCAAACCGCAAAGAAGCGGCGGGATCAAAAGTCATAGTGGTTTTGGGATTGAACTTCAACAGCATAAATTTCAAAGCACCGAGTCCGATGATTTCACCGCGTTTGGTGATTTCCGCTTCATCCAGCGAACCGTCATCGCGTTTGCGGCATTCTTCGGCGGCGAGAGAAGACATTTCATCAAAAAGATCATCTGCATCGACGACAGTGCCTTCGCGGCTTTTCATCTTGCCGTTGGGCAGATTGACCATACCGTAGGAAAGGTGATAAAGTTTATCCGCCCAGTCGTAACCGAGTTTCTGCAAAATCGTAAAAAGCATCTGAAAATGCAATATCTGCTCATCACCGACGACCCAGACCATGCTTTCGGGGGAATAATCTTCGTATTTTTTCAGCGTAGTTCCCATATCCTGAGTGATATAGACACTGGTACCGTCACTGCGGAGCACGACTTTGTTGCCGAGTTTGCCGAGATCGCAAATCACCGCGCCGTCTTCACGGCGGGTAAAGACTCCGGACTGCAGACCTTTGCTGACAATATCCTTGCCGAGCAGATAAGTTTCGCTTTCCAGATAAGTGTGATCAAAATCGATCCCCATACGTTTGTAAGTGACATCAAAGCCGTCAAAGACCCAGGAATTCATCATTTTCCAGAGTTCGCGGACTTTTTCATCACCGGCCTCCCAGTCGCGGAGCATTTTCTGTGCGGCGGCACCGAGAGAAGTTTCGCCGAAAAGTTCTTCATCAGATTTGTCAGCGATTTCCGGTTTTGCCGCCCGCAAATCAGTCAGTTCCCGGCTCAATTCGGCATTGAAACGCACATAGTAATCACCGACCAGATGATCGCCTTTGATACCGGAAGTTTCCGGAGTTTCGCCGTTGCCGAAACGCTGATACGCCAGCATGGATTTGCAAATATGGATGCCCCGGTCATTGACCAGATTGATTTCTGTGACATTGTGGCCGACTCGTTTCAACAGCGAAGCAAGCGACATCCCCAGAGTGTTGTTGCGGACATGACCGAGATGCTGGGGTTTGTTGGTATTGGGGGCGGAATATTCGATCAGCACTGATCTGCGTTCATTTTCCGGCACCGGCACCGCCGCCAGCAAAGCATCGGCATCGGAAGCACCGGTATCACGCATCAACGCTCCGGCTTTGAGAGTGATATTGACAAAAGCCTTGACCGTTTCGACGGATTCCACATCCTGATGTCCGGTCAGAAACTCTCCGGCGGCGGCCGCCGCCTGCATAGGATTGCCGCAGAATTTGGCAATTTTGAAACAGTTGAGAGTCAAATCTCCTTTTTGTCCGGCAGGACAGGCATCAGCCTGTAATACCGCATCGGCGGGATAGTTGGGAAATTGAGAACGCAAATGGTTTTCCAGATCAGTCAGAAATTTCATATTTTGTCAATCTTTCATTTGTTAAAGTACGCACTTCAAAACAGTTGCTCCGCCGTCACTTTCCGGCACGATATTATAAACGCCGCAATTGGCGGGTACGATCGCTGTTTCCCCGCATTCAAGCAGCAGTTTTTCACTTGAATTTCCCGGTACGACAGCCACGCTGCCGCTGACCGGAGTGAGCATATGACAACTGCCGCTGTCGGCAGTGTCTTCACGCCAGGCGGAAATCAGCCGCAAATCCCAAATCTCTCCGAAACGGCTGCGGGAAACGATCTGATGCTTGCGGTTGAAAGTAACTTTACCCACCGAATTCCCGACTTTCACCGAAATCCGGTTGTTGAAATCCATTACTTTCAAGCCTGCTTCCGTCTGTAATTTCTTTTCACCTCTGCCCCAGTCGCTCAATACAAAAGAGGAACCGCCTGCCATGGAAATTTCCAGCAAAACGACTCCGGTACCGGCAGAATGTATCACTCCCGGGTAAATACAGTAGGCATCGCCGGGGATGGCGGCATAACTCTGCAACAGTCTTTCCACTCCCGGAGTATTGAGCATCTCGTGGAGCTGCAATTTTGTCGCCCTGCCGGAAAGTCCGCAAAATATCCTGCTGTCGCTTTTGGCATCCAGCACATACCACATTGCAGTATTCTCTGCTCCGCCCATATTTCCGGCGGCGAAGCGATCCGGGAAAACACAGAGATCGAGCCGTTTCGTCACCTCGACGATCCGGACAGCGAGCGGAAAGTCTTTGATATTTTCAAATTTATGACCCAGAAATGCCCTGCCGTAAAAAGCCATCACTTCGCCGAGAGTTTTTCCGGCAAGAGTTCCGTTGCCGACCACGCTCTGTGCAGTTCCGCAGCCGGAAACAGTGATGCTTTCACCATTTCCGCCATCACCGTTATACGGCACCATTTTCATCGGGTAAAGTTCCGCCGGGTCAATAAATCCGGACATATTCCACTCCTGAAACCAATCTCTTTATGTTCGGTAAATAGTATACCACAGATTTGACGGTTTTTCAATCCATACTGCTGCTTGGACAGCAAAAAAAGAGGCTTTTATGACGAGGAGTCAGCGGCGGGCACGCAGTTCTTCCGGCAGCATGGAAATCAGATACTCAGTAACTTCATCAATGCTTTTGCCGGTAGAATCGACAAATACCGCATCTTCGGCCTGACGCAAAGGCGCTGTCGCGCGGGCGGAATCCCTTTCGTCCCGGATACGGATATCCTCCATCACCGAGGCAAAAGTTGCATCACCGGCAACTTCACTGCTCTGTGCCATGCGGCGCCGGGCGCGTTCTTCCAAACTTGCTGTAACAAAAAATTTGCATTGGGCATCGGGAAATATCACTGTCCCGATGTCTCTGCCTTCCATAACGATCCACTCGTTTTCTGCAGCATTGCGCTGTACCGGCAAGAGGTACTCCCGGACAAATGGGATCGCAGATATTTTGCTTGCACCGGAAGCGATTTCAGCACGGCGGAGTGCTTCACCCGGATCAGAACCATTCAAAAACAGTACACCGTTGCGGTATTCAAGAGTCTGTTTTGCCAGAAATTCCGGAGTGACTTGAGAAATTTCCAAACCGGCTGACGAAGCCGCAAGGGCCAGCGCCCGATACAGACTGCCGGTATTGACATAGGTAACACCGAGGGCTTTGGCAAGTTCTTTTGCCGCCGTACTCTTACCGGCACCGGCCGGACCGTCAATAGCGATAACGGTCTTTTTCATTTCAACGGCCGCTGCGGTCTTTCAGTCTGCCGCTTTTCAGGAAGCCGTCGTAATGACGCATAGTAAGATGGGATTCCAGCTGGGTCATAGTGTCCAGTGTCACACCGACCATAATGAGCAAACTGGTACCTCCGAAAAACTGGGCAACTATAAAGGGAATGTGGAAACTGCTGTAAAGGAACATCGGGAAAATCGCCAATGCCAGCAGAAACACAGCACCTCCGGCAGTCACTCTGGTCATCGCAGCATCAAGGAAATCCGCTGTCGGCTGTCCGGGACTGATACCGGGAATGTATGCACCCTCTTTTTTCAGATTGTCAGCGATCTGCAGAGGATTGAACTGGTTTGCAACCCAGAAAAAGCAGAATATAATGATCAACAGTGCATAAGTTGATATGTATCCCGGTCCATCCTGACGGAAAAAGTAGAGAAGATTCATCCATACTGATGAAGCATCGGGTCTGTTGGCAAGAGTCTGGAAAATAAATCCGGGGATCATCATGATCGCACCGGCGAAAATGATCGGCATAACATTGGCAAAATTGACCTTGAGCGGCATATAGGTCGAACCGCCCATCATCTGTTTGCCGACGGTTTTGCGGATCATCTGGATCGGCACCCGGCGGTATCCCTGCGAGAGCAGGATGGTCGCCGCAGTTACGATACAGAAAATAACAAACAGCATCAAAAGCTGCACCGAACGGAAATTAGTGCCGTCCGGAGTGATCCCTTTGCGCGCCATATCGACCAATTCGATGATCGACTGGGGCAGACGGGAAACGATACCGATGGTGATGATCAGTGACACACCATTGCCGATACCGCGTTCAGTAACCTGTTCACCCAGCCACATATAGACCATAGTGGTACAGGTCAACACCAGTACAGTGACCGGGATAAACACAGCGCTGCTGCCGACAAAAAGCGGTGAAGAAGGTTCCGGCAGACCGAGTTTGCTCGGATGTATCATCGCCGCGGCAACCATCGCACCCTGGATAACGCAGACCAGAATAGTCAGGTAACGGGTATATTGAGTGATTTTCTGGCGGCCGGATTCACCTTCGCGCTGCATTTTTTCCAGTGCCGGCAGTACCGGCACCAGAAGCTGCATAATAATCGATGCCGTGATGTACGGCATGATGCCGAGGGCGCCCAACGCAAACTGCGCCAGAGCGCCGCCCGAAAAGAGATCGATCATCGCCATCAGCCCTTCGGCGGTAGCATTGCTGGCGGAAATTTCCTTAATGAATTTTGCCAATGCCGCCGGATCAACTCCGGGACAGGGAATGTTACTGGAAAACCGCACCAATACAATGATCAATGCTGTAAACATCAATCTGGTACGAAGTTCTTTAACTTTCAAAACATTGAGGAAAGCCCGCCACATATTAATGATCTTTCTTTGTTGTGTTTTCAGTAATTAACCGATAACCTCAACAGTGCCGCCGAGTTCCTGGATCCGGGCAGCTGCTGCTGCCGAGAACTTTTCGGCTTTGACGGTCAACTTTTTGGTCAGTTCACCGTTGGCAAGGATTTTGAGGTCTTTTGCTGATTTATTCAACAGGTTTTTGGCACGCAGACTTTCCATATCGACGACATCGCCGTCATTGAAGTTTGCTTCCAGAACACTGAAGTTAACCAGCGTATAAACAATACGGTCGGCATTTTTGAAACCGCGTTTCGGCAAACGGCGGAACAACGGAATCTGACCACCTTCAAAGAAGGGGCGGATCCGGGAGCCAGTACGTGAATGCTGACCCTTTTCGCCGCGTCCGGCAGTTTTGCCGTAACCGGAGCTGTCACCCCGGCCAACCCGTTTACGCGTTTTGCGCGAACCCGGAGTCGGACTCATATCATGAAGTTTCATTGTAGTATCCTCGTTGATATATTAGTTGTTTTCCGGAGCCTCGACCTTGGCTTCTTCGCGGATGGCAATACCGCGGCGGGCATAAGCCTGCGCACGGGTGCTGAGTCCGGCGATAGCCTTGAAAGTAGCTTTTGCCACGTTGGCGGCATTAGCCGCACCCAGCGATTTGGACAGCACGTCCTGCACGCCGGCGAGTTCGAGGATCTGACGCACTGCACCACCGGCGATCAAGCCGGTACCGGCACTTGCCGGACGGAGCAATACCCGGGCACCACCGAATTTAACTTCGATTTCGTGCGGCAGGGTATGACCATTCATCGGTACATTCACCAGATTGCGGCGGGCGGCTTCACCGCCCTTGCGGATGGCATCGGAAACTTCATTTGCTTTGCCGTAGCCGTAACCGACCCGGCCTTTGCGGTCACCAACGACCACCAAAGCTCCGAAACTGAAGTTTTTACCACCCTTGACGACCTTGGCACTGCGGTTGATCGAAATGACGCTCTCGTCAAATTCGCTGACCACTGCCGGTTCGCTGAAATTTTCCCGTTTTCCCATTTGGAACACTCCTTAAAATTTGAGTCCGGCTTCGCGGGCGGCATCGGCGATCGCCTTGATCCGGCCATGGAATTTATATCCGGAACGATCGAATACCACTTCTTTGACATCGGCAGCCAGAGCCGCTTCAGCAGCCATTTTGCCCAGAATCGCGGCACCGGCCATATTCGGAGTGGCTTTTGCTTCTTTGAACTTGGCAGACAAGCTCGAAACAGAAGCCATAGTACGACCGGTCACATCGTCGATAAACTGGCAATAAATGTTGTTGGCGGTAATGCTGACACAGAAACGCGGACGGTCGGCAGTGCCGGAAATCTTGCGACGGATTCTGGCATGGCGACGGGCGCGCTGCAATTTTTTATCAATAACAGCCATTTTTTACACTCTTTCTTTGAGAACCGATGGGGATTAACCCACCGATTTACCTTCTTTGAGAATGATTCGCTCATCCACGTAACGGATACCTTTGCCCTTGTAGGGTTCGGGCGGACGGAAACGACGGATCTGAGCGGCCGTTTCACCGACGAGCTGTTTATCGCAGCCTTCGATGATAATCTTGTTTTCCGGAGTGACCGTGGCTTTGATGCCTTCGGGCAGCTCGTAAACAACCGGATGAGAGAAGCCGAGCGACAGATTCAACTTCTGACCGGACAGGGCGGCTTTGTAACCGACACCGACAATCGCGAGTTCTTTTTTGAAGCCTTCCGAAACGCCCACGACCATATTGTTGATGATGCTGCGGGTCAAACCCTGCATCGCACTGGCCTCACGGGCATCATCGGTCTGACTTACCAGAACCTGGCTGCCTTCAACTGCAACAGAGACATGCTCCGGCAGATTGAAGGTAAGTTTGCTCTTGCCTTCGACCGTGACGACACCGGCTTCAACGGCGACTTTGACGCCGGCCGGAATGTCAACGGGTTTCTTGCCTATACGAGACATATTTCTAATTCCTTTTTTACCAGACGTAACAGAGGACTTCACCGCCCATACGCTCTTTGACAGCGCGGCGGCCGCTCATGATGCCTTTGTGGGTGGAGAGGATAACGGTACCCAAACCATTCCGGACCCGGGGGATCTCGGCACTGCCGCAATAGACACGGCAGGAGGGTTTGCTGACACGTTCCATGCCGCCAATAACCGGTTTGCCATCAATATATTTGAGAGTGATGACGACCTGGCTTTTGGCGCCTTCACCTTCGACGGTGACATCAGCGATATAGCCTTCTTCTTTCAAAACCTGAGCAATGGCCTTTTTTTCGCGGGACAGGGGCATAGCCACTGTCGGCAGACCGGCCATTCCGGCATTCCGAACACGCGTGAGCATATCGGCGATCGGATCTTGCATACTCATAATAAAGTTCTCCTTTTTCCGATTACCAGCTGGACTTGGTCACGCCGGGGATCTGTCCCTTGGATGCCAATTCTCTAAAACAAATACGGCAAAGCTGGAATTTACCGATATAAGCGCGCGGACGGCCGCATGCTTTGCAGCGGGTGTAATTACGAACCGCAAACTTATTCGGACGGTTGGCTTTGACGATCAGACTGAGTTTAGCCATGATATTACTCCCTTATTCCCCGAACGGGACTTCCAACATCGACAGAAGCTCAAAAGCAGCTTCATCAGTCTTTGCAGAAGTAACCATTGTGATATTTACGCCGAGCGGATATTTCAACTTGTCGGCATCGACTTCGGTGAAAACCGAAACGTCCTGAATACCGAGGTTGTAGTTACCGACACCGTCGAAACCTTTGCGGGGCACACCGCGGAAGTCGCGGACGCGCGGCATCGCATTGTGGACAAAACGGTCGAGGAATTCATACATCCGGTTGCCACGCAAGGTGACCATCACACCGACATTCATGCCGACGCGGAGTTTGAAATTCGCAACGTTCTTTTTGGCCTTGGTGATAACCGGTTCCTGACCGGTCATGGCACCGATGTGCTTTTTGGCTTCAGTGAAAGCGTCACGTTCCATATTGGTACCGATACCGGTGGAAATGACGATTTTCTGCAACTTGGGAATATCCATCGGATTTTTGATCCCGAGTTTGGCCGCCAAAGCAGAACGGACCTCTTCGACATATTTTTTCTTCATATCAGGCATTTTTACTTGTCTCCATTCTTTTTGGCCGCACGGGCAGCTTTGGCTTCAGCCTTGGCTTTTTTTGCCTCATCGGTCAGCGCGACATTGGACACATGCACTGAAATCGAACGATCGATCAAACCGCCGTTGGGGTTGGTGCGGCTCTTTTTAACCGTACGTTTGCCCAGTTTGGCGGGGGCATCACCGGAAACCTCCAGAACGACCCGGTCTTTGGCAGGCAGCATAGCCTTGATGGTGGCATCGGCACCTTTGAAGTTGCCGGCAATCACCTTGACGCTGTCGCCTTTGCAGACATGATACTTTTTCATATTACAGAACCTCCGGAGCCAGGGAGATGATCTTGATAAAATCCTTGTCACGCAGTTCGCGGGCGACGGGTCCGAAAATACGGGTACCCACCGGATTTTTATCTTTATCAATAACAACCGCAGCGTTGTCGTCAAAACTCAGATAGGAGCCATCGGGACGACGGATTTTCGCTTTGGTACGAACGATGACCGCCTTGACACGCTGACGACGTTTGACGTTGCCGTCGGGGAGAGCTTCCTCAACAGCGCAGCTGACGATGTCGCCGACGCGGGCGAATTCACGGGCCTGACCCAGCACGGTGATCACCAGGAGCGATTTCGCGCCGGAATTGTCAGCCACATTCAGAATACTTTGCATCTGAACCATGATGAATATCCTCCGAAATTACTCTTGTTCCGCGCTGCTGATGATTTCGATCAGGCGCCAGCGTTTGCAACGGCTCAGGGGACGAGTTTCTGCGATGCGGACGGTATCGCCGACTTTCGCTTCATTTTTCTCATCATGAGCAGTAAATTTTTTACTGACCTTTACGGTCTTGCGATAGAGCGGGTGCGTGGTGCGGCGCTCGACTTTGACAACGATGGTCTTTTCCTGAACATCGCTGACGACAATACCGACGCGTTCCTTGCGGTTACCGCGAGAGACGATTTTTTCTTCACTCATTTGGTCACCTCGGTCTTGGCTGCCCGAACTGCAGTTTCGGTGAGGCAGCGGGCGATATCGCGACGAACCTCACGGACACGGGCGGTCTTTTCCAACTGTCCGGTACGGGACTGAATCTTAAGATTCAACTTTTCACGACGCAATTCTGCAATTTTAGCAGTCAATTCGACATCGGAAAGTTCTCTGATTTCTTTGTTTTCCATTCGTCCTACTCCTTAAGCCTCACGGGAAAGGAATTTGCAACGCACGCAAAGTTTGTTTGCGGCACGGCTCATTGCTTCTTTGGCGACAGCTTCGCTGCAGCCGGAAACTTCAAAGAGCACACGACCGGGCTGAACCGGAGCGACCCAGCCTTCGACGGCACCTTTTCCCTTACCCATACGGACTTCCAAAGGTTTCTTGGTGAAACTGCGGAAGGGGAACATACGGATCCACACTTTGCCGCGACGTTTCAGATGGCGGTTGATAGCCACACGGGCGGCTTCAATCTGATTGTTGGTAATGTACCCACGGGTCAGAGCCTGCAACGCGTAATCTCCGAAATCCAACTTGTTATTGTTGGTAGAGAGGCCGGCGTTACTTCCGCGCTGAACCTTTCTGTACTTTACTCTTTTTGGCATTAACGGCATGATCTTCTTCCTCCGCAGAGTCTTTATGACAAACCCAAACTTTTACACCGATCTTACCGGCAGTAGTATTCGCTTCGGTGAAACCGTAGTCGATATTGGCACGCAAGGTGTGCAGGGGCACACGGCCTTCTTTGTACTGCTCTTCGCGGGCGAGTTCTGCACCACCCAAACGACCGGCACAATTGATTTTGATACCATCGGCGCCCATATCCATAGCGGACTGGATTGCGCGTTTCATGGCCCGGCGGAAGCCGATACGGCGTTCCAACTGCTGGGCGACGCTTTCCGCGACCAACTGAGCGTTGGTTTCGGCACGGCGCAATTCGCTGACGTCGACGAAAATTTCTTTACCGGGAGCGAGCTTGGCGACTTCGCCACGCAACGCATCCAACTCAGCGCCCTTCTTACCGATGAGCACTCCGGGACGAGCCGAAAAAATCGTAACACGGACCCGGCTGGCAAAACGCTCGATCTGAATACGGGCGATAGCAGCCGCGGCAAACTTGTTTTTGATAAACTTCCGGATCGCCAGATCTTCATGAAGCCATTCACCGAACTGGGTGCAGCCGCCGATTTTCTTGTCAGAAAACCAACGGGATTCCCAATTACGGGTCAATGCTGTTCTCAATCCGATCGGATTTACTTTTTGTCCCACGATCAAATCCCTTTTCAGTTTATTAATCGGTCAAAATAACTTCCAAATGGCTGGTCCGTTTCCGGATCCGGCCCGCCGAACCACGTGCCTTGGGCCGATATCTTTTGATGATCGGACCGGGGCTGACGAGAGCCGCTTTGACGGTAAGCGCCTGACGGTTCACGTCGCAATTGTTTTCGGCGTTGGCAACCGCAGAACGCAGGGTCTTGCCGATGAGAGCGGCCGCTTTACGCGGACTTAAATCGACAATCGCCAGCGCCTCGACCACGCTTTTTCCCTGGATCAAACGCGAGACGTGCCGCGCTTTTTCCGGAGAAATACGCACATTTTTAGTCAATGCTCTAACTTCCATAAATAGGTTTTCCTGGTTGTAATTTCTGCAAACCCGGCCTTCCCTGCCGTTTTTGCCGGACATCTCGCCTGAAATCCTGCAGCTTCCCACCGCACCGGCCACCTGTATTGCAGAACTTCGCACATCTGCAATCCGGTTTCTCCGGACGGAACTGCCGGAAATCCGGTTCCCTGTCCTCTGAAAATTGCACTGTTAAACCAACAGCCGGAAATCCCCGCCAAACGCCATCGGAAATTAAAAACCCGGATTCGACAGCATCTTCGATCCCGAATTTTTTGCTTTCCGACGCCGTTTTCGCTACGGCGGAAACATCCACTACCGTGTAAAAAGACAATTTCACACTACGATAGTCGTATAATATAAACCCGCAAATCGGATTTATCAAATCAAATCTGCGGATTTTTTTCAAAAAAAAGAGCTTTCAACATGAAAAACGGCATTTATCGTGTCAAAAAACTCTTTTTTTGCACTTTTTTTATGTTTTTCAAACCGAAAAACGCACGTGAATGACATCTCCGTCATTCATAACATAGTCTTTGCCCTCGATGCGCAGCTTACCGGCGGCCTGGGCTTTGCTCCAGCTGCCGCACGCCACCATATCTTCATAGGAGACAGTTTCCATACGGATAAAACCTCTGCACATATCAGTATGGATTTTTCCGGCGGCTTCCGGGGCAGTGGCACCCTTGACGACCGTCCAGGCGCGGCTTTCCATTTCACCGGCGGTGAAAAATGTGATGTAATCCAGCAGACGGTATCCGGTCTGGATGACTTTATCCAATCCGGAACTGGTGATGCCGAGATCATCCATAAACAGTTTGGCTTCTTCCGGTTCAAGTTTTCCCAGTTCGTCTTCCAGTTTGGCACACACGGGGACGACTTCCATGCCTCTTTCTGCGGCATAAGCAATGAGGCGGCGGGAAGTTTCATCGCTGCCGAAATCCGCCAGCTGATCATCGCCGACATTGGCACAAACAAAAGATGGCTTTATACTCAACAAGCCGAAAGTATCCACCAGTTTGACCATTCTTTCATCATCCCGGTCAAAAGCGGGGGCTTTACCATCAGCAAGCTGCTTCAGAAAATCGCAGATGACTTCGTATTCAAATTTTGCATCGGCATCCTGGGTGCGGGCGGCTTTATGGGCACGATCGCGTCTTTTTTCCAGCATTTCCAGATCTGCAAGCATCAATTCGGTAAAAATCGTATCCAGATCGTTCACCGGATCGATACTGCCGTCAACGTGGACCACGTCGCTGTCGGAAAAAAGTCTGACCACGTGGGCGACTGCATCAACATTGCGGATATGACCGAGGAACTGATTTCCCAATCCCTGCCCCTGACTGGCTCCGCGAACCAGCCCGGCGATGTCGATAAACTTCAATGTGGAAGGTACGATCCTGCCGGAATTTTCCATTTTCGCCAGCACTTCCAGTCTGGGATCGGGCACAGCCACGATACCGGTATTGGGCTCGATGGTGCAAAAGGGAAAATTGGCTGCTTCGGCGCCGCCTTTGCTCAATGCGTTGAAAAGTGTCGATTTACCGACATTGGGCAATCCGACAAAACCACAGGAAAAACTCATCATTCACCTCTTTATATATATGTAATAAAATAAACAGAAAATCCGCAAGTGTATAAAATATCATTTTGAAAGCGGTTTTTCAAGTTCCAGCCGCTTGAAAACTGCCGCAAGGAGGATATATTGAAAGTATGAGAAAGATCATACACATTGATATGGATGCTTTTTTTGCATCAGTCGAACAGTTTTACCGTCCGGAATTACGCGGCAAACCGGTAATCGTCGGCGGTTCGGCAAAGAAACGCGGCGTTGTTTCCACCTGCAGTTATGAAGCCCGGCGTTTCGGGGTACATTCCGCCATGCCCAGCGCCACTGCCGAAAGGCTGTGCCCGCAAGCGGTTTTTATCGAACCGGATTTCCGGCGTTACATCCCGATTTCTCTGGAAATACGCAAAATAATGCTTTCGGTCACCGATCTGGTGGAGCCGGTATCCATTGATGAATGTTATCTGGATGTCACCGAAAACAAGCTCAAACGCAAGTCCGCCACCTTGATCGCCGAATATTTACAGCGGGAAATCTATTCCCGTACCGGACTTACCGCTTCGGCAGGAGTGGCGGAAAATAAATTTCTTGCCAAAGTTGCATCAGATTTCCGCAAACCGGGCGGCTTGACCGTAATCACGCCGAAAAATGCGGTGAAATTTCTCGACGAACTGCCGATCGCCAAATTTCACGGCATCGGCGGAGTCTCCTCTGCCAAACTTGCTTCGATGAATATCCGTACCGGCAGGGATCTGCGGCAGTTGGGATTGGATACACTGACTGCCATGTTCGGCAAGGCCGGGGTTTTTTATTACAACATCGTCCGCGGCATAGATGACCGACCGGTGGAGCCGGAAGGCTCTCCGAAATCAGTCAGCCGGGAAATCACCCTGATCCGGGATACCACAGACCAGCGGGAAATCCGGATCATACTGCGTACTCTTGCCCGCAAAGTCCTCCGCAAAGCCGCCGAAGCGGGTTTTTGCGGCAGAACTCTCACAGTCAAGATACGTTTCGGGGACTTCCGGAGCGTCACCCGGTCAATGACCTTTGACAACACTCTGATTTCCGGAGCAGAACTGGGCCAGACCGCAGTCAAACTGGCGGACAAAAGCGGCATAAAGCAAAAAAGCGTCAGACTGCTCGGAGTCTGCCTCAGCAATCTTGTGCCGCTGGATGCCCCGCAGTGGCAGCAGTTGTCGCTTGATTTTGACAGCAATTGATTTTGCCGCCCGGACAGTGTATATTATACACAGGAGAAACAAGTGATGAAAAATAACGATGATGCAATGCTGCTGGGGGTCGGATTCGACAACACCGACGGCCACAAAAGGATAACCCGCGGCGATGATTTCTTTCTTATGGGCGGTTCAGAGGAAACCCACGAAAAAATGGTTGAAACTACGATAAAATTCAACGAGAAACTTTCCCGCAAAGGAAAACATCTCTCGGAACTTTCCAGAGAAGAATTCAACGATATGATGCGGGAAGCTTCGGAATAAAAAAAACTCACGCCGGGAAAGCGTGAGTTTTTTTTATTTCATACTGTTTACTTTATGACGATACGCCGGAAATTCTTTTTACCGGCTTTAAGCACTTTGCCGTCATCGGCGGAGGAAATGACCGCATTGGGATCGGTCACTTTTTCACCATCGACCGACACTGCTCCTCCCTGGATCAGACGGCGGCCGTCGCTGTTGCTCTTGCAAATACCTGCCATCACAAGGGCCCGGGTGACAGACACTCCGGCGGCGGCTTCATCTGCCGAAATCTCCACGGCGGGCAGTTCGGCGGCTTCTGCCGAAATCACCGCCACGGTACTGGTGGTGGGGATGAGATTTTCCGGATCGGCAAACCCGAAACGGTTTCCGGCGGCGTTGAATGCCTCTTTTGCCGCTTTTTCACCGTGCGCCATAGCAGTGGCTTCAGCAGCAAGGATCTCTTTTGCCCGGTTGATATTGCCGCAGTTGGCGAGTCTTTCGGCTTCTTCGATGGAAAGATTGATGGCAAATTTTTTCAGCAGTTCGCCGACCATACTGTCATCCGTATTGCGCCAGAACTGGTAATAATCAAAAACGCTGGTGCGTTCCGGATCGAGCCAGACGCTGGCTCCACCCATACTTTTACCGAATTTCTCACCGGTGGCGGGATTCATTAACAGCGGAATGGTCAGGAAATGAACTTCTCTTTCCTCCTCATACATCCGGCGGATAAGTTCCGTTCCTGCCGCCATATTGCCCCACTGGTCCTGACCGCCGATCTCCAAAGTGCAATCATAAACTTTGTTGAGATGGTAAAAGTCATACCCCTGCAAAAGCGAATAGGAAAATTCCAGATAGGAAAGTCCGTTTTCCAAACGGCTCTCAACCGACTTCTGGCTGAGCATACGGTTTACCGAAAAGCGGCTGCCGATATCCCGCAGGAAATCCAGCAGTTTGATTTCGCCGAACCAGTCAAAGTTGTTGACAAAATAAGCCTGACCGTTTTCAAGAGTGATGAAGCGGCTCAATTGTGCTTTGAGGCACTCTACATTGGCGGCGACAGTCTCCATCGTCAGCATATTGCGGGCGGTGGAACGGCCCGAAGGATCGCCGATGGCTCCGGTGGCTCCGCCGACAAGGACGGTGGGGATGTGACCGGCTTTCTGCAAAATACGCATTGCCATGACCGGCAGCAAATGGCCGACGTGCAAACTGGATCCGGTGGGATCAAAGCCGCAGTAAAAAACCACTTTTTCTCCGGTAAGTTTTTTCTCTATCGCCTGACTGTCGGTTTCCTGATAGATGAAACCACGCTGTTTGAGTTCCTGATAAACGTTCATTGCCATATCCTGTAAATATTGATTAATGCCCGATGGTTATTTCCGGCAGGGGGAGTTTCCGCCACGCCCGGTGGGAAACAGCCAACCCCTGACTGTTCCAGCGTCTTTCAAAATCACTGACGATCCCCTGCAAATCACTTAACGCCTCATCGGCCGCTTCAAAAAGTCCGGATGCTTCCATCACCCTGCCGACAGCAGCACAGTAATTGACATCATCGCTGGAAAAGTGAAATATGCCGTTTTCTTTGAGTACCCGATGGATTTGAGTGGTGAAATCACAACAGAGCAGCCGGTGTCCGCGGTGGCGGTCTTTGGGCCACGGATCTGGACAGAGCAGATGGATCCTGTCCAGAGAGGAATCCGGCAGCATCATTCCTACCAGATGGCGGGCTTCCACCCGCAGTACGGAAATATTTTCCACCCCTGCCCGCCGGGTATGTCTGACCAGTTTTCTCAATCTGCCGATCATCACATCTGCGGCATATATTTTCCGGTCGGGATAGCGTTGGGCAAGAGCGACAGTGTAACTGCCGGAACCGCATCCGAGATCCAGTTCAACTGTACCGGCACCGGGGTCAAGCAAAGTATAACTTCCGGTGAGGATGTTGATATTTTCATCTTCGACGTGAGGAGTCATAGACAATTCTCCGGCTGAAATCAGATGGCGTCGCGGCTGCGCGCCCATTCCCGCACTGATTTGGATGTCGCGGCATCCTTACCGTCCAACATTGATTCGGCAAAGAGCTTGAAATACCCTCCGAGAGCGGCAATAAAAATATCGACGAACTCCATACGGTCGGCAAAGCGTTCAAAATCATTCATTTCTTCGCTTTCCGGCAGTTTGAGTGAAGTCACCACAAACTGATCGGCATCAAATGTACCGCTCCAGATTTTTTCCTCTCTGGTGATGGTGATGACGGCTTTTTTCAACTTCTTGCCGACAGCGACAGCGGCTTTTGCTTCGGCACTGCGCAACGGACTGTCGCCTTTTTTGATAACCGCTTCACCGGCACCGCGGTCACTGCCTTCACCGGAAAAGACCAGCGGCCCCTCGATCATCACATCAAATTCGCCGTAATCCGGCACTGTGATCTTGCCGGCAGTTTCGCTGTAATACCAGAGGAACATCAAAAAATCCCTGCCGATCTGTGCTTCAGTACTGCGGGTATCCCCGGATTCCAGAGCCGGCACGCTGGAACAGGTCAGATTGAAAAATTCCTCCATAAAATACTCCGGAGTGATCTGCACCGGTTCCTGCTGCAGAACAGCATAAAACTGCTCGATGAATAAATCCAGCTGGGTACGGCTGGAAGCACCGACATAAAGACGCCGGCGGGCCGGGTCGATGACCATAGGGATGCCGGAAAGTGCCGGAGGCATTTTCTGCAGATATTTTTCCATTATCTCCTCCCGGATCTCCTTTTTGTCCCGGGATTTGAGATATTCTTTGTTTTCGGCGGCGAGCCGGGCATACTCCTCGCGTTTGCACAGGGCATTGAGGAGCGATGCCGGAATTTTGCGTACTGCCTGACGCAGAGCCAGATAATAACAGCCGCCGGGAGCGACACCTTCGCCGGTGAAATCAGTATCCAGGAGATGGCGTCCGGCGACCCAGCCGAGCTGCGGCTCGGCATCGACGGAATCCAGTGCCCCCGCCTTGCGGGCGGCGAAAAGTTCAAGTACATTATCCGGCACATCTTCCCGCAGGGAAAACATTGCCAGAGTCAAACTGCCATGATCAAAAGCCATAATGAAACTCTCTCAAAATTAAAAATGATAAATACAGCTGGACGCAGGTTTTCAGCAGAATTTTTCGCCGTAACCGTAATGCTCGATCACATAATCCACGTCTTTATCCCCTCTGCCGGAGCAGGTGGCGATAATGGAGCCGTGGGGATTGTTTTTTGCCCATTTCATCGCATAGGCGATCGCGTGGGAACTTTCCAGCGCGGGGATGATCCCTTCGTAACGGGAAAGTTTGAAAAATGCATCGACGGCTTCTTCGTCAGTAATGACTTCGTATTTGACCCTGCCGAGATCCTTCCAGAAAGCGTGTTCCGGACCGACCGACGGATAATCCAGTCCGCTGGCAATGGAGTAAACCGGAGCCGGATTGCCATCAGCATCTTTGAGCATATAACTGTTGAATCCGTGCATAATGCCCGGTGTGCCGTAAGTCATACTGGCGGCGTGATCGCCGAGAGCAGAACTTTTGCCGCCGGGTTCGACGCCGATGATATCCACCGGATCAGCAAGATAAGCGGCAAAACTGCCGGCGGAATTGGACCCGCCGCCGACACAGGCACATATCGCATCAGGCAGATGGCCGGTCATTTCCAGAAACTGTGCCCGGGATTCTTCGCCGATGCAGAATTGGAAATCCCGCACCATCAGCGGAAACGGATGCGGTCCGAGTACCGAGCCGATGCAGTAAATGGAATCTTTGTAGTTGCGGGCATAGGATTCAAAAGCGGAATCGACCGCCTCTTTGAGCGTTTTCAGCCCGGACGTGACTTCCACCACTTTGGCACCGAGGATTTTCATCCGGCTGACATTGGGAGCCTGCTTGGCAATATCCACAGACCCCATATGGATCTCGCACTCCAAACCGAAATACGCCGCAGCAGTGGCAAGTGCCACTCCGTGCTGACCGGCGCCGGTTTCAGCGATCAACCGTTTTTTGCCCATATATTTTGCCAGCAGTCCCTCGCCCATACAGTGGTTGAGTTTGTGAGCGCCGCTGTGGTTGAGGTCTTCGCGTTTGAGGTAGATCTGACAGTTGCCGCACATACGCGAAAGCTTTTCGCAATGATACACCGGCGTGGGTCTGCCCTGAAATTCCTTGCGGATACGGCGCAATTCATTGATAAATTTTGCCGACTGGCAGATGGATTGGTAAGCATCGTTGATCTCTTTGAATGCTTCCAGCAGTTCCGGAGCGAGTACCGCACCGCCGAATTGACCGAAAAAACCATTTTTATCAGGATAATCCCTGAAATAACGTCTGAAATCCATAATTATTGAAATCCTTAAATTGAAATATTGGTTGAAATAAAAAAGTTACAGATGAATAAATACAAAAAGAGCAGCTTCACCATCGCCATCGTGGGAAACTGTGCTGGAAACACTCTTTTTTGTACCGGAAAAACTCATTTTCTGCCTTTTTATTTCTACATTTATGTCATTAAATAATATAACTCCTTGCAATGCAAAAAGCAACTTTATTTTAAAGTTTGAAAAAGATTTTGAATTATTTTCCCGCAGATGAGAGACAACAGAACTTTTTGCGGTTGATTTTTCTGCAAAAACGGTGTATCTTATATTCATTGCTTATAGCAGATTTTATTAACCCCAGAACAATGGAGATTCGCGATGAACTTCACTCACGAAGTCGAGCAGATGGTCTGCGTCGCAAAGGGTCCCAATCACGGACCGGCGCCGATCCCGCAGGAGGGCAAATGGACCAAAGCAAAAGAGATCACCGACATTTCCGGTCTCACCCATGGTGTGGGCTGGTGTGCGCCGCAGCAGGGTGCCTGTAAACTCACCCTCAATGTCAAAGACGGCATCATCCAGGAAGCCCTGGTCGAAACCATCGGCTGTTCCGGAATGACCCACTCAGCCGCCATGGCAGCTGAAATCCTGCCGGGCAAAACCATTCTTGAAGCATTGAATACCGACCTGGTCTGCGATGCCATCAACACCGCAATGCGGGAACTTTTCCTGCAGATCGTTTACGGCCGTACCCAGACTGCTTTCAGCGAAGGCGGCCTGCCCATCGGTGCCGGACTCGAAGACCTGAAACAGCTCCGTTCCATCACCGGAACTATGTACAGTACCGCCGAAAAAGGCGTCCGTTATCTGGAAATGGCAGAGGGCTATGTCACCAACCTCGCCCTCGATGAAGAAGAAAAAGTCATCGGTTACGAATTTGTCAACCTCGGCAAGATGATGGAATTCGTCAACAAATCCAGTGAAGAAGATCTGGAAAAGATGACCGTCAAAGATTTCGTCAAGAAATTCCAGAAAAGCTACGGCCGTTTTGCCGACGCCGCGAAAGTTATCAACCCGCGCAAGGCATAAGGATAGATCATTATGGCTCTTTTTGAAAGTTACGAACGCCGGATCGCACAGATCAACAAGTTTCTGAACGATAATGGTATTGCTTCCATCGAAGAAGCAGAAAAAATCACCAAAGACAAAGGTCTGGATATCATTCAGCGTGTCCGCGACATCCAGCCGATTTGCTTTGAAAACGCCTGCTGGGCATATCTCGTCGGCGCCGCCGTCGCTATCAAACGCGGTCAGACTGTCGCCAGCGAAATCGCCAAAACCCTGGGCGAAGGTCTGCAGAGTTTCTGCATCCCCGGTTCGGTGGCAGACGATCGCAAAGTCGGTATCGGTCACGGCAACCTCGCCAGCATGCTGCTGGAAGAAAAAACCAAATGCTTTGCTTTCTGCGCCGGTCACGAATCTTTTGCCGCCGCTGAAGGTGCTATCGGTCTGGCAAAATCTGCCAACAAAGTCCGTAAAGAACCCCTGCGGGTCATCCTCAACGGTCTCGGCAAAGATGCCGCCCAGATCATTTCCCGTATCAATGGTTTTACCGGTGTGGAAACTGAATTCGACTACGCCACCGGCAAAGTCAAAGTCGTTTCCGAACGTGCCTACTCCAAAGGCGAACGCGCCGCAGTCCGCTGCTACGGTGCCGATGACGTCCGCGAAGGTGTTGCTATCATGTGGCTGGAAAATGTCGATGTTGCCATTACCGGCAACTCCACCAATCCGACCCGCTTCCAGCACCCGGTGATGGCGACCTACAAAAAAGAACGTATCGCCGAAGGTCAGCCCTTCTTTTCCGTCGCTTCCGGCGGCGGTACCGGCCGTACCCTGCACCCGGACAATATGGCTGCCGGTCCGGCAAGCTATGGTCTGACTGATACTATGGGCCGTATGCACTCCGACGCCCAGTTCGCCGGTTCCAGCAGTGTGCCCGCCCACGTGGAAATGATGGGTCTTATCGGTATGGGCAACAACCCGATGGTCGGTGCTTCTGTCGACGTCGCGGTTGCGGTCTCCCAGGCAATGGCCAAATAATTGCGAATAAAAAAAGAAACTCCGGTTTGCAATGTGCAGACCGGAGTTTTTTTATTGTCAGAAAAGTTTTTACTGCTTACAATATTTCATCCAGAATAACTGCGAGATCGCTGTCACTCAACTCGACCGGGTTGCATTTCATACTGCCGGAACGGCTGTTGCGGATGATAAAGTTTTTGTCTTCAGCACTGAAACCGTGTGATTTGAAATTATCAGGAATACCAAGACAGGTACGTAAACTGGAAATTTCTGCGACAAGTTCCTGTACTCCGGCGACACCGGCAGCATCGGCAAGTGCCTGATATATCTGCGGCACTCTGGCAGCATTGAAACGCATCACCGGAGTCAGCAGTACGGCACACGCCATACCGTGCGAGATTTTTCCGCAACTGCCCAGCGGATGAGCCAGACCGTGGACCGCCCCCAGTCCGGAAGTGCCAAAAGCTATGCCGGTCATCAGACTTGCCCGGCAGACCGAAATGATTTTTTCCCGGTCGCCGGAAAATGCTCCGGCAAGATCATTCAACAGTATCCTGACCGCAGATGAGGCATAAAAGCGGGTGAAATCATCAGCTTTGCGGGAAGTGAAACTCTCGATCGCCTGAGTCAACGCATCCATACCCGGGGCGGCAATGACAGCCGGCGGGGCGTCAAAAAGCAGTTCAGGATCGACCAGAGCCGCATCCGGCATCATCCCGGCGGTACGGAGAGATTGTTTTATCAATGTTTCCGGATCGTTCAGTACCGCATTGGCAGTTGCTTCACTGCCGGTACCGGCAGTGGTAGGCAAAGCAGCAAAAAAACATTTGGCAGTAACGGCACTGCGTCTGCCGTAAAAATAATCGGCACAGGGGAATTCCTCAAATCGCAAAGCAGAAACTGCCTTGCCGAGGTCGATGGCACTGCCGCCGCCCAGACTGACAATGCTGGTGGCGCCGGCTTTTTCTGCCGCACGCCGGGCGGCATCGACCTGATCCAGCGGTACTTCGGCAGGGAATCCGGTAAAAATATCGACCTGATGTGATACAGAGAGTATCTGCCGGAGTTTTTCAGCTTCCGGCAAAGCGTGACTGCCACACACCAGCAACACCCCGCCCGGAGGCAGGATCTCCGGCAGTTGAAACCTCACTCCGCAACCGAAACGGATCACCGGCGGCAATTCATACTGGTATTTCATCACTGCAGTCCGGTAATCGAATGTTTTTTCAAATATTCAAGCAAATGCCTTGCGGCATCACATTCGGCACTTTTGCGGCTGTTGCCGGAACCGGAAGCAGTATAATTGGCAAGTCTTGCCTCCACCGTAAAATCCGGCAGATGTTCCGGACCGGTAACAGCAAGCACGTGGTATTCGGGAGCGCGGCCGAAATGTTTCTGGGAATATTCCTGCAATGCACCTTTGGGGTTGATCACAGTCACCAGCCCGACGGGGTCAGGACAGTGAGATGCAAACAAATCCGCCACAGTTTTGCGGGTCACTTCAAAACCGGCATTCAAATATAATGCCCCAATGACCGCTTCCAGCAGATCTGCCAGCGTAGATGCCCTGCCGGCACCGCCGCAGGAGGCTTCGCCTTTGCCGATACGGAGCAGTGAACCCAATTCAAGTTTTCCGGCGATTTCCGCCAGAGTGGATTCCCGAACCAGTGCAGAACGGATTTTAGTAAGGTCGCCCTCCTGCAGATCAGGATAGCGGCCAAAGAGATGATCGGTCAGGATTATTTCCAGGACGGCATCGCCGAGAAATTCAAGCCGCTGATTATCAAATGCGACATTGTTTTCCACCGCGAAACTGCGATGCGTCAATGCTTCGGACAGACGGTCAGGTCTGTCCGGAGCAAAGTTAAGTTTTTCACGCAGCGCAGCAATTTTATCCACAGTGTCAAAATCCAGCGATAATTTTACAGCTCTGCAACGACAAGATCGCCGACTTCGCTGGTGGAATATCCCATTTTACCGGCGGCCATGGATTCCAGTTTGCTGCCGGTGACAGCGGCAATGGCTTTTTCCACTGCGGCGGCGGCTTCGCGTTCGCCGAGGTAATCAAGCATCATTGCTCCGGCACCGACTGCCGCCAGCGGATTGATCACACCGAGATTGGTGTATTTGGGAGCGGAACCGCCGATAGGTTCAAACATACTGACGCCTTCGGGGTTGATATTGCCGCCGGAAGCGATACCCATACCGCCCTGGGTCATTGCACCCAGATCGGTAATGATGTCGCCCATCAGGTTTTCTGTGACGATAACATCGAACCATTCGGGGTTTTTCACCATCCACATCGTAGTGGCATCGACGTGACAGTAAGCGGTTTTTACAGTGGGGAATTCTTTGGCGATTTCGTGGAATGCTCTTTCCCACATACCGCAGACATAAGTCAGGACATTGGTCTTGCCGACCAGAGTAAGCTGGGAAGTATATCCGGCCTGACGGTCTGCTTCGGAGAGACCATTCCACGGATTTTCCGCAGAATGGCGTTTGGCGGCAAGATCAAAAGCGTAACGCAGACAGCGATCGACCTGTTTACGGGTATATACCCAGTTCTGACAGGCGACTTCATCCGGAGTACCTTCCTGTACTGAACCGCCCATACCGGTGTAAACGCCGCCGGTGTTTTCCCGGACTACGACATAGTCGATATCTTCGGGAGTTTTATTGGCAAGCGGAGTTTCCACGCCGGGGAAAAGTTTGATGGGACGCAGGTTGATGTACTGGTCAAGTTCGAAACGCAGACGCAGCAGGATGCCTTTTTCCAGGATCCCGGGTTTCACGCCGGGATGACCGATGGCACCCAGCAGTACCGCGTCAAATTTACGCAACTGATCCGCCGCATCATCGGGCAGGATCTCACCGGTGGCGAGATAATTCTCGCCGCCCCAGTTGAAAAAAGTACGGTTGATGCTGAAACCGAATTTTTTACCGGCGGCATCAAGCACTTTGTTGGCCTCGGCGACGACTTCCGGACCGGTACCGTCGCCGGGGATCACTGCAATATTGTATTCTTTCATCGTGTATTTCTCCGTCGCTGGATTACTTGATCGACTGGCAGACGGTGATCACGATCTCGCCGTAAATATCATCGGCACTGCAACCGCGGGAAAGGTCATTCAGCGGCTGGGCAAGACCCTGCAGTACCGGACCGTAAGCCTGTGCCTGTCCCAGACGCTGTACCAGTTTGTAAGCGATGTTACCGGCATTGAGGTCGGGGAAAATCAGCACATTTGCCGCTCCGGCAATGGGACTGCCGGGGGCTTTGGCGGCAGCCACCGAGGGAACGAGGGCGGCATCAGCCTGCAATTCACCGTCGCAGAGGATATCAAGATCATTTTCGGCGACTTTTTTGGCGAATTTATCCGCGGCTTCAGTGACTTTGACCAGAATTTCATTGGAAGCACTGCCTTTGGTGGAAAACGACAGGAAGGCAACTTTGGGGGTTTTGCCGAAAAGCGACCGGTAAGTTTCACTGGTCGCCATAGCGATATCCACCAGCTGATCGGCGTCAGGATTGGGGTTGACGCCGCAGTCGGCAAACAGCAGGACATCATCACCGGCGGGACTGGGAGTTGCCAGATCCATCACAAAAGTACTGCTGGCACTTTTGATACCGGGAGCAGTACCGATGCAGTGAAATGCCGCACGGAGCATATCGGCGGTGGAAGCAATACTGCCGGCAACCAGTCCGTCTGCCAGATGGCGGCGGCACATCATCGCACCGAAATAGATGCGGTTGGAAACCATTGCCAAAGCTTTTTCCGGAGTGACGCCTTTGGCTTTGCGCATTTCATACATTTCGTTGGCGAAGTCCTGAAGCAGGTCGCTTGCCATATAGTCCATTGTTTCAAACTTGCGTTCGGCGACACCGGCAGAAGCACAGGCGGCAGAAATTTCCTCCTCGGTACCGAGGACAATGATTTTTTTGACGACTTTTTCTTCGACGGCTTTATTGGCGGCGATAACGACGCGGGGGTCCTGACCTTCGGGAAGGACGATAGTACGCTCAACACTGCGGGCGCGCTGTGCAAATACTTCAATAGCTGACATGATATTTTCTCCTGCTTATTTACCAGAAACGATTTTCAAAGTGTGACGGGCGATCATCAGTTCCTCATCGGTGGGCATGACGATAGCTTTGATTTTGCTGTCACTGCCGGAAATGACTTCGGCTTTGCCGCGGCAGGCGGCATTGACTTCGCTATTGATGGTCACACCGAAATTGCCGAGAGATGAGAGGATCTTGTTGCGGGCATAGGAGGAATATTCGCCGATACCGCCGGTAAAGACGATGGCATCAAGGTCTTTGACCAGGGCATAATACGCACCGATGTATTTGACAATGCGGCGGACGAACATTTTAATGGCAAGCCGGGCCTGCTCATTGCCGCTTTCAGCGGCGGCTTCCATATCGCGCATATCGCCGGAATTGATACCGCCGACGCCGTAGAGACCGGACTTTTTGTTGAGCAGATTATCGACTTCTTCGACGCTGTTGCCGAGCTGGATCAGCCGGAAAACCGCCGCTGGGTCGATATCTCCGGAGCGGCCGCCCATCATCAGACCTTCCAGCGGGGTAAGTCCCATCGTGGTATCGATGACTTTGCCATTCTGCACCGCCGCCATACTGCATCCGTTGCCGAGGTGGCAGGTGATGAGGTTGACATTTTCCGGGTCTTTGCCGAGGAATTTGGCAGTGGCAAGCGTCACATAGTGGTGACTGGTGCCGTGGAAACCATATTTACGGATACCGTGTTCTTTGTAATATTCCATGGGGATCGCATAGAGATATGCTTCCGGAGCCATAGTCTGATGAAACTGGGTATCAAAAACCGCCACATTGGGAACTCCGGGCATAGAAGCTTCGCAGGCTTCGATACCGGCAAGGTTGGCGGGATTATGCAGCGGGCCGAGGGGAATGCATTCTCTGACGATGGCTTTGAGGTTTTCATCGACCAGCATAGGGGCGGGAACTTTTTCGCCGCCGTGCAGGACGCGGTGGCCGATGGCTTTGATTTCTTCGAGAGAAGAAATGACGCCGACTTCTTTATCCACCAGTTTGTCGCAAATGGCACGAACTGCTTCGGTCTGATTTTTGACCGGGATCACGCCTTCGCTGACGAAACCGTCAGGGCGTTTGTAAACCAGATTGGGGGAATCGGTACCGAGGCGTTCAACTACACCTTTGGCGAGGACTTCTTCATTCTGCATAGCAAACAGCGTGAACTTCATCGAACTGCTGCCGGCATTGATCACCAGAATTTTCATTTTTCACCTTTTTGTATTTTGATTATTGATAAAGAATTATTTTTTACGGAAAACTATTCTGCCTTTGGTCAGGTCATAGGGGGACATTTCCAAAGTAACAGCATCTCCCGGCAGAATACGGATAAAATTCATCCGCATTTTACCTGAAATGTGGGCACTCACCACATGTCCGGTCTGGATTTCCACTTTGAACATCGTGTTGGGGAGCAATTCCCTCACGACACCTTCGACTCTGATTACATCATCTTTTGCCACGTTAAATTCTCCGGTCCTTTTTCGGTTATTAAGATCATATCTTCGAAATGCGCACTCATTGAGTGATCACACGTTCTGACAGTCCATTTGTCCCGTCGGTCGACTTTGATTTTGCCGGAACCGAGATTAAGCATGGGTTCGATGCAAATGACCATGCCCGGGCGCAGGAAAGCACCTTTGCTGCCGCTGGTATAATTGGGGACTTCCGGCGGTTCGTGGAGTTGGATACCGCATCCGTGCCCGCAGAAATCTCTGACGACACCGAGTTTTCCTGCTACGGCGTCTTTTTCCACTGCGGCGGCGACGTGCCGTATATAATTTCCACTGCGGGCGGATTTGATACCTTCGCGCAGGGCTTTTTCGGTGTTTTCCAGCAGTTTGCGGACTTCGGGGGCAATTTCTCCGACCGCGACAGTAGTGGCGCAATCGCCGAGAGCGCCGTCGATGGCGACGCCGACATCAATACTTACGATATCGCCGTCGGAAATCACTCTGTCAACACTGCCGATACCGTGAATGACTTCATCATTGACTGATATGCAAATGTTTCCGGGGAAACCGCCGTAACCGAGGAAAGCACTGGTTCCCCCGGTGGCACGAATGATTTCCCCGGCGATCTGATCCAGATCAAAAGTCGTCATCCCCGGACGGATCTCAGCGGCGATACTGTTGCGCACCTGACCGGTGACGGCAGCGGCATGGCGGATGCGTGAGATCTCTTCCGGAGTGTGGATTATGACTTTTTCCAACATAAGAAAGAATTATTTCAATTCATCGATCATAGCTTCGACAATGGCTTTGGAATCGCCCTGTCCCATCGTGATGAGGTTGCCGGCTTTTTCGTAGTAGTCGATCAGCGGGCTGGTCTGTTTGTAGAAAACTTCCAGACGGGATTTGGCTGTTTCCAGAGAATCATCTGCCCGCTGATAGAGTTCAGCACCGCATTTATCGCAGATGCCTTCGGTTTTGGGCGGCATAAAAAGTTTATTGTAGATCGCGTCGCAGCCGCGGCAGTTGAGGCGGGCGGTAAGACGCTGGATCAGGATTTCATCATCGACTTTGAAATAGATCACCGCATCCAGTTTTTTGCCCATATCTGCGAGAGCTTTGTCGAGCAGTTCAGCCTGGGCGATGGTACGGGGGAAGCCGTCGAGGATGAAACCATCCCGGCAATCATCGGACTGCAAACGGTTGCGAACCATACCGGCGACGATCTCATCCGGCACCAGACCGCCGGCTTTCATGATTTTGGCGGCTTCGATACCGAGTTCGGTCTGGGCGGCGACTTCGGCACGGAGCAAATCACCGGTGGAAATGTGAGCCAGTTTCACCTTGCCGAGAAGCAGGTTGGAAACAGTACCTTTGCCGGCACCGGGAGCGCCGAGAAACACCAGATTTTTCTTTGTAAGAGTCATAATTGCACCTTTCGATTATTTATTGATAAAAGCATCAAGTTCATTAAGGGGGAGTTCCTGCTGGGAGCCGTCACTCATATTTTTGATGATGACGATATTTTTTGCCACTTCGTCGTCACCTCTGACAATTGCATACGGAGCGCCGGAACGGTTTGCGGCACGCAGCTGGGCTTTGAAAGATCGTTCTTCCAGTTCCAGTTCCACGGGGATACCCATATTCCGCCATTTTTCCGCCAGAGCAAGGTTGGCGATCCTGGCTTCGGCACCGAGTCCGACCAGATATACCTGCGGGCGTGAAGCATCATCGGCATCAATACCTGCGGCTTCGCGGCAAAGAAGCAATCTCTCTGCACCGGAAGCGAAACCGACCCCCGGGACAGGGCGTTTTTCGCCGGGCAGATAAAGTTCATAACGTCCGCCGCCGGCAATGGCAGTCTGCTCGCCCAGAGCCGGGTGAGTCACTTCAAAAACCGTATGCACATAGTAATCAAGTCCGCGCACCAGATTGGGATTGACCAGGTAAGGCACCTGCAGGAGATCGAGAGCCCGGCGGACTTCGTCAAAATAACTGCGGGATTCGGCACTGAAACAACTGACAGCATCAGGCGCACCGGCAATGATTTCGCGGCATTTTGCCTGTTTGCAATCAAGGATACGCCAGATGTTGCGTTCCAGACGGTTGCGGCAGTCTTCGCACATTTCGCCGATATGGCTGGAAAAATATTTGCGGAGTTCGGCTTCGGCGGGGGCGCGGTCGGAAACTGCACCGCGGGTATTGATATCAATGGTAAATCCATCCAGCCCGACACCTCTCAAAAAAGCGGCAAGCATGGCGATGGATTCGGCATCCAGCAAAGGAGCGCATCTGCCGACATTTTCCACGCCGATCTGGTGAAACTGGCGGCGGCGTCCGGCGGCGGGTCTTTCGCCGCGGAACATCGGGCCCATATAGAAAACCCGCTGCTCGACACCATTCATCACGTCGGTATTGGAAAGCGCCCGCATCACTCCGGCGGTACCTTCCGGCCGGAGAGTCAGACTTCTACCGCCGCGGTCGGTAAAGGTGTACATTTCTTTCTGGACGACTTCGGTTTCATTGCCGAGTCCGCGCTGGAATACTTCGGTATATTCAAACACCGGAGTCCGCAACTCGCCGTATCCGTAGCAGGAAAAGGTCTTTCTGGCGACATCTTCCAGAACTCTCCAGTTACGGGCTTCGGCTTCAAAAATATCCGCTGTGCCCGGAGGCGGTGCAAAATTTGCCATGTTTTTTCCCCTATAAAAAAAATGCAAGACGCCCGACGAAAATCTGTTGACTCGTCAGGCGTAATTATTATTCTTTAACCCTGCTTTTCCGTTTCCCTGTTTCTCCAGATTATTTGAAATCTGCGGGATTGAGTTTTTCCACGGCATCTTTCAATTCTTTTCCGGCACGGAATTTGACTACGGCACGCTCGGGAATGACCACTTCATTTTCGGGGGCGTTGGGGTTGCGTCCTTTGCGGCTTTTACGGACTTTGATTTCAAAGACGCCGAAATTACGCAACTCAATACTTTTCCCGGCTTTAAGTTCATCGGCAATACTGTCGAGCGTGATCTGTACTATTTCAGCAACATCATTCTGGATGATATTGGTTTCTCTTGCGATTTTTACAACTAAATCTCTCTTTGTCATATTCAAAACTCCTTTGAGCAAACACTATATCTGACATTTTTTACGGAACGCACTATAATATGCCACAAAAAGGGCTTTCCGTCAAGGGTGAAATGAAAGTTTTTTTGGCAAAAAGCACTCTTTTCCCGTATAAAAAAAATCCGGCGGCAAACTACCGCCGGGAATTGTCAGAAAATCAGTTTTTACGCTTTTTCTTTTTGTCATCGTCGATATCATCATCGATATCGTCGTCAAAATCATCGTCGTCGAATTCATCATCATCGAATTCATCATCATCGAAATCGTTTTCGCCATCATCGAATCCGTCATTGAATCCATCATCAAAATCGGCATCAAAACCTTCGCTGTATTCGCTGTCGAATTCTTCTCCAAGACCGTATTCGCTGTCAAATTCACTGTCAAACTCATCATCATCAAATTCATCGTCATCTTCGTCGAATTCGCTGAAAACATCCTGCTCATCCTCGTAGATGTCGTAATCATCTTCGCTCATAAGCTGACTGGGTGCGCTGATACTTGCTCCGCACTCCGGACAACAGCCGTCTTCGGCTTCGATCAAACTTTCGCTGACTTCGATGTTGCAATAAGGGCAAACTGTCCTGGCCATACAAACCTCTTGTTTTGTTGTTGTATTTCTGGTATTTATAAAATCCCACATTTATACATGTTGTGTACTATATCAGTTTTTTATGATTTATCAATCCCATTTTGAAGTTTTTTTGCTTTTTTTCCTGTAATTTGTACCTTTTTGCTTGAAAAATCGCTCTGTTGGCATAAATTATAGTAGTTGAATCGTCCGTTAAAAAAATAAAAAATCGAAAGGATATGTCCCGTGTCTGTCAAAAAATTCACCCTTATTGAAATGTTGATCGTCATTGCGATCATCGGCATTCTTGCCGGATTGATCATGCCGTCGCTTTCCAAAGCCAGAGCATCGGCACTGCGCAACAACTGTCTTTCCAACAAAAAACAGCTGATCACGGCAATGACTTTTTATGCCGGCAACAACTCGCATCTGATGGTATTGCAGTACGATGATGACCGCCCCTACTCCTGGGCACTGCGCGGATACAACGAAAGTCAGGATGACATTGACGACACTCCTGCCGGACTGCAGCAGATGGGTTTCAGCACCATGATCTGTAATATGGCAATGATCCCTGACAACGAAAAAGACAAACCGGAAAAATTGTCTCTCCGGGTTGCCGGTATGCTTGCCGAAAGTTTTTTTGACAACTTCGACGACACTATGGAAACACGCTTCGGCAAAAAGGATTATATTGTCCGCAAAAAAGGTAAACTCATCGCCTACGACATCACCAAGATCCGTACGCCGAGCCACCTTGTCCTGTTTGCCGACTCATTCAAAAAGAACGAGAAGGAAGAAGGTTCTTACTGGAAATTCACTCCTGCCGGTGATGACAGTACCGTCACCACGATCCACAGCGATATGACTACTCTTGCCTACGCTGACGGCAGAGCGGAATCACTGACCATCGGTGATCTCAAATCCTCGCCGATGAAATTCAAAGAAGCTCTCGACAGTAATTTTGAGGAACACGATCTGAAATAAGTTTTGCAGTTTGAGATTGCATAAAAAAAGCCGATGGGATTTCCCACCGGCTTTATTTTTTGCTTTTTACGCCCAGATGAATTTGATTTCACCTGCTTCATCGGCGTTGAATGTCACTTTCCAGTTGCCGTTGCCGTCAACGCATTCATACGCCACATCTTTGCCGTTGACTTTTACCCCGCTGACAGGAGAGGAGAGGAAAAATTCTCCTTCGCCCGGATAAGCGAGGGCAAGTTTTCTGCCGCTGGCGGTGATTTTGAGATTGCCGTCAAGTATCTGGCGGGGTTTATCCGGCGAAATGGCAAACAGCCTGCTGCCGTGAGCGGCGAGGGCGAGAGTATTTTTGCCGGAAAGTCTCAAAGTCTGATTGTTCCAGACATCGGTGAGCAGATATTTTCTGCCGGAAAGTCCGAAATCTGCGGCAGAAAACGCCACTTCGGTACTTTCGTCAAAGATGTTGAAAAATCCCACCGTACGCACCGGCAGTCCCGGTACATTTTCTGCCGGAGTAAAGTGACCGGTTTTGAAATAAAGCATCTGGGGGATATCATCTTTGCGGTAATCGTAATTTGCTGTATAGACATCCTGACCGTTGTTGGGGTTGCAGACAGCTTTTTTGAGCATTTTGAAGCGGGGGTGTCCGGTATTTTTGCTCAACAGTCCGGCGATTTCCACCATTGAATGAGTGGTGACGCAGTAGTTCACGCAGAATTCGGCATCGACGTCATTCAGACCGGGGAAAAGCCCAATGGAATCGCTGTTCGGCACAAAGAGATCGCCGGTGTGAGTTGCGAAACAGGCGATGCCCCAACGGAAGTTGGTTTTGACGTTATCCCAGTTGCCGCTGCCGATATCGATACCGTAGCGGTAGTTGCTGAAATACTTGCCGAGGAAAGGATTACCCATAACGATATCGCATCCGGTCTGGAAATAACCGTCGGTGGCGATGCGTTTGCGCATTTCAGCCAGCCACCAGCTGCGGTATTCATATCCGGTACGGTTTTTATTTTTGAGCAGGTCGTGACTGTCCTCAAAGGCGTAACTCCAGAAATCGTGTTTCACGCCGTCGAAATTCCCCTCGACGATCAGTGTATCCAGAGCGGAAGTCATATATTCTCTGACTTCGGGGATACTGGGATCGAGCGGAGCGCTGTGATCGAGCCGGTAGGAATAATCCATAAACCAGTCCGGATGCTCCCGGTAAAGTTTGCATTCGACCGGCACGAAACCGCCGATCCAGAGTGCGGGACGGAGTCCGGCGGCGCGGATCTTATCGGTCAGGCCGCGGAGATTGCCCGGGAATTTCTTGAAATCGACTCCGGCTTCTTTTTCGTAAGGCATACCGAGACCGTGAGCGTGTTTATCATAAACGGCATATCCGTCATCGAGCTGTATCCAGCGGCAGGTGGGGAAATTGGCGGCGAGATATTCGGCTTCGCGGATGACCATTTCCTCATTGACATCGCGGAAAACTCCGTCGTTCCAGGTGCCCCAGACGACATTATCCCGGTTGATATCGGTCGCGCCGTAAGGCTGGACGAGATAATTGCGCAGTACGGCGGTATAATCATCAAAAATGTGGTCGTAATCAGCGGCATCGGCGGTTACGCCCATATACCACATATCGTGCAGATGCTCGTGCGGAGCGACTTCTCTTGCCTTGATGGTTTTGCACGCCGAAAAGATGTTGAGATCCATCGTGCCGTTGGCGGCGTGACTGACGGTGTAAGTGTGGTAAAAAACATCCTGCGACAGAGTTCCGTGGAGCAGTCCGTTGTTGACGCCGTAATTGCTGAGGAGGATGGCGGGGAACGGCTGGTATGGACATCTGCCGATGCGTTCACTGATAACGCCGGGATCGATCCAGCGGTTGCCGGCCTGGACGTCGAAACCGCTGTCGCCGACGGTGCTTTCGTGGAGACGGTCAAAATCGACGGGGATGGTGGTGATCTGATAAACTCTGGGGTTTTCGTTGTGGTAAAAATAATCCTGTGTGCTGTCGCCGCCGAAAGTTATTCCGTTGACAGTTACGCCCAGCTCGGAAATGGCAATTTTTTTACTGCCGTTGGCGAAATCGCGGCGGCAGACGATACCGTTTCCTTCGCGGGAAATATAAATGCTTTCGGTGGCGCCGCATTTATACTGCAGATCGATTTGCCACATATTTCTGCCGACAGTAAGATTTTCACTTACAGGCAGATATTGTTTGCCGTTTTCATCGTAAATGCTGAATACCGCTTTGCTGTCGGCAAAGCCCCATTCTTTCAAAAAATTTTCCAACATAAAGCACCTGTTGTTTTGCTTGACTTTGTGGTACTGGTTTAAAATATAATCCCGGCGTTGATTTTACAAGTACGAAAAGCTTTTTTCAGGCATTTTTGCTTTTGCCGGTGATAAAAAGTCTTTCGCCGTGGGGGAAAACTCTGGTTTCAGTGACCGACCACTGGTATTTTTTGTCTTTTGCGAGTACGGGCAGTTCCTCATCTCTCTGGATCGGAGTCTTGTAAAAGACATATCTGCCGCGGCGGTTGAGGAAATTGGTTGTTTCGGCGGCGATTTTATAAGATGGTGCGACGGCGCGGGCGGTAACGAGGTCGAAACGGTGCTTGAAATCGTTTTTGCGGTTGAGTTCATTTGCCCTGCCGCATACGGGAGTGATATTATCCAGAGCCAGCGCGGCGGCGGCGTCGCTGACGAAAGCGATTTTTTTACCGGTGGAATCAATGGGAGTTATCCGCAAAGACGGGAAAGCCATTGCCAGTACCAGCGAGGGAAAGCCTGCTCCGCACCCGATATCCGCCACTGCCAGAGAGGAATTTGCCACTTCCGGGAAATCCAGTGCTATGGCGAGCGAATCAATGATATGTTTAAGGTCAAAATCTTCCCGGTCGGTTATGCGGGTGAGATTGCAGACTTTGTTGCGTTCACACAAAATCTGATAAAGCTGGTCGCATCCGGCGGCAAATTTCTGCGGGTTCCGGCACTGTACCGCACTGGCGAAATCAAGAAGTTCACTCATTTTACACCATTACGGCAAAAAATCCGGCGAGGATCGCGGCAAGAAACGCAGTGCCGGCAATGCACCATCTGGCGGCAGCATTGGCGGCGGCGAACCGGAAAGCATCGCGCAGAGAGCGCGGTATTCCGGAAATCCATATCCCGGCGAAGCCGGTTATCCAGCCGCACACTGCCCCTGCCGGAGCAAGCGGCAGAGAGTATTCAAAACTGCGGTGGATCAATTCGTAAGAAATGATGATGATCATCCCCCCGACGGTGCGGGAAGTGATATTATCGAGTACGAAAAAAGCAGCGATCGGCACAATGATCGCCAGCGGGATAAAAAAAGGCACCAGAAACGCGGGCGAAACGGCTTGGGCGTGCGGCACACACCAGAGCAGAGCAGGAATACCGAAAACGATTCCCGGCCACCGCCAGCGGCAGAAATTTTCCCGTTGCCGGATATTTTTTTCACCGGTCAGGGCGAAATAAACACCACCGGCGGCAAAAAACAAAGCTGATAATGTAAATATGAGTTTTTCCATATCCTTAATATAGCACACCTGTTTGCTGTTTCCAAACAGCAGATGAAAAATAGGAAATAGAAAATAGTAAATATGAAATATGAAATAGAAAATAGGAAATGGTAGCAGGCAAATGTAATGGGTGAAAATCGGATTTTAAATAGAAAACAGGAAATGGCGGCAAGTCAATGTGTATGATATTGGAGTGTGTAAAAATTTCTCAAATCCACTGACAATGATAATATCATATCCGCGATTTATCCCGACAAACTTCCGCCCCGGACTATTTCATATTTCCTATTTTTTATTTCTTTCTCTCTGTTTTCTTTTTCATGGAAAGTTGAATTGCAGCAGTCAGTTTCAGGAGTTCTTCGCAGTCGGCGAAAATGCTGTCGTATTGCTTTTGTGAAATAAATTCAGAAGCTCTCAATAACCGCAGCCAGTATGAGGTTTCGCGACATTCCTTGTATGCGATAGATATTTTTGCCAAAAAATCAGCATCGCTCTGGGCACCGTGGGCTTCTTCGATATTGGCACCGATACTGGTACCGGATCGCAAAATCTGGCGGGAAAGAACTTTTTCTTTTTTGCGGACAGCGAGATAACGATACAATTTAACTGTACGCAATGCAAACGCAAACGATTTATCGACAACATCGTTCATAAAAAAACCCTTTTTTTAAATATGAAATAGAAAATAGAAAATAGGAAATGGCAGCAGGCAAATGTGATGGGCGAAAATCAGATTTTAAATATGAAACAGGAAATGGCGGCAAGTCAATGTGTATGATATTGGAGTGTGTAAAAATTTCTCAAATCCACTGACAATGATAATATCATATCCGCGATTTATTCCGACAAACTTCCGCCCCGGACTATTTTCTATTTTCTATTTTCTAAAAAAAAACTGCCGCTTTTTTCAAAGCGGCAGTTTTGCTTTTAGATTTCGTCGTCCCCTGTACAGAGGTCATCGCTGGTGCAGTCAACGAAACAGGACTGGACAGCCGGGGCCCCGGCGGCCGAAACATAACTGAAATCCAGTAGCTCCGGCTTGCTGTAATCAAATTTTTGCTGTATCATTTTCTTTTATCCTTATATGATTCAATCATCAACATTATAATATACACCGTTTATCCGGTTTTTTCAAGTATATGTTGCTCTTTTGATTACGCGATTGTCGAAACTTTCAGAGTCCAGTTGGTCTCGTCAAGTGCCAGCTGATATTCTCCGGCGATCCAGCGGTTATTATCACTCAGCAGATCCAGTTCAGCGGTAACACCGTTGATGGAAATGCCGTTATCAGCTATCTGCGAGAACGAGCCGAATATATTTGCACCGCCGGAAATAAGAGTCCAGCCGTCTTCGCCGAGCTCGAAATCATCGCTCATAGAAATGTTGATGGTATCTCCGGCGAAATCGCTGACACCGTCGGTCCAGACGAGGCTGCTGCCGTCGCTGAAACTCCAGTTTACAACAGGCGCCATATCAACTGCATTGGTGAAGGTCATCACACTGCCGTTTTCAAAGGCGACATCGGAGAAACCGACGATACGGGCAGCATTGAGATCTCCGTCGAAGTTGTCGAAAATCAGGCTGCGGGAACCAGTGACACAGCTCTGACCCTCGCCGGTACCGCCATTCTGGCTGCCGCCGATGAGGTTTCCGGTGAAATCGAGGTTTTCACCGAGACCGGTGAGGGTCACGGTGGTGTTGCCCATGATCTGACCGTAGCCGTGGCTGCCGGCGATGATATGAGCGCCCTCAGCGAAGACAATGGAGTTGCTGCTGGCATCGATATTGACATTGGTGCTGCCGGCGATATCGATGAGAGTCACTTCAACGCCGCCGGTTGCGGCACTGCCGTAAGCGGAGTAAGCCGCTTTGGTGGCAATGTTGCCGCCATAGACGCTCTTGCCGAAAGTACCGCCGGAAATCATCAGATTGGCGACATAGTCGTGAGAACTGCTGACTGTACCGCCCTGGCTGGTGGAACCGCCGGCAACGGAGTTACCAAAGACACCGCCGGTGATGGTGAGGGTGCTTTCGCCGCTCATAACTGCGGTGGCACCGGTTTTGACCACGCTGCCGCCGGCGACGAGACTGCTGAATTCTCCGCCGGAAACGGTGGCTGCAGTGTCACCGGAAATGGTGGCGGTACCGCCGGAAACGTACTGACCGCCGTAAACGGCTTTGGCAGAAACATCGCCGGTGATTTCGATAGAGGAATCAGTGTCAATCACAGTATCAGCAGTGACTTCCTGACCACCGATGAGACCTTTGGTGAAAGTACCGTCAGTGATTTCGATATTCGCACCGTCGCCGTAGAAATTGGCACCAGTGTCGATGGCATTGCCAGAAACATTGATGGTGGTGTCATTTTCACCGATAAAGGCTTTGGCATCTTCGATACTGGTGAAAGCGTTGATACCGATACGCATCCAGTGACCGTTGTAGTGGATCTCATCATAGAGATTACCGGTGATGTCGCTGGCGACATAAACTTCGCTCTGGTTGAGAGCGTAGATGACTGTATTGCCCAGGGAGTCAACTGCAACTGCAGTATCGGTAATGCCTTTGATAGTCAAAGTACCGTTGTTGACCATATTATTTTCTCTGGCAACAGTAGTATAACCATAGGTGTTATAGTCATTGATCAGACTAGTGCCGGTGAAGTTGATTGTACCATTGTTGACAACGGAGAGCTTAGTCGCAATATACATATCATGGTTCAACACAGCGTTTTCCGCAATGGTCACAGTGCAGGCAGTAGCACTATCCAGAGAGGCCATAGTGCTGGTACCGCCGACAAAGTTGATCGTCTTGGTACCGGTGATCGCTTCACCCATATCAGCGTCAGCGAACAGGATATAGGTGGATTTCAAATCACTGACATTGACGGTCAGGTTACCGTCGACAGTTGAAGAATTGGTAAGCAGTCGCACACTGCCGACAAGCGAAACTTTATCCAGATTCATGGTATAGTTTCCGCTGACCGAAATATTGGCACCGGCCACGACACCTTCTGTGCACGAAACACCAGCGATGGAGACATTAAAATCTCCGCCAATTGTCGCTTTGCTGTCAACAAGATAGAAACCTTTGAACTCGTTAGAGACACCATTGACATTGACATTGTAATCACCGCCGATGGTACCGCCGCCGCTGAGACGGAAGTAAACAGGGGAGATCAACTCACTGTTGGTGATATCGCAGTTGTAATCACCGGTGATGGCAAGAGAGTTACGGTTTGCGGTAAACTCGTCGACAGTACTGTTGGTAATATCAATATCCACACTGCTGCCGCTGAAACTTTCCATGGCCAGTTTGCCAAGATTACTGCCATCAACATTGAGGACCAATTTGGCAGTGCTGTCAGCATCCACATAGGAAGTACGGGAGAGTGTTGCGACACTGGAACCATTTTTGATATCGATCACGGTGTCGGAATCGTGGGAAATATCAAGTTCACCCTTGACTATGGAATTATCAATCGTGTATTTGAGTCCGCCCTGAATGTTGTAAGCATTACCTTTTATACCCCAGAGGCTCATCCCGACAGTTCCACCGACAGTGGAACCGGTCAATGTGACATCAACGCTGCCGGTGGTATTGATACCGGTAGTACCGCCGGAACCGCGTCCGAAAAGGGCGACTTTGCTGACATACGAATCAGTGATATCGAAATCAAGAGAAAGATTTACTTCGTTAGCGGAGGCAGAGGTGCCGGTTGTCCAGCCGAGACCGTTGAGACCGCCAGTGTCTCCGCTGCCCAGGATGACCGAATCGGTAATATCCATTTTGATGGTACCGCTGCCGACAGCGTTTCTGCCGGTAACGCGGCTGGTCATAGTAGAACCGGTCAACTTGAGGTAAACATTGCCGGAATAGTCACCGTCAACAGCCGTTCCGGTAACATTGCTCACATCAATGCCGCTTACGGTAACGCCATCATAAGTAGTGTACTCACTGGCCTCCAGCGTTGTATCATAAGTACCGCCGACAACATGCAGCAGACCGTATTTGCCGCCTGCAGTCAAAGCAGCCTTAGCGCCGGCAACCGTATTGTAGGCGTAAACACCGTCAATTGCGGCGGCACCGCCAATGGTAGTGGTTACGGTTCTGCCGTTGATAACGACAGTCTGTTCACCCTCTGCCCAGTCAGCATTGGCATAGGCATCAATGCAGGAAATAACTTCTTTGCCTGATGCGACGGCGGAAGCATAATCGGCAAAGGCATTCTGACCGATAATGGCTGTGCCGCCGGAGAAAGTGACCACAGTGCCGTCTTCCAGCCCAGCCCAGAGGCTGCTGTAAACCGCAAAACTGCGGTTGATGTAGACGTCTCCGTCAACAACACTGATGGTGTAGCGACCGGCATCATCACCGCTCATATTGAGAGTGTAATTTCCGGCGAGAGCAGAACCGGTATTGAGGACTTTGAGAGTGGCAACACCCTCAGCCCACTGGATATCATCCACATTGACAGTAATGGTACCATCCACAGTCAAAGTAGCTGCTGCATTCAACATAGCAGTAGCGGCATCAATAGTGATGGTGTCATTTTCACGCAGAGTGATACTCTGTTTTAATGAGGATGTACCCTCTCCGCTGACAGTGATGCTGACAGCACCGCTCTTAGAGTCTATCACAATGTCGTAAATGCTTGAAGCATCTTTGAGTGAAACAAAGGTTTCGCCATAATTGCGGATGGTAACCCTGCCGCCGATAGTGGAGTTGGTCAAATCAAAGAACTGACCGGCACTATAGGTATTAATATCACTCGTGGTATTCCAGTGATCCTGGACGCTGGCAGCAACCGTGGAGTTGACCATAGTCAGTTTGCTGTAACCGCTGGTATTGATAACATTAGTGCCGCTGCCGTAACCGCCGAATACAACAGACTGCACGCTGGAATCAGTCAGTTTGAAATCAAGCGACAGAGTGCCGCGTCCACCGGTACTGGATGCAGATGTAGTGGCACCAAGACCGTTGACAGCGTAGTAACGCTCAGTTGTATTATGACCGCTGATAGTGGATCCGGAAATATCAATACTGATGACGCCGGTGACCACGGCACCATTGGTTGCACCGCGAACCATTTTCAGATTCGAATCGACGACTTTGATATTGATATCGGTGATGGTTGAGTTGTAACCTGAGACACCGGTGGTCGGGGAGTCGGCATTCTCAATAATGATACCCGCCTGATCATCACTGCCGTCGATATCATAATACTTGCTGCCGGAAATGTTGGCACCGTGGCTTCCGCCGGTGTAGGTGCCGCCGACCAGATGCACGATACCGCTCTTGCCGGCAGTGTGATCAGCATTGGCACCGGCAAGCGAATCATAGGCAAAAACACCGTCAACTGCGGCAGTGCCGCCGACGAGAGTGGTAACAGTGCTGCCGCCGATGATCACATCAGCATTGGAACCGGCAACCCAGTTGTTGTTGAAGTAACTGTCAACAACAACGACTTCCAAACCGGAGGATACCGCAGTGTCATAATCGGCAAAGGCATTCTGGCCGACAATGGCAGTAACGCCGTTGACGAGGACCTCGGTACCTTCTTCCAATCCGGCATAGAGGGCACTGACATAAGCCTTTTTGGCAACAAGATAGAGATCACCATCAGTGATGACAGCATCATATTTACCGGCATTGGCACCGGCAAGAGTAATATTGTTGAGTGCGAGGTTGTTGTCTGCACTGTCAATAACAAGTTTGTCGCCAGTCAAGCCGTCGGTGTTGATGGTGAGGGCGATATCGCTGTAAACGATATCTCCGGCAGCGACGACCAGAGTTTCACCGGAAGCATCAAGGTTGAATGCTTTGACAGAGACTGCCAGCACATTGCCATTCCAGAAAGATGCGTAATTTTCGGAATTTTCACCGGTAAAGGTGTAATTGGCAAGACCTTTGAGCTGGTCTCCGCCAGCGACAACAACCTTTTTGGCGGCAAAAGAAGAAAGCTCCAAGCCGTCAGTGGTAACAGTAAAGTTGGTGTCATCAGAAAGCTTGGCTTCATAAGAGCCGATACTCAAAGTCGCTGTCGCATAAACTGTGATATTCACCGAATTGGAATAATATTTAGCAGCATACAACGCGTTGATCCGGGTGGTTTTATCACCTTTGATGTTGAGATAGACATCTCCGGTAACACAGCCGACTTTCGTAGCACCGGCCTGATCCATACCACGGGTCATATAAAGCTTGCTGATCGTCGAACCGCTCAAATTGACAGTGGCATCACCTTTAGTGCTGCTGGCTTTGAGAGCATTTTCCAGACTGTCAGAGTTGGCCCCATCGCTGCCGTTGGCGTTACCGGAAACACCAACATTTGTGGCAACAGAATCGACAAAAGTATAACTGATACCATTGACACCGCCGGCTGTGACAGCACGGACAGTGGAATTTTCCACCAATAATATACCATTGCCGGCACCGGAAATACCGGTGACCTGCGCATAATCAACATAAGAGTTTCCGGTGATATTGAAAACAACATCTTTTGAAGAACTTACATAACGGTTACCTAGCAAGGTCCCGGTAACAGTACTGCCGATCAAAGTGATATCAGCCTGATTTTTGCTTGCTGTCTCAGCACTTTTGGCACCACCGAATATGGTGGTAAAAGTGGCGTTTTCGATCACAGTTTTGTAACCCTTGAACTCCTGGGTCTGGCTATTAGCTGTGCCGTTGGCATCCATATAGCTGCCGCCGGTAACGTGGATGACACCATCCAGATTGGTTTTACCGTAAGCGGTAACAGCACTGCCCAGAGCATTGTAAACAACTCCGCCGTTGAGTGTTGTGGTATAGCCATCAACAGTGACATTGCCATCAGCGTCAGCGACGTATTCATTATTGAGGATGACATCCAGAACTTTGACCTCTTTGCCGGTGGCAGCAGCATCAGCGAGAGAGCCGAAAGCATCTTTGCCGATGACCAGATCATCGATTCCCTGGGCAGAGACGACAGTGCCATCTGCCATACCTGCCCACTGCGCAGTATAGTAAACCGGGCGGTAAATAAGCGAAATGGTTTTGCCGTCGTCAGAGAGCTGATAAGCATACTGACTCTGCACGTCATTGATAATAGAGATATTGGCTCCGGTAAGTTTGGAACCGCTCATCACAAATTTGGAATCGCCATCAAGCTCAAAATCAGCCACGTTGATGACAATATTGCCGGTAAAGGCGCAGGTGGCGGCGATCAGAGCCGAGTTGGCATCAATGGTGATGGTACGGCCGGCGGCGGTAGTCTTGGAGTCCTCAAGATTGAGGGTGGCAACGGTGGAAGTACCGCCTTTGACATAGATATTCATCGTGCCGTCGTAATCACTGTCAGTGCCGCGGCTGGATTCATCTCTGATGGTGGAGATACTGGCATTGATAAGAGTAATGTTGACATCACCCATCATTTCCAGAGCTCCGGCCTCACCGGTCCAGTAAATATTGTTGCCGGTGGAGTTGTCGATGGTGATATCAGCATTCTGATAATTGATACCGCCGCGGGCAAGATAGAGAGTACCAAAACTGGAATCTTTGATAAAGGCATAATTGGTGTAAAGGTTTCTGCCGTTTTCATCAACAGCTGTACTGCTGCCGTTGCCGGAGGATTCACCATCCATATGGATGACTCTGGCATATGATTCATTCATCATATACAAATAGGTATTACCGGTATTGACTCCGCGTCCGCCGAGAGCAATGGCACTGGTGATGGTACCGCCATCAAATACTGCAACGCTGCCTTCGTAGTTGGAAGCGTTGCCGGAGGTGCCAAGAGTCATAGTGCTACCTTCAACAACTGCACCGTTGATGACAGCAATAGAAGTACCACCAGTGTTGTAACGGGGAGAGGGGCAAGTGTAAGTACCGCCGCAGAGCACGACTGCACCGGTCATACCGGCTTTGGTGTCAGCAGCTTGAAAATCGTTGAGAATATCAGTACCATAGGTCAGGCGGATACCGCAACCGTAGATTTCATCGGGATTGTTGGGGTTGACAGCGTCGTATTCGACCAGTTCGCCCGCTTCGTAATCGCCTTCGGCAATATCAGTGTCGCAGTAAATGTCAGCGGTAGTAACTTTCCAGGCGGGGAGGTTTTCTTCATCATACCAGTCGATATCGTCCCAGACCACATCGTAATCAGTACAGGCCTGAGTGATGGCATCGTAGGCGTTGCTGAAAGCATTGACCCCGATAACGAGGGTCTGGCCACCGTAAGTTACTTCGGTACCTTCGGCAAGACCGATCCATTTTACAGAATAGATGTAATTGGTCGGCAGTTCGGCATTCAATAGTTCGCTGCTCATTTTTTTCTCCTTTTTACAGGTTTTTTAGGTTTTTTATTTTAATTTTTGTATTTAAAACAACTATATATAAAGTGGTATTATGCCACAAGAAAATACTTTAACGATATATAATAGCACATCTTTTTGCCAATGTCAAGTTTTTTGCAACAAAAAAAAGACAGATTTTTTGTCATAACAACAAAAATCTGTCAAAAATCAAATGGCGTTTGCCGATTTTTTTTATTTTATCTCGCAATCACCGAAAAAACATTGAGGGTCACCACCCACGCATCGTCAAATTTCATCCGGGATGTTTCGTGACCGAGTCCGTAACTGTCGGTGAAAATGATTTCATCGGTGCCGGTGTTGTAGCCGCAGATGATGCGGGTGTGACCGCCGGGGACTCCGGCAACATCGCCGCCCTCTTTATTCTTTTTGAATACCAGTACATTCCAACAGAGGACGTGACCTTTATTGATATATTCCACAACAGTCTTGCGGAACTCCCGGATCTCTTTTTTGTCCTCTTTGCGGGCGGCGGCAAGGACTTCAGGGTCGATAGCGGGCATTGTTTCACCGTCAGTATCAAGTTTTTTCTTGCGAAGCGTGCGGTCTTTGATGTCGTTGTTGAGAACATTGACTTTTTTGTTGTACGCTTTGAGCAATTTGCGGTAACCGCGGCTGATGAAACTCTGTCCGTCAAGCACATCGCGGGTGTTGGCGTTGAATTTGTTGGAATTTTTTTTCAATGCTTTCATCGCATCGTTGATATTGGTACCGTTTTTGCCGTCACTGCCCATTATCTGGGCAAGTGTATTCTGATCGACCGTCGAACCGTAATAACGCAGTACCCGGCTCACAGTGGCAGGCACGCAGAAACCCTTTTCACCCTGATCGACCATCGGGACACTGATGAAAACATCGCCCCCGTCATTTTTTTCCACCCGGGCAGCAAGCTGTGCCGGAGTCGGTTTGCCGGTTTCAAGATTCAGACTTTCCGGAGCTTTGCCGGCAGGAAAAACCGAAAAGGTGATGTAACCGTTGGGTTCAGCGTCGCTGTTCCAGCGGAGCAGGACATCGTAACTGTCACCGGTATAGACTTCGCCGATCTGCCTGGAATGCCCCAGAGGACGGCTCATCCGGCGGGGCTTGACTTTGGGAAATTCAGCTGCAAGAGATGCCCGGAGCTGACGGAGTTTTTCGGCATAGTCACGCTTATTAAGCACTTCACTGCTCTCGGATGCCACATACAAATATATATCTATACTCTTTACTTTGCCGTTTTCAAAGCCGATAAGTGCTTCCGGCAGGGCAAAGCCGCGGTATTCCAGCGGCTTGACATCTTTGTTTTTGGCATAGTAGCGGATCTCCCTGCCCGCTTTATCCAGCAAAACAAAACTGCCGGGAAAGAGTTCCACCACTCCGGCGGCGTTACGGTCGAAAACATCTCCCTCAAAAAGCGCTGCCATATCCGCCGCAGACAGCGGCAGGAGAGCGAAACAGAAGCAGAATACCGCGGCAAAAAACTTTTTCATTTTTCATTTTCCGGAGTCAACTGGCAGATGTTGCAGTTACGGCAGTCAAGACCGGCAGGCGGAATATACATTTTGCCCGCTTTGATCGCCGCACGGCGACTGAAATAATTGCGGATGCCGAGAATACAACCCACGATGATAAATGCACCCGGCGCCGCCGCAGGCAACAGGAAATCTGTCGTCCACGCTTCGATGATCTTGATGCCGAAAAGCGAACCCGACGAGAGAAATTCACGGATCATACCCAGCATCGTCAATGTCAGAGTAAATCCCAAACCCATACCGAGTCCGTCAAAAACACTCCGCAACGGAGTGTTTTTAGAGGCAAAAGCTTCCGCCCTGCCCAGCACGATGCAGTTCACCACGATCAACTGGATGAATATCCCCAGCGCCGCATTCAAACTCGCCGGAGCATAAGCCTGCATCAGCAGATCTATCACCGTCACAAATGTCGCGATCACAACAATATAAACCGGAATACGGATCTTGGAAGGCACAATGTTTTTGATACAGCTTATCACCAGATTACTGCCGATAAGCACAAAAGTAGTGGCAAGCCCCATCCCCGCACCGTTGACCGCACTCGTGGTCAACGCCAGTGTGGGACAGGTACCCAGCAGCAGAACCAGCACCGGATTTTCACGCCAGATGCCGCGAACCATATCTTTTAATGCAGTCAACATAATTATTTACCTCCTGCAATAGCGGCACGGTTCGCCGCATAAGTTTTGACGATTTTGCCCATCAGAGCTGTCAGAGCCCGGCTGGTAACTGTCGCTCCGGTGCGGAATTCAAATTCACCGCCATCCTTTTTGACCGTCCAGTTGGCGGAAGCGGTTTTGCCGTTGTACTGATCCAGCAGAGGATTGCCCGGCAGACCGTTGGTATCCGGAAACGGATTGGAGATAGTGCGGGAAACTTTGCGGTCGCAAATGTCTTTGCCCAATCCGGGAGTTTCCTTGTTATCAGTAACCATCATCCGCATCACTTTGCCGTCGGCATCGAGCGCAGCAAGCACTTCGATTTTGCCCGCATAACCGCTGTTGGTTTCCGCTTTGGCAAAATAAGCCACAGCTTTGCCGTTTTTATCCGCACTGAAAAAAGTAATGCCGTCAAAAACTTTTTCTTTTCCTGTTGCATCGAAATCCGGCACCAGCAGTTTGAGGTTGTTTTTGAAATCGCGCGCTTTGGCTTCGGCAATGGGACCGCGGGTAACATCACTGACCACCCCCAGCAGTAACGCCGAGATCACTCCCACGATACCGAGAAATATACCCAGCACAAAAATATTTTCAGTAGTTTTGAGTTTCATTTTGCCGCCTCCTTTTTGCGGATGTAGCCAAAGGGACGCGCGGCACACCATTTATCCAGCAGCGGCACCAGGGCATTCATAAAAAGAATGGAAAAACTCACGCCTTCGGGATAGTTGCCCCAAATACGGATCACCGAGGTGATAACTCCACAGCCAAAGGCAAACCAGACACACCCCCAGCCGGTGATCGGAGAGGTGACCATATCCGTTGCCATAAATATCGCTCCGAGAAAAAGTCCGCCGGTCACCAGATGAAATACCGGAGTCGGAGTCACATCAGGATAAAAGTAATGGATGATCCCTGTGATCACAAACACTGTACCGGCAAATATCACCGGTACCCGCCAGTTGATCAGATTGAATGCCACCAGCAGAATACCGCCCAGCAACAGGGCGATCAGACTGGTTTCACCGATACAACCGCCGCGCTGACCGATAAAATAACGTTTCCACATCTGCGGATTGTCAATGGCGGCAAAGCGGTTCTCTTTTTTATCCAGAGTTTTTGCCACACCGAGCGGAGTGGCACAGGTGCGGACTTCTCCGGTTTTTACACCCCAGACGGTGGCAGAATCAGGATAAGATGTTTCTGCCATACCGCGCGCCGGAGCCCAGGTCGTCATCATCGCAGGCAGGGCGATCAAAAGTCCGACTCTGCCCACCAGCACCGGATTAAATGGATTTCTGCCGAGACCGCCGAAAATCTGCTTACCCAGCCAGATCGCCAGAAATGCACCGATCAGGGGCACATAAAACGGCACATCCGGCGGCAGATTCAACGCCAGCAGGATACCGCTTACCGCGGCACTGCAATCTGCGATCACCGGCTTGACCGGCTTCTTGAGCAAAAGACACCACAATGCTTCGGCACCAACGCAGAAAACTACCGAATAAATCAGGACTTTCAACGCCGGAATGCCAAAAAACCATACCCCAGCCACACAGGCAGGAAGCATCGACAATATCACCAGCAGCATAATTTTCTGACCGCTGATGCGGGAAGAAAGATGCGGACTGCTGCTCAACACCAGTTTGGATGAATCCGGCAGCCGGATCGGGTTTTCACTGTTTTCTTGCATAATATAAATCCTTATTTATTGGCTTTGGCTGCCGCCATCTGACGGCGGATCTCCGCTTTGGCAAGACGGATGACCTGCACCAGCGGACGGTGAGAGGGACAAACATAGGCACACGAACCGCATTCAAGGCAGTCCATAACGTGATTCTGTTTTGCGAGATCGTAACGTCCGGCTTCGATGGCTGTCGCCAACAGACAACTGCTCAAATGCATCGGACAACCCTGCACGCATCTGCCGCAGCGGATACAGTTGCCGGTGCGGTAGTTGAGCGCAACTTTGCGGGAAAGCAGCAAAATACCGGAAGTGTTTTTTGCCACCGGGACTTCATAGGAATTCTGGGCAAATCCCATCATCGGTCCGCCGAGGATAAGTTTACCCGGTTCGGCAGTAACTCCGCCGCAAAGTTCAAGGGCTTTTATCACCGGAGTACCGATACGCAGTTTCCAGTTGCCGGGGTTTTTGACCACAGATCCGGTGACGGTAACTACCCGCTCCACCAGCGGGATACCGGCAAGAACCGCATCCGCCAGCGCCGCCGCAGTACCGACATTCTGCACCACGCAATGGGCATCCATCGGCAAACCGCCGGAAGGGACCTGTCTGCCGGTGATGGCGTTGATAAGCTGTTTTTCACTGCCCTGCGGATACTGCACCTGCAAACGGGCGATATTCACACCGTAATCAGCGGCGGATTTTTCCAGCAGTTCGATGGCATCCATTTTGTTGGTTTCGACACCGATCCAGATATTTTTGACCCCGAGTATCCGGCCCAGCATTTCGGCACCTTCGAGGACTTTTTCAGCAGATTCCAGCATCAGACGGTGGTCGGCAGTAAGATAAGGCTCACATTCGGCACCGTTGAGGATCAGAGTATCAATGCTTTTGCCTTCGGGCACTGCCAGTTTGACGTGCATCGGGAAACTCGCTCCCCCCATACCGACCAATCCGGCATCGATCACCCGCTGACGCAATTCCGCCACATCGGCGTTGCGCCAGTCGGCGATGGGAGTCATATATTCGGCTTCATCCAGACCATCGGAAACGATTTCCAGAGCCTTGACGGGAATACCCATCGGGCCGGGGACTTCCACGATCGCCTTGACTTCACCCGATGTCGGGCTGTGCAAATTGGCAGAAACAAACCCGGATGCTTTGGCAATAAGCTGATATTTTTTGACTTTGTTACCGGGGTTGACCACCGGTTCGGGGGCTTTGCCCGCATTTTGCTGCAAAACCACCAGATAGCGATCCAGCAGCGGCGCCGTCTGCACACTTTTGCCGCAGGTCAGGGATTTACCGTCGCCCTCCGGATGGATACCGCCGGAAAAAGTCATCACTTTGCGTGAACTTTTATTCATTTGGCACCTCTTTTTTCTTTTTCCACATCGTAGTGGTGCTGTTCATTATCAAAAGCACCCGTCGGGCACTTGATGGCTTCGAGTTCTCCGGAAGTCAACGGCTCCGCATCGTATTTGACTTTGGCAAGGAAACCATTGACTTCAAATTTTTCCGGCACAGTGCGTTCGCATTTGCGGCAGCCGATACAGCTGCTCTGGCAAAGCGAACGTTTCGCCGCACCTTTTTCCGGAGAATTGCAGTAAACGTGGAAATTGGCAGTTTCCGGCACCAGTTTGATCACTCCGCGCGGACAGACCGCTACGCATTTGCCGCAACCGACACAGATTTCAGGATGCACCACCGCCAGACCGTTGATGATTTCGATCGCTCCAAAAGGACAGGTCCTGGCACAGGTACCCATACCAAGACAGCCGAAACGACAGCCTTTGGGACCTCCGGCAACCATATTCGCCGCCGCACAATCGGTAATGCCGTTGTAATTGAGCTGAACTTTGCTTCTTTCCTGATCGCCGCCGCAGCAGACGACCGCCTGCATTTTGCCTCCGGCAGAAACTTCAACACCAAGAGCGTAGGCTATCGAATTCACCTGCTCCTGACTGGAAACCGGACAGCGGGAAGGCGGCAGAGCACCGCTGACCACCGCTTTGGCAAAATCAGCACAACCGGCACAGCCGCAGCCGCCGCAATTCGCACCCGGCAGCAGTTCCAGCACCAGATCGATCCGCGGATCGCTCTCAACTTTGAAAAATTTAACAAAAATTCCGATCGCCGCACCCAGTATCAGCGCAAGCGAACCCATCAGGATCATGGCAACTGCAAGAGAAGACATCTTTTACCGTCCTTTCTGTCAGCACAGCCCGGCAAAGCCGCTGAATGCCATCGCCAGAATACCAGCAGTCACCAATGCGATCGGTGTGCCTTCAAAAGCTTTGGGCGGAGTGGCAAGTTCAAGTTTTTCACGCAGACTGGCAAACAAAAGCAGTGCCAGTGCAAATCCCACACCGGAAAAACAACCGAAAACAGTTGCTTCCAGTACGGTAAATTCCCGCTGGGCAGCAATGGTCGCCGCACCCAGCACCGCACAGTTGGTGGTGATCAGCGGCAGGTAAATACCCAATGCCTGATAAAGCGCAGGACTGGTTTTCTGCAAAATCGTTTCAATGATCTGCACCAGCGCCGCAATCACCAGAATAAAAAGCAACACCTGCAAAAATCCCAGATCATAACTCACACCATTGATGGTGAACTTCAACAGATAACGGCTGATCGCTGTCGTTATCGCCGAAGAAAGCGTCATCACAAAAATAACAGCACCGGACATACCCATTGCCGTGGACACCCGTTTGGAAACACCCAGAAACGGGCAGATCCCCAGAAAACGGGAGAGGACAAAGTTATATACCAGTACCGCACCGACGGTCAATTCAAGATACTTCACTTGTTTCTTCCTTATTTTTAATATATTGACATTGATATATCATCAGGCGCGGCAGAAACATTCTGCGGCGACTTTTACCACTGTTTTATAAACTTCACTGCCGTCGCCCACATCGGGAGCGTGACCTTCGCCCGGGAAAATCAGCATAAACATCCCCGGCACCAATTCAGCAGTGACCGATGTCGCCGCCAGACAGCAGAAACCGATATCTTTGCCTGCATCATAGGCGGCAGTTTCATTGTCATTGATATCCCCGCAGACAATGCTTTCACCGCCGGAAATAATGACCTGGATATCGGCATACTTGCGGTGATATTCCAGTTTATCAGGGTCAAGGCTGTGGGTTGTAACAGGATTGACTACGGCATATACTTTGTCGCCGTCGATCTCATAGCGTCCGGCTGGAGTCCCGGCATTGAGCGAGCGGAGAAATTCCGCAATCATATCCCAGACTTCGGGCATGACCGGTGCGTAACCGGCAAAATTTTCAAGTTTATCTATAATCATTATTATACTCCGATTTTGTAAAAGCGGCAAATTTCAGGTACTATACACTCACAAGCACTCTTTTTCAAATCATTTGCAGAAACTGCGCAAAAAAACATCCTGCACAAAATTGGCAAATCCCCTGCCGAAACGGTGGTATTTACCGGAAAAAAGCAGTTTCAACGCCGGGATCACCCTGCCCGCAAAGTGCGGAGAAAGTTGACTGCGGGCAAGTGAATAAGCCATCCTCGCTCTGATTTGTGCCAATTTTTCCGCCGGAATCCCCTCCACTGCCGACAAACGCTCAAAAAGTGCCGCAAAAAGCCGGTAATTCCATTCGTCACGCCGGAATTTTATCGCATAAAGTGCCTGCTCCCATCTGCCGCGGCCACGGTACATACCGGAAAGATTTCCGGTATGTTGACGGAATGCCGTCAGACGGCGGTCGATCAACTGCCAGCTGCCCACTCCGCCAATGACCAGAGCAATAAAAGTATCGTGGACTTCATCCAGTTCCGGCAGAGGCAGGATATAAGGGATGAAATCTTTTTCAAAAGCCATATTATGACCCGCCGCAGGCACCCGGCGGAGCAGAAAGTCGAATTCTTTTCCTTTCTGCCACTTTTCAGGTGAGAAATCACGCAGCTGCCAATGGGTAACGCCGAGGTTTCCCCCTTTTTCGTCAATCAGAAAACTGTCGCAAAAAGCCGCCGCAGGCCGCGACGGAGCAGAGATTATCGCCGTACTCATCACCGAGATCTTGTCCTTTTCCCAGAGATCATCCTGATCTGCAAGAAAAATGATATCTCCGGTACAGCGTGAAACCGCCTGTGCAAAGTTGGCAGATGCCCCCAGACGCCTGTCGTTGACAAAAAGTTTTATCACTCCGGGGTACTGCCGGATATAACTGTTGATTATTTCCACAGTATTATCAGTGGAAACATCATCGCAGACTACGATTTCATCCGGAATTCGGGTCTGCGAAAAAAGCGACGCCAGCAACCCGCCGAGGAAAGAACCTCCCTCACAAGTTGCCAGCGCAACTGATATCCGGATACGGGAGTCGCTTCCCGCATCCGGCTGATTATTGTCGTTTTGCTCCATCAAATCAGGGATTTGAGCATATTGAGCAACACACCGGCGGCAACACCGGAACCGATGACACCTGCCACATTGGGACCCATGGCGTGCATCAGCAGATAGTTGGTGGGATCTGCTTCCAGACCGACCTTGTTGGCGACACGCGCTGCCATCGGCACCGCAGAAACACCGGCAGAGCCGATCAGCGGATTGACTTTGTCTTTGCTGAAAACATTCATGATTTTGGCAAAAACCACACCGGCAGCAGTACCCATGCAGAAAGCCACGCAACCCATCAGCAGAATACCGAGAGTCTGGAAGCTCAGGAACTGGTCGGCAGAAAGTTTGGAACCGACAGCAATACCGAGGAAAATCGTCACGATATTCATCAGAGCATTCTGGGCAGTCTGACTCAAACGGTCAGCAACGCCGCATTCTTTGAGCAGATTGCCGAACATCAGCATACCGATCAGCGGAGCGGCATCAGGCAGCAAAAATGCACACAGCAGAGTGATCAGCACGGGGAAACAGATTTTTTCCACTTTGCTGACATTGCGGAGCTGGCTCATTTTGATTTTGCGTTCAGCTTCGGTGGTCAATGCTTTCATAATGGGCGGCTGGATGATCGGCACCAGAGCCATATAGCTGTAAGCCGCAACCGCGATCGCGCCCAGCAGTTTCGGGGAAAGTTTGCTGGTCAGCCAGATGGAAGTCGGGCCGTCGGCACCGCCGATGATACCGATACTGGCGGCATCTTTGAGGTCAAAAGTGATTCCCGGCACCCAGACAGAGAGAGCCAATGCACCAAAGAGGGCGGAGAAAATACCAAACTGGGCGGCACCGCCGAGCAATGCGGTTTTGGGATTGGCGATCAGCGGACCGAAGTCAGTCATCGCACCCACACCGAGGAAGATCAACAGCGGGAAAACGCCGCTTTCGATACCGACATTGTAAATCAATCCCTGCAAACCATCCGGACCGGAAATACCGGCAAGCGGAATATTGGCAAGCAATGCGCCGAAACCGATCGGCAGCAGCAGCAGAGGTTCAAATTCCTTGACCACAGCAAGATAGATGAGGATCAGAGAGACCAGGATCATGATCACCCTGCCGAGTCCCAGCAGCCAGGTGGTGGAGAAATTGGCATTGGTCTGCGAAATCAGATCGCAGATACCGGTGGACTGCCACAAGCCTTTGAGAGTATCGCTCCAATTGCTTTCGAGGCGTTCCATTTTGAAGTCCCCGCCTTCATAGACGGCATCGCAAGCGAGTTCGACCGGCATGAATTTGGCAACGACATCACCTTTTTTCAGCACTTTGGCACCGCCGAAACCATCGATCAATTCGACGACTTTCATACTGGTTTCAGCTTTGACTTTGCCTTTGCTCCAGTCACCGGCTTTGATGACCATCATTTCCCGTCCGGGGACAAGAACCTGATTTTTGACCATGCTGGTGGAGTAGATGGTACCTTCCTTATCACCGTTGTAAACGAGATAACGCATACCATCGGCATCTTTTTTCATAACAAAAAGGTTGACAGCGGAATCGCTGTTTTTGATTTCTTTGGCTCCGGCGGGTACGGCGATATCCGCCGCACCGCAGAAAACCGCACCGGCAAAAAGCACGGCAAGGAGTAACATTTTACGCAACATTTCTCTGCCCTTTATCAGTTGATAGTCATCAGCACATCACCGGCAGAAACCACTGAACCGGCAGAAACTTTGATTTCACCGACAGTACCGTCGCAATCAGCTTTGATCTCGTTTTCCATTTTCACAGCTTCGAGGATCAGCACGGTATCGCCTTTGGAAACCTGATCTCCGGCGTTGACCAGCACTTTAAGCACATTGCCGGGGAGCGGAGCAGTGACAGCGGCACCTTCGCCATTGCCGGCGGCAGGAGCGGCGGCGGCGACAGCGGCACCTTCACCCAGAGAAACTTTGTAGCTTTTGCCGTTGACTTTGGCGGTGTAGGCACCGTCTTTGCCGTCGGCTTCGACCACGATCTGTTTGCCGTCGATGGTAGCAGTGTAAACACCGCTGCCGGATTTGGCACTCTTGGCTTCTTCTTTGTAGCGGATACCCATCGGGCGATCGCCCTGCAGGAATTTCAGACCTTTGTCGCCGCAGGCGGCAACGATGAAAATGTTTTCTTCAGTGACTTCGAGACCGGCATCCTGCAGCAGTTTGGTGTTGTAGGCGATACCGAGTTCGGGATTGGCATCATTGATTTCCACCACCGGTTTGTCGGTGGGTTCGAGGCCCAGCTGCTCGCTCGCCCATTTCACGACCTGCGGATCGGGAGCGACCGGAGTTTTGCCGAAATAACCGAGAACCATTTTGCCGTAACCTTTTTTGTCCAGTTTCCAGGAGCCGTCGGCATTTTTGCCCTGCATGGCGTTGAGGAAAGCCTGCTGGAAATAGAACTGGCTGACCGGAGTAACGGAAGTACCGAAACCGCCTTTGGCGACGACTTCACGCATTTCTTCGATACAGGCATCGTATTTGTCGAGGCAGTTGTTGTCCCGCATCATCTGGGTATTGGCAGTCAGAGCGCCGCCGGGCATGGGGCTGAAAATGATTTTGGGAGAAACCTGCATGGATTCCGGCGGCATGAAGTATTTATCCATGCACTGCTCGAAAACTTTTTCCACATTCATGATCTTTTCGGGATCGATATCGAGAGTGTAATCAGTACCGCGGAGACGCTGATACATCACGAGGATATCAGCTTCGCAGGTACCGCCGGAAAGCGGGCTCATCGCCAGGTCGATGACATCGGCACCGGCTTCGATAGCCGCCATATTGCAGGCGACAGCCATACCGGCGGTATCGTGGGTATGGAACTGGATCTCTTTGGCATCTTTACCGTAAGTGCTGTCGAGGATCTCACGCGCCATTTTGACAGTTTCAAAAACGGTAGCGGGAGTGCTGGTGCCGGAAGCATCTTTGAAAGCAAGGCTGTCAAAGGGGATTCCGGAAGCAATGATTTCATTCAGACGGTCGATGTAGAATTTGGGAGTATGAGCATAGGATTCTTCCAATCCCGGAGCAAGTCCCATCATAGTAACAGTGACCTGATGTTTCAGACCGTGACGGGCGATGGCATGACCGGAAACTTCCAGATTGCGGACATCGTTGAGAGCGTCAAAGTTACGGATGGTGGTGATGCCGTGCTTTTTGAAAAGTTTGGCATGCAGATCAATGATATCGCTGGACTGGCTGGAAAGACCGACCACGTTGACACCGCGGGAAAGGGTCTGCAGATTCACGCCGGGAGCGACGGAATCCACGCAGGCACGCCAACGGTCCATTTCTTCAAAAGCGTTTTCCTGGGTGTAGAAAAAGAGACTCTGGAAACGGGCACCGCCGCCGATTTCGATATAGTTGATACCGGCTTTGACCGCCGCTTCGAGAGCCGGCAGAAAATCGTCGGTTTTGACACGGGCACCGAGGCAGGACTGAAAGCCATCCCGGAATGAGCAATCCATGAATTTGATTTTTTTCATTTTTAGAAAAATCTCCTGTTATTGTTTATTATTATATTACTTTTGTAATTATTTGCGTTCCAATTCAACAGCAGCAACAGCGGCGGCAATAAGCGCCATATCATCTTTGGGTGCGGCTTTTTTCACCGGCTGAGCAGCCGGAGTGAGAGCATTGGCAAAAGGAGCAAGCACTATCCGCATAAGATTCATCATCCAGATCATGATCAAGAGGAAGGCAAAAACCACCCCCATACCGCAAATCGTAAGCATCAAACCATCCCAGAGGATGCCGACAGGCACAGCATTTCCCATACCCAACTCCTTATTTTTGTATTTTACCGTAAAACAACGGACATTCAGATAAAATTTTTTTGGGGTTTCCCATCCCCAAAAAAACATCACTCAGCACCTGCTGTTTTCACAGCGTGTCGGTGCAGATTTTTACATCTCCGCAATCAAAAGTCCTCAACCCGTCCGCGGTCTGCACCGACATGGCACCGTTTTCATCGATCTCAACAAAGACCCCTTCAAACGCATTGCCATCAGGCGGAATGAACTGTAATTTCCTGCCGGCGAGCCGGTTTTCCGACCGCCAGCGCGAAAGAACATCTTTTGGATTACGATTGTATCTAATATAGCACTCATTAATGGATTTTTCCAATAGGAAAATCACTTTTTCTACATCTTTTTCCATCCCGGTCAGAGAAAAGATACTGCAAGCCGGAACGCCGGTCAGGGCAAGCGTTTCGCAGGACTGATTGAGATTTATCCCGATACCGCAGACAACACCGGCAAGTTGACCATCCCGAATGATGCCCTCTGACAATATTCCTGCTATTTTGGCATTTTTGACATAAATATCATTGGGCCATTTGAAAAAGAAATCCGCCTCCGGAGCAAGCGTGCGTAAAACATCGAGCGCCGCCACTCCGACGATCGCCCCGGCGTGAAACCCTGCCTGCACCCGGCGAAAAGCCGCACTCAAAGCGATGCTTTCGCCGCGGTTTGCCATCCATTTGCGGCCGAGCCTGCCTCTGCCGGCAGTCTGCTCCAATGCGGCAACGCAGGTGCCGTCGGCAAGAGAGAAAAAATTCTCCTTGACATAGGTGTTGGTGGATGGGACTGTTTCCAGAATTATCGCCATATCAAATGATCTCAACTGTTGCCGAGCATCCGCATCCTTTTCCTGCCCAGCGGGAAACGTATCTGAAAGACCGTCCCTCTGCCCGGCGTGGATACCAGACCGAAATCCGCCCCGTGCTCACGGCAGATGCGTTCAATGATCATAGTGCCGATGCCGTTGCCGCCGGATTTGGTAGTTTTGAAAGCCTGAAACATAGTACTCAGATTTTCAGCGGTGACCCCCGACCCGGTATCGGCAAAATTCAGCATCAGGACATCCTGATCGGCGTAACCGAAAACTTCCAGCGTGCCGCCGTTGGTCATAGCCTGAACTGCATTGCGGATAATATTGTAAAAAAGTTGTTTGAGCTGATCGGCATTGCCGGATATCTGCGGCATTACAGCAGGGAAATTGCACTTGACAACGACTTTGCGGGCTTCTATTTCCGGCTGCATAAATTTCAACACCTCCACGACGGTATTTCCGGCATCGACCGGAGAAAAACTTCCGCTGCCGGGACGGATGGCACTTAAAAAACCGTGGATGATACTGTCCAGACGCTCCACCTCTTTTTTACAGACATCGATCATTTCCCGGCTTTCTTCCGGATCGGTGCAATTTTCCAACAGCTGCAGATTGAGATAAAGGCTGTTGAGGGGATTGCCGATCTCGTGGGCAATACCGGCACCCAGTTGAGAAATCGCCCTGACGGTATTGCTCTCTGCTTCGTTGCGGGCTTTGAAGCGGCTTTCGGTGACATCGCGCAGAATAAGTGCCGCCAGTGCCGGATCTTCCGGCAGGGGCACCAGATAAAGCTGGATGAATTTCGGTTCCGGATAGAGTATCTCCATTTCCTGTCTGGCGACCCGGGTCCACTGATCGCTCTCATCCTGCAGGATCATCCGCCAGTTGAGATCCGGCAGCAGTTGCGAAACTCTCACTTCCGAAGTATCTTCCGGCAATCCGAGCAATTCTTTTGCCGCCGGATTGAAATACCGCAACAGCAATTGCCGGTCGATGACCATCACTCCCTCGTCAAGGGCATTGAATACGGTCTCAAAAAAACCCCGGTCTCTGGCAAGCCGCAACAGGTACGCCTGTTTTGCCCGGGCATCCAATTCATCAAAACGACCGCCCACCCGATCAAAGAAATTTTTTTTAACTGCCATTTGAAAAAATCCGCAAAATGGTGTACATTAATACAAACTCATAAATTAAAATAACTCCGGCATCGCATTTATGCAATCCGGATATGGTGGAAAAAATGGCAAAAATGACGATAAATCATACAAAACAACTTTCCGGCGGGGCGGCAAACTCCACCGGGACGATGTCGTCTTGCAAATTTCATCAGTACATTATTATTCCGGAGGCTTCCTGCTGACCGGAATCAGATGTTGTTCGCCGGCAGTTGGAAAGCTGCCGGAGATTAAGATCAGGGCGGCGTTTCCAACAGTTCGGAAAGTGCCGCTTTTTCAATTATTGACAAGCGGGATATTATAAAAAAAGCCTTAACGAGAGGTTAAAAAGGCGATTATGGAAAATCAGTTGGTACAAATGGGCAAACGGCTCCGCGAAATCCGGCAGGTGTTGGATATTTCCACAGCCGAAATGGCAAGAATCACCGGAATGTCGGAAAAAGAGTATCTTTCTCACGAAGCAGGAGAAATCGACAGCTCTTTTACTTTCATTTTGCGTTGTGCGGAGCGTTTCGGAGTTGATATCAGCGATCTGGTCGCCGGCAAAACCCCCACGCTTTCATACTGTACCATTACCCGCAAAGGCAACGGCACCCCCATCAAACGCCGCGAAGGATTTGAATATCTCCATCTGGCGGCACTGTTGAAAAACCGTCTTGCCGATCCTTTTATCGTAACTGCCCCGCCGCAGCCGGAAGATACCCCCATTGGACTTTCGGCACACGCAGGTCAGGAATTTGACTATATTCTTTCTGGCAGACTGAAAACCCAGTTCGACGATCAGGTGGAAATCCTCGAACCCGGCGACAGTATGCTGTACGATTCCACTCATCCCCACGGTATGATCGCTATCGGTGATGAACCTTGCGTCTTTATGGCGATCACCGTCAACGGCGACGGCAGCAATGAAGCGGCACAATACTCCACCCGCAAAGCCTCATTCCATTCCGGCAGCAGTTCTGAAGCTGATCTGCTTTACAAGAAGTTTATGAATGAAACTCTTGATGAAAACGGAATGCTCAAGGATGTCAGTTTCAACATCCCGGAAAACTTCAACTTCGCCTTTGACGTACTGGATGTCCTCGCTGAAAAATGCCCGGATAAAAAAGCTCTGATCTACGTTGACAGAGAGCATCGTACCCGTAATTTCACATTCCGGGAAATGAGCGAAGAATCCGCCCGCACCGCCAATTACCTGCAATCGCTCGGCGTGAAAAAAGGCGACCGGGTCATGCTGGTGATGAAACGTCACTACCAATTCTGGTTTGTACTCAATGCTCTGCACCGCATCGGCGCAGTGGCAGTGCCGGCTTCCAATCAGCTGCTTGCCAAAGATTACGTTTACCGCTTTAATTATGCCGGTATCAAAGGTATCATCGCCACCGCCGACGACGGTGTGCCGGATGCCGTTGATACCGCACTGCCGGACTGCCCGGGTCTGGAGTTCCGGGTCATCGTCAACGGCAGCAGAGAGAACTGGCACGATTTCAACCGCGAAGTCATCGGTTTCGATACCGCATTTCCCCGTCCGGCAGATCAGAAACACAATGATCCGGCGATCATGTTTTTCAGCAGCGGCACCACCGGCTATCCCAAAGCCGTGCTGCACGCCGCTACTTACCCGCTGGGTCATATCATCACTGCCAGATGGTGGCACAATGTCGATCCCAAAGGTTTGCACCTCACCATTTCCGATACCGGCTGGGGCAAGGCACTTTGGGGCAAAATATACGGTCAGTGGCTCTGCGAAAGCACCGTACTGGCATACGATTTCGACCGTTTCAATGCCGATGATATCCTGACGATTTTCAAAGAACACAATGTCACGACATTTTGCGCTCCGCCCACGATGTACCGCTTTTTCATCAAAGAAGATCTGGCAAAATATGACCTCTCCTCTCTGAAATACGCCTGCATCGCCGGTGAAGCACTCAATCCGGAAGTTTTCTACCAGTTCCAGAAAGCCACCGGCATCAAACTTATGGAATCTTTCGGACAGACCGAAACCACTATGCTCATCGGCAATCTGATCGGTATGGAACCCAAACCAGGTTCAATGGGGAAACCTTCGCCGCAGTACAAAGTGGAACTGCTCGACCCGGACGGCAATCCGGTGCGTCCCGGCGAAACCGGTGAGATTTGTGTCAAAGCCGAACGCAACAGCGTTTGCGGACTTTTCCTCGGTTACTTCAACAATGATGAAGCCACCGACGAAAGCTGGCACGACGGATATTATCATACCGGCGATACCGCGTGGAAAGACGAAGACGGATACTACTGGTATGTCGGCAGAACCGATGATCTCATCAAATCCAGTGGATACCGCATCGGACCTTTTGAAATCGAAAGCGTCATTATGGAACTGCCCTATGTGCTGGAATGCGCGGTGATCGGTGTTCCTGATGAAACCCGTGGTCAAGTGGTCAAAGCATTCATCGTGCTGACCGCCGGTACCGAAGGCAGTGATGACCTCAAACGGGATATCCAGGATTATGTGAAACATCATACTGCACCGTACAAATATCCCCGTCAGGTGGAATTCATCACCGCCATGCCCAAAACCATCAGCGGCAAGATCCGCCGTAATGAATTGAGGAAAATGTAATTATGGCAGAAATCATTATCATCTCTCCAGCCGGGTGCGGAGAAGTTTCACAATGGACAGATTTTCAGCGTAATTTCGCTTTGCATGAGGCCGCCCGCCAACGGGTGTCGGCACAGGATGTCTTTATCGACTACCTCAATCTGACCCCCAGCAAAGTGGATCACTCCATCCCGGCTCCCGTGATATTTGAGTGGGAATACCGGGGGTTTGCCCCCAAATCCTCACTGCTTGAAATTTATGATGCTGTTTCCGGCAAAATGGTTTTGAAACGCCGCTGCAAGGGGACAAAAAGCAGAGTTTACAACTTTGAGGCCGGTAAAAAATATACTTTTACCATCTCATCCGGCAAAGTCTGTGCTTCCGGCTGTTTCACCACTGCCAACGAGATCCCGCGCTGGATAAATATCCCCGGCGCAACCAATGTCCGGGATCTGGGCGGCAGAAAAACCATTGACGGCAAAATGGTCAGACAGGGATTGCTTTTCCGCGGTTCGGAATTTGACCGCCACCATTTCCTCAAACCGGCAGGCCGCAAAGAACTGCTGGAGCGGATCGGGCTCAAAAGCGATCTCGATGTCCGAGGAGGCACTGAAATCGCTCCCGGATATGTCCCGCCGCTGGATCAGGAAAAAGTCAGATGGGTCAACATCCAGCTCCGCCCCTATGATATGATTTTTGACGATGAGCAAAAAGAACGTTATGCCAAATGTCTCAAACATTTGAGCAAAGCAGAAAATCTGCCGTCGTACTTTCACTGCTGGGGTTGCGCTGACCGCGGCGGGACGCTGGCATTTCTGCTGCTTGCCCTGCTCGGCGTGCCGGAATCAGAATTACTGGCAGATTATGAATTTACCACCTGCTCGGTGTTTTCCGAACGCAAGGTCGGTTTCAAGCAGTTCGTAACTTTGCTGGAAACTCTCGACACCTATGCTGACAATATGAAAGATGCCGCCGAAAAGTATTTCCTTGACGGCGGAGCGACCAAAGAAGATATCAGCAATTTCCGCAAACTTATGCTAGAAGCATAAAAAGCCGACAAAAAAAATCCGGTCAGGATTTCCTGACCGGATTTTTCATATCCAACTGGAATTATTTTACCATCTTGCTGAAGTATTCTTCCAGCACCGGATCGACCGGGGGAATATCCTGCGGGATGTTGCCGTTGCGCATAGAAGCGTGCCCCAGCACACCGACCGCCACCGCGTTGCGGGCATCGACCGGACTGACGTGGACTTTGGCATCGTGCATCACAAAGTCAAAGAATGACGGGACGATCAGCGAGTCACTGCCGCCGTGAGTGCCTTCGGTTTTACGCAGATAGTAGATCTGATCCGGAGTCTGACGGGAAGTGCGGCTGGTCCAGATGTGGATCTGACAGTTATCGTGATCGCCGATATTTTCGATCCTGCCTTTGGTCCCGATAAAGGTATAATTGCGTTCTGAATCCGGGGTGTAATGGCACTGCATATAAGTAGCCTGCATACCGTTGCTGAACTGCATCATGATCATATTGTGGTCTTCCACGTCGATGACCGGGGAGAAACCAGTCTGCTCCAGCGGCGGATACTGTCCGTCTTTCCATACGGCACAGCCTTTTTCCTTTTCGGAGCGTCTGGCACAGCGGTCATAGACCGAAAGCATACCCATACCGATGACCCGGCTGGTGGAGCCGCTCATACAGTAGTGCATCACGTCGATATCGTGCGCACCTTTCTGCAGCAAAAGACCGGTGGTATTTTTCTGCTCCGAATGCCAATCGCGGAAGTAAGCATCACCGCCGTAACTGACAAAATGACGACACCAGCCGCACTGGATTTCACCGATCACGCCGCTGTCGATGATTTCTTTCATTTTGGTCACGACCGGATAGTAACGCATATTGTGACCGATAAAAAGCTTGCTGCCGGTTTCATAGGCAGTTCTCATCATCCGGTCACAGCCTTCGATGGTGATGGCCATGGGTTTTTCGCAATAGACAGCGATACCGGCTTTGAGGGCGGCGATCGCCTGTTCTTCGTGGCAGTAATCCGGAGTAACGATAAAAACTGCATCGATTTTGTTTTTATCCAGCAGTTTGTCGAAACTGTCAACCATTTCGGTACCGGGATTTTTTTCCAGAAACTTTTCTCTGGCTTCGGCGCTGGGATCAGCCGCCATAACAAGGTCCCAACCTTTTGCAGGATCATTGGCGACCCGCATCAAACTGGTACCGCGCAAAGACAATCCTGCGACAGCAAATCTGCATCTTTCCATAATAAAATCCTTTTAATAGTTTTACGGCATATCGTTGCCATTTCATAAATTAAAATACTGTCGGGATTTTCTTTTGTCAACAATAATTTTGTGCTATGATAGCACTTTTGTGCTCTTTTGCAAAAAAAATCAAAGTATGATTTGAACCGCAAAATAAAATCATTGTCCGGAACAACACTGAAAAAGTGTCCTTTTTTAAACAAAAGCGTGCACAAATTTGATCTGTAATCTGACTTCGGGAGAGTACTGTTTCATCCGTTTTTCCAGCTGAAAGAGGATCTCATCGCCGGAAAGGGCATAGGTTCTCGGGATAAGCATATGAAACGAGAGTACAGAGTCTTTTTCCAGCCGGAAATCATATACTTTGAAAACCGGATCAAATGCTGCCACAGTTTTTTCCAGCCGCGACCGCCAGTAGATGATTTCCCGGTCTCCGGCACCGAAAGGATCTCCGTGCAGCAGCAGATGGACAGGCAGTTCTTTGGCGACTGCGACTTCGGCGTTTTCCAGAATATCGTGAGCTGAAACCAGATCTCCGTCTTTGGCGATTTCGGCATGGGCGGTGGCAAAAAACACCGACGGTCCGTAACTGTGCATAATTATATCGTGCACACCGAGGATACCGCGTTGACGCAAGAGGATCTCCTGCATTTTTTTCACCGTTTCCGAATCAGGCGAAGTACCCAGCAGCGGATCAGTGGAAGTTTTCAGTACCGACACGCCGCTGACAATGGTAAAAAGAGCCACGACAATACCAGCATAACCATCTAGCGGTATATCGACAAAAAACGGCAATATCATCGACACCAGCACCAGCAGTGTGGTCAGCAGATCACACAGACAGTCGGTGAATTGTGCCTTGATGACTTCCGAATGGATCATTTCCCCGATACGGCGGTAGAAAAATGCCAGCCACACTTTAAAAAGCAAAGTCAATGCCGTAACAACTATCAGCCAGAACGGAGTATATATTTCCACCGGTTCAATGATTTCCTGGATCGAACCTTTGAGGAAATTCAATCCGGCTGAAATCACCAGCACTGCCACAATAAGTGCCGCCACATATTCCCCCCTGCCGTGACCGAATGGATGCTCTTCATCCGCCGGTTTGGCAGAAATGCGGAATCCGAAAAGAGCAATCACCGCATTGCCGCAGTCAGCGAGATTGTTTACTGCATCGGCTCCGAGAGCCACACTGCCGGAAATCAATGCCAGTACCGCTTTGACCACAAAAAGCAGAAAATTGACGGCGATCCCGGTCACTCCGGAAAGCGTCCCAAAGGCAAGCCGGCGGGTCGGGGAATCGCGGCGGTCATCGCAAACAAATAATTTTATCAGTAAATCAGTAAACATAATTTCACATCATCCGGATATTGGCGTCTGATATTTCCATCATCTGACGGCAGTTGAAAGATTCAAAGGGGAAAGTATGACCGTAACGGCAGCCGTAAAGCACCGGTCCTGTAACATTTCTGCAACAGCGGCAAAGTACTTCCAAGAGATCATCCTCCTTGAGATCAACTCCGGAAAATGTACCGAAAACGATTCCGGCACAGCGGGGCAGTATTCCGGCAAGATCCAGTTGAGTCAATGCCCGGTCGATACGGTAAAGCGGCTCGTTGACATCTTCCAGTATCAGTATCCTGCCACGGGTATCAGGCATAAACGGCGTACCTGCCAAAGATGCGGCGACAGTAAGATTTCCCGGCAGCGGCAAGCCGGAGGCATTGCCGGATTTCAAGACGGTGAATTTTCCCAGTTCCCGCGGCAGGCAATGGAGTGCGGCGGCGGCACTGGCAAGGGAATAATCATCCAGCAGGTGATATTTTGCCGCCATTGGCAGAGCCAGCGTATGACCGTTTTTCAATGCTTCCAGAGCCCAGAGCAGAGCCGTAAGGTCACTGTATCCGGCAACTTTTTTGTCTTTGAGCGGCAGAGATGATAAATAAGGCAGTAAATGACAGCATCCGAATCCGCCGCGGGAAGCAAGCAGGATGTCTGTCGATTCATCCAGCCACGCAGTTTTTATATCGGCAAAACGCAAATCTGCATCAGCCGAGAGATAGCCGCAGGATTTTTCGCAGTTTTCACTTTTGACGACCTGAAATCCGAAACTTTCCAGTGCAGATATCCCATACTGCAAAGCAGTGGTGTCCACTGCTCCGGCAGGAGAAAAAACAGTTGCTTTTAAGTTTGCACCGAAAATTTCCATTATCAATCAGAGGATGTGGCCCATCCGCTCTTTTTTGGTTTGGAGATATGCGGCATTTTCCTTTATGGGGGAGATCACCAGCGGCAATCTTTCCACAATTTCCAGACCGTAGCCGGAGATCCCCACCAGTTTACTGGGATTGTTGGTCAAAAGACGGATCGAACGCACGCCCAGATTGAGCAGTATCTGCACTCCGATACCGTATTCCCGCAAATCGCCGGGGAAGCCCAGTTTTTCGTTGGCTTCGACGGTATCGCATCCTTCTTCCTGCAATTTGTAGGCGTGGATTTTGTTAAAGATACCGATACCGCGGCCTTCCTGCCGCAGATAAACGATGACCCCGGAACCGTTTTCCACGATCATCTGCATCGCTTTGTGCAGCTGCTCGCCGCAATCGCACCGTTTGGAAGCAAAAACATCTCCGGTAAGACATTCACTGTGAACTCTGACCATAACATTTTCCTTGTCTTTCACATCGCCGTAAACCAGTGCCAGGTGCTCAAGATCATCGACTTTGGTGCGGTAGGCTTTGACTTTGAAATCCCCGAATTCAGTCGGCAATGAAGCTTCTTCGCCGGGAATGACCAGATTTTCGGTGCGGCGGCGGTAGGAAATAAGATCAGCGACCGTACCGATTTTCAATCCGTGCTCACGGCAGAATTCCTGCAACTGCGGCAGGCGTGCCATTTTGCCGTCAGGCATCATGATTTCGCAAATGACTCCGGCGGGTTTGTATCCGGCAAAGCGGGCGAGATCCACTGCGGCTTCGGTATGACCGGCACGGCGGAGTACGCCGCCCGGACGGGCGATCAGAGGGAAAAGGTGTCCCGGAGTGGAAAAATCCGCCAGAGTTGTGCCTTTTTCCAACAGTTTCCTGACCGTCCGGCAACGGTCAAAGGCACTGATACCGGTAGTGACGCCCTCAATGGCATCCACGCTCTGGGTAAAGGCAGTACCGTAATGGTCAGTCGGGGTGGAAGTAAGTCCGATCGACGCGGCAGTTTCCGGATCGAGCGGCGCACAGATAAGACCGCAGGCGTGAGTTGCCATAAATGCGATCTGCTCCGGAGTGATACATTCGGCCGCCGCCACCAGATCGCCTTCGTTTTCACGGTTGGCATCATCGGTCACTACGATCATTTTGCCGGCTTTGATATCTGCAATCAACTCTTCCGGAGTGTTGAATTTGAAATTTTCCATAATGTTATACCTCAACAGTTTTTGAAATCACCTCTATCGCCGACGCACGGCCGGTCATATAATCATAAGTAACGATCGCTCCGTCCAGCCGGATAAGCCCTTTTTCCACCACATTGAGCCGCCCTGGCATACCGGTGACAAATTTTTTGATAACATCCGGCACCGCCCTGCCGAGGATGCTCTCCTCTGCACCGGTCATACCGGCATCGGTCAGCATAGCAGTACCGGCAGCAGAAACTCTGCCGTCAGAAGTCTGCACATGAGTGTGAGTACCGATGACCGCCGTCACCCGGCCGTCGAGATAATGCTGCATGGCAAGTTTTTCGCTGGTGGCTTCGGCGTGAAAATCCACGATGATGGTTTTGGCAGTCGAGGGAACTTTTTTCAGCAGTTCATCCACGGTTTCAAAGGGGCACCGGGCACTTTCCCGCATAAAAACTTTGCCCTGCAATGCAATCACCGCCACATCGCCGCCCGCCGGATTGTTGAATACTCCGAAACCTCTGCCCGGCTGGCACGCAGCATAATTGGCAGGACGGATAACATTACTGCAGGAAGATATCGCAGTTTCAAAGCCTTTCTGATCCCAGGTATGGTCTCCGAGAGTGATGACATTGACCACCTCGGACAATTCTGCGGCACACGATGCGGTGATACCGTTGCCTCCGGCGGAATTTTCTCCGTTGGCGACCACAAACTGAATATTGTATTCCCGGCGGAGTTCCGGCACCAGACGCCGGACGGTTTCTCTGCCCGCCTTGCCGACGATATCGCCGATAAACAACATTTTCATAGGGATCTCGCTTCTTTCTTTATCTGTTTTATCTCCTGAAGATAATATACATCCACAAAGAGAGCAAAGCAACACAAAGCAAAAATTAAAAGCGGATTTTCACCTTTCCGGAGTCTGCAATTTGCAGTTCTACCCTGCCAGGTGCGGGTTGTGACAGCTGTATCACGCTGTTGCCGCAAACAGCCCCGGCCGGGAATTTCCTGACTCCCAGACGGATTTTTGCAGGGGAAGCGGTAACTTCGACATCAAGTTCGGCGGCGGCGTTTTCCTCATCCCATTCTGCGGAAATGATACGGCAGTTTTCCCAATGCAAAAGCCATACCGGATGCTTGCGCATTTCGAGCAGGGCAAGCAGGAAACATTCAAAAAAGTTCTGCGGCAGACGGCGGGAAAGATTGTGCATCCCGCGGAATTTGCGGTAAATAAAATTGTTGTTTTTGGCAAATTCCAGATTGCGCAGAAATTTCTCTGCCGGATAATTTTCATCCAGCACTTCGTTGAGCAGTATGGATGAGTACCCCTGGGTCAGAGTCCAGCGTCTTTCGCCCTGTGACACTCCAAAACTGTCATCGTTGATATGGTTCTCAAAAACTTCACGGGTAACTTCCAGACCTTCATTGAACTCCCTGCCCAGATGCTTTTGCATATTGAGGAAATATTCCGGATACATCCCCTCGGTGGTGAAATTGTACACCCCGTCATCATTGCACTTACCGTCAAGCAGTTTGGGCATATATTGGAAATCCTGTGCCGGATTGCCCTCAGAGCGGTAATATTTCCAGAAATACCACTTGTCCCCGCCGTAAAACTGCCGGAAATAATCTGCGGCACAAACCACCGACGCCCGCAGAGCCAACTGCTTGGCGGCAAGGTAAATACTGAATTCTGCCGCCTCTTTGTCCCCCATCATTTCCGCCAGAAGCGGAAAAACGGTAAACCCGGCAAAATTCGCCCCTTCCACATAACCGTTGCCATCCTCATTGTAACCGGAACTCATACACGCCCAGTCGTGGAAAACTGCAAAAAACTTGTACATCCGCTTGAAAGTCTGCCAATTCTTTTTAAGCACACTGCTGTCTCCGGCGGCAAGGATGCACAAATACATATAACAAAACGAACACCCGATACCCCAGTCGTTTTCGATCATAGGATAATCCAGTCCGGCGATTTCCTCACGCGTACCGGTACGGATCTCTTTTTCTACATTAAAAAGGCAGAGATTGATATAGCACAAATCGTATTCTATCCCGGTAAAAGGTTCGACTCTGGGGTAATAATTCCAGAGTTTGAGGTATTTCATTTCCGGATCGGAATACATTTCTTTGAGTGCTTTGTCGCCGGGTTTTTCCCGCATTATCCGGAGGAAATCCACCACCGGATAGCGGTAGGAACTCTCTCTGTCGGCAGCGATCGCCATTTTGTCTTTGATCTTTTTTACCACCTTATCCTGTTTCTCCCGGGGGAGAAAGTTGAAAAGCGTGGAGGCAAACGCATAGGGATCAAACAGCGATCCGAAAAACGGCCCCGACTGGATATCATCGCTGAAACTGCTGACAAAATCAAAATATTCATCAAATCCATCTGCAAATGCATCGGAAATCCCGCTTTCACCTTTGTTTTTCAACGGGAATTTGCGTTCAAGTTCCATCAGCGGCAGGGTATAGACCGCCTCACTGCCCAGAACCGCATGGAATTCACCGTATTTGGTGGGAAAAAAACATTCGGCACTCTCAAATCCTGCTGTTTTGCAGTGGTATATCACCGGCGGCAGCGGAGCGATTTCAAGCGGCTTTGTCCCCCACGCATCGGACAAATGCTCATAGGTGAATTTTTCCACTACAGTAACTTTTCCTGCCGCATTGTCGATTTTGAAATATTCCCGGCAGGAAACCGGATAAGCCAGCAACGCCCGACTCCAGAAACGGCAGCGTTTCACTGCATCAGCAAGAGTTTTTTCATCGTCAGGAGATATGCTCTCCGGCAATTCATATCCGAATGGCGTCACCGTGATCATACGGCTTACTCCGGCAAAAATCAAACTCTGTAATCTGTGAGTGCGGGGATCGTGCTTTACTGAAATTTCTGACGGTTCGCAATCAAACGAAAGCATTATGGGGATATCAGGATATTCATCAGAGCCGAAAAGCAGCAGGAAATTTTCGCTCATCTCAAGATTGCTCATATCCCTGATATCGACGACCTTGCAGCCATTTTTCTGCGGGATGAGCATATAGCGGTAATTTCCGGCATATTGCAGTTGAGCAAGGCGCATCTCCCCGAGGTTGCTTTCGTGGATGACTCCGGCAGAAGCGACAGAGTAGATATTGCGGAAAAATTTCCCATCGCCGAGATCAGCTTCCCATCTGACCGCAAGAGCATTTACCTGAAGTTTATCCTGCGACGGATGCACCGTGCCCGGCAGAAAAGTGCCGTGAAGCGGCATATTTTCCGGATGAGTGACAAATCCCCAGCGGAAAGGTTTTTTATAACGGGGGAAACCGCTGACAAACATTTTGTCGATCACTCCGAGATAAGGTATGCCGCAGTCAAGAAGTCCGTCGCCTTTGACAAAACCGAATCGTCCGGCATTGCCGTTGCTGTCCACCCCGGCAGTAAATGTACTGATATCCGGTATTTTATTGACAGGCAGACGGATCTCCTCGATCGGGAAATCATATTTTTTTGACAGCGGCAAAGTTTCTCCGACCGGCTCCTGACCGGCAATCACAGCAATGTCGATGTATTGCAGCGGCTCTTTTTCATCAGAGGTGAATTCAAATTCCACCACCGATCTGCCGCCGCCAAAAGTATGAGTGATGCCGTAACGCAAAATATAGGGTCTGGCATAAACCGCATCGCCATCGCGGACGGGAATATATTTCACGCCGTCGATGAAAATCGTTTCCGGCAGAATACGGCGGTATCCCTGAATGGGTTTTTCCGGGATCAGCAAAATAAAATCCCCGGCTGGCATTACTGTTTCGGCTCTGGCAAGACAGCGGTCGCCGCAACGGGAAACCAACTGCCAGTCAGTGATTGTGCATTCGGTAGAGAAGTCGTAGTAAAAAGGAGTTTTGCCGGGTCGATGCTCCGGATCGCCCGGACAGAGTCGGAAAATATTGTCTTTCCCGCAAAGATACATTCTCAAATTCTCCTTTCCCGCCCTGACAAAAAAAATGGAGGCGTGGATCGGAGTCGAACCGATTTAAGCGATTTTGCAGACCGCTGCCTAGCCGTTTGGCTACCACGCCTTGAAATTCAAGTCCTATAATATAGACCGCCTTTTGTGTTTTGTCAAGGACTTATCCTGATATTTTGCAATAATATGAATTTTCACGCCTCTTTCTCCCCCGAAAAAAAGCAGGCACAGAAGTGACCTGATCCCGCCGGAAATTCTTTCAATTCCGGCACTTCCCGGCGGCAGATTTCCGATGCCCGGGGACAGCGGGGATGAAACGGGCATCCGGCAGGCGGATCAAGCGGACTCGGCACATCCCCGGCAAGCAAAATTCTCTGCCGCTGACCGCCGTCGATATCCGGCACCGCTGAAATCAACGCCTCTGTATATGGATGCAAAGGTGCAGAAGTCAACTCCCCCGCCGGAGCAGATTCGACGATCCTGCCGAGATACATCACCATAATGCGGCAGGAAATATGCTCCACCACCGCCAGATCGTGTGCAATAAACAAAAACGACGTTCCCGTTTCTTTGCGGATGTCATCCAGCAGATTGACTATCGCCGCCTGCACACTGACGTCAAGGGCTGAAACCGGTTCATCTGCAACCACAAACAGCGGCTCGGCACACAGACTGCGGGCGATACCGATACGCTGACGCTGACCACCTGAAAACTGATGCGGATAGCGGTCAAGGGTTTCTGCTTCCAGCCCGACCCTGCCCAGCAGCCCGGCGGCGATCTCACGCCTCCGGGAGCGTGATTCGCCCCTGCAGTGCAGACGCAACACCTCATCCAGCGACTCAAAAATCGTCAGGCGGGGATTGAGCGAACCGTAAGGGTCCTGAAATATCATCTGGTATTTGCCCCGCATTTTTTTGCGGTTTGAAACGGCGGATTTTCCGGTGAGTGCCACGCCGTCAAGCAATATTTCGCCGCCGGCGACCGGAGTCAATCCGACCAGGGCTCTGCCCAGAGTGCTTTTACCGCATCCTGATTCGCCCACCAGGCCGACCGTTTCGCCTTTTTCCAGAGTAAAACTCACTCCGGCGACCGCCTGCAAAAATTTTTTTCTGCCGAACCAGCCATTTCTGACCGGAAAAGCCACTTTCAGATCCCGGACTTCAAGCAGGGACATATATTTCTCCATATTTTTCTGACAGTATTCTGCCATATTATAGTGTCAAAAAAGGCGATTTTCAAGTCTGTTGTGCCTGCCAAGACCAACATTTATCGCATTTTTCAGGCGGCAACAACACTTTACAACTTGAAAAACTCCACTTGCGGGGCTATATTAATAAACTTGTTACTGTAAAGTGAAAAATAGAATTTTATCAATCCAATATCAAGGAGAATCAACTATGTACGCTATCATCAAAACCGGCGGCAAACAAATGACCGTCAAAACCGGCGACATCGTGGAAATCGAAAAAATCAATTCCAATGCCGGTGAAGAAGTTGTTTTCAGCGAAGTTCTCGCAGTCGGCGAAGAAGGCGGCAAACTCAATGTCGGTACCCCCGTCGTTGAAGGCGCCACCGTCACCGCCAAAGTCATCGAACAGTTCCGTGCCAAAAAAATCGTCGTTTTCAAAATGAAACGCCGCAAAGGCTATCGCCGTACCAAAGGTCATCGCCAGAGCATGACCCGCGTGGAAATCGGAGCAATCAAGGCGTAAAAAAATGCAATACGATGCCAATGGAGCTTTGATCGGCACCGATCTGCCGCTGCCGCTGATAAACAAAGGCAAAGTCCGCGATGTTTACGATCTCGGCGATGCTCTGCTTTTTGTCGCGACCGACCGTCTCAGTGCTTTTGACGTGGTACTGCCCACCGGGATTCCCCGCAAAGGTGAAGTTCTGACCCAGATTTCGCTTTTCTGGTTCGAACTGCTCAAAGATGTACCCAATCACCTGATCACCGCCGATGTGCTTTCGCGTCCTGAACTCAAAAATCATCCCGAATTGCAGGGACGCTCCATGATCGTCCGCAAAGCATCGGTACTGCCGGTGGAGTGCATCGTCCGCGGTTATCTGGTCGGAAGCGGCTGGAAAGATTACCAGAAAACCGGTATGGTTTCCGGTATCAAACTGCGTGACGGTTATCAGCAGGCTTCCAAGCTGGATGAGCCGCTTTTCACTCCTTCGACCAAAGCAGCCATCGGCGACCACGACGAGACCATCAGCTTTGACGAAACTGCAAATATCGTCGGTGCAGACAAAGCCGCCACGCTCAAAGAAATGGCATTGCACATCTACTCCGCCGCCAGAGATTATGCCGCAAGCAAAGGTATCATCGTTGCGGATACCAAGTTTGAATTCGGTGAAGTTGACGGCAAAATCATTCTGGTCGATGAAGTGCTGACTCCGGATTCAAGCCGCTTCTGGCTGGCAGATCAGTACGAAATCGGCACCAGTCCGGTCAGTCTGGATAAACAGTATGTGCGGGATTATCTGGAAACTCTGGATTGGGACAAAACCGCCCCCGGTCCGGCGCTCCCTGCAGATGTGGCAAAACGCACTACCGAAAAATACCTCGAAGCCTACCGGATGCTTACCGGCAGAGAACTTTGAGAAAAAGTTTTTCATAAAAAAAATTCCGGCAGAAATTGCCGGATTTTTTTTGCTCTGATCACACCGCTTTTATCGCTTTTTGCCCGGATCAAGAGAGAATTCACAACCGCAAAATTTCTGGCGGTAAAATTCATTTTCTGCGGCGATACGGCAGCTTACCTGATAATTGCCGCCTTTTTTGAAATCAATTTTTTCAAAAAGTTCATCTTCCCCCGCCGCTTCAAAAATCACTGCGGAATTTTTATGGGGACTGACAGTGAGGGTAGTGGCAAATCCCCTGCCGTAACGGTGGGCGATTTCAGCAGTCCTCGCCAGAGAAAAAGCGAAACACTTTTTGCAGCGTTCCCCTTTTTCAGGTTCGTTTTCCAAACCTTTTACGGCATCAAGCCACGCAGTATGGTCGTAGGGATCGACCAGCAATTCCAATCCGTATATACCGGCAAGTTTTTTCACTGATGCAAGCCGCTTGTCAAATTCCTCTTTACTGCAAAGATTGCTGTTGGAAAAAAAGAGGAGCGGCACCCGCTCATTTGCCAGCAAAAAAGCAACACAGCCGCCGGCACAAGGGGCACAGCAGCTGTGAAGTATCAAATCAGAAGTTTTCATTTTTCCTTGCGGATATATGCCGCTTTGACCGTGTTGCGCATCAGCATTGCGATCGTCATAGGGCCCACGCCGCCCGGCACCGGAGTTATCGCTCCGGCGATCTGTGAAACTGAATCAAAATCCACATCGCCGACCAGACGGTTTTTCTGCAATTTTTCATCGTAGATACGGTTGATACCGACATCTATGACCGCCGCACCTGGTTTGACCATGTCGGCAGTTACGAAATTGGGTTTGCCCAGAGCCGCCACCACGATATCCGCCTGACGGATGAATGAAGCAATATCCTTTGTCCCGGAATGGACAACTGTGACAGTGGCATCGGCTTCGGGGAGTTTCTGCATCAGCAGTGCCGCCATTGGTTTACCGACGATGTTGGATCTGCCGATGACCACAGCGTGCTTGCCGCGGCAGGAAATACCGGAGCGTTTGAGCAGTTCGATAACTCCGTAGGGAGTACAGGGCATCAGCCCTTTGCCGCTGCCGATAAGCAGCTTGCCCACGTTGACTTCGTTAAAACAATCGACATCCTTGTCGGGGTCGATCGCCTGGATCACCCGCATTTCATCGATCTGACGGGGGACGGGACTCTGCACCAGCAGACCGTCGATACCGTCGTCGGCATTGAGTTCGGCGATTTTTGCCAGTACATCGCTTTCGGCGGAATCGCCCGGCATGAGGATCATTTCAGAGCGGATGCCCAGAGCCTCACAGGTTTTAACTTTGTTGCGGACATAGACCTGCGAAGCAGGATCATCGCCGACGAGAATGACAGCCAGGGCGGGAACCCTGCCGTATTTTTTCTGAAACTCAACCACCTCGGCGGCGGTTTCCTGATTTATTTCTGCGGCAATACTTTTGCCGTCGATGATTTTGACAGACATATCGAATCCTCAGTCAAGTTTAAGTTTGCTTTTTATTTTTTCCGCCATTTCAGCCATACCACCGTCGGCATATTTGAGCTGCCGCCAGTTCCAGCGGAAGCCGTCTTCCACTCCGCGGGGGACAACGTGCAAATGGGCGTGCATCACCACCTGACCGGCGGCGGTACCGTCAGCCAGATGCAGATTGAAGGCATCGAATTCCTCCTGCCGTTTCAGAGCGACACCGATCCGGGAGCCGACGCGGAACATTCTGCCGGCGACATTTTCCGGGATAGTGGCACTGGATTCGTGATGTTCTTTGGGGATAACGAGAGTATGACCGTAGTTGATCGGACCGAGATCCATAAAAGCACACACGAGATCATCCTCATATATTTTTACAGCCGGTATTTCTCCGGCAATGATTTTGCAAAAAATACATTCACTCATCTTATTTCTCCTTAAAAAGTTCCAATATCGACTGCTGACTGCCGAAAACAGTCAGTTTATCATCTTTTTCCAGAACCGTTTCCGGTCCGGGCTGCAATTCTTCCACACTGTCGGGCTTACGGAGCAGCAGTACAGTGATCTGATATTTGGCCCGCAGATCCAATTCTTTAAGCGATTTACCGGCGATGGATGACGGCACTGCGACTTCTGCGATCGCCGAACCTTTGAATTCAAACACGTCCCGGATATTGGCGAGCGAAAGCCGTCTTGACAGCCGCTCCGCCACATCCTGATCCGGCTGGATCACTTCATCTGCCCCCAGCCGGTAGAGGATTTTTTCCTGAATATCACTGGTGGCTTTGACCAGAACCCGTTTGGCACCTTCCTGTTTCAGCAGGGTGAGGGCAAGGATCTGTTTTTCAAAAAACGAACTCATACCGAGAATAACAGCGTCAAATTTGCGTACAGAGAGTTCTCTGATGGTATCTTCGCTGGTGACATCGGCGATGACTGCTTCGGTGACTTTATCCCGGATCTCCTCCACCCGGTGCTGTACGATATCGCACACCAGCACGGTGTTGCCCGAATGCATCAATTCCAAAGCCAGTTTGGTACCGAAACTGCCAAGTCCGAGGACTGCGTAACTGTTTCTTGCCATATTGCACCTCTTATGTTAAAAATATTGATTCAACCGATAACGACTCTTTCCACCGGATACTGCAAATGTCCGGTTTTTTCCCTGCCGACAAAAAAGAGCAGCATAGTGAAAGGTCCGATCCTGCCGAAATACATCAGCGCCACCAGCATCAACTTGCCGGCGACATCATAATTTCCTGTGACTCCAAAGGATAATCCGGTGGTGGTCAATGCAGATACCGCTTCAAAAAAGTTTGCTCCTGCACTGTTGCCGGACGGGCCTGTCATTTGCAGAAAAAATGCTCCCGCACCGCAGTAAACCACAAAAATAAAAATGATGGCAAAACTCCGCAAGATGCTTTCGATGGGCATTTTGCGTTTAAAGAGCAAAACGTCTTTACTGCCGGAAATGGTACTGTATATCGCTGCCAGAGCCAGAGCCACGGTGGTGATTTTCATACCGCCGCCGGTCCCCCCGGGGGCGACACCGATCATCATCATCACCACAAGGACGGCAATGCTTTCGGCAGAAAGTAAATTCACCGGCACAGTAGAAAATCCCGCCGTTCTGCCGGTGGCAGAGAGGAAAAACGCATCAAACCAGGTCATTTTACTGCCGTTTTCCAAATCAAAAATTCGAAAAGCGATGATCCCGGCAAGCAGCAGAAAAAAGGTCGCAGAAAGCACTACTTTGGAGTGTACCCGCATAAAATTTCTCCGCTTGGTGATTATTTCCACAAGGTCGTAGATAACATAAACACCGAGGCCGCCGAGTATCGCCTGGGTGATGACTCCGAACTGCATTATTCTGCCGCAGGATTCCAGACTGTCGGCAAAAGGACTCAATCCGGCATTGCAGAATCCGGCGATCGACAACAGAATAGAGTGCCACAGCGACACCCCCCAATGTCTGCCGTCGGCAAGACATCCGATGTAAATAACGATCGCTCCGGCCAGTTCACTTGCCAGCGTGTAGTTGATAACTGTACGGGTCAAACTCTCTGTGCCGCGCAAAGAAAAATTATCATTCAAATGGGAGATCATCAGATTATTGCTGAAAGACAACCCCCTGCCCAGAGCCAGCAGGATCGATGCACTCAACGTCATGATACCGATACCGCCCAGTTCCACCAGAGCAATGATGATAAACTGGCCGAAGTATGAAAAATCATGAAAACCGACGCAATCAAGTCCGGTGACACAAACCGATGTCGTCGCCATAAAAAGTGCATCTATCCACGCCAGCGACTCCCCCGATTTCATCACAAACGGCAATTTCAGGAGCAAAGTGCCGATCGCGATCAGCGCCAGAAAGGAAAAGAGAAAAAGAAGTTGACCGCGTTTGACAAAACTTTTAAACATCAGATACGGCTCTCTTTAGTATTATTTATATCACCAGGATTCCGTAACACTTGCCACGATCTTTTTGGCGGCATCGTAAGCTGCCTGACGGATGGCATTGGTGCGGCTGACTTCAAGATCCGGTCCGGACATAAATGTGGTCTTGCCGACGGCCTTGCGTTTGCTGATCAGCGGTGCCGCACGGCCCGGGATCATCACAGAGTATTCCACTGTAACAGAAACTCCCCATTCATTGGGCAGCAATTCATCATCGCCGACAACGTTGCTCCACGATATCTGGGTATATTTGAAATCAACGATACGGGCATAAACGATACAATCGGCCTTTTTTTCATCGACCAGTTTCAGACTGCCATCGGTCTGAAATCTCTCACACAGCAAAGCTCTGACCTGCGGTGCGGCATTGTAAGTCAAAGTTTCATTGACCACCGGAGCAACAGCTACGGTTTTTATCTGCGGGTGCATCAGCGATCCCGCTTTGTAGCCGCAACCGGCAAGAATCAATGCACACACTGAAAACAACGGGAGCAGTTTTTTCATTTTTCATCTCCTTTTTGCGGTGCAGACTGTACTTCCTGTTTCAGATCCGGCACCGGACGCAGATAATGGTTGCCATTCTGCCCCGGTACGATCAATATGCGATCGGCTTCCAGCGGGATGCTGTACGCTTTTATCTGCGGCAAAGTTTCTCTGGGTTCGCCGGAAGTGCTGACGGGGATAAAAGTATCATCCAGTTCCAACATCATTTTTTCGGCAGCCGAAGCAGATTTGCTGTCCGGATAATCTGCGAGGATTTTGGCAAGGTATCTTTCGGAAGCGTCGGTGCGTCCGGTTTTGGCATAAAATCCGGCGAGGTCGAGCAATCTTTCGGACTGCATATCCCGGTACTGTGCGATCTGGCGTACCACCCATTCATTTTCCTTGTCATCGGGAAATTTTTTCTGAAATTCCAGCAAACGGTCAAAGGCAAGAGAAATATACTTCCCGTCGCCGTCACCGGAGGCCGCCAGATCCATATAAGCATTGGCGAGTGCGAGCAAACCGTATTTGAAAAGTTCACTTGAAGGATAATTGGCGACAAAATTTTCCAGTTGAGCCGCCGCCTCTTTTTTCATCCCCTCTTTATCCAGCAGATACGCCAGCCGCAGAGCCGCCTGCGGTGACCATTCGGCAAAAGGCGCACGGGTAAGGGCTTTGGTGTATATTTCAATACTTTTGTCGCTGTCGTGGAGCCACGGTATCCAGCGGAGCTGCCAGAAAGCCGGTTCTCTTTGGCCCTGGTAGTAGAGTTCGGCGATTTCATACTCTCTTGCGGCAAGTTGTCCGGCATCGGCATATTCGGGATAATTTTCCAGCAGTTTTTCGATGGCGGTGTACTCCCGGTAGAGCAGTCCGCACATTTTCCAGGCACCGATCTGTGCTCGCAGGGAGTTGGCACGGATCAGCGGATCGCCGGCCTCGAGTTCGACTTCTTCAAATTTTTTACCGGCGTCATAATACCTGCCGTCGGCGTAAAGTTTGTAAGCGGCATCATAGAGTGCGGCGGCATTCTCGTCAGATGCGGCAAAAAGCGGCACACTCAGCAGAAAACTCAAAAGCAGGCAAACTTTTTTCATATTTCCTTTTCCCCGTTGGTTAAATCATTTTCATACCGGGAAGATCCTGAACATCGATAAATCCGATAACTTTGGAATCGTCATCTGTGACGACCAGATCGTCGATTTTGCGTTTTTCCAGCAGTTTCATAACTTCGACCGCCAGCAGTTCTCCCCTGACTGAAACCGGATCGACCGTCATCACCTCGCCAAGGGTGCGGCTGAGAACCGCATCGTCGCGTTCTGCCACCCGGCGGAAATCACCGTCGGTAAAAATTCCGGCAAGGGAGCCGTTTTCATCTACGACGATAGCAGAACCGGCACGGACTTTGCCCATAGCACTGATGGCTTCGCGGACGGTATTTTCTTTTTTCATCACTGCGGAATGATCCAGATCACGCATCATATCCATAGCCCGCATAGTGACCATCCTGCCGATGGCACCGCCGGGATGGAGTCTGCCGTAATCATTTTTGGTGAATTGTCTTTTATCCAGCAGTACCATCGCAAGAGCATCCCCCAGTACCAGCAATGCAGTGGTGGTAGTGGTGGGGGCGAGATTAAAGGGACAGGCTTCTCTCGGCACGGGCATTTCCACCACGACATCGCTCATTTTCGCCAGAGTGGAACTGCCGTTGCCGGTGATGGAAATCAATTTCACGCCCAATCTTTTTGCCGGATTGAGTACGACCAGCAATTCTTCGGTCTCGCCGCTGTAACTCAAAGCTATGAGCAAATCATTTTTCTGAAGCATACCCAGGTCGCCGTGGCGGGCTTCCACCGGATGCAGAAAAATAGACGGGCTGCCGACACTGGCGAGAGTTGCCGCCATTTTTTTGCCGATATATCCGGATTTGCCGATACCGGTGATGACCAGTTTGCCGCCTTTATCCAGAGTTTCGGCACAGCATTCGACCAGTTTTTCAAAACCGTCGCTCAAAATATCCCGGAGTGCGGTAATACCCTCGATCTCTATATCAAAAACTTCGCGGGCTCTTTCCAAAACCGTTTTAGCCATAAAAATTCTCCTGCTGTTATCAAAGTCTGCAAGAACGGATATCTGTCGTGATTATACCTCTGGCACCTGCGGCATAAAGTTCATCCATGATCCGGTTGCATTCTTTGCGCAGCACCATAGATTTTACCGCCACCCAATCGGAATTTGCCAACGGTGAAACAGTGGGAGCTTCCACCCCCGGAGTTATCTTGTAGGCGGCTTCCAGATCTTTGCGGAGGATATTGTATTCGATCATTGCGTAATTTTTTGCCAGCAATATACCGCGGATACGCCCCATCAGGCGGACGACCCGGAGATCGTCAGCCAGAGCGGCATCCCGGGCGAAAAGCAGTGCTTCGGAATGCATCAGCGGCTCACCGACGATTTCCAGACCGGCTTCCCGCAAGGTGGAACCGGATTCCACCACGTCGGCGATGACATCCGCCACGCCGAGTTTTATGGAAATCTCAACCGCACCTTCCAGCCGGACGATTTCGCAATCAAGACCCATAGCATCGAGCTTATCTTTGAGCAGACGGGGATAACTGCAGGCGATCCGCAGATTATTGAACTGCGCCGGATCAGTATATTTGCCTTTGGGAGCGGCAAAACAGAAACGGGACTTGCCGGTTTCCAGCGGCATCAATTCAGTGACGGAAACGCCGCTGTCGGCGGCGAGATCCCTGCCGGTGACACCCAGATCAACGACCCCGCGGCCGACATAAAGGGCGATATCCCGGGGGCGGAGAAAAACAAAATCGATGTTGTTCTCTGCGTCTGATACCATCAATTCCCTGCCTGACCGGGTGCATTTATAACCGGCGGCAGTGAGCAGCGACACCGTCCCCTCGGAAAGGGCTCCTTTGTTGGGAATGGCGACTAAAAGATTTCTGTCAACTGTACTCATAAGTATTTGTAAATATCTTCAAGGGTTATTCCGCGATCTATCATCATGACCTGCAAGTGATAGATGAGCTGTGAAATTTCTTCGGCGGCACGTTCTTTGCCTTCGTATTCCGAAGCGATCCATACTTCTCCTGCCTCTTCGGCAATTTTTTTGCCGATAAAATGCGTGCCTTTTTTCAATTCGGCAACAGTTCCTGAATTCGGATCGCAAGCGGCGGCTTTGGCTTGCAATTCTGCAAAAAGTTCTTCAAAATTTTTCATACCGGCTCCGGTTTTAATGATTGTTTTTTTTATACTTGCTGTAATATAACCTCATATTATAGAAAAATCAAAATTTTTAACCGCTTTTTCACACTCAAACGCTCGATATCTGCAATCAAAGTGCATTTATGATAAATTTGTGCTGTCCTGATACGCTCTTTGGCTTGCAAAATCTGCTCTCACGGGTTATCTTTTCTGCGGTAAACAAAAAAGGTTCCGAAAAAAGCAGGCAAACGATGAAACGCGAAATGGATTACACTTACTGGACTCCGGTAACGGTGCTTGATGAGCAGATAGATTTTTCCGTATCACTTGTCGGCGCCGGCAAAGAACTGCATACCGATATCAAAAGCTATCGTCCGCACTGCAACAAACGCATTCCCGGAGTCATCTGGCAGTACACTATTTCCGGATGCGGCGAAGTCCGCGCCGCCGGCAAATCATACCCGCTGCCCCCCGGCACCGGGATGCTGCTGCCTGTACCCGGTGATTTCTCATACAATATTTCCGCCAAAACCGGGTTCTGGGAGTTTTTTTATATCAATTTCAGCGGCGAAGAAGCCATACGCCTTGCCAGTGAATACATCAGCAGGCACGGAGTGAAGATCGAAACTTCTCCGGAAAAAGAACTCTCCCGCCTGACCGCTTCTGTGGTGGAAAACTGCCTGCACAACCGTTATCACAACGCATTTGCCGCCACAGAAACCGCTTATAAAACTCTGGTCACGATCATCCGTACCGGACTTGCCGCCAACAGCAACCGGGATGCCTTTGTCGACAAAGTCGCCAATTACTGCCTTGCCAATATGCAGCAGAATATTTCAGTTGAAGATATGGCGGCGGCAACGAATCTGAGCCGCTGGTACTTTTCCCGCCGCTTCACGGAAACGGCAAAAATATCTCCGCGGGATTTCCTGCTCGGACTGCGGATGGATCAGGCAGAGAAACTGCTGCTCAATACAACTTTGAGTGTCAAAGAAATTTCAGAAAAATGCGGCTTTGCCACTTCCAGTTATTTCTGCCGGATATTCCGCAAAAACCGCGGCATAAGTCCGTTGAATTTCCGCAAAAATAGTTAAAGGTGAAATTTTTCATATAATTCAAGGAGAAATATTATGGCAAAAAAGGTACTCGCTGTACTTGCTCCGGGATTCGAGGAGATCGAAGCCCTCGCTGTTGTGGATATCATGCGCAGATTGCGCTGTGCTGTCACCACTGCCGCACTTTTTGACGGGCGTGTCGTCAAAGGAACCCACCACATCGACGTCACCGCCGACAAATTGCTGAGTGAAATAAATGCGGATGATTTCGATGCCATTTTTTTGCCCGGCGGACTGCCCGGTTCCCAGCATTTGCGGGATTCAGAAATCCTGCGCGGTATCATCCGCCGGATGCATTCCGGCGGCAAAATCATTTCCGCCATCTGCGCCGCACCGATGGCACTTGCCGCCGCCGGAGTGCTGGATGGCAGAACTTTTACTATGTATCCCGGCTTTGACGAATATATGGGCGGCTTGAAATATACTGACGCTCCGGCGGAAACCGACGGCAATATCGTCACCGGCAAAGGACCGGGAGCAGTTTTCAAATTTGCGGCGGCTCTGGCGGATGCCCTCGGCAGAAAAGATGGAGTCGAAGTTCTCTACCGCAGTATGTTTGTGGAGTAAAACATTATGGCAGAAAAATGTTTTGAAATACTCAAAAAAGATGACAAAAGCCTTGCCCGGCTCGGCGTGCTTCACACCCGTCACGGCGATGTACCGACTCCGATTTTTATGCCGGTAGGCACCCGCGGCAGTGTCAAAGCTGTATCGCCGCTGGAACTGGATGATCTGGGGGCAAAAATCATGCTGGGCAACACCTATCACCTGTTTTTGCGGCCGGGGCTGGAAATCATTTCGCAGGCGGGAGGACTCAATAATTTCATCAACGATCAACGCCCGATCCTGACAGATTCCGGCGGTTTTCAGGTTTTCAGCCTGGCAAAATTGCGGAAAATCGAAAAAAACGGCGTCCGTTTTGCGTCGCATATCGACGGCACCAGATTTTTTCTCGGCCCGGTGGAGTCGATGCACATCCAGAAAACACTGGATTCAGACGTGGTGATGGCATTTGATGAGTGTACACCATACCCGGCGACATTTCAGGAAGCGGAAAAATCAGTGATAAGAACCACCGGCTGGGAAACTATGTCCAGAGAACAGCCGCTCAACAACGGCCAATTGCGTTTCGGCATCGTGCAGGGGTCGGTTTATCCTGAACTGCGGGAACGCTCGGCAAAAGAGATTTCAGCACTGGACTTTGACGGTTATGCCGTCGGCGGAGTTTCAGTGGGCGAAAGCGAAAAAGAGATGTTTGAGGCGGTGGAAGCCGCGATCCCGTTTATTCCGGAAAACGCCCCCCATTACCTGATGGGAGTCGGCACTCCGAAACAGATAGTGGAAAATGTCGCCAGAGGCATAGATATGTTCGATTGCGTACTGCCGACCCGGCTGGGCCGGCACGGAGGAGCATTTATCGGCAACGGCGAAACCCTGCCGGTCAAAGCGGGACGCTTCGCCAGAGATTTTTCTCCGCTTGACCCCAATTGTACCTGCTATGCCTGCCGGAACTTCTCCCGGGCATACATCCGCCATTTGATGAATGTAGGTGAAATCCTGGGCATAAGACTGCTGACTTTGCACAATCTGCATTACTACCTTAATCTGGCGGCACGGATCAGGCAGGCCATCGCCGACGGCACTTTTGCAGAATTGCGGGCGGAATTCGCCGGCAGATAACACCCGGAAATCCGGTCGCAAAAGCGAAAAAGACAAAGAAATATTGAATTCTTTTGCAAAAAAGTATTGACAAATAAAAAAAACGGGGTATATTATGTGAACAACCTCGATTTTTGAGGGCGTATAGCTCTGTTGGTTAGTGCGCCTCGTTGACATCGTGGAGGTCGTAGATTCGATTTCTACTACGCCCACCCATTTATCCACCGCGTAATCAATAGGTTACGAGGTTTTTTCTTTGCCGCAATTTTGAGCTCAAAACTCCATCAAAATGCTCCAAAATGCCCCGTTTTTGACACCCGATTACGGAATTTTACGGAACGCATTTTGACCTCCACGTTGTGCAAAATCCTGCTACCACACGCTTCAATCCGCACGATTAAGCGAAAATTACGGAATTTTACGTAATTTTGCCGATCACGTTTATTTCATCCCCAATCACATACGGGTCATACGGGTGGTTCCAACTCTATTCCCTTTTCATCCGGGTACAAAAAAGTTCAAACTTTATATT